>NZ_JAGFNO010000006.1:0-390790 GCF_017592595.1 Streptomyces sp. NEAU-YJ-81 | reverse complement strand
TGACAGCCCGACGCCGTCAGCTCCGCGATCTGCTGCAGCGTCGCCCCGATATCCGCCGTCACCGTCGTCGTCATCGACTGAACCGAGACCGGAGCATCGCCACCCACGGCCACCGGACCGACCTGGATCTTCCGGCTGACCCTGCGCTCGGCGAGCTTGGCCGGTACGGACGGCATTCCTAGCGAAATCGCAGTCATCTGGTTCGTAACCCCAAGAAGGTGTGTGCGTGGCCGGAGATCAGCGGACTCCGATCTCCGAGATTACGGCAACGGTGATGGCGTCAGCACACCGCGCTCCTGAAGTCCACCTAAAGGTGAACTTCAGGACATCTCGCGTCATCAAGAGATTTTCACGGGGTTCACGACGTCCGCCACCAGGACGAGGAGGGTGAAGCAGATGAAGACTCCGGCGATCACATAGGCGACCGGCATCATCTTCGCCACATCGAACGGCCCGGGGTCGGGCCGCCGGACCAGCCGGGCGGTGTGGCGCCGGATGGCCTCCCACAGCGCGCCCGCGATATGGCCGCCGTCCAGCGGCAGCAGCGGGAGCATGTTGAACAGGAACAGCGAGAGGTTGAATCCGGCCACCAGGAAGAGCATGGTCGCGATCCGCTGGGAGGGCGGGATGTCGAGGCTGGCGACCTCGCCGCCGACCCGGGCCGCGCCCACGACGCCCATCGGGGAGTCGGCCTTGCGCTCGCCGTCCCCGAAGGCCGCGTTCCACAGGTCCGGGACCTTCGAGGGCAGCGCGATCATGGAGTCGATGCCGTCGTGGACCATGTCGCCCATGCGGTCCACGGACTGCCCGAAGGACTGCTGGACCACGCCGTTGGCCGGGGTGAAGCCGAGGAAGCCGGCGGTGACGTACTCCCCCTCGACATAGCCGCCGTTCCCGTCGGACTTGGCGACCTGGTTCTCTATGAGGTTGGCGTGCAGGGTCTTGCGGACGCCGTCCCGCTCGATGGTGATCGTGGCGGGGCCGGTGGTCTCGCGGATGTCCTTCTGGAGCGCGCCCCAGTCCGGGGTGCGGTGCCCGTTGAAGGCGATGATCTTGTCCCGCGGCTGCAGACCGGCGGCCTTGGCCGGGGAGTCCTTGGCGGTCTTGGGGCACTTGTCGGTGGCGGACGAGGCCGCGACCACGCACTGGGAGACCGTGCCCACGCTGGTGGTCTGGGTGTTGACGCCGAAGCTCATCATCACGCCGAGGAAGATCACCACCGCGAGGACCAGGTTCATAAAGGGCCCGGCGAACATGACGATCACGCGCTTCCACGGCTTGCGCGTGTAGAAGAGGCGGTTCTCGTCGCCGGGCTGCAGCTCCTCGAAGGCGGCCGACCGGGCGTCCTCGATCATGCCGCGCCAGGGGGAGGTGGAGCGGGCGGTGAGCTTGCCGTCGTCGCCCGGCGGGAACATCCCGATCATGCGGATATAGCCGCCGAACGGGACCGCCTTGATGCCGTACTCGGTGTCTCCCTTCTTGCGGGAGAAGATCGTCGGCCCGAAGCCGACCATGTACTGCGGGACCCGGATGCCGAAGAGCTTGGCCGTGGAGAGATGACCGAGCTCATGCCAGGCGATCGAGATCAGCAGGCCGACGGCGAACACCACTATGCCGAGGACCGTCATCAGTGTCGTCATGCGCGAGCCTCCGGGGTCGCCTTCGCCGCTCTGGCGGCCAGTTCCGTTGCGCGGGCGCGGGCCCATGTCTCAGCCTCGAGGACGTCCGCGACGGTGAGCCGGGTTCCCACGGCGGGGGTGCCGTGCTCGGCCACCACCTCGGCGACCGTATCGACGATTCCGTTGAAAGGCAGCTTTCCGTCAAGGAACGCGTCCACGCACTCCTCGTTCGCCGCGTTGAAGACGGCCGGGGCGGTGCCGCCGAGGTCGCCGACATGGCGGGCGAGGCCGACCGAGGGGAACGCTTCGGTGTCGAGCGGAAAGAACTCCCAGGTGTGGGCCTTGGTCCAGTCACAGCCGGGCGCGGCGTCCGGCACCCGCTCGGGCCAGCCGAGGCCGAGCGCGATGGGCATCCGCATATCCGGCGGGCTCGCCTGGGCGAGCGTCGAGCCATCGGTGAATTCAACCATCGAGTGGATATACGACTGAGGGTGGACCACCACCTCAATCCGCTCGAAGGGAATGTCGTACAGCAGATGGGCCTCGATGACCTCGAGGCCCTTGTTGACGAGGGTCGCGGAGTTGATCGTGACCACCGGGCCCATGTCCCAGGTGGGGTGGGCCAGCGCCTGCTCCGGGGTGACCGAGGCCAGCTCCCGCTTCGTCCGGCCGCGGAACGGGCCGCCGGAGGCGGTGACGACCAGCTTGCGGACCTCCTCGCGGGCGCCGCCGAGCAGCGCCTGGAAGAGCGCGGAGTGCTCGGAGTCGACGGGGACGATCTGGCCGGGCTTGGCGACGGCCTTGACCAGGGGGCCGCCGACGATGAGCGACTCCTTGTTGGCCAGCGCCAGCACCCGGCCCGCCTCCAGGGCGGCCAGGGTCGGCGCCAGGCCGATGGAGCCGGTGATGCCGTTGAGCACGGTGTGGCACTGGGAGCGGGCGAGCTCGGTGGCCGCGTCGGGCCCCGCCAGGATCTCGGGGAGCGGCTCACCGGCTCCGTAGAGCGCGCTCAGCGCCTCGCGCACCTCGGGCACCGCCTCCGGACGGGCAACCGCCACCCTGTCCACCCGCAGCAGGTGGGCCTGCTCGGCGAGGAGCCCGGCCCGTCCCCCGGCGGCGGACAGGCCGGTCACGCGGAAGCGGTCGGGGTTGCGCACCACCACGTCGATGGCCTGGGTGCCGATCGAACCGGTGGAGCCCAGGATCACGATGTCGCGCACGCTCTCCGCGGCGGTGGCCGCTGGAAAGCGCAGATGCGGGTCAGCCAGGGATTCCGTCATCCCCCCATTGTGGCGGCAAGGGATGACGGCTCGGGGACATGCCCCGGGTTACGGCGATCACGGGCTCCAGCGGCCTCCGAAGTGACTCCTCGGTCCTCTTCAGTGACTCCTCGGTCCTCTTCACTGATTCCTCGGTGACTCCTCGGCCGCTCCTCAGTGGATGGGGCGGTGGACGTTCTGTGCGGCGGTCGGGCCGGGGGTGGCGTCGGCGATCCAGGGGCCGTCGCCGCTGGGGTCGAGAACGCCCTGCTCGAGCCACTCGTACGCCCCGGAGAGCACCCCGGAGACCACCTTGCGGTCGAGGTCGTCGGTGTTGGTCCACAGCCGCCCGAAGAGCTCGTCGGCGCGGATCCTGGCCTGCCCGCAGAACGCGTCGGCCAGCTGGTAGGCCGCGACGCCGTGGTCACCGCGCGAGCGCAGCATCTCGGCCCGTACGCAGGCCGCGCTCATCGCGAACAGCTCCGCGCCGATGTCCACGATCCGGGCGAGGAAGCCCTGTTTGGTCTCCATCCGGCCCTGCCAGCGGGACATGGCGTAGAACGTCGAGCGGGCCAGCTTGCGCGCCGAGCGCTCCACATAGCGCAGATGCGGTGAGAGGTCCCGATGGTTGGCCGGGTGGAACTCCGGGTAGGCGCGGGGCAGTTGGCCGGGCCCGGCGAGCAGTCCTGGCAGCCAGCGGGCGTAGAAGCCGCCGGCCTTGGCGGCCGCCTTGCCCTTGTCCTGCAGGGACTTGTCGGGGTCGATGAGATCGCCCGCCACCGACAGATGGGCGTCCACGGCCTCGCGGGCGATGAGGAGATGCATGATCTCGGTCGAGCCCTCGAAGATCCGGTTGATGCGCAGATCGCGGAGCATCTGCTCGGCGGGGACGGCCCGCTCCCCGCGGGCGGCCAGCGAGGCCGCGGTCTCATAGCCCCGGCCGCCGCGGATCTGGACCAGTTCGTCGGCCATCAGCCAGGCCATCTCGCTGCCGTAGAGCTTGGCGAGTGCCGCCTCGATGCGGATGTCGTTGCGGTCCTCGTCGGCCATCTGGGAGGCGAGGTCGATGACGGCCTCCAGGGCGAAGGTGGTCGCCGCGATGAAGGAGATCTTGGCGCCGACGGCCTCGTGCTCGGCGATGGGCTTGCCCCACTGCTCACGGGCGGCGGACCATTCGCGGGCGATCTTCAGGCACCACTTGCCGGCGCCCGCGCACATCGCGGGCAGCGACAGCCGTCCGGTGTTGAGCGTGGTCAGCGCGATCTTGAGGCCGGCGCCCTCGGGGCCGATCCGGTTGGCGGCCGGGACGCGGACCTGGTGGAGGCGGGTGACACCGTTCTCCAGGCCGCGCAGCCCCATGAAGGCGTTGCGCTTCTCGACGGTGACGCCCTCGGAGGCGGTCTCGACTACGAACGCGGTGATGCCGCCCTTACGGCCCTCGGAGCGCGGCACCCGGGCCATCACCACCAGGAGGTCGGCGACCACGCCGTTGGTGGTCCACAGCTTGACGCCGTCGAGGAGGTAGTCGTCGCCGTCGGGCACGGCGGTGGTGGCGAGGCGGGCCGGGTCGGAGCCCACGTCCGGCTCGGTGAGCAGGAAGGCCGAGATGTCGGTGCGGGCGCAGCGCGGCAGGAAGCGGCCCTTCTGCTCCTGGGTGCCGAAGAGCTTCAGCGGCTGCGGTACGCCGATGGACTGGTGGGCGGAGAGCAGGGCGCCGATCGCCGGGCTGGCGGAGCCGGCCAGGGCGAGGGCCTTGTTGTAGTAGACCTGCGTGAGACCGAGGCCGCCGTACTTGGTGTCGATCTTCATGCCGAGCGCGCCGAGTTCCTTGAGCCCCTGGATGGTCTCGTCGGGGATCTGGGCCTCGCGCTCGATGCGGGCGGCGTCCACCTGCGTCTCGCAGAACTCGCCGAGCTTGGCGAGGAAGGTCTCGCCACGGCGCACATCATCCGGGGCGGGGGCGGGGTGCGGATGGATCAGGTCGAGTCGGAAGCGGCCGAGGAAGAGCTCCTTGGCGAAGCTGGGCTTGTGCCATACCTGTTCGCGTGCGGCCTCGGCGACCTGGCGCGCTTCACGCTCGGACACCGGCCTGACGGAGGATGCGGTCATCGGTGCTCCCTTGCCGCGAATGACGATCTCGTGACATTACCGGCACGTACCGCTGCCAGTGTGCCTCCGGTCCGACCGGTCGGCAAAGCGGGAGGACGCCGCAATCGGGAGGATGGAACGGGATTGCCACAGCCGTGGGACTCAGGGGGCGCACGAGGGGTGCCTAAGTGGCGTCGAAGCCCAGTCGAAGCGCTTCGATAACTCTGGACAGCTCTGCACTACAGGTCTACTGTCAATCCGCATGGCCAGCGGGAAGAGGCTCGACCATGCGTCGAAGCGCTTCACTGATTCGTCTCGCCTTCTTCTCTTCTCCTCGCAATCCCATCGGATGGAGTCGCCCCGCATGGTCACCCTCGCCGAGGTCGCCCGCCACGCCGGAGTCTCCGCCAGCACGGTGAGCTATGTCCTCAGCGGCAAGCGGTCGATCTCCGCCCCCACGCGCGAGCGCGTCGAGCACAGCATCAAGGAGCTGGGCTACCACCCGAACGCCGGAGCCCGCGCCCTGGCCAGCAGCCGCTCCAACATCCTCGCGCTCATGGTGCCACTGCGGACGGACATGTATGTGCCGGTCATGATGGAGATCGCCATCGCGGTCGCCACCACCGCCCGCTCCCACGGCTATGACGTGCTGCTGCTCACCGGCGAGGAGGGCCCGGCGGCGGTTCGCCGGGTGACCGGCAGCGGGCTCGCCGACGCCATGATCGTGATGGATGTGGAGCTGGAGGACGAGCGGCTGCCGCTGCTGCACGCGGCCCGCCAGCCCACCGTACTGATCGGGCTGCCCGCCGACACCGTCGGCCTGACCTGCGTCGATCTGGACTTCACCGCCACCGGCGCACTGTGCGCCGAGCATCTGGCGGAGCTCGGCCACCGGGAGATCGCCGTCGTGGGCGAGGCCGCGGCCGTCTATGAGCGCCACACCGGCTTCGCCGAGCGGACCCTGGAGGGGCTGCGGCGCCGCGCCGGTGAGCTGGGGTTGCGGCTGCTGCACCGCCCGTGCGAGGGCAGCTACGAGTCCATGGACGGCACCCTGTCCCGGATCTTCGACGAGCGGCCCGGCACCACCGGCTTCGTGGTGCAGAACGAGGCGGCCATCGATCCGCTGCTCAGCCTGTTGCGGCGGCAGGGGCGCGCGGTGCCCGAGGACGTCTCGGTGGTCGCCGTCTGCCCCGAGCAGGTGGCCACCCAGGCGTCGGTACGGCTCACCTCGGTGGCCATCCCGGCGCAGGAGATGGGGCGGCGCGCGGTGGAGCTGGCGGTGGCGAAGCTGGAGGGGCAGCCCCTTGAGGAGCAGGTGACCCTGCTGGCCCCGGAGCTGACCGTACGGGCCAGCTCGGGCCCGGCACCCGGCACCTCCTGACCCCGCGGGCCCGGAACCCGGCGCCTCCTTACCCCCGCGGGCCCGGTGGCGTACCGCCGCCGCGCGGGAGGGCGGCGGCGGTACGGGGGCATCAGCTCGCGCTCACTCCGAAGCTGTTGGTCCGGAAGTCCAGACCGCCGGCCGAGGAGGTGATCTCGTACCCGAACTGGACGTCGCCGATGGTCACATCGCCGAACCAGCCCTTGGTGTTCTTGATCCAGTTCACGATGGGCTTGATGTCCACGGAGCCGGAGGTGGAGTTCGAGGTGCGGATGAACGAGAAGACTTCGTTGGCCCCGTTGCTGCCCTTGTAGACGCTCCAGGTGTGGCCGCCGAGGGAGACATTGCCCTGGGCGGTGCCGAGCGGGCCCACCGGGCCGGTCTTGTTGACCCAGAGCATGATCTCGTAGTCGTAGTTGGTGTCCCAGATGTCGTACGAGGTGTTGTACGCGCCCGAGGACGGCACGGTGACGTTGTAGGTGCTGGTGAGGGTGGAGATGGCGCTGATCTTCTTGCCGACGACCTTCTTGGCGTTGGGGTAGGACTTGATGCCGCCGGTGTTCGGGTGGTTGGCCCACACTCCCCAGTCGCTGAAGGAGTTGGCCCAGATGCTCTGGGCTCCGGCGCCGGAGCCCCAGATGTTGTTGTAGAGGGTGTAGCCGCCGTTGGACCAGGTGCCCCACTGGTCCGAGGAGGACCAGGTGGCGGCCTGGGCGGGGGCGGCGGCGAAGCCGATCAGCGCGAGTAACGCGATCAGCGGGGTCAGGAAGAGCGTTCGGGCGGTTCGTCGCACGGGACTTGTCCCTTCGGGTGGAGGGCCGGACGGCGGGATTCGGGCGGAGCCAGGACCATGACCGCGAAGCGGTCGAGCCGGACGCCGGTGTGGTGCGCACGTCCGGTGAGCAGATCCGTCCGCGGGGACGGCAGGGGGACGGCCGCCGGGGTGCGGCCGTGGTTGAGGAGGAAGAGATACGGGCCGCGCTCCACCGCCTCGACGCCCTCGGGGAGACCGGGCAGCGCCGGTGCCAGCCCCGCCTCCTCGGCGGCACGGGCGAGCAGCGCGCGCAGGGCTGCGGGTTCGGGGAGGGTGGAGACGTACCAGGCGGTCCCGGCGCCGTAGGCGTGACGGGTCACGGCGGGGCGGCCGTCGAGCTCACCGCCCTTGACCCGGGCGACCGGTTCGGCGGTGGACGGCTCCAGGTCCTCGGACCAGCCGGTGCCGTGGAACGGGCCGAGCCAGGCGCCTTCGGCGTCGAGCGTCTCGCCCTCGTCCAGCGGCCACCACTCGTGGACCGTACGGATGCCGAGAAGCTCACGGAGCCGCCGGTCCACGCCGCCGGGGCGCACCCGGTCGTCCTCGTCGGCGACGCCCGTGAAGAAGCCGCAGACGAGGGTGCCGCCGCCGCGCACATACGCCGCGAGGTTGTCCAGCGCCTCGTCGCTCAGCAGATACAGCTGGGGGACGGCGACGAGGGCATAGTCGGTGAGGTCGGCGTGCGGATGGGCGAAGTCGGTGGTGAGGTTCCGCTCCCACAGGGCCCGGTGCCAGGCGCGCAGCAGCCCTTCGTAGGGGACCTGGGAGGAGGGTCGGCCGTCCTGGACGGTGGCCCACCAAGAGTGCCAGTCGTGCAGGATCGCGGCCCGCGCGGGGACGTCCGAGCCGGTGACCGGGGCCAGTTCGCGCAGCTCGGCGCCGAGGTCACGCACCCGCGCGAAGGTGCGGCTGTGCTCACCGGCGTGCGGGACCATCCCGGAGTGGAACTTCTCGCTGCCCTGCCGGGACTGCCGCCACTGGAAGAAGCAGATCCCGTCGGCGCCGCGCGCGACGGCCTGCAGGGACCACAGCCGCATCAGCCCGTCCGGCTTGGGGTGGTTGACGCCGCGCCAGTTGACCGGGCCCGCGGCCTGCTCCATGAGGACCCAGGGGCCGCCCGCCTGGGAACGGGTCAGATCCTGGACCATCGCCCCGTACGCCGCCGCGTGCGGGTCCTTGGGGTCGGGGTAGAGGTCGACGGAGACCACGTCCTCCTCCGCCGCCCAGGCCCAGCCGTCCTGGCCGATGAACAGCGGCATGAAGTTGGTGGTCACGGGGATGCGCGGGGTGCGTGCGGCCAGCGCGTCGCGTTCGGCGGTGAAGCACTCCAGCAGGGCGTCGCTGGTGAAGCGGCGGAAGTCCAGCCCCTGACCGGGGTTGATCATGTACTGGGCGCGGCGCGGCGGGATGATCTCCTCCCAGGAGTCATAGCGCTGGCTCCAGAAGGCCGTCCCCCACGCCTCGTTGAGGGCGTCCAGGCCGCCGTACCGCGCGCGCAGCCAGCGGCGGAAGTGCCGGGCGGTCTCATCGCACCAGCAGTGGGTGCCGTACTCGTTGCCGACATGCCACATCCGCAGGGCCGGATGTCCGCCATAGCGGTCGGCCAGATCCTCGGTGATGCGCAGCGCGTAGTCGCGGTAGACGGGGGACGAGGCGCAGAACTGGTTCCGTGAGCCGTACCAGACGACCGAGCCGGTCTCGTCGCGCGGCAGGGTCTCGGGGTGGCGGGAGCCCATCCAGGGCGGCGGGGAGGCGGTCGGGGTGGCCAGGCACACCTCGATCCCGCCGTCGTGGAGCAGGTCCATGACGCGGTCCAGCCAGCCGAAGTCCCGTGCGCCGGGGCGGGGTTCGAGCCGGGCCCAGGAGAAGACGCCGAGGGTGACGGTGGTGACGCCCGCCCGGCGCATCAGCCGGATGTCGTCGTGCCAGACGCTCTCGGGCCACTGTTCGGGGTTGTAGTCGCCGCCGTAGAGGATGCGGCCGCGGGTGGCGTCGTTCAGGTCGGGCATACCGGCTCCCGTCTCGGGTCGGCTGGGAACGGGGGCAACCGGCGTCAGCCCTTGACGGCGCCGGTGAGCATGCCCTTGGTGAAGTGCTTCTGGACGAAGGGGTAGAGCACCGCGACGGGGATCAGCGCGAGCACCATGACGGCCATCTGCACGGCCAGGCCGGGGATCTGCTGGGTGGAGATCATCTGGGACATGCCCTGCGGCGCCTGCTGCTTGATCACCAACTGGCGCAGGATCATCTGCAGCGGCCATTTGTCCTGGTCGTTGAGGTAGAGCATGGCGTTGAACCACTGGCTCCAGTAGCCCACCGCGTAGAACAGCGAGACCACCGCGATCACGGCCTTCGACAGCGGCAGCACGATGCGCAGCAGGATCCGCCACTCCCCCGCGCCGTCGATCCGGGCACTGTCGATCAGCTCCGGCGCGATGTTCTGGAAGAACGCCCGCAGCACCAGGACATTGAAGACCGAGACGGCCCCGGGCAGGATCATCGACCAGTAGCTGCCCTCCAGGCCGACGCCGGTGACCAGCAGATACGTGGGGATGAGACCGGCGTTGAAGAACATGGTGATCAGCAGCACCATCAGGATCGGCCGGTGCAGGAAGGACCCCGAGCGGGACAGTCCGTAGGCGCACAGGACCGAGACCACGGTGCTGATCACGGTGCCCACGGCGGTGAGCGCGAGGCTGACGAGCGTCGCGCGGGTCACCGTGCCACCGCTCAGCAGCTCGGTGTAGGCCCGGAAGGTGATCGCCTTGGGGACGATCACCAGTCCCCCGGCGTCGGTGATGGTCCTCTGGTCGGAGAGGCTGGTGACGATCACCACCCACAGCGGGCCGAGGATCACCAGACACACCCCGGTCAGGGTGACCCCCTTCAGCCCCTGGCCGACCTTGCCGGGCTCCTCCTCCCACACCGGGCGCCTCTCGCTGCCGCGCCGCCGCGGCGGCGGGGCGGTGGGGGTGGGCGGGGCCGGGGTCCGCTCGGTCACGGTCATTTCCGGTAAACCCCCTGCTCGCCGAGCATATGGGCGACTTTGTTGGCGATCAGCACCAGCACCAGGCTGAAGAGGCCCTTGATCAGCCCGCCGGCGGCGGCGATCCCGTAGTCGGTGTTGGCGATGCCGACCCACCACACATAGGTGTCGAAGACCTCCGAGGCGCCGGGCCCCACCGCGTCGCGCTGGAGCAGGATCTGCTCGAAGCCGACGGTCAGCGAGTCGCCGACGCGCAGCACCAGCAGCAGGGCGACCACGGGGCGCAGCGCGGGCAGGGTGACGTGCCACATCCGGCGCCAGCGGTTCGCGCCGTCCACCGCCGCGGCCTCGTAGAGGTCCTGGTTGACGGCGGAGAGGGCGGCCAGGAAGACGATCACGCCCCAGCCCGCGTCCTTCCACACCAGCTGGGCGGTGATCAGGAACTTGAACACCGCCGGGTCGGTCATCAGGTCGAAGCCCTCATGCCCATGGGCGCGCAACTGCTGGGCGAGCAGCCCGGCGCCGCCGAGCATCTGCTGGAAGATCGTGACGACCAGCACCCAGGAGAAGAAGTGCGGCAGGTACAGGATCGACTGCACCAGGCCGCGGACCCTGTCGCTGAGCACGCTGTTGAGCAGCAGCGCCAGCGCGATGGGCACCGGGAAGAACAGCACCAGCTGGATGAAGGTGATGGAGAGGGTGTTGGCGAAGGCGTCCCAGAAGCGGCTGTCCTCGAAGAGGAGGGTGAAGTTGTCGAAGCCCACCCAGGGGCTGGTCCACAGCCCCTGGGTGAACGGGTCGTAATCCTTGAAGGCGACGGTGGTCCAGATCAGCGGGACGTAGGTGAACAGCAGCAGACCGACGGCGGGCGCGGTCATCAGCAGCAGGGCGCGGTCCCGGCGCAGCCGGTGCCACCATCCGCCGCGGCCCGTCGGGACCCCGCGACCCGGCGAAGCGCCACGGGCCTTCGCGCGGCCGGGGCCCTTGGTCGGGCCGCCTCTGTTCCGGCGGCTCGTGGCCCGGCCGCGGATGTCCAGCGTCATCAGGCGCCGCTGCCGTTCTTGTCGAGAAGCTTCGCGTACCAGTCGCGGAGCCGGTCACCGCCACCGCCGCGCCAGTCGCCGATGGCCTGCTGGGCGTCCTTGATGGACTTACGGCCGCGGGTGACGTCCTTGGCGAGGTCCTCGAAGGGCGTGTAGAGCGAGGCGTAGCGGTTGGGCTCCTGGATCTGCATCCCGTAGAAGAGCGGCTTCCTGGCGAACTTGCCCATCCGCTGCATCCAGCCGCAGTAGTCCTCGACCATCTGCGGAAAGTCCGGATAGGCGACGCTCGCCTGCGGGGAGGCGATGAAGCGGTAGGTATCCTGGACGTCCCGGACGCCCGTGGCGTTCTTGACCGGCACCCCCTTCTTCATGTCGTGGTGCACGCCTTCGACGCCGTAGTCGATGAGGCGCTGTTCCTTGGTGCCGAAGGGCGCGGCGATGAAGTTCGCGAGGGCGAGGATTTCCTCGATCTCGTCCTTGGAGAGGTTCTTGTTGAGGAAGGACCAGATCTGGGCGGGCGGGTCGAGATAGAGGACCGGGTCGCCGCCGTCGGGACCGAACCAGTCCATTCCCTGGATCTTGAATTCGGGGTTCGGCCCGGCCTGTTCGAAGGTGGCGCCGTACCACTTGGCGTCGCCGTCGTTGTAGAGGAGCGTCTGGCCGGAGGTGAAGCGGGTCAGCGCGTCATTGCCCTTGCCCGCGACCGCGTCGGGGTGCACATAGCCCTTGGCGAAGAGCTTGCGGCACCATTCCAGGGCCTCGAGATAGTTCTCCGTCTCGACCTTGTGGACCAGCTTGCCGTCCTTCTCGACCCAGTAGTACGGCTTCTCCCCCGGGCAGCCGAAGAACCGCTGCGCCGACCACCACATGTCGTCGCAGGCCCATACCTTGCTCTTGGGCCGGGTGATCTCCTTGGCCAGAGCGAGGAATTCCGCCGGGCTCTTCGGGACCTGGTAGCCCTCCTTGGCGAAAATATCCTCGCGGTAGTACGGAATGACGCCGGTGAGCGGGCGGGAGGGCATCGGCAGCCCACGGAGCTTGCCGCCGAAGACGGACATCTGCCAGGCGGCGGTGGGAATGGCGGCGAGGTTCGGATATTTCTTGACCTTGTCGCCGGAGAGATACGGGCCCAGATCGGCGAATTTGGCGCTGACCGCGCCATGGATCCGCCCGCCCATCTCCCATAGCGGGATCATCACGATATCGGCGATATCGCCGGAGGCGAGGACGGCGCCGAGCTTCTCGCCGTAGGTGTTGCCGTCCTGCGGCTGCAGGCTGATCTTGGCGCCGAGCGCGTCGTTGACCGCCTTGTAGTAGGCGTTGTTCTTGGGCGGCGGCGTGCCCCACAGCGGTTCGAACATCGTGTAGCCGCCGCCGTGGCCGGGCTTGTCCTTCACGGAGGCGACCAGGTCGGCGGCGGGCGGGGCCTTGGTGTAGCCGGGGCTGGAGCCGTTGACGCTGGGGATGTCCGGGTCCGCCACCGTCGAGGCCACATAGGTCGGCAGCAGGTTCTTCAGCTCCTTGCCGGAGGTGGTGCCGCCCTTGCCGGAGCCCTCCTCGGTGGAGCACCCGGACAGCAGCGGTATCCCTCCCGCGACGGACGCCGCGGCAACCGCCGTGGAGGCCAGGAAGGTTCTTCGGCTGGGAGCGGAAGTGGAGGCCGAAGCCTGGGAGTTCGACATGTGCGTCAACCCTTCGTGGCGTGCCCGCCGTACGACCGATGGTCGAAGCGCTTCGATATTGCGCTGAGGTTAAGTCGGGGGGTGAGGTCGCGCAAGAGCGGTGTCGAAATGTGCCGTTGGGTGTCTGGCGATCGAGGATCTGGGCAACCGTGGTGGCGCTTGCGGGCCATTGACCCGTTGACCCGTTGAGCCTTGACAGGGTCGGTGTGGCGCCTCCAGCATCGAAGCGCTTCGAATTGATGATGCATCACGTCGTGCGGCACGTCTCCGACGAACTCTGGGTAAGGGGATCGGTATCCGTGATGAGTGATGACGGTGGTCTGATCACGCGTCCGCCGTTTCGCGATACGCGGCTGCCGGTGCGTACGCGCGTGGCGGATCTGCTGGCCCGGCTCACGCTCGATGAACGGATCGCGATGCTGCACCAGTTCGCGCCCGGAGTGGAGCGGCTCGGCCTCGCGCCATTCCGTACCGGGCAGGAGGCGCTGCACGGTGTCGCCTGGATGGGTCCGGCGACCGTCTTTCCCCAGGCCGTCGGGCTCGGCGCGACCTGGAACCCGGAGCTGGTGCGGCGCGTCGGCGAGGCGGTCGGCCGCGAGGCACGGGCCATGCGCGCACGCGATCCGCGGGTGGGCCTCAATGTGTGGTCGCCGACGGTGAATCTGCTGCGCGATCCGCGCTGGGGCCGCAACGAGGAGGGGTACGCCGAGGATCCGTGTCTCACCTCGGCCCTGGCCACGGCCTACGCCCGCGGGCTGCGCGGCGACCACCCGGAGCGCTGGCGCACCGCCCCCGTCCTCAAGCACTGGCTGGCGCACAACAACGAGACCGACCGGGACACCACCTCCTCCTCGGTACGGCCGCGGGTGCTGCACGAATACGATCTGGCCGCCTTCCGCGGGGCGGTGCGGTCGGGCGCGGTGGCCGGGGTGATGCCCGCGTACAACCTGGTCAACGGGCGGCCCAACCACGTCTCCCCCTATCTGCGCGAGCAGTTGCGCACCTGGACCGACCAGGAGCTGGTGGTCTGCTCCGACGCGGGCGCGCCGTCCAATCTGGTCGACTCCGAGCACTACTTCGACACCCATGAGGAGGCCATCGCCGCCGCTCTGCTGGCGGGGGTGGACAGCTTCACCGACCACGACCAGGACGCGTCGAAGACGATCGCGCGGGTGCGGGGCGCCCTGGAGCGCGGGCTGATCGACGCGTCCACGGTGGACACGGCGGTGCGGCGGCTGCTGACGATGCGGTGTGCGCTGGGCGAGTTCGACGAGTGCGACGAGCCCGAGGAGCCCGAGGAGCCCGACCAACCTGGCGGGTCGGCAGACGGAACCGACGGCGCCTTCGACACCCCCGCCCATCGCGCGCTCGCCCTGGAGGCCGCCGAACAGGCCGTCGTCCTGCTCGCCAACGACGGTCTGCTGCCGCTCTCCGACAGCGGCGTCCGCACCCTCGCGGTCGTCGGTCCGCTCGCGGACGAGTGCAAGCTGGACTGGTACAGCGGCAGCCTGATCCGGCGCAGTTCGCCACGCGAGGCGCTGGCCGAGCGGCTCGGCGCGGACCGGGTGGTATTCGCGGAGGGCCTGGACACCGTACGGCTGCGCACCGCGGCCGGTTGGGTGCGGGTGCCGGACGCGGCGGCGGAGGGCGAGGGTCCGGCGGAGGAGGGGCTGGCGGACGAGGGGCCGACGGACGAGCGGCCCACGGACGAAGGGCCCACGGACGAAGGGCCCACGGGCGAGGGACCGGCAGACGAAGGCTCGCTCAACCCTGCCCATGCAGCGGGCCGTACCGATCTGCCCACGCTGACCGTCGGCGACACCCCCACCGATCTGTCCCTGGCCGACTGGGGCGGCGGTGTGCTCACCCTGCGCGCGCCCTCCGGCCGCTATCTGACCGTGGCCGACGACGGCTTCGTGCGCGCGGCGGCCGAGCGGCCCGGGGGCTGGGTGGTCCAGGAGACGTTCACGCTCGAAGCACACCGCGACGGACACCTCCTCCGGCACATGGGGACGGGCGGCTACGTCTGTGTCGCCGCGGGCGCGCTGAAGGTTGCCGAGCGTGACAGCGGCGCGGAGGGGACGGTCTTCGGGCTGGAGGTCGTCGAGCGCGGCGAGGACGCGGTGGCCCGCGCCGCCGCGCGGGCGGACGCCGTGGTGGTCGTGGCGGGCAACGATCCGCATATCGGCGGCCGGGAGACCGAGGACCGCACCACCCTCGCCCTGCCCGCCCAGCAGGAGCGGCTGTGGCGCGCGGCCCACGCCGCCAATCCGCGGACCGCGCTGGTGCTGACGTCCAGCTATCCCTACGCGGTCGGGGAGGCGGCCGACGCACTGCCCGCGCTGCTGTGGACGGCGCACGGCGGCCAGGCGGCGGGCACGGCGCTGGCCCGGGTGCTGTTCGGGGACGTCTCACCGGCGGGGCGGCTGCCGCAGAGCTGGTACGCCTCCCACGACGATCTGCCGGACCTGCTCGACTACGACATCATCGCCTCGCGCGCCACCTATCTGTACTTCGACGGCACCCCGCTCTTCCCCTTCGGACACGGCCTGTCGTACACCGACTTCAGCTACGGCGAGCTGTCGGTGCGGCGGGAGGCGGGGCTCACCGTGGAGTGCGAGATCGCCAACTCCGGTCCGTACGACGGCGACGAGGTCGTGCAGATCTACGCGAGCGCGCCGGGGTCGCGGGTCCCGCTGCCGCACCGCCGGCTGATCGCCCACCGCCGGGTGCGGCTGCGCCGGGGCGAGAGGGTGCGACTGTTCTTCACCGTGCCGGTCGAGGACGCGCTGGGCTTCTGGGATGTGGCGCACGGCCGCTGGACCGTCGACCCGGGTACGTACGAGATCCACGCGGGCGCGTCCAGCGCGGATCTCCGTGCCACCGCCACCGTCACGGTCGAGGGGCCGCCGCCCGCGCCGCGCCCGGTGCTGCGGCGCGGTCTGGAGGCCGCGGACTACGACGCGGCGGACGGGATCGTGCTGGTGGACCGCACCAAGGTCCGCGGGGACGCGGTGGCCTGCCGTGATGACGCGGTCGGCCGACTGCTCTTCCGCGCCTGCGACTTCGGCACGGGCGCCACGTCGCTGACCATCGAGGCGGCGCGCGACGCGGCCGCGGCCGGGGCGGGGGATGACGCGACGGTCGAGGCGCACCTCGCCGACGGCACCACCCTTGCCACCGCCGCCGTCCCGCCCACCGGCGGCCGCTACGCCTACACCACGGTCCGCGCCGCCCTGCCCACGCCGCCGACCGGCGTCCAGGACCTGCACATCACGCTGCGCGGCGGCCTGAGACTGGCCCGCCTCGGCTTCTCCGGTTGAGGGTTTGAGGGATTGAGGGTCCGGAGCGGCCGGGGCGAGCCTTCCCCTGCGCCGGGCCCCGCAGTGGGGCGGGGCCCGGCGGGGTGGATCAGAGGTCGAGGCCGGTGAGGACCATGACCCGCTCGTAGGTGTAGTCCTCCATCGCGTACCGCACGCCCTCGCGGCCGACGCCGGACTTCTTGGCGCCGCCGTACGGCATCTGGTCGGCGCGGTACGAGGGCACATCGCCGATGATCACGCCGCCGACCTCCAGCGCGCGGTGGGCGCGGAAGGCGGTGCGCACCTCGCGGGTGAAGACGCCCGCCTGGAGGCCGTACTTGGAGTCGTTGACGGCCGCGAACGCCTCGTCCTCGTCCGTCACCTTGTGCAGGGTGAGCACCGGCCCGAAGATCTCCTCGCAGGAGAGGCTGACATCCGCGGGGACGTCCGCGAGCACGGTCGGGGCGTAGTTCGAGCCCTCGCGCTTGCCGCCGGTCAGCAGCTTCGCACCGGCCCGGACGGCCTCGTCGACCCAGGACTCGACACGCTTGGCGGCGTCCTCGCTGATCAGCGGGCCGACATCGGTGGCGTCATCGGTCGGGTCGCCGGTGACCTGCCCCTCGACGGCCGCGACGATCTTCGGCACGAGCTCCTCGTAGACGGACGCGTCCGCGATCACCCGCTGCACGGAGATGCAGGACTGTCCGCCCTGGTAGTTGGAGAAGGTGCCGATGCGGGTGGCCGCCCAGTCGAGGTCGGCGTCGGAGGCGTAGTCCGACAGGACGACCGCGGCGCCGTTGCCACCGAGCTCCAGGGTGCAGTGCTTGAGCGGCACCGACTCCTTGATCGCGTAGCCGACCTTCTCCGAACCCGTGAAGGAGATGACCGGCAACCGCTCGTCCTGAACCAGCGCGGGCATCCGGTCGTTGGGCACCGTAAGGACGCTCCAGGAGCCCGCCGGGAGCTCGGTCTCGGCCAGCAGCTCGCCGAGGATCAGCGCGGACAGCGGGGTCGCGGGCGCCGGCTTGAGGATGATCGGCGTGCCGACCGCGATCGCCGGGGCGACCTTGTGGGCACTCAGGTTCAGCGGGAAGTTGAACGGCGCGATGCCGAGCACCGTGCCGCGCGGGAAGCGGCGGGTCAGCGCGAGCCGCCCCGTCCCACCGGCGTCGGTGTCCAGCCGCTGGGCCTCCCCGCTGTTGAACCGGCGGGCCTCCTCGGCCGCGAACCGGAACACGGACACGGCGCGGCCCACCTCGCCGCGCGCCCACTTGATCGGCTTGCCGTTCTCATCCGAGATCAGCCGGGCGATCTCCTCACTGCGCTCGGCGAGACGGCGCGACACATGGTCCAGAGCGGCGGCCCGGACATGCGCGGGGGACGCGGCGAACTCCTCGCGCACCGCGTCGGCCGCGGCGACGGCCTCCTCGATCTGTGCATCGGTGGGAACGCTCACCACGCCGACGCGGCGGCCGTCCCAGGGCGAGGTGACCTCGAGCGTGCTCTCGCCCGTCGCCTTGCGGCCGGCGAGCCAGAACGCGTGGGTGACAGCTTCGTTTGTGTCTGGCACAGCGGATCCCGACCCTTCTGAAGTGGTGTATCTCCTCCCACCGTAGGCGCGCCCGGCCCGCTCGGCGTTTGTCCGGGGCGTAGCAGTCGGGACCGTCGGCGCTCCGCTATGGCGTGCCCGATTCGGGGGAGATCGGGAGGAGGGTGACCCGAATGAGGTGACCGGAGCGAACGCGGTCGCCTCGTGGTGCAGATGCGGGCCTCAGGCCGAGGTACCGGCGGCCGTGGCCTTGAGGGCGAGCCACAGCTCCATACGGACGTCCGGGTCGTCCAGGGAGCGGCCCAGGATCTCCTCGACGCGGCGCATCCGGTAGCGCAGGGTGTGCCGGTGGACTCCGAGGTCGGCGGCGGCCGCGTCCCACTGGCCGTGCCGGGAGAGCCAGGCGCGCAGCGAGGCGACCAGATCGCCCCGGCCGGTGGCGTCGTGCTCGTGCAGGGCGCGCAGCATGCCGTCGGCGAACGCCCTTACGGCGTCGTCGGCGAGCAGGGGCAGCACGGAACCCGCCGCGACCTGTTCATGCTCGACCAGCATCCGGCCACGGCGGCGCGCCACCGACAGCGCCTGCTCGGCCTGGCGGTAGGCGGCCGCGGCGGCGATGGGGCCCGCGGGGGCGGACAGCCCGATGACGAGCTCGTCGCCGTGGGGCGCGGTGGCGGCCGTACGGTCGCGGGGGCGGGCCTTGGTGCCGCGGCGGCTCTCGACGGCCCGGGCGTGCTCGGCGCATGCCGCGACCGCCGCGCCGCCGTCGGGGGCCAGCACGATAAGCCGTTCGCCGTCCGGCACCACCAGCACCGACTCGCCGATGCGGGCCGCGGCAGCCTCCATGGTGTCGGTGAGCGTGGCGAGGGGCTCGGCCGCCTCGGCCTCACCCGCGGCCGTGCCCGTGGCCGTGGTGGTGGCTTCGGCGAAGGGCTCCGGAGGGGCCTCGTCCGCTCCGGGCGTGGCCGTGTGGGGCTGCTGGGCCGCGCCGCCGGACGGCACCTCGGCGACCAGCATCCGGAACGGCGCGTCGAGCAGCCCGCCGTACAGCCGCCCGGCGACCGCCCGCGCATGGTCGGGCTCGCCCGCGAGCAGCATCCGCAGCACGGCGGCGCCGAGCCGCTGCTCGGCCTCCCGCAGGGCGCGGGAACGCTCGGTGGTCAGGGTCAGCAGCGCGACCGCGGAGTGCACGGCATAGCGCTCGGCGGTGCCCAGCGGCGCAGCCGTACCGACCGCGAGCACGCCACGGGTGGTACGGCGCCCGGTGCCCAGGGACTGGAGCTCCACCCGGTCGGCGGCGGCCGTGTCCTCGGCCGGTTCCGCGCCCGTGGCCCCGGCCTCGCCGCCCCCGCCGACCACGATGCTCGCGGGGCCGGGGCGGGAGCGCAGCCGCTCGACGTCGGCGGTGAGCCGGGCGGCGCGGCGCGCGGCCCAGTCGGGGGCGGCGGCGACCACGGAGCCGGAGACGTCGTAGAGCGCGGCCCAGCCGTCGACATGGGCGGCGAGCCGGGCGAGCAGCGCGGCGGGCCCCTCGGCGCCGATGGCGGCGCGGGTCAGCTCGCGCTGCGCCTCGAACCCGGCGGTCACGGCCCGGTACTGGTCGGCGGCTATCGCCGCGGAGACGGCCTTGCTGATCGCGATGAAGGGGGTGGGGCGGGGCACGCCGATCAGTGGCAGCCCCTCCTCCTTGGCCGCCGCGGCGAGCGCGGCCGGCACCTCGGCGTACTTGACGCCGAGCGCGAAGCCGAGCCCGACCACGCCCGCGCCGACCAGCCGCCGCACATAGCGGCTCATCTCCTCCGGGTCCTCGGCCTCGATCTGCATCGCGGTGATCAGGAGCAGCTCGCCGCCCTCCATATAGGGCACGGGGTCGGCGAGCTCGCTGACATGTGCCCAGCGCACAGGCGTCTCCAGCCGGTCCTCGCCCGCGAGCACGGACAGCTTGAGACCGGGGTGGCGGACGAGTGAGGCGAGCGTGGGAGGCATGGCACCTTCGATGCGAATGCGACGACTTCACCGCTCCGTATGAACGGCTACTGCCGATTCTGCCTCAATGGAGGAATACGTGGAATTGACGGCCTGATTCGGCCACCGGTCTGGCCGTGACGCTGCGGTCGCCCCGTCACGTTGAGCGGGGCAACCGCAGCAGAACAGCTGACTGCGGCAATGAGGAACGCCTGGGGCACCGGTCGGTCACCCGCGGAGATCCACCAGCACCGGCGGCCCGCCCTCGCCCCTTACGGAGGTCACCGACAGCACCGCATGCCCGGCGGGAACCGCGTGGGCCAGCTCTGACGCGGACCAGCGCTCGCGCTCCACCGTCCGTACGGTCACCGACTGCGTGGTCACCGCCTTACCGGTGACGACCTTACGGATGAAGTGCAGCACCTTGGTGAGCGGTTCCTCGGCGATGATCTGCCGGTCGGTGATGTCGCGCGTCTCGACCCACTCCGTCCCCCACACCTCCGCGAACCGCGCCCCGTCCCAGGTCGTCACCCCGGCGCAGGCCATCCGGCAGCCGACCGCGCCGAGCAGGGCGCTGCGCAGCGCCTCGGGGACGTCGTCGAGGGTGCGGAGGGTGAGCACGGCGCCCGCGTGGGCGGAACGGAGCCGCTGGATACCGCGCAGGGCCTCGGGAGTGATGGTGTGCGAGGCGTCGTCGAGGACCAGACAGGCGAACAGCGAACGGTCGGCGCGGCCCACGGCGCACTCGGTGAACTGCGCCAGGACCAGCCGCGCCAGCATCCGCGACGCCTCCGCATGGCCGCGCTCGGGCAGATCGATACGGACCCGGAGGGGGTGTTCGAGGGCCCGGAGGGAGAACGGGCGGCGGTCCCCGGTGGTGTCGAAGAAATCGGCGAACGCGGGCCGGTCCAGCAGCGCGATCCGGTCCGCGAGCAGCGTGCCCACGTCCCCGGGCGCACCCGACTGCCGGACCCGCGCCTCCAGCTCACGGGCCTGCGCCCGCTCCCCGGCCTCGTCCAGCGCCTCGCGCAGCGCGTTGACGGCCGCCTTGGAACCGTCCAGCAGCTCCCGCAGATCCGGGACGGACGGGAAGCGGCCGTGGGCGGCGCGGTAGGGGCCGAGCAGCTGGGCCAGCGCGGTGGCGGCGCGCCGGCTGTCCCCGCCGGGCAGCGAGGCGGCCATGTCGCCGATCAGGGCCTCGGCGAGGATGCCCGCCGCCTCGTCGGGGTCGGTGGTGCCGCCGTAGAGGTCGAAGTCGTAGCCGGAGTCGGGCCGGCCGATCTTCACGACGACGTCGAACGCCTCGTCCGCCCCGAGCCCGGCCCCCGCCGCCCCGACCGCCACCACGGCGACCTGCCCGGCGAGCGCCTGCAGGCACAGCGACTCCACGACGGGCCGCACCATCCGCCCCGTCTTCCCCGAACCGGGCGGCCCGACGGCCAGCAGCGAGGTGGCGAGCACATCGGGCTCGAGGGCGAGCCCGACGCCGCGGTGCTGGTAAGGGTTGCGGGGGTCGTCGGAGGCGGTGCCGAGGCGGACCTGATGCGCGAGGAGATCATGCCGCGCCGTCCTGGCGGGCAGATCCCGCGCGCCGGACGGGTGACCGTACGAGGCGGCGCCGTGGCGCAGCACGGTGTCGGTGAACGAGGCGAGGGAGTTCCTCCCGGCCCGCACGGACTGCCAGGCGCGCTCGATCCGGGCATGGTCGACGTCATTCATCGCCCCCGCCCGTGCGTCCGCCGCCAACCGATCAGCCGCACTGTGCGCCCCGGCGGCCCGCAAGTGCGGCCACTCCAGCGGATCCCCCTCGGGCCGCCCCGCGACGGCCGCCTCCGGGGCGGGCTCATCCCATGCCCGCCGGAAGAGGGGCGCGACGTAACGGCGCCAGACTTCGGACCAGTGGCCGACGCGGCCGAAGATCACGGCGATGGCGCAGAGAAAGAGGCCGTAGTAGGTGTACGTCGCTACGACATAGGCCACGTTGCCGCTTTCGGACCAGGAGTCGGGCGTGAGGAGGGCCAGCGGCCACAGCCAATAGCCACCCAGGTACCCGTTCCAGAGCAGCGACCAGACCAGCCAGCCACAGAGCACGGAGATCAGTGCCCCACTGAGCAGCCGCCGCCCTGGAATGCGGTCCGGCTCCTCCGGCGCCTTCGGCTTGTGCTCGTACGTCCACACCCCCGGTGCCGCCTCGGACCGCGGCGCGCGCAGCCAGGCGACGAAGGACGGGCGGGCCGCGGGTCCGGGAGCCGGGGGCGCGCCGGGAGCCTGGGCGGGTACCGGGGCCGCGCCAGGGGCCGCCGGGGGCGCGGTCGGCGGCACCGGCGGCGGGGCGGTGGGGAAGGAGGGCGGGGATTGCGGAGGCGGGGGTGGGAGCGGGTTGTGGCGTGTGCTGCGTGGGTCGAACGTGCCCTCGGTGTCCATGTGCTGCCCCTTGCCCCCTGACCGGCTGTTCCTCGGCTTTCGCGCCATCGCTCAATCTAGTGTTCCCGCGCGGGGAGTTCAGCGACCCGGGCGGTGCCGTCTCACTCGCGGGTTCCCTAAAGCGGTCACTGGATCCGTAAGCGGTCACCGGTAGGGCCGCCGCCGCATCCGTAAGGCCGCCGCCGCATCCGTAAGGCGGCCACCGGATCCGTAAGGCGGTCACCGGATCCGTAAGGCCGCCGCCGGGCTATGGCCGTCGCGGACAAGGCAACACGCGCAGTGCTCCCGAACGGAACATGCCTCATCCGCCGCCGCGCCCCTAGCCTGCGACTAAAACCGCTGTTCTTTCCCCTGGAGCCCCTCATGACCGAACTGTCCGGAGGCCCGTCCCTCCCCCAGGAGCGTCGCGTCATCACCGCCATTCCCGGCCCGAAGTCGCAGGAGCTGCTCGCCCGTAAGAACGCGGCGGTCGCCGGTGGGGTGGGGAGTGTGCTGCCGGTCTTCACCGTGCGTGCGGGCGGCGGTGTAATCGAGGACGTGGACGGCAACTCGCTGATCGACTTCGGCTCCGGAATCGCCGTGACCTCCGTCGGCTCCTCCGCGGAGGCCGTCGTGCGCCGGGCGTCCGCGCAGCTGGCGGACTTCACGCACACCTGTTTCATGGTCACGCCGTACGAGGGCTACGTGGAGGTCTGCGAGGAGCTGGCCCGCCTCACGCCCGGCGACCACGCCAAGAAGTCGGCGCTGTTCAACTCGGGCGCCGAGGCGGTGGAGAACGCGGTGAAGATCGCCCGTTCGTACACCAAGCGCCAGGCGGTCGTCGTCTTCGACCACGGCTACCACGGCCGGACCAACCTCACCATGGCGCTCACCGCCAAGAACATGCCGTACAAGCACGGCTTCGGTCCCTTCGCGCCCGAGGTCTACCGCGTTCCGCTCGCCTACCCCTACCGCTGGCTGACCGGTCCGGAGAACTGCGCCGAGGAGGCCGCGGCCCAGGCCATCGACATGATCAGCAAGCAGATCGGGGCGGAGAACGTGGCCGCGATCATCATCGAGCCGATCCTCGGCGAGGGCGGTTTCATCGAGCCCGCCAAGGGCTTCCTGCCCAGAATCGCGGAGTTCGCCAAGACCAACGGCATCGTCTTCGTCGCGGACGAGATCCAGTCCGGATTCTGCCGCACCGGCCAGTGGTTCGCCTGTGAGGACGAGGGCATCGTCCCGGACCTGATCACCACCGCCAAGGGCATCGCGGGCGGTCTGCCGCTCGCCGCCGTCACCGGCCGCGCGGAGATCATGGACGCGGCGCACTCCGGCGGTCTCGGCGGCACCTACGGCGGAAACCCGGTGGCGTGCGCGGCGGCGCTCGGCGCGATCGAGACGATGCGCGAGCTGGACCTCAACGCCAAGGCCAAGCGCATCGAGGAGGTCATGAAGGGCCGCCTGGCCGCGATGCAGGAGAAGTACGACATCATCGGCGACCTCCGCGGCCGCGGCGCCATGATCGCCATCGAACTGGTGAAGTCCGGCACCAAGGACCCCAACCCCGAGGCCACGGCCGCCGTCGCCAAGGCGTGCCACTCAGCCGGGCTGCTGGTGCTGACCTGCGGAACCTACGGCAATGTGCTGCGTTTCCTGCCGCCGCTGGTGATCGGCGAGGACCTTCTGAACGAGGGTCTCGACGTCCTCGAGAGCGCCTTCGCCGAGCTGTGACTGTGGGTGATCGATGGGTGGGCGTGAAGAAGATGTGCGGGGCCGATGACAGGTGGGTGATCGGCCTGTCGGGCGGGGCTTCGCTGCCGTACGGTCATTCCAGATGAGAGAAACACCCCGCTCGCAGGGGACTGCGGGCGATGCCGAGCCGGTGCTTCCCCAGCCCCGACCCGGCTGTGCCCTCGCGCACACCACTGGAGCCTCCGGCTCCGGATCTCCTCACCGATCGGACGGCCGCCCGCCCCAAACCCCCCGGGGCGCGCGGCACACCGGTCGCCACGGCGGCCCCGGAACTACCCCCCCTGTTCCGGGGCTGCCGACTGTTCACTCCCCTTCCGCGCCCCAAGCGCCGTTCTTCGCGCCCCTCGCGCCCCTCGCGCTCCCCGCGCTCCTCACACCCCTCGCACTGATCGCACTGCTCGCGCTGTGCACCTGGCAGATCGCCGCCCATGGCCCCCTGCGGACCTACGACGAACGGCTCGGCCGCGCGATCTCCGGCTCGGCGCTCCCCTCCCCCGTCGCCGAGTTCCTCGCCGACCTCGGCAATACGGCGGTGGCGGTCCCCGTCCTCGCCGTCGCCCTCGGCTGGGCGGCGTGGTGCGCCCGGCGCGCGGGAGAGCCGCGCTGGTGGCTGCCGCCGCTGGCCGCCGCGGTGGCGATGGCGGCGGTTCCGGCACTGGTGGTTCCGTTCAAGGCGCTGATCGACCGCCCCGGCCCGCCGGGTCCGCTGGCGGGCGAGACCGGATTCTTCCCCTCCGGCCATGCCGCGACGGCCGCCGTCGCCTATGGCGCGGCGGCGCTGCTCCTCCGCCCTCTCCTGCGCCCGCGGCTACGGCGGCCCCTCCTGGTGGCCGTCGCCGTACTGAACCTCGCCGTGGCCGCCGGGCTGGTCCGGCGCGGCTACCACTGGCCGCTGGACACGGTCGCGAGCTGGTGTCTGTCCGGTCTGCTGCTGTGGGCGATGCTCTCGCTGAGCCGGATCAGCCAGGGTGACGGTTCGAGCCGGTCGAGCCCCGGCGGCTAGCTGAAAGCGGGCCGCGGTGGCCCCAGGCCACGCGGAACGGCCCAGGGCAACCGCGGCCCGGCTCAGCTCAGCTGTCGAACCCCAGCCCCACCTTGTCCATGGCCTTCAGCCACAGATTGCGGCGCCCGCCGTTCTCGTCGGCCCGGGTCATGGACCACTGGGTGATGCCGATGCCCGCCCAGCGCACCGGCTCCGGCGGGAAGGGCAGGGGCTTGCTGCGGACCATCTCCAGGCGGGTGCGCTCGGTGCGCTCACCGGCGAGCAGATCGAGCATCACCTCGGCCCCGAAGCGGGTCGCCCCGACCCCCAGGCCCGTATAGCCGAGCGCGTACGCCACCCGCCCCCCGTGCGCGCTGCCGAAGAACGCGGAGAAGCGCGAGCAGGTGTCGATCGCACCGCCCCAGGCATGGCTGAAGCGCACGCCCTCCAACTGCGGGAAGCACTGGAAGAAGTGCTGGGCGAGGGTGCGGTAGGTGGCCGGGTGGTGATCGTATTCGGCGCGCACCCGTCCGCCGTAGCGGTAGACGATGTCGTAGCCGCCCCACAGGATGCGCCGGTCGGCGGTGAGCCGGAAGTAGTGGAAGTGGTTGGCGGTGTCGCTGAGTCCCTGCCTGCGCTGCCAGCCGATCGCGTCGAGCTGCTCCTCGGTGAGCGGTTCGGTCATCAGCGCATGGTCGTAGACGGGCGCGATGAACGGGCGGACGCGGCGCACCAGGGCGGGGAAGGCGTTGGTGGCGAGCGCCACCTGGCGGGCGCGGACCCGGCCGTAGGGGGTACGGACGGCCATCGCCGCCCCGCTGCTCGCCAGCCGTTCGGCCGGGGTGTGTTCGTAGATCCGTACGCCCAGCTCGGCGCAGGCCCGTGCCAGGCCCCAGGCGAGCTTGGCGGGGTGCACCATGGCCACGCCCCGGCGGTCCCACAGCCCGGCCAGGAAGGTGGGCGAGTCGACTTCGGCGCGCACCGCGTCGCGGTCGAGGAACTCGGGCGGCTCCAGGCCGAGGGCACCGGCCTGTTCGACGGCTTCGCGCAACTCCTCGACCTGGTGGGGCGCGGTGGCCACATCGATCTCGCCGGTGCGTTCGAAGTCGCAGTCGATGCCGTAGCGCTCGACGGCGGATTCGATGGCGTCGAGGTTGCGGTGGCCGAGCCGCTCGAGTTCGGCCAGCTCATCGGGCCAGCGGGCCGCGCCGTTGCCGAGGCCGTGGGTGAGGGAGGCGGCGCAGAAGCCGCCGTTGCGTCCGGAGGCGGCCCAGCCGATCTCCTGGCCCTCGACCAGGACCACCTCGCGGTCGGGGTCACGTTCCTTGGCGATCAGGGCGGTCCACAGTCCGCTGTAGCCGCCGCCGACGACGAGCAGATCGCAGTGCTCCTCCCCGACGAGGGCGGGGCGGGGGCGGGGCCTGCCGGGGTCGTCCAGCCAGTACGGCCGGTACGCGGCGTCGGCCAGGGCTTTGAGGGCGGACGGGCCGGGGGCGCTGTCGCCCCCGGGCGAGCGGGTCATGGCGTCCGTGGCCATGGTTTTCAGCTCCTCTTGCGGCGGGCGCCGGCCAGTTGGCCGGCGAGAACGCACAGCACCGCGACGGCGAACATCGCCGTTCCGATCACATTGATCTGCACGGGCGTGCCGCGCTGTGCGGATCCCCAGACGAACATGGGGAAGGTCACGGTCGAACCGGCGTTGAAGTTGGTGATGATGAAGTCGTCGAAGGAGAGCGCGAAGGACAGCAGCGCGCCCGCGGCGATACCGGGCGCGGCGATCGGCAGGGTGACGCGCACAAAGGTCTGCGCCGGGGAGGCGTAGAGGTCCTGGGCGGCCTGTTCCAGCCGGGGGTCCATGGACATCACCCGCGCCTTGACGGCCGTCACGACGAAGCTCAGGCAGAACATGATGTGGGCGATGAGGATCGTCCAGAAGCCGAAGTCGACGCCCATGTTGAGGAAGAGGGTGGCCAGCGAGGCGGCCATGACGACCTCGGGCATGGCCATCGGCAGGAAGATCAGGCTGTTGACCGCGGAGCGGGCCCGGAAGCGGTAGCGGGCCAGTGCGAAGGCGATCATCGTGCCGAGGAGGGTCGCGCCGATCGTCGCCCATATCGCGAGCTTCAGGCTGAGCGAGAGCGAGCCGCACATGTCGGCGACGCCGCACGGATCGGTCCAGGCCTCGGTGGAGAACCGCTGCCATTCGTAGTTGAAGCGCCCGTTGGGCTTGTTGAAGGAGAAGACCAGGACGACGACGTTGGGCAGGATCAGATACGCGAGGGTGCCGAGCCCCGCGATGACCACCAGGTTCCGCCGTATCCAGCGCGTCAGGGCCGTCACACCAGGTCCTCCGTCCCGGACTTGCGGATGTAGACGGTGACCATCGTCAGGATGGCCGCCATGAGGATGAAGGACAGCGCCGCCGCCGTCGGATAGTCCAGGACCCGCAGGAACTGCGACTGGATGACGTTGCCGACCATCTTCTGGTCGGCGGAGCCGAGCAGTTCGGCGTTGATGTAGTCGCCGGTGGCGGGGATGAAGGTGAGCAGTGTGCCCGCGACGACCCCCGGCATGGACAGCGGGAAGGTCACCTTCCGGAAGGTGGTGACGGGCCGGGCGTAGAGATCGCCCGCGGCCTCGTGGAGCCGGGGGTCGATGCGCTCCAGCGAGGTGTAGAGCGGGAGGATCATGAAGGGCAGGAAGTTGTACGTCAGCCCGCAGACCACCGCGAGCGGGGTGGCCAGCACCCGCTGTCCCTCGGTGATCCCCAGATAGCTGGTGACGTCCAGGATGTGCAGCGAGTTGAGCGCGCCCACCACCGGGCCGCCGTCGGACAGGATCGTCTTCCAGGCGAGGGTGCGGATCAGGAAGCTGGTGAAGAACGGCGCGATGACCAGGATCATCACCAGATTGCGCCAGCGGCCCGCCCGGAAGGCGATGAGATACGCGAGGGGATAGCCGAGCACCAGGCACATCACGGTGGCGGTGGCGGCGTAGAACACCGAGCGCAGGAACTGCGGGTAGTACTCGCTCAGCGCGTCCCAGTAGGTCTGGAAGTGCCAGGTGACCTTGAAGCCCTCTTCGAGGGAGCCGGTCTGGACGGAGGTCGAGGCCTGGTAGATCAGCGGCGCGGCGAAGAAGATCAGCAGCCAGAGAATGCCGGGGAGCAGCAGCCAGTAGGGCACCAGCCGCTTGCGGACGGCGGGCTTGAGGAGGGGTGGCTTCTGTACGGGCTCGGGTACGGGCCCGGCGGCGTCCGGCGGGGCGTCGGGAGTCGCCGTCGCACTCATGGGGCCTCCTCGTCCAGCTCCGTACCGGCGTCGATGTCCTGGGTCGCGTCGAGGCCGAAGGTGTGGGCGGGGTTCCAGTGCAGGACGACCTCAGCGCCGGGGACGAGCCGGGCGTCACGCTCGATGTTCTGCTCGTAGACGGTGATCTCGGGGCAGCCCGGGGTGGTGATGAGGTACTGGGTGGAGACGCCGATGAAGCTGGAGTCGGCGATCCGTCCGGTGATCCGGTTGCGCCCCGCGGGGATGGTCCCGGCGTCCTCGGCGTGGGTCAGGGTGATCTTCTCGGGACGCACCCCTACCAGCAGTTTCCCTCCCGTGCGGACGGGGGCGCTACATCGGTCGGCGGGCAGCGAGAGCTTGCCGCCGGCGGCTGCGAGGACGAGGTCGCCGCCGCTCTTGTCGGTGATCTCGGCCTCGATGAGGTTGGAGGTACCGAGGAAGTTGGCGACGAAGGTGGTGCCGGGGTTCTCGTAGAGGTCGGCGGGGGCGCCGCGCTGTTCGACCCGGCCGCCGTTCATCACCGCGACCGTGTCGGCCATGGTCATGGCCTCCTCCTGGTCGTGGGTGACATGGATGAAGGTGATGCCGACCTCGGTCTGGATGCGCTTGAGCTCCAGCTGCATCTGACGGCGCAGCTTGAGGTCGAGCGCGCCCAGCGGTTCGTCGAGCAGCAGCACCCGCGGGTGGTTGATCAGGGCGCGGGCGACGGCGACGCGCTGCTGCTGGCCGCCGGAGAGCTGCTGCGGTCTGCGGCGGGCGAAGTCGCCGAGCTGGACCAGCTCCAGCATCTCCTCGACCTGCTTCTTCACCGACTTGACGCCGCGCCGGCGCAGTCCGAAGGCGACGTTCTCGAAGATGTCGAGGTGCGGGAAGAGGGCATAGCTCTGGAAGACCGTGTTGACGGGCCGCTTGTGGGGCGGGAGGGCGGTGATGTCCTCATCGGCGAGCCGGACGATGCCGCTGGTGGGCTCCTCCAGTCCCGCGATCATGCGCAACGTGGTGGTCTTGCCGCAGCCGGAGGCGCCGAGCAGGGCGAAGAAGGAGCCGGCGGGCACGTACAGATCGAGCGGCTGGACGGCGGTGAAGGACCCGTAGGTCTTGCTGATCCCGGTGAGACGGACATCGCCGCCGGAGGCGGGGGTGGCACTGGGGTCGGTCATGGGGTGGCTTCCCTCGTCTGTCAGGCGCCGGTGAGCTTGGTGAACTTTTCCTCGAAGGCTGTCTCTTCCTCGCTCGACAGCGAACGGAAGGCATGAGACTTGGCGGTCATCTCCTCGTCGGGGATGATCAGCGGGTTCTCCGCCAGGTCCTTGTCGATCTTCGCCAGCTCATCGCGGACCCCGTCGACCGGACATACGTAGTTGATGAAGGCGGCGACCTTCGCGGCGTTCTTGGGCTCGTAGTAGTAGTCGATGAGCCGCTCCGCGTTCTTCTTGTGGCGCGCCTTGTTCGGGATCAGCAGATTGTCGGTGGAGGTCATATAGCCCGCGTCCGGGACGGCGAACTCCACCTGGGGCTTGTCCAGTTGGAGCTGGACGAGGTCGCCCGCCCAGGCCACGCACGCCGCCAGGTCGCCCTGGCCGAGGTCGCCGGTGTACTCACCGCCGGTGAACCGGCGGATCTGCCCGCGGTCGACGGCCTTCTGAATGCGGGCGAGGGCGGCGTCGTAGTCGTCGGCGGTGACGTCCTCCGGCCGCTTGCCCATGTCTAGCAGGGTCAGCCCGACGGTGTCGCGCATCTCGGTCAGCATGCCGACCCGGCCCTTGAGCTTCGGGTCCTCCAGGAGCTGCGTGATGGAGGTGACCTTACGGCCGCCGGTGGCCTTCTTGTTGTACGCGATGACGGCGGGGATGCCGGTCCACGTATAGGAGTAGGCGCGGCCCGGGTCCCAGTCGGGGGTGCGGAAGCCCTCGGCCAGGTTGGCGTACGCGTGCGGCAGATTGGCCGCGTCCAGCTTCTGCATCCAGCCGAGCCGGATCATGCGGGCGGCCAGCCAGTCGGTGACGCAGATGAGGTCACGGCCGATGTTCTGGCCCGCGGCGAGCTGCGGCTTGATCTTCCCGAAGAACTCGACGTTGTCGTTGATGTCCTCGGTGTACTTCACCGCGATACCGGTGCGCCGCTGGAACTCGTCCAGAGTGGGGTGGCGCTTCTTGTCCTCGCTGATGTCCATGTACTCCGACCAGTTGGAGAAGTTGACCTTCTTCTCCTCGTCGGAGTGGTCATCGGAGGCGTTGTTCGCGTCGGTGCGCCCGGCGGGCGGGATACCGCAGCCGCCGAGCGCCCCGAGCCCGCCGACGGCGATCGCCCCGGCGCCTCCCGCACGCAGCAGGGAGCGGCGGGTGAGCGCCATCCGGCCGCTGGTCATGGAGCGCCGCATCGCGGCGATCTGCGGTGGGGACAGGCTCTCGGACTCGTGCCGTGCTTCCATAAGCTGTGCCTTTCGAGGGTGTCGGCCGGTGGCGGCCGGCCGAGGCCACGCGGAGGTGGCCGCACATTCAGGTCTGTCGGTCAGGTCTGTCGATCCCCGAAGACCGTGCGGTGCCAGTCCTTGCGGACCACTGCGGTGTTGTCGAACATCACGTGCTTGACCTGCGTGTACTCCTCGAAGGAGTACGCCGACATGTCCTTGCCGAAGCCGGACGCCCGCACACCGCCGTGCGGCATCTCGCTGATGATCGGGATGTGGTCGTTGATCCAGACGCAACCCGCCCGGAGCTCGCGGGAGGCGCGGCCCGTCCGGTAGACATCGCGGCTCCAGGCGGAGGCGGCGAGACCGTAAGGGGTGTCGTTGGCGAGTGCGATCCCCTCGTCGTCGCCGTCGAAGGGGAGGACCGCCAGGACCGGGCCGAAGATCTCGGACTGGACGATCTCGCTGTCCTGGGGCGCGCCGGCGATGAGCGTGGGCCGGTAGTAGGCGCCCTTGGCCAGGTCGCCGCCCGGGGCGTCGCCGCCGGTGACGACGGTGGCGTAGCCGCGGGCCCGGTCCACGAAGCCCGCCACGCGGTCGCGCTGGGCGTGGGAGACCAGCGGGCCGAGGTCGGTGTGCGGATCGAAGGGGTCGCCGAGCCGTACGGACGCCATGAGATCGGCGACGGCGGCGACGAACGCGTCGTACAGCGGGCGCTGGACATACGCGCGGGTGGCCGCGGTGCAGTCCTGTCCGCTGTTGATCAGCGCACCCGCGACGGCGCCGTGCGCGGCGGCCTCCAGGTCCGCGTCGTCGAAGACGACGAAGGGCGCCTTACCGCCGAGTTCGAGATGGATCCGCTTGACGGTGGAGGTGGCGAGTTCGGCGACGCGCTTGCCGACCGCCGTCGATCCGGTGAAGGAGGTCATCGCCACCGCGGGGTGGGAGACCAGCCACTCGCCCGCCTCCGGACCGGTGCCGCTCACCACGTTGACGACGCCGTCAGGAAGGCCCGCCTCGGTGGCCGCCTGCGCGAACATCAGCGAGGTCAGGGGCGTCAGTTCGGCGGGCTTCAGCACGATGGTGTTGCCCGCGGCGATGGCCGGGAGGACCTTCCAGGCCGCCATCTGGAGGGGGTAGTTCCAGGGGGCGATGGAGCCGATGACCCCAATGGGCTCACGGCGAATGTACGAGGTGTGGTCGCCGCTGTACTCGCCGGCGGCCTTGCCCTCCAACTGGCGGGCGGCGCCCGCGAAGAAGGAGGTGTTGTCGATGGAGCCGGGCACATCGAACTCGGTGCTGAGCTTGATGGGCTTGCCGCACTGCAGCGACTCGGCATAGGCGAGGTCGTCCGCCCGCTCGGTGAGCACCGCGGCGAAGCGGTGCAGCGCGTCGGACCGCTCGCCGGGGGTGGCGCCCGCCCATGCGGGGAAGGCGGCCTCGGCCGCGGCCACGGCGGCGTCGACATCGGCCGCACCGGCGAGCCGGTAGCTGAACACCTGCTCGCCGGTGGCCGGGTCGACGACCTGATGCGTGCTCTCGGAGCTGCCCTGGCGCAGGCGGCCCGCGATGTACTGGGCACCGTCGGCGAACCGCTCCGTCACGTCGAACCGCTGATCCATCGCGCTCTCCTCCGCCGGTCCGCCCCAAAGAGGCGTGGCGTAGCTCCAACCGGAATTGAAGGCTGATCCTGACAGAGAGCCTTCGCTTCAACAAGGGATTCCGTTGTTGCTTTTTGATTTCGCGACGGATTCAGTGACCAGAGCGGCCCCGGCGTCACCGTTTCCGCGCCGGATCCCGGTCCGGACCGACGGTTTGGACAGCCGGGCTGGACGCCGGTCCGGATGCCCGGCTCGGACGCCGGTCCGGATGCCCGGCTCGGACGTCGGTCCGGATGTCGGTCCGGACGGCCGGTCTGGAAGACGGCCGGTCTAGAAGATGGAGTCGATGGCGGCGTCCACCGCCGCGACGTAGATCACCGGGAGCACCATGCCGATGATTCCGCAGACCAGACCGGCGGTGGCCGAGCCTCCGTTGTTCGCCTGACCCCGGCCGACCTTCCCCTTGCCTATGGCGCCGAAGACGATCGCCAGGATGCCGAGGATGACCGCGAAGACCCACAGGAAGTAGGTGATCCCGCAGACCAGGCCGACGATGCCGCAGACCAGCGCGGCCGTGCCCATGCCGTTGTTCAACCGCATCGGCATCCCGGCCGCCCCCGGGTAGACGGGCGGCGCGGCGGGGTAGCCGGCTCCGGGGTACTGCGGTGGCTGGGCCGGCGGCGCGGGCGTGGCGTAGGGATTGGCCTGGGGGTCGTACGGATCCTGCGGCGGGCCGGGCATGGCGCTGGACATCGGTGGTCTCCCCTCCTGGTAAACGTCCGGCAATGTTATGGGCATGCCGCATCCCGGGACAGCTCGATTGCCCAGGTCGGCGCGGCTGTCGGCGGCGCCTGTCGGTGAGGGGTGGGAGCGTCCCGGGAGGCCGGTCGCGTCGCGGTAGGGGCGTCAGCCGCTGATATCGGCGAGCGGGAGCACCGCCGCGGCCGAGACATCGGCATAGCCCGGATCGTCACCGCTGTCCGAGCCGTCGTCCTCGGTGGCGATGTAGACAAAGACCATGGCGACGCTCGCCACCACGGCGACCACCCCGAGGATCACCCCGGCGAGCGCCGAACCGCCATTGGTCGCCTCGCCGCTTGCCGCCCTGGCGCGGCCGAGCACCCCGAAGACGATCGCGAGCACCCCGAGGATGATGCCGAGCACGATGCTCGGGGAGAGGACCAGGCCGATGATGCCGAGCACCAGGGCGGCCGTGCCATGGCCGTTGTTCGGCACATACGTCCCGCCCGGCCAGCCCTGGCCATACGTCCCTCCTGGGTAGGCGGCGCCGGGGTAGGCGGTGCCCGGATATCCGGAGCCGGAGTATCCCGCGCCCGGGTGGGCGGTGCCCGGGTAGCCGTAGCCGGGATAGCCCGGCACCCCGCCGTACGGGGACTGCTTGGCGGGCGCCTGCTGCCCGTATCCGGCTTGGCCGTATCCCGGCTGGGCGTATCCGGTCGGCCCGTAGCCCGCCGGGCCGTACGGCCCGGCGGCCGGATAGGCGCTGGGCGTCCCGGGGCCGGTCGGCGCGGGCGGCGGTGGGGGCACCGCGCCCGGCGCGGCCACGGGGCCCGGCGGGGGCGGCGGAGGGGGCGGGGGCGTCTGGCCCGGCATGGCGGTATAGGAGGTGAGGGTTGGCTGCTCGGCCACCGGGGGGCGGGGAGCCGGTTGCCGTTGTTCGGCCGCCGCCTGGTCCATCGGGCTTTTGTCCATCGCGACCCGCTGCGCCGGAGGAGCCCAGGGATCGCGCTCGCGCGGTTCGGGCTGCCTCGGCTGCCCGGGCCGCCGTGGCTCATCCTGCGGCTCGGACGGGTCGTGCTGGTCGGCCATGAAGCTCCCCCACAAAGACGTCCGCCCATGCTACGGCCTGTGGCGAACCCGTCGGCGACACACCATACGATGACCGGAACCCGCCGTCGGCGGGCGTCTCCCGGAGGTTTCGTTGACCGATCTGACCACCTTCATCGCCGGGCTGCCCAAGGCGGAGCTCCATGTGCACCACGTGGGGTCGGCGTCCCCGCGCATCGTGGCCGAGCTGGCCGCCCGGCACCCCGACTCCAAGGTGCCCACCGACCCCGAGGCCCTCGCCGAGTACTTCGTCTTCCGGGACTTCGCGCACTTCATCGAGATCTATCTCTCCGTGGTGGACCTGATCCGCGACGCCGAGGACGTCCGGCTGCTGACCTACGAGATCGCCCGCGACATGGCCCGGCAGAACATCCGCTACGCCGAGCTGACCGTCACCCCCTACAGCTCGACCCGGCGCGGCATCCCGGACACCGCCTTCGTCGAGGCGATCGAGGACGCCCGTAAGGCGGCCGAGTCGGAGTTCGGCACGGTGCTGCGCTGGTGCTTCGACATTCCCGGCGAGGCCGGTCTCGAGGCCGCCGAGGAGACCGCCCGGATCGCCTGTGAGCTGCGCCCCGAGGGGCTGGTCGGCTTCGGACTCGGCGGCCCGGAGATAGGGGTGCCGCGCCCCCAGTTCAAGCCGTACTTCGACCGGGCCATCGCCGCCGGGCTGCGCAGCGTGCCGCATGCGGGCGAGACCACCGGACCGCAGACGATCTGGGACGCCCTCATCGAGTTGCGGGCCGAGCGCATCGGCCATGGCACCAGCGCCGTCCAGGATCCGAAGCTGCTCGCCCATCTCGCGGAGCATCGCATTCCGTTGGAGGTCTGCCCGACCTCCAACCTCGCCACGCGCGCCGTCGCCACGCTCGATGAGCACCCCCTGAAGCAGATGGTCGATGCCGGGGTGATCGTCACGATCAACAGCGACGACCCGCCGATGTTCGGCACCGACCTCAACACCGAGTACCAGGTCGCGGCCCGGCTGCTCGACCTGGACGCGGCGGGCGTCGCGGCCCTGGCGAAGAACGCCGTCGAGGCGTCCTTCCTGGACGCCGAGGGCAAGGCGCGGCTCGCCGCGGAGATCGACGCCTACACGGCGGTCGCGGACCGGTGAGGGCGGCGGGGGCGCGATGCGTCCCGGTCGGCCACCGCGGCGACCCGTATGTGTGCCGTGAGAACACCCTGCCCTCGATCCGCTCCGCGGTGCGCGCGGGGGCGGGCGCGGTCGAGATCGACGTACGGCTGACCCGGGACGGTGTGCCGGTGCTGCTCCACGACGCCACGCTGAAGCGGCTTTGGGGCCGGGACCGGCCGCTGTCCGGGCTGACCGCCGACGAGGTGCGGCAGCTGACCGGCGGGGGCGTCCCGACCCTGCGCGAGGCCCTCGCGTGCGCCGGCTCCACCCGGCTGCTGATCGATCTGCCGGACGCGTCGGCCGCGCCCGCCACCGTCGCCCAGGTGCGGGAGAGCGGGGCGGGCGACCGGGTGTACTACTGCGGCGCCCTGGCGGCCCTGCACGCCGTGCGCCGCGCGGAGCCGCCCGCCGAGATAGCGCTGACCTGGACCACGCTCGCCCCGCCGGGTCCGGCGCTGCTGGCGGCGCTGCGCCCCCGGTGGCTCAACTACCGCTTCGGGCTGGTCTCCCGTGAGCTGGTCGCCCGCCATCACGCGGACGGGCTGCTGGTCTCCGCCTGGACCGCCGACACCCGGCGGTCGATGTCCCGGCTGCTGCGGGCGGGCGTCGACGGCATCACCACGAACCGGGTCGGCGCCCTGGCGGCCCTTCTGCTCAGCGGCTGATCAGCGGCTGACCGCGCGGCGGGCGGAGGCGCCGCCCACCCACAGGTCATTGCTGCCCGCGATGACGACCTTCCCGTCGGCGCGGGTGGTGATGGCCGAGGGCAGCGAATCGCCGCAGCCGAGCTCGGCCCGCTCGGCGTCCTCGCCGAAGCCTCCGGTCCACACCATGCCGCAGAAGATGTGCTCCCCGCTGCGGAGGCCGAGGAGCACCAGCGCGCCCGAGCCATCGACGCTCGCGCCCCGTATCCGCCCCTCGCCCAGCGCCGAGGTGTCCTCGACCGTCCAGTGCAGGCCGTCCGCGCTGGTCAGCACGGACGGCCGGTCGGGCTTGCCGTAGTCCTCGCGGCCGCCGTAGGACCGGGCGCCGTAGGCGATCCACCGGCCGTCGTGCCACAGCACGCCGCTCACCGGGGCGTAGCCGTGCAGCCGGGGGGTGAGCGCGGCCCGCCAGGTGCGTCCGCCGTCCGTGGACGCCCATACCGGCAACCGTGGCCGCCCCTGGCCCTGGGCGTTGCCGCCGATGGCCACGATCCGGCGGCCCTCGGCGGCCATGGCCAGGACGCCCGTCCTGGTGAGGGAGGCGTCCGAAGCGGCGGGCAGCTCCGGGAGCCGCTGGCGCCGGACGGTCCTTCCCTGGTCCGCGGAGATCCACACCGTCGGTACGAGCCGCCGCTTCTCGGTCACCGAACCGCCGAGGACCAGCCGCTGCCCACTGCGCACCATGACGGCCGCGCCGCCCGGGTGCCGGGCGCCCGGTTCGGCATCCGGATCCGGCTCCACGGGCGGGACCTCGAGGTCGGCCAGCCGGTGGACGCGCCCCGAGCGGTCGAGGCGCGAGAGGGACGTACCGGCCGCGTACACCGAGCCGTCCTCGCCGGGCAGCACCGCCCTCCCGGCGAGTCCGCCGCCGCCCCAGCCCTCGGCGCCGTTTCCCGGAGCCATGTCCCCGGGCACCTCGCCGGGGGTGGCCCCGGTCTCCGGCGCCGGATCGAGCGAGAGCTTCGTACAGGCCGCGTCGCCGGTCCAGTTGACGCCCACGTCGCGGTGGCCGTTGCTGTACGTGCCGAGGCCGAGGACGCAGTCGCCGTACGGCACGAGCGCGTCGAGCCCGTGCTCACCGCCGCTGTCCTTGGTGATCGCCGGGTACTGCACCGCCCCGGCGTAATGCCGGAACCCCAGCTCGGACGCGGCCGGGCCGCCCGGCTTCTTCTCGCCGCAGCCCGCGATGGCCGGCAGGATCGCGGCGACCGCCGCGATCCACAGACGTCCGGATTTCCCCCACTTGGTCATGACAGGGGATCCTGCCATGACCAAGTGACAAGTCCGGCGCGGGAATCGGCCGGGATCGGCTCGAATCAGCCCGGGATCAGCCCGGGATCAGCCCAGCGACGTCATGACGTGCTTGATGCGGGTGTAGTCCTCGAAGCCGTAGGCGGAGAGGTCCTTGCCGTAGCCGGACTTCTTGAAGCCGCCGTGCGGCATCTCGGCGACCAGCGGGATGTGGGTGTTGATCCAGACACAGCCGAAGTCCAGGGCCTTGGACATCCGCATCGCGCGGGCGTGGTCCTTGGTCCACACCGACGAGGCCAGCGCGTACTCCACGCCGTTGGCGTACGAGATCGCCTGCGCCTCTTCCGAGAAGGTCTGCACGGTGATGACCGGGCCGAAGACCTCGTTCTGGATGATCTCGTCGTCCTGCTTGAGTCCGGAGACCACGGTGGGCGCGTAGAAGAAGCCCTTGTCGCCGACCCGGTGGCCGCCCGCCTCGACCTTGGCGTGGGCGGGGAGCCGGTCGATGAAGCCGGAGACCTGGGCCAGCTGGTTGGCGTTGTTCAACGGCCCGTACAGCGCGTCCTCGTCGTCGGGCGCACCGGTCTTGGTCTCGGCGGCGGCCTTGGCGAGCGCGCTCACGAACTCGTCGTGGATCGACTCGTGGACCAGCACCCGGGTGGCGGCCGTACAGTCCTGGCCCGCGTTGAAGAAGCCCGCGACCGAGATGTCCTCGACCGCCTTGGGGATGTCGGTGTCCTCGAAGACGACCACCGGGGCCTTGCCGCCGAGCTCCAGATGCACCCGCTTGACGTCCTTCGAGGCGCTCTCGGCGACCTGCTTGCCGGCTCGCACCGAGCCGGTGATGGACGCCATGGCGGGCACGGGGTGCTCGACCATCAGCCGGCCGGTCTCGCGGTCGCCGCAGATCACGTTGAAGACGCCCTGCGGATGGCCCAGTTCCGCCAGCACTCCGCCGATGATCTCGGCGATCAGCACGGTGGAGGCGGGGGTGGTGTCCGAGGGCTTGATGACGACCGTATTGCCCGCGGCGAGGGCCGGGGCGAACTTCCATACGGCCATCATCATCGGGTAGTTCCACGGTGCGACCTGGGCGCAGACCCCGACCGGCTCACGCCGGATGATCGAGGTGAGCCCCTCCATGTACTCACCGGCCGAGCGGCCCTCCAGCATCCGGGCCGCGCCCGCGAAGAAGCGGATCTGGTCGATCATCGGCGGGATTTCCTCGTCCCGCGTGAGACCGATCGGCTTGCCGGTGTTCTCGGACTCGGCGGCGATCAGCTCCTCCGCCCGCGCCTCGAAGGCGTCGGCGATCTTGAGCAGTGCCTTCTGGCGCTCGCCGGGCACCAGGTCGCGCCAGGCCGGGAAGGCGGCCTCGGCGGCGGCCATCGCCGCGTCCACGTCCGCGGCGCCCGACAGCGGCGCGGTGGCGTAGGGCTCGCCCGTGGCCGGGTTGACCACCTCCGTGGTCCGCCCGTCCGCGGCGTCCCGGAACGCTCCGTCGATGTAGTTGCGCAGACGACGCAGTTCGGTGGTCACGTGCCACCCCTCCTGTCAGCTGTCCGATGGGTGAGACACCCACAGTAGTCGCCGGGGCTGCGCTTTCAACATACCCGCCACACCAGAACAACGGAATCAGTGTTTTCAGGGCCCCTTAACGACGAAATTCATCGATGAAGGGTTGCGACACGGGCGAGGCTCGTGCACAGTGAGGGTCGTGGCCACACCTGACAAGAACGGCACGACCCTCGACTCCGTATCCCTGGCGATCATCGAGCAGCTCCAGGAAGACGGCCGCCGACCGTACGCCGCCATCGGAAAGGCCGTGGGGCTCTCCGAGGCCGCCGTGCGGCAGCGCGTGCAGAAGCTGCTCGACCAGGGCGTGATGCAGATCGTCGCCGTCACCGATCCTCTCACCGTGGGGTTCCGGCGGCAGGCGATGGTCGGCATCAACGTCGAGGGCGATCTCGACCCGGTCGCGGACGCGCTGACCGCCATGGACGAGGTCGAGTACGTGGTCGTCACCGCGGGCTCCTTCGATCTCCTGATCGAGATCGTCTGCGAGGACGACGATCACCTCCTCGAAATGATCAACAAGCGGATCCGCACGCTGCCCGGTGTGCGCTCCACCGAGAGCTTCGTCTACCTCAAGCTCCGGAAGCAGACCTATACCTGGGGAACGAGATAGCAATGAGCGCCGACCTCTCCAAGACGGCGTACGACCACCTGTGGATGCACTTCACCCGCATGTCGTCGTACGAGAACTCCCCCGTGCCGACGATCGTGCGCGGTGAGGGCACGTACATCTACGACGACAAGGGCAAGCGGTACATCGACGGCCTGGCCGGCCTGTTCGTGGTCAACGCGGGCCACGGCCGGGTCGAGCTGGCGGAGACGGCCTACAAGCAGGCCCAGGAGCTCGCCTTCTTCCCGGTGTGGAGCTATGCCCACCCCAAGGCCGTGGAACTCGCCGAGCGGCTCGCGGGCTACGCGCCCGGCGACCTGAACAAGGTCTTCTTCACCACGGGCGGCGGCGAGGCCGTCGAGACCGCCTGGAAGCTGGCCAAGCAGTACTTCAAGCTCACCGGCAAGCCCACCAAGCACAAGGTCATATCCCGGGCGGTGGCGTACCACGGCACCCCGCAGGGAGCCCTGTCGATCACCGGGCTGCCGGGGCTCAAGGCCCCCTTCGAACCGCTGGTCCCCGGTGCCCACAAGGTCCCCAACACCAACATCTACCGCGCCCCGATCTTCGGCGACGACCCCGTGGCGTTCGGCCGCTGGACCGCCGACCAGATCGAGCAGCAGATCCTCTTCGAGGGCCCGGACACCGTGGCCGCGGTCTTCCTGGAGCCGGTGCAGAACGCGGGCGGCTGCTTCCCCCCGCCGCCCGGGTACTTCCAGCGGGTCCGCGAGATCTGCGACAAGTACGACGTGCTGCTGGTCTCGGACGAGGTCATCTGCGCCTTCGGACGGCTGGGCACGATCTTCGCCTGTGACAAGTTCGGCTACGTCCCGGACATGATCACCTGCGCCAAGGGCATGACCTCGGGCTACTCTCCGATCGGCGCGTGCATCATCTCCGACCGGCTCGCCGAGCCGTTCTACGAGGGCGACAACACCTTCCTCCACGGCTACACCTTCGGCGGCCACCCCGTCTCGGCCGCGGTCGGCGTCGCCAACCTCGACATCTTCGAGCGCGAGGGCCTCAACCAGCATGTGCTGGACAACGAGGGCGCGTTCCGGTCCACGCTGGAGCGGCTGCACGATCTGCCGATCGTCGGCGATGTCCGGGGGGATGGTTTCTTCTACGGCATCGAGCTGGTGAAGGACAAGGCCACCAAGGAGTCCTTCGACGAGGAGGAGACCGAGCGGATCCTCTACGGCTTCCTCTCCAAGGCGCTGTACGAGAACGGGCTGTACTGCCGGGCCGACGACCGCGGCGACCCGGTCGTGCAGTTGGCGCCGCCGCTGATCGCCGACCAGGCGCTCTTCGACGAGATCGAGCAGATCCTGCGGGCAGTGCTGACGGAGGCGTGGACCAAGCTCTGAGGGCCGGTCGTCTCGGAGCCCAAGGCGGCGTGGCTCGGGCCCACTTGAGGGTGAACCTCCCTTTGGCGTCCCAAGGCCGCGTGATTCAGGTCCAGTTGAGACTCATTGCTGCGTGAGGCTCAGGACTACTTGAGGCTCAGGCCCACGTGAGGCTCACGCCCACTTGAGGGCGAACCACAGCTCCATCCGGATGTCCGCGTCGCCCAGGTCCACATCCAGCAGGGCCTCGGCGCGGGCGATCCGCTGACGGACCGTATTGCGGTGCACCTCCAGTGCCACCGCCGTACGGTCCCAGTTGCCGTGCAACGACAGCCACACCCGCACCGTCTCCAGCAGCGCCGGTGCGCCGTCGAGCGGTGCGAGCAGGGCCCGGCCGTGCGCCCCCGCCTCGGCCGGGTCCACCAGCGAGACGACGCCGCCCGCGCGGGCCGGGCCGGGCCGCACCAGCGGCACCCGCTCGGCGACGGCCCGCCGCAGCGCACGGGCGGCGTCGGCGCCGCCACGCGGCAGCTCCGCGGCCGGTACGGGCGCCCCGACGCCCAGGGTCCAGCCAGGCTGCGCCCGTACCTCCCCCTCGCCCGGCACGAGGGCGCGCAGCGCGTCCCCGTCGAGGTCGACCAGCGGCGTCCCGAGCCCGGCCGCGAGCGCCGCCGTAGCCAGCAGTCCGTCGTCCCGGCCGCGGCCGCGTCGCCGCCCGTGCACCACGGTCCACAGCCCGCCGCCCTCCGGGGGCCCGGATCGCATATCGGAGGGCGTCCCCGCCTGCCCCGGCGAGCGGCTCAGCAGTCCGGCCACCCGTGCCGGTTCGGCGCCGAGCATCAGCCGTACCAGCGCCGCCGTGCGCTCGGCCTCGGCCCCGACCACCCGCCGCGCCGTCAGCAGCGACAGCAGCACCACGGCCACCCCCACGATCGCCCCGTCCGCGCCGTCCCGCCGGGGAGCGCAGACGCCGAGTGCGAGCCGGTCCTCCGGCCCGGCGGGGCCACCCAGCCCGTACGCGGTCAGCTGCAGCTCCTCACCGGCCGCGCCGGCCGCCCTGCCCGCCGCCGAGGACGGGCCCGAGCGCAGCCGCGCCGCGAGCGCGCCGAGCGCCGTACGGGCCTCCCGCGACGGGCGCGGCCCCGCGGCCGCCAGCTCCGCGCCGTCCGGCCCGTAGAGCACCGTCCACGCCCCGAGGTGCTGGCCCAGCTGCCGCAGCACGGCCGGTACGGGGTGCGGGCGCGCCGCAGCCGTCGCCAGCGACTGCTGTGCCTCGGTGACGCTCCGCAGCTCATGGTGGCGGCGCTCGGCCATCGCGTCCCAGACGGCGCTCGCGACGGCCGTGAAGGTCGTCTGCCGCGGCACCTCGACCAGCGGCAGCCCATGCCGGTCGCACGCCTCGACCAGCGCGCGGGGCACCGTGTCGTGCACCGGCGCGATGCCGAAGCCGAGCGCCGCCGCGCCCGCCTGGACCGTACGGGCCACATAGCGGTCCCAGTAGGTGCCGGCGCCCGCCGCTTCCGGGCAGTGCACCCCCGCGCTGAGCAGCAGCTCGCCACCCAGCAGATACGGGACGGGGTCCTCCATCTCGCTGGTGTGGACGAAGTACACGGGCGTGTCCGCCTCGCGCGCCCCCGCGACCTGCCGCAGCCCGAGGGCGGGGTGGCCGAGGAGGGTGGCGAGGGGGACGGGGGCCGTCGGGGGTACGCGGTCGTTCATCACGGCGGGCCTCGCGTGGGGATGGTTCGTACATCCCGGGGATCGGGAGTGGAGGAAACGTACACTTCCCGGACGCTCCGGCGACACCTAGGGTCTGCGTCACTCCCCACATTCCCCGCACGCCCCGTACTCCCCCGCGCCTCCCCCACTCCCCGAACTTCCACGACCCGATCCCCACGGATCGCCGGGACCTCCCCGATCCCGTGCGGCTCCGCTCCCCCGACCTCCCGACCGCTACCCGACCCCCGCCGGACCGAGGAGCACTGCCATGACCGCTGTCGACTACACCGTGATCGTCGTCTATCTCGCGGGCATGCTCGCGCTCGGCTGGTGGGGGATGCGCCGCACCACGTCCACCAGCGACTTCCTGGTCGCGGGCCGGCGGCTGGGGCCGTTCATGTACTCCGGGACGATGGCCGCGATCGTGCTCGGCGGAGCGTCCACCATCGGCGGCGTCGGGCTCGGCTACCAGTACGGGCTCTCCGGCGCCTGGATGGTCATCGCCATCGGCCTGGGGCTGCTGGCGCTGTCGGTCTTCTTCTCGGCGCGCATCGCCCGCCTCAAGGTCTACACGGTCAGCCAGATGCTGGACCTGCGCTACGGCGGCACCTCCGGGCTGATCTCGGGCATCGTGATGTGGGGCTACACCCTGATGCTCGCGGTCACCTCGACCATCGCCTACGCCACCATCTTCGACGTGATCTTCGGCCTGGACCGGGTCATCGCCATCGTGCTCGGCGGGGCGATCGTGGTCTGTTACTCGACGCTCGGCGGCATGTGGTCGATCACCCTCACCGACATGGTGCAGTTCGTGGTCAAGACGGTGGGCGTGCTGCTCCTGCTGCTGCCGATCGCGGTGGTGAAGGCGGGCGGCTTCGGCGCGATGAAGTCCGAACTCCCCCACGGCTACTTCTCCCCCATGGGCATCGGCGGCCAGACCGTCTTCACCTATGTGCTCATCTACTCCTTCGGCATGCTGATCGGCCAGGACATCTGGCAGCGGGTCTTCACCGCCCGCGATGACAAGGTGGCCCGCCGTGGCGGCACCGTGGCCGGTACGTACTGCCTGGCCTACGCGGTCGCGGGCGCGGTCATCGGCACGGCGGCGAGGGTGCTGTACCCCAAGCTGGACGCCCCGGACGACGCGTTCGCGACCATCGTCAAGGACTCCCTCCCGGTGGGCGTGAAGGGGCTGGTGCTGGCCGCCGCGCTGTCCGCGGTGATGTCCACCTCCTCGGGCGCGCTCATCGCCTGCGCGACGGTGGCCAACAACGACATCTGGGCCCGGCTGCGCGGCCGTACGCTCCGTACGGCCGGTGGCTCCCACGACGAGGTCGGCGGCAACCGCGTCTTCATCCTCATCATGGGCATCGCCGTGATCGGCATCTCGGTCGCGCTCAACAATGTCGTCGAGGCGCTGACCGTCGCCTACAACGTGCTGGTCGGCGGGTTGCTGATGCCGATCCTGGGCGGGCTGCTGTGGAAGCGCGGCACGGGCGCGGGCGCCCTGGCCTCGGTCGGTGTCGGCGGCCTTACGGTCATCGCGCTGATGGGGTGGAAGGGCATCCTCGCCAACGAACCCATTTACTTCGGGCTGCTGGCCTCGCTGGTGGCGTATGTGGCGGTCAGCCTCGCCACCAAGCCGACCGACGCGGCGATCCTCGACGCCTGGCGGCGCCGACTCGCCGGTGAACCGGCCGCCCCCGCCTCCGAGACCACCAGCCCGGCCACCGCGGGCGCCTGACACGGCCTCGCGCCCCCACACCGGCACCGCCATACGTACCCCTCCCTCTTCCGCGTCTCCATACACCCCGTCAGAAAGGCACCAACCCATGCCCACCGCACAGCGCGCGCGTCACGGCGGCGATCTCGTCGTGGAGTCCCTCACCGCGCTCGGGGCGAGCACCGTGTTCGGGCTTCCCGGACAGCACGCTCTCGGGGCGTTCGACGCGCTGCGGCGGTCCGGGCTCACCTATGTGGGGCTGCGGGTGGAGAACAACGCCGGGTTCGCCGCCGACGCCTTCGCGCGGGTCACCGGCACGGTGGCGCCGCTGCTGGTGTCCACCGGGCCGGGGGCGCTCATGACGCTCGCCGCGCTGCAGGAGTCGGCGGCGGCTTCCGCACCTGTCCTGGCCATCGGCAGCCAGGTGCCGACCGCGGGGCTCGGCGGCGGGCGCAAGGGCTATCTCCATGAACTCGTCGACCAGAAGGCGTCGTTCCGCGACGTCGTCAAGTCCGTCCACACGGTCCGTACCGCCTCCCAGATCCCCTCCGCGGTCGCCGCCGCCTGGGCGTCCGCGCTGGAAGCCCCCGCCGGGCCGGTGTGGCTGGAGATCCCGCAGGACGTGCTGCTCGCACCGGTCTCCGTGCCGCCGGTGACCTCCCTGCGCGCCGAGCCCCGTCCGCTGCCGCCCCGGCCCGAGCTGACAGCGGAGGCCGCGAGGCTGCTGGACGCCGCCGAGCGTCCGGTGATCCTGGCCGGGGGCGGAGTGGTGCGCGCCGGGGCGCGGCAGGAGCTGCGGGCTCTGGCCGAGGCGCTGGACGCGCCCGTGGCGACGACCTTCGGCGGCAAGGGCGCGTTCCCGTGGGATCATCCGCTCTCGCTCCAGTCCTGGCTGGAGGACGCGCACACCACCGAGTTCCTGGAGGACGCCGATGTCCTGCTGGTCGTCGGCTCCGGACTGGGCGAACTCTCCTCCAACTACCACACGTTCCGCCCAGGCGGCCGCCTCGTCCAGATCGAGGCCGATCTCGGCAAGCTGGAGTCCAACCACCCGGCGCTCGGCATCCACGCCGACGCCCGCGAGGCGCTGGCCGCCCTCGCCGAGGCCGTCACGCCGCGTCCGCCGGGCACGGCGGCCAAGGCCGCGGCCAGGCTGCTCACCCGGGTGCGGGAGCGGATCGACGCGCAAGGTCTGGAGCTGGAGCAGCGGGTGCTGGGCGCGGTGCGGGACGCGCTGCCCGATGACTCTCCCAGCTTCTGGGACATGACGATCCTCTCCTACTGGGCCTGGTCGGCCTTCGATTGCCGTGCGGGCGCCCTGCACTCGGCGCAGGGCGCGGGCGGCCTCGGCTACGGCTTCCCGGCCGCCCTCGGGGCCGCCGCCGCTGATCCCGGCCGGCCGGTGCTGGCCGTGTCGGGCGACGGCGGGGCGATGTACTCGATCGCCGAACTCGCCACCGCACATCAGTACCGGCTCCCCGTCACCTGGCTGATCGTGGACGACGGCGGCTACGGCATCCTGCGCGAGTACATGACGGACACGTTCGGCGAGGCGACCGCCACCGAGCTGTCCCGCCCGGACTTCGTCACCCTGGCCGAGTCCTTCGGCGTCCCTGCGGTCCGTACCACACCCGAGCGGCTGCGCGCGGACCTCGCCGGCGCCCTCGCGGCCCCCGGGCCGTCGGTCGTGGTGCTGCCCGCGCTGCTGCGGATGTTCGCGCCCACCCACCTCGACCGGCTCGCCGACGGCGGCCCCGATGACAGCCCCGGACCCGATCAGCGCTGATCGGAGCCCGACCCCGATCAGGGCTGATCGGAGGAAATGGGGGCCACCCGCGCCGAGCCTGGGCGCGGGCCCCCACCCGAGTCCTTACCGTGCCAGTGACCCATTGGCTTCGCGCTCGTTCACCCAACCGGGGGAATGAGACGATCGCAGGTAAGGCGAGGTGCTCGGGATGGTGGCTCCGCCGGACGACGACATGCTCGCGGCACGCACCGTGTCGTATGCCTACGGCGGCTCACCCGCCCTCCTCGGTGTCTCCCTCGGCGCCCGAGAAGGCGAGATCCTCGCCGTCACCGGTCCGCGGGGCTGCGGCAAGACCACCCTCCTCAGCTGCCTGGCGGGCCAACTCGTCCCGGACGGCGGGGAGGTGTGGTTCAAGGGCGTCCCCGTGCACAGCCTCCCCTCGCTCGGTCTCGAACGGCTGCGGCGCGACCACTTCGGCTGGATCGGCACCGAGCCCCATCTCGTCCCCGAGCTCACCGCCTGGGAGAACGCCGCGCTCGCCCTGCTGCTGCGCGGCACCGGGCGGCGCGCCGCGAAGAGCGCCGCGTGCGAGTGGCTGGACCGGCTCGACGTCGGCGAATGCGCCCGGGTGCGGCCCGCCGCGCTGCTGCAGTCGCAGCGCCAGCGGGTCGCCATCGCTCGTGCCCTGGCCGCCGGGCCGAGCGTGCTCTTCGCCGACGAGCCCACCGCCCCGCTGCACCAGGCCGACCGCGCCCAGGTGCTGCGCACCCTCACCTCGGCGGCCCGCTCCCACGGCATCACGGTCGTCCTCGCGACTCATGACCAGGAGGTGGCCACCCTCGCCGACCGCACCGTCGCCCTGCTCGACGGGCGCCGGGTGGACTCGGACCCCTCCGAGGCGGAAGGCAGGGCCGCGTGCTCAGCCTCCGTCTGACCCGCGGTGCCCGCCCATCGGTGCTGCTGCGGCGGTCGCTGGTCACCGTCGCGGCAGCGGGCGCGAGCTTTCTGCTGCTGAGCGCCCTCGGGTTCGCCTCGGGCCATCCGGCCGACTCGCAGGGCGCGGTGGGGCGGCTGCTGTGGTGCCTCGTGCCACTGGCCGCGACCGTCCATCTGGCCGTCGCCGTGGGCCGCGCCGACCCCAGCACCGGGCCGGGCCCCGGTTTCGCCGCGGCCGGGCTCGGCCCCGCCCGTGCGGCACTGCTCGCGGCGGTCTCGATGGCGGCCGCCTGCGCGCTCGGCGGTGTGCTGGCGCTGCTGGTCTTCCTCCATCTGCGCGGCGACCTCGGCTCCTGGCTGGACTGGGCCGGAAGCGGGGCGGACGGCCGGCAGCTCGGCGGCGGTCGGCCGCTGCCCCTGGCCGGCACCGTGACGCTGCTCGCCCTCGTCCCCGCGCTGGTGGGCGCGGCGTGTGCGGCCGGGCTGTGGCCCCGGCAGCCGCGGGCCGGACACCAGCCGGCCCGCGAACCACGAGGCGCCCGCCGCCCGGCGGTCCCGGCTCCGCCCACCGTCGTGACGGGGCCGGTCGCGCCCTGGCCCCACCGGGCCACCTCCGGCCTCCCGTGGGGCATCGCCCTGACCGCGGCCGGACTCGCCCTGCAGGCATACGCGAGCGGCGACGCGCCCCCGCACCCCGACGCCCTGCTCGCCGTGCCGGGCCGGCTCGGCGGCAACCCGCCCGGTGTGGTGGGCGGCTGGGCCCTGGCGGCGCTCGGGCTGGTGCTGGCCGGGCCCGGCCTCACCCATCTGTGCGGCAGGCTGCTGGCCATCGGGCGGCCCGGCGTGCTGCGACTGCTGGCCGGGCGCATGCTCCAGCAGGAGGCCGGTCTTATCGGACGTCCGGTCGGCGCGCTGTGCGCCCTGGCCTCCGCCGGATACACCGTCCTGGAGCTGTACGGAAGGGCCTCCGGGCCGTCCGGCGCCCATGCCTTCGGCCCGCTCACCGGTCTGGGCGCGGCACTGGTCACGCTGTGCGCCGCGGCCACCACCCTGACCGCGGCCGTGGAGGCGAGGAGCGCGCGCGAGCGCACAACGGCCGCGCTGCTCCGCCTCGGCGCACCGGCCCGGCTGCTCCGCGGGGCGGCCGCGCTGCGCGCGACGGCCCTGCTGGCGCTGCTGGTGCCGCTGGTGTGGGTGGTGGCGCATCTCACGGCGATGCCGTTCCGCCGCTGAAAATCTCGGGTGTTGGTGTCCATGCCTGGATTGTGCGACCAAGCGGCCCGGTCACGTTTGCCTCAATCCACAGCCCCCCACCTCCGGTGTGATTAGCATGTCGGCGTGCAGGAACCAGACCGGGAAATAGAGTCCATCGAGGAGTTCGACCAGGTCGTCGCCCGCGGCACCCTGGCCGGGTTCCGGGTCCAGTCCGTGGACCTGACGAGCCGTACGGCCGCGCTCCTCTCCACCGACACCAGCGAGGCGGTCTTCCTCGGCTGCCCGATGGAGTCCGAGGCGGCCGCGAAGGTCCGGGCCGGGAGTGCGCTGGTGTTCCCGCCGGTGCCGGATCTGCCCTTCGATCCGTACCGCGGCACCCTCTACTCGCCCGCGGAGATCTTCGAGGGCCTCACGGAGCGCGGTTACCCGCGGACGCCGGACGCGCTCGCCTACGCCTGGTTCCAGCGGACCAAGACGGACGGCGACATCTTCGCCTCCATGCTGCGCTCCATCCACGACGACGCGGTCTCCGACGCGCTCGACGAATTCCTCGTCGGGACGCGGGTGGTGGGCGTCATGGGCGGCCACGCGCTGGAGCGCGGCTCCGACGGGTTCGCGGGCGCCGCGCGCCTCGGACGGGCCCTGGCGCGGACCGGTCTCACGGTCGCGACGGGCGGCGGGCCGGGCGCGATGGAGGCCGCGAACCTGGGCGCCTACGCCGCTCCGCACGAGGACCCGATGCTGGACGAGGCGCTCGAACTGCTCGGCAAGACCCCCTCGTTCCGGCCGTCCATCGGGCCATGGGCCGAGGCCGCCTTCGCGGTTCGCGAACGCTGGCCGGACGGCGGGGCGTCGGTCGGCATCCCCACCTGGTTCTACGGACACGAGCCGCCGAGCGCGTTCGCCTCACACATCGCCAAGTACTTCGCCAACGCCACCCGGGAGGACGGGCTGTTGGCGCGCTCGACCGCGGGCGTGGTCTTCCTGCCGGGCGCCGCCGGGACCGTCCAGGAGATCTTCGACAACGCGACGCCGAACTACTACGAGTCGCGCGGTGACCCCACCCCGATGGTGCTGGTGGACCGGGACCACTGGACCCGGCGACTGCCGACCTGGCCGCTGCTCGAAGCGCTCGCGGAGGGACGGTCCATGAAGGCCCGTATCGCACTGGTGGACTCGGTGGACGAGGCACCCGAGGCGCTGCTCTCGCTGCTGGGCTGACCCGACGTCACGAAGGCCCCGGCGTGGGAGAGTTCCCGCGCCGGAGGCCCCAGCATGAGGACCGCACCCCGGCGCGCCGTAGTCCAAGCGTCAGGCCCCCGCCGCAAGCGCCCTGACGCCAGGAACTCGCGTGTCAGGAAGCGGCGTCCAACAGCACCACATCGGCCGGGTCGAAGGCCGCCCCCACCCGGGCCCCCGCCTCCGGGGCGTCCCGCAGGGCGCAGGACGCTTGCAGAGGCGGCGCGGCCAGGTCCGCCGGCCGCAGGATGAGCGCCACATGGTCGCCGCGGAAGGTGCGCGTCTCCACGGTGCACGCCAGCCCCTCCTCGGGGTCCGTCAGCCGCACCCCGGCCGGGCGGACCAGCAGCCTGGTGGGGCCCGGCCGGGAGCCGGGCGGAACGGGCAGCTTGCCCCAGCGGGTGTCGGCGACCTCGCCGTCCACGGTCGCCTCGACCACATTGTCGAAGCCGAGGAAACGGGCGACGAACTCGGTGGCGGGCCGCTGCCACACCTCCAGCGGGGTGCCGGTCTGGGCGATCCGGCCGTTGTCCATCACCACCACCCGGTCCGCGAGCGCGAACGCCTCCCCCTGATCATGAGTGACCGCGAGGACGGTGGTCCCCAGCCGTGCGAAGAGCTCGCGGAGTTCCATCACCAGCCGCTCCCGCAGCCCCCGGTCGAGCTGGCCCAGCGGCTCGTCCAGCATCAGCAGCTTGGGCCGCGGGGCCAGCGCGCGGGCGAGCGCCACCCGCTGCTGCTCGCCGCCGGAGAGCGAGTCGACGGGGCGGCGCTGGGCGCCCGGCAGCCCCACCAGCTCCAGCAGTTCGGCGACCCGGCGATCCGCCTCCGCCCGCCCCACCTTGCGCATCCGCAGCCCGAAGGCGACATTGCCGCCCACGTCCCGTTGCGGGAAAAGCTGGTGGTCCTGGAACATCAGCCCCACCCCGCGCCGGTGCGTGGGCACCCCGTTCTGGTCCTGTCCGGCGAGCCACACCCGGCCGTCGTCGGCGCGCTGCAGCCCGGCCACCACGCGCAGCATGGTGGACTTGCCGCTTCCGCTCGGGCCCAGCACACAGACCGTCTCGTGCTCGGCGACCTCCAGATCCACGGCGTCCAGCGCATCGCGCCGGCCGAACCTTACGGTCACCTCGTCCAGTCGCAGCAGCGTCATTCAGAACTCTCCGGAACGGTCGGTGCGGATGCGCTCGAGTGCCAGCAGCGATCCGGCGCAGACCAGCATCAGGATCGTGCTCAGGGCCATCGCCTGCCCGTAGGTGAGCTGTCCGGCCCGGCCCAGGAAACGGGCGATGGCCACCGGGAGGGTCGGCTGGTCGGGGCGCGCGATGAAGACGGTCGCCCCGAACTCGCCCAGGGAGACGGCGAACGCGAAGCCCGCCGCGACCGCCACGGCCCGCCCGACCAGCGGCAGGTCCACTTCCCGCCAGACCCGCCACGGGGACGCCCCGAGCACGGCCGCCGCCTCCCGGAGCCGGTGGTCCACCGCCCGCAGCACGGGCAGCATGGTCCGTACGACGAAGGGCACGCCCACCAGGGCCTGGGCGAGCGGCACCAGGAACCAGGAGGCACGCAGATCCAGCGGGGGCTCGTCGAGGGCGATCAGGAACCCGAATCCCACGGTGACGGCCGAGGTGCCCAGGGGCAGCATCAGCAGCGCGTCGAAGCCCCGTACCAGCCTGCCCGCCTTACGGGTGAGCGCGGCGGCGGCGAGGCCGCCCACGGCGAGGGCGAAGACGGTGGCGACCGCCGCGAACCGCAGGGAGTTCCCGATGGCCTCCATGGGTGCCACGAAGAAGGTGCCTCCGCTGTCGGCGGCCGACTTGAGCGCCTCGTAGTAGGTGAATCCGTAGCCGTCCGGTCCGTTCAGCGAGCGTTCCACCAGCACCGCGAGCGGTGTCACGATCAGCAGCGCGACCACCGCCAGCACGCCCCACAGCAGCGCCCACTGCGCCGGGCCGTTCGGCCGGCGCGCCGTGCGGCCGGGGTCGACGAGCCGCAGGGCGCTCTCCCGGCGCCTTACGGTCCACGCGTGCAGGGCCAACACGGCCGCGACCGCGGCGAACTGGACGAGGGTGAGCACCGCCGCCGTGGGCAGGTCGAGCAGCTGTGCGGTCTCCCGGTAGATCGCCACCTCCAGGGTGGCGTAGCGGGGGCCGCCGAGGATCTGGATCACGCCGAAGGAGGTGAAGGTGAACAGGAACACCATCAGCGCGGCGGCGGCGACTGCGGGGGCCAGCGCGGGCAGCGTCACCCGGCGCCAGGCCGACAGCCGGCTCGCGCCGAGCACCCGCGCGGCCTCCTCCTGGCGCGGGTCGAGCTGGGCCCACAGCCCGCCGACGGTCCTGACGACGACCGCGTAGTTGAAGAAGACATGGGCCAGGAGGATCGCCCAGACGGAGGTGTCGAGCCGCATCCCCCACAGCTCGTCCAGCAGCCCGCCCCGGCCGAGCAGAGCCAGGAAGGCGGATCCGGCGACGACGGTCGGCAGCACGAACGGCACGGTCACCACGGCCCGCAGCAGCCCCTTGCCGGGGAAGTCGAAGCGGGCGAAGACATAGGCGCCGGGCAGCGCGACCGCGAGCGTGAGGGCGGTCGACGCGACCGCCTGCCAGCAGGTGAACCACAGGACGTCCAGCGTCGCCGGATCGGTGACCACCTCGGCGATCCGGCCGAACCGCCACTGCCCGCCGACGCGCAGCCCCCGGGTGACGATGGCGGCCACCGGATAGGCGAAGAAGACCGCGAAGAAGGCGAGCGGCACCGCCATCAGGGCGAGCCGGAGAGCGAGCGCGCGACGGCCGCCGCCGGCTGCCCTGTCGGCCTTACGGTGGCCGTCGGCCGTCTTACGGTTCTCGCGGGGCTCTACAGGACCAGCGAGGACCATGTCTTGACCCACGGCTCACGGTTCTTGGCGATCTTCTGCGGCGCCAGGGTGGCGGAGTCGGCGATCCTGACCCCGTACCGGGTGAACAGCTCCGGCAGCTTGGCGTCCTCGCGCGCCGGGTTGACGTACATGTTCAGCGGGACGTCCTCCTGGAACCGCTTGCTCAGCAGGAAATCCAGCAGCGCCTTGCCGCCCTTGGTGTTGCCCGCTCCGTTCAGCAGCCCGGCGAACTCCACCTGCCGGAAGCAAGTGCCCGTCGCCACCCCGGTGGGGGCCTTGGCGGGCTTGGTCTTGGCGTCGGCCACCTCGGCGGGCGGGCTCGAGGCGTAGGAGACGACGAGCGGCCGGTCGCCCTTGCCGCCGCCGGCCGAGCCGGAGAACCGGTCGTAGTACGCCTGCTCCCAGCCGTCGACGACCTCGACGCCGTTGGCCCGCAGCTTCTTCCAGTAGCCCTTCCAGCCGTCGTCGCCGTACTTGGCGGCCGTGGCGAGGAGGAAGCCGAGGCCGGGGGACGAGGTGGCCGCGTTCTCGGTGACGAGGAGGTTCTTGTAGGCGGGCTTGGTCAGATCCTCCAGCGTCCGGGGCGGCGCCAGCTTCTTGTCGGCGAAGTACTTACGGTCGTAGTTGACGCAGATGTCGCCGAAGTCGACGGGGGTGACGCGGTGCTCGGCCCGGTCGAGCTGAAGGGCCGTCGGGACCTTGTCGAGGCCCTTCGCCGTGTAGGGGGTGAACAGGTCATTGTCGAGCGCCCGGGAGAGCAGGGTGTTGTCGACGCCGAAGAACACATCGCCCTGGGGGTGGCCCTTGGACAGGATCGCCTGGTTGACGGCGGCTCCGGCGTCGCCCCCGGCCTGCACCCGCACCTTGTAGCCGGTCTCCTTGGTGAACTCCTTGAGGACCGCCTTGGAGGCCGCGAACGAGTCGTGCGTGACCAGGGTGACCGTCTTGGAGTCCGCGCCGCTCTTGGAATCCTCGCCGCAGCCGACGAGCGCGCCCAACGCCAGTGAGCCGAAAAGGGCGGCTGAGATGGCACGCCGAAGCTGGCTGTTCATGGTGATGCTGACTCCCTACGCCGGTATGACCCGGATCAGGTCCGAGGGTCTGCGGCCGTGCCGCACTCTCAGCGCTGTGAGCGCTCCCCTGTCGGAATGTTCACTTGTACGGATGTTCAGTTTTGCGACGATCGCATGATGCGACGATGCTCAGGCACCGTATCAGCCGGTCCTCAGCGCTCCGAAGCCGCCAGCTGCCCGCAGGCCCCGTCGATCTCCTGGCCACGGGTGTCCCGGACGGTCACCGGCACCCCGTGGGCCTCCAGGGCCGCCACGAACGCCTTCTCGTCCTCGGGCCGGGACGCCGTCCACTTGGAGCCGGGCGTCGGGTTGAGCGGAATGAGGTTCACATGCACCCGGCGGCCCTTGAGCAGCCGGCCGAGCAGATCGGCGCGCCACGCCTGGTCGTTGATGTCCTTGATCAGCGCGTACTCGATGGAGACCCGGCGGCCGGACTTCTCCGCGTACTCCCACGCGGCGTCCAGGACTTCGCGCACCTTCCAGCGGGTGTTGACCGGCACGAGGGTGTCGCGCAGCTCGTCGTCGGGCGCGTGCAGCGACACCGCGAGCCGGCACTTGAACCCCTCGTCGGCGAACCGCAGCATCGCCGGCACGAGGCCGACGGTCGAGACGGTGATCCCGCGCTGCGAAAGGCCGAGGCCGTCGGGCTCGGGGTCGGTGAGCCGGCGGATGGCGCCGACGACGCGGTTGTAGTTGGCCAGCGGCTCGCCCATGCCCATGAAGACGATGTTGGACAGCCGGGCCGGCCCACCGGGGATCTCACCGTCGCGGAGGGCCCGCATTCCGTCGACGATCTGGTGCACGATCTCGGCGGTGGACAGATTGCGGTCCAGCCCCGCCTGGCCGGTGGCGCAGAACGGGCAGTTCATCCCGCAGCCCGCCTGTGAGCTGATGCACATGGTGACCCGGTCCGGGTAGCGCATCAGTACGGACTCCACGAGCGTGCCGTCGAAGAGCCGCCACAGGGTCTTGCGCGTGGTGTCGTCGTCGCAGCTGATGTGGCGCACCACGCTCATCAGCTCCGGCAGCAGCCCGGCGGCCAGCTTCTCGCGCGCGGCGGCCGGTATGTCGCTCCACTGTGCGGGGTCGTCGACGTAACGCGCGAAGTAGTGACGCGACACCTGACTGGCCCGGAAGGGCTTCTCCCCGAGGGCGGCGACGGCCTCCCGGCGCTCGGCGGGTGTGAGGTCGGCAAGATGCCGCGGGGGCTTCTTGGCCCCGCGCGGCGCGGCGAAGGTGAGTTCTCCGGGCTTAGGCATGATTCACCCAGTGTCGCAGACGTACGAAGGGCCCCGCGCCATGTGTGGCGCGGGGCCCGTGGGCGGCCTCGTCAGCCGCCGCCCACGAAGATCACCAGCAGCAGCCACGCGACCGGCGCGGTGGGCAGCAGCGAGTCGAGCCGGTCCATGATCCCGCCATGGCCGGGCAGCAGCTTGCCCATGTCCTTGATGCCGAGGTCCCGCTTGATCATGGACTCGCCGAGGTCGCCCAGGGTCGCGCTGACCGCGACGGCGAGGCCGAGCAGCAGGCCCTGCCACCAGACGCCGTCGTCGATGAGGTACTGCATGCACAGCGCGCCCGCGACCATCGCGAAGGTCACCGCGCCCAGCAGCCCCTCGCGCGTCTTGCCGGGGCTGATCCGCGGCGCCAGCGGATGCTTGCCGAAGCGCCAGCCCACCGCGTACGCCCCCGTGTCGCTGACCACGGTCAGCAGCAGGAAGGTGAGGACCCGCCACGGGCCGTCCCCGGTGTCGAGCATGAGCGCCACGAAGGTGGCCAGGAACGGCACGTAGAAGGCGGCGAAGACGCCCGCGGTGACATCCCTGAGGTAGTTGTCGGGCGGTTCGGTCATCCGCCAGACCAGCACCGCGAGCGCTGTGAGCGCCACCGCCACCACCGCGCCCTGGGCACCGCGCACATAGCCGGCGACGATCATGGCGACCCCGCCGACCGCGAGCGGCACCAGCGGGACCCGGATGCCCTTGCGCTCGGTCAGCCGTGAGGTCAGCTCCCAGAGCCCGACCACCACCGCGACCGCTACCACGCCGACAAACACGGGCTTGTAGATGAAGAGCGAGGCCACGATGATCACGCCGAGGCCGATGCCCACCCCTATCGCGGCGCGCAGATTACGGCCCGCGCTCTTCTTCCCCTGCCCGGCACCGGCGCCGCGCGCGCCGCCGTCGGCCGAGGCCGGGTCGGGCGCGGGGTCGGGGGGCGTCGGCGGGCGCCCGGCGGGCGGCCGGGGTCCGGGCTGCGGCTCCCGCTCGTCGCGGAAGAGGGGGCCGCTCAGCCGAGCGGCCCCCCGGTCACGGTCGGCGGCCTCGCCGGAGTCGCCGCCCGCGTGGGGCACGGTGGGCATGGGGCGAGTCTGCGCCGCTTCGCCCACCTCGTGCGCGGGACCCGCCGAAGAAGGCGCCGCCACCCAGCCGTAGCCGGGGGAGGTGCCCTGACCGCCCGGTGCCCGGAATCCGGCGCTTGGTGGGGCCCCCCAGGAAGAGTCGTTCATCAGACCTCGAGCAGCTCGGCTTCCTTGTGCTTGAGCAGCTCATCCACCTGCGCGACATACTTCGCCGTGGTGTCGTCGAGCTCCTTCTCGGCGCGGCGCCCCTCGTCCTCGCCGACCTCGCCGTCCTTGATCAGCTTGTCGATGGACTCCTTGGCCTTGCGCCGGACGCTGCGGATCGAGATCTTCGCGTCCTCGCCCTTGGCCTTGGCGACCTTGATGAACTCCTTACGGCGCTGCTCGGTGAGCTCGGGGAACACCACCCGGATGATGTTGCCGTCATTGCTCGGGTTGACGCCCAGATCCGAGTCCCGGATCGCCTGCTCGATGTTGCGGAGCGCGGTCTTGTCGAACGGCGTGACCACGGCCATGCGCGGCTCCGGCACCGAGAACGACGCGAGCTGATTGATCGGCGTCAGCGCACCGTAGTAGTCCGCCACGATCTTGTTGAACATCGCCGGGTGCGCACGCCCGGTGCGGATCGCGGCGAAGTCCTCCTTGGCGACCACAACGGCTTTCTCCATCTTCTCCTCGGCCTCGAGGAGGGTCTCTTCGATCACCACTTGCTCCTGGTGTTATCAGTAAGCAGAGCCTCGCCCCTGCGTGCGTCTTCTCCTGCACGGTGTCCGACCGGCAGGCCGTTGTCCATCCCCCGTTCGAGCCGTCAGGCCCGGGAGCCCTGGTCGCTCACCAGCGTGCCGATCTTCTCACCCTTCACCGCGCGCGCGATATTTCCTTCGGCCAGGAGCTCGAAGACGAGGATGGGCAGCTTGTTGTCCCGGCAGAGGGTGATCGCGGTGGCGTCGGCGACCTTCAGGTCCCTGGTGATCACCTCGCTGTACTCCAGGGCGTCGAACTTCACCGCATCGGGGTTGCGGGCGGGGTCGGAGTCATAGACCCCGTCCACGCCGTTCTTCCCCATGAGCAGGGCCTGCGCGTCGATCTCCAGCGCCCGCTGGGCCGCGGTGGTGTCCGTGGAGAAGTACGGCATGCCCATACCCGCGCCGAAGATCACCACGCGCCCCTTCTCCAGGTGGCGCACCGCACGCAGCGGAATGTACGGCTCCGCGACCTGACCCATGGTGATGGCGGTCTGGACGCGGGAGTCGATGCCCTCCTTTTCCAGGAAGTCCTGGAGGGCGAGGCAGTTCATGACGGTTCCGAGCATGCCCATGTAGTCCGAGCGGGCCCGGTCCATACCGCGCTGCTGCAGCTCCGCACCGCGGAAGAAGTTACCGCCACCGATGACGATGGCGATCTCGGCACCGTCCCTGACCACGGCGGCGACCTCGCGGGCGATGGCGTGCACGACATCGGGGTCGACACCGAGTCCCCCGCCTCCGGCGAACGCCTCGCCGGACAGCTTCAGCATGAAGCGACCATGCTTGGCCGCACCGTGCGCGTTCTTGTCGTCGGCGGCCTGTTTGGCGTCCGCGCCGTGATTCATTGGAGATCTCCTCGTGCACATACGAAGAAGGCCACTGCCGGACGGGTCCTGTTACGACCTCTGCGGCAATGGCCTCCTCGTCACATCTGCGGCCGACCGGTTGACGGTTGGCTGACTACGACCCTATCGGGGTCGACGGTCATTCGCTGCTCGGCTCAGACGCCGACGCGGAAACGGGCGAAGCGCTTGAGCGAGACACCGGCCTCGTCCAGGACCTTCTGGACGGACTTCTTGTTGTCCTTGGCGAACGGCTGGTCCACCAGGACGTTCTCCTTGAAGAAGCCGGTGACGCGACCCTCGACGATCTTCGGCAGGGCGCCCTCGGGCTTGCCCTCCTCGCGGGCCGTGGCCTCGGCGACGCGGCGCTCGTTCTCGACCGTCTCGGCCGAGATCTCGTCGCGGGTGAGGAACTTCGGGGCGAAGGCGGCGATGTGCTGCGCGACGTCCTTGGCGACCGTGGCGTCTTCCTTGTCCAGCTCGACCAGGACGCCGACCTGCGGCGGCAGGTCCGGGCTGGTGCGGTGCATGTACGCCGCGACGTAACCGCCGGAGAACTGCGCGAAGCGGTCCAGGACGATCTTCTCGCCGAGGGTCGCGTTGGCCTCGTCGACGAACGCCTGAACGGTCTTGCCCGCCTCGATCTCGGAGGAGAGCAGGGCGTCCAGGTCGGCCGGGGAGGTCTTGGCGACGTGGGCGGCGATGGCGTCGGCGACGGCCACGAACTTGTCGCCCTTGGCGACGAAGTCCGTCTCGCACTTCAGCTCGACCAGCACGCCGGAGGTCTTGTCGTCCGCGATGAGGGAGACGACAGCGCCGTTCTCGGCGTTGCGGCTCTCCCGCTTGGCCACGCCCTTCTGGCCCTTGACGCGCAGGATCTCGACGGCCTTGTCGACGTTGCCCTCGGCCTCGTCCAGCGCCTTCTTGCAGTCCATCATGCCGGCGCCGGTCAGCTCACGGAGCTTCTTGACGTCAGCGGCGGTGAAGTTCGCCATGATCTGTAAATCTCTTCTCGAAAGTCGAAAGCTCTACGGGTGAACGGCGGGGGCGGCGCCATCGGCACCGTCCCCCGCCGTCATACACCGTCTGAGTGACGTCTGAGTGGTCAGCCCTGTTCGGTGCCCGCGGCGGGGGCCTCGGCAGGAGTGACGTCCTCGGCGGGCTTGGCGTCCTCAGCGGGCTTGTCCGCGGCGGCCTCGGCGGGCTTGTCCGCAGCGTCCTCGGCAGGCTTGTCCGCAGCGTCCTCGGCAGGCTTGTCCGCAGCGTCCTCGGCAGGCTTGGCGTCCTCGGCGGGCTTGGCCTCGGCGTCGTCGGCCTTCTTCTCACCCTCGAGCAGGTCGCGCTCCCACTCGGCGAGCGGCTCGCCCGCGGCCTTGTCGGCCTTCTCGCCACCGGTGGCGACGCCGGAACGGGAGATGAGGCCCTCGGCGACGGCGTCGGCGATCACCCGGGTGAGCAGGGTGACGGAGCGGATCGCGTCGTCATTGCCCGGGATCTTGTAGTCGACCTCGTCCGGGTCGCAGTTGGTGTCGAGGATCGCGACGACCGGGATCCGGAGCTTGCGCGCCTCACCGACGGCGATGTGCTCCTTCTTGGTGTCGACGATCCAGACGGCGCTCGGCACCTTCTGCATCTCGCGGATACCGCCGAGGGTCTTCTCCAGCTTGGCCTTCTCGCGGGAGAGGACCAGGAGCTCCTTCTTGGTGAGGCCGGAGGCGGCCACATCCTCGAAGTCGATCTGCTCGAGCTCCTTCAGGCGCTGCAGGCGCTTGTAGACGGTCGAGAAGTTGGTGAGCATGCCGCCCAGCCAGCGCTGGTTGACGTACGGCATGCCGACGCGGGTCGCCTGCTCGGCGATGGCCTCCTGCGCCTGCTTCTTCGTACCGACGAACATGATGGAGCCGCCGTGGGCGACGGTCTCCTTGACGAACTCGTAGGCGCGGTCGATGTACGACAGCGACTGGAGCAGGTCAATGATGTAGATGCCGTTGCGCTCGGTGAAGATGAAGCGCTTCATCTTCGGGTTCCAGCGGCGGGTCTGGTGCCCGAAGTGGACGCCGCTCTCCAGCAGCTCCCGCATCGTGACGACGGCCATGGCCGTACTCCTTGAGGTACTCGGTTCCACGGCGGCCGGGCGGCCGCCGCTCCTGACGTCCCGACGCGCCTGCCACGGACGAGGCCCTTTCGGGGGTCGTCCAAGGACCGAGGGGCGCGGCCACCGAGCTGACCGATGCGCGATCGGAGCGTCGGTGGCGGGGCGTGCGAAGTCGATCCGGTGACCCGGATCGCCATAAGAAGTGTACGGGACGGGTACGGTGCCGGGTGACGGCGTTATCCACAACCCGTGAGTAGTCCCCCGATTCCGTCCATGATCCACCCGTTTCGGGTCGCCGGGCCATCGTGGAGGACATGCGAAGGCTTGTGGTGGGGCGGGCTCTTGCCCTGGTGATTCTGGCGCTGCCGGTGCTGTCGATGCTGCCGGAGCCGACGGCGCCTCTTCCGGCGGTACCTCTTTCGGCGGCGCGGGCCGCGGCGGCGGACCCGGGCGCGGCGCCGGGTCCGGGCGGGGAGCGGTCGTGGCCGGTCGACGGTGTGCCGGGCGCGAGGCGGCCGGCCGTGCTGAGGGGCTGGCAGCCGCCTCCGGCTCCCTGGGCGGCGGGGCATCGCGGAGTCGACCTCGCGGCGCGCCCGGGCGAGCGGGTCAGGGCGGCGGGCGCGGGGCGGGTGAGCTTCGTGGGTCCGGTCGCGGGCCGTGGGGTGCTGGTGATCGAGGTGTCCGGGACCGGCTCCCCTCCGCTGCGCACCACCTACGAACCGGTGCGCGCCACGGTGGCCAAGGATGAGCGGGTGGCCGCAGGGCAGGTGGTCGGCGTGGTGGCGCCGGGCCCCTTCCACTGCCGGTCCGGCTGTCTGCACTGGGGGCTGCGGCGCGCGGACCGCTATCTCGATCCCCTGTCGCTGCTGCCGCCGTCGATGCTGCGGGGCGGGCCCTCCCGGCTGCTTCCGGTGTTCGGGGTGCGCGACGCGCCGACGGTCTCCACCCTCGCCTCCCCCGCCGGGGGCACCCGGCTGCCGGCGGCCGCGGTGCTGGCGGCGGCATCCCTCTGGGCCCGGATCCGTCTGGGCCGCACCCCGGGCGCCCGGTGGAGCGGCGGGGACCGGCAGAGGTCAGCCCCGGACGCCGCGCAGGGCCATGGCGACGGCCGCCGCGGTGATCCGCTCGGGGTCCTCGGCCGCGCCGAGCTCGATGCGCCGGACCGCGGCGTCCACCACGCCCTGGAGCAGCACGGCCGAGAGCCGCGGCTGCTCATGTCCGAGGGTCGCGAGGGCCTCGACCACCATGGCGATCAGTCCGCCATGGGCGGCGCGGATCTTCTCCCGCGCGCCCGAGTCCAGCTCACCGGCGGAGATCGCCACGACCGCGCGGTGCCGACGGTCGCCGACGAGCGCCAGCTGCCGGCGGACATACGCCTCGATCTTCGCCTCCGGCCCGTCGGCCCGCTCCATGGCGGCCTCGACCTCGGCGGCCCAGACCGGGAAGTCGACGGCGCACAGCTCCTCGACCACGGCGGCGCGGGAGCGGAAGTACTCATAGACGGAGGACCGTGCGAGTCCCGTGCGCTCGGCGAGGGCGGGGAAGGTCAGCGCCTCCGTGCCGCCCTCGGACAGCAGGGTGCGGGCGGCCTCCAGCAGGGCCGCGCGCTGCATCGTTCGGTGCTCGGCCACTGAGGCCGCTCGAATCCTGGGCACCCGACCACTCTACGGAAGAGGCCACCGGGAGGGCGATGCCGGAGGGACGATTCAGCGGCCGACGTCGGCGAGTTTCGCCCGCAGCTGGAGCACCGATTTGGTGTGAATCTGGCTGACCCTGCTCTCGGTGACGCCGAGCACCTGGCCGATCTCGGCGAGCGTGAGCCCCTCGTAGTAGTAGAGCGTGACCACGGTCTTCTCCCGCTCCGGGAGGGTGTTGATCGCTCGGGCGAGCAGCCTGCGCAGCTCCCGGTCCTCGGCCACCTCGACCGGGTTGTCCGCGGCGGTGTCCTCGAGGGTGTCCATGAGACTGAGCCGGTCGCCGCCCTCGCCGCCGACATGCAGCAGCTCCTCCAGGGCGACCACGTTGGCGAGCGACAACTGGCTGAAAACGCCGTGCAGTTCCTCGATGCTGATGTCCATCTCGGCCGCCACCTCGGCCTCCGAGGGGGTGCGGCGCAGCTGGGCCTCCAGCGTGGCGTACGCCCGCTCCACGGCCCGGGCCTTCTGACGGACCGACCGCGGGATCCAGTCCAGTGCCCGCAACTCGTCGATCATCGCGCCGCGGATCCGGGTGATCGCGTAGGTCTCGAACTTGATGGCGCGCTCGGGGTCGAACTTCTCGATGGCGTCGATGAGTCCGAAGACCCCGGAGGAGACGAAGTCCGCCTGCTCGACATTGGAGGGCAGCCCGACGCTGACCCGGCCGGCCACATATTTCACCAGCGGTGAGTAGTGCAGGATCAGCTGCTCCCGCAGCCGGCCGTCGCCCGTGGTCTTGTACGACCGCCACAGCTCGTCGAGCGATGAGGGCGCGGCAGGGCGCACCGCGCCGCGAGCCGCGGGCGGCGCCGCGCTATCAGACCCGGAGATGTGCTGGGGCATTCGTCGCCTTGAGCCGTTCTGCCATGACATGGGTGAGGACGTACGCTTCCGCCGGAAACCTTGTGAGCGTAGCGTGACTGCGGCGTCGCGGTATGCGAAGGGCTTCGGCTCGGCGGTGTGCGGATACGGTCATCGCCTCAACCCTTTCACCCGATTGCCCCGATTCGGGGGATCGCCTCGCCGTGCGCCGTCGCCCGGGCTCACGGGACGGACCAACTCCCATCGATCGCCCTGACGTTCGACAAAGCCCAGGGCGAGCAGTTCATGGAGCCGGCCCAGGGCCTCGTCGCAGCCGGTCCCGGATTCCCGGGCCACCTTCCGCAAGTCGTTGCCGCCTCGTGCCGACAACGCTTCCAGCACCCGTGCCGTCACGGGATCGAGCAGGTCCCGCTCGACCAGCGGACCCCGCCGCTCCGGGGCGAGGTCTCCGATGCCGCCGATGAGCTCGGCCACTTCGGCGGCATCGGTGACCAGGACCGCCTCACCGCGCAGCAGTTCATGCACCCCGGCGGACAGCCCGCTGGTCACCGGACCCGGCACCCCCATGGTGGACCGCCCGAGCTGTTGTGCCCGGCGCGCGGTGACCAGCGATCCGCTGCGGAACTGGGCCTCGACCACGACCGTGCCTCGGGTGAGCGCGGCGATGACCCGGTTGCGGAGCACGAATCTGGGGCGCGTCGGATGCGCACCGGGCGGCAACTCGGCCAGTACCAGGCCCTGTTCCGCGATGCGCTCGATCAACTCGGTATGCCCTCGCGGATAGGGGACGTCCACACCGGAGGCGAGCACCGCGATGGTGGCCCCGCCCGCGGCGAGCGCCCCTCGGTGAGCCGCGCCGTCCACGCCGTGGGCCGCACCGGAGACGACCACCCATCCCCGCTCGGCCAGCCCGGCGCCGAGCGTCGCCGCGACATGCGCGCCGTAGTCACTGCAGGCCCGCGCTCCCACCACAGCGACCGAGCGCAGCGCCCACATCCGCAAGCCGGCCGGGCCGCGCACCCATAACCCGACCGGGCGAGCGTCCCCGAGATCGTCGAGCTGACCGGGCCAGTCCAGATCCCCGGGGCAGATGAACCGCCCTCCGCGCCGGTCGATCAGCGCGAGGTCGGCGGCCGGGTCCAGCCCGGCCGCCCGCAGCGCGCATCCGGCCAGCCGGTCCCCGGTCGCCCCGGGCGGGGGCTTGCCCTTCCCGGTGAGCGCCCGCCACAGCGCCACCGGCCCCATGCGACGCAGCCAGCGCCCCACCGTCTGGTCCCCGGGCTCCACGAGTCGGGTGAGCGCCGCCCGCGCCAGCCGCTCCTCGTCCGGAACACCCCGTCGCTCGGGGAGCCCCTGCGCCCCGTCCGGGGCACCGTGCCCCGCGTCCACGGCCACGTGCTCTTCGCCCGAGACGCCGTGCCCCGCGTCCGGGACGCCCTGCCCTCCCTCGTCCAGGGCTCTCCGCGCCTCATCCGGGGCGCCCTGCGCCTGCCAGGGCTCGGAGAACAGGGCGGGGACGGCGGCGCCGCGGTCACCCGCCGAAGGAGCGGACATCAGCACTCCCCCGCCGCGACCGGCACCCCGCGGCTGACCCCGGTGCGTAACTGAAGCGCCTGGGCGATGTCCGGCGCCGCGGGCCGGTCGTGCCCGGCCAGGTCGGCGACGGTCCAGGCGACCCTCAGCACCCGGTCGAGCCCTCGCGCGGTGAGCAGCCCGCGCTCCATATCGCGCTCGGCCTCGCGCAGCGCACCGGGGAACGGCTGCCAGCGGGTGCGCAGCTCATGGCCCGGCACCTCGCTGTTCAGCCGCCAGGGGGTGTCCTGGAGGCGGGCGGCGGCCCGCTCCCGTGCCTCCCGGACCCGGGCCGCGACGGACGCGCTGTCCTCCGCCCTGGCACGCGCCCCGGTGAGCTCGGCCCGGCTCACCGCTTCGACATGGACACGCAGGTCCACCCGGTCCAGCAGCGGCCCCGACAGCCTCGCCTGGTAGCGGCGGACCGTGGTGGGCGAGCACTCGCAGACATCGCCCACCAGCCCATAGCGCCCGCAGGGGCAGGGGTTGGCGGCCAGCATCAGCAGGAAACGCGCCGGCATCCGCATCATCCCGCCGGACCGGGCCACCACCACATGTCCCGACTCCAGGGGCTGGCGCAGGGCGTCCAGCGCCTTCCCGCTGAACTCGGGAGCCTCGTCCAGAAAGAGCACTCCGCGGTGGGCGAGCGAGACCGCGCCGGGTCTGGGCAGGCCGTTTCCCCCGCCGACGAGCGCGGCCATGGTGGCCGAGTGATGCGGGGCGCAGTACGGCGGGCTCTCCACCAGCGGCTGGCCCGGCGGGAGGACCCCGGCGACCGAATGGACCGCGGTGACTTCCAGGGCCTCCTGCTGGGTGAGCGGCGGCAGCAGCCCCGGCAGCCGCTCGGCCAGCATGGTCTTCCCGGCGCCCGGAGGCCCGCTGAGGAAGAGGTGGTGCCCACCCGCGGCCGCGACCTCCAGGGCGGTGCGCGCGGCCCGCTGCCCGGCGACCTCGGCCATATCGGGCCGCCCCGCGCCGGTCCCGGGCGCGGCGGCGACACCGGTGCCCATACCGGCGCCGGGCACGGTGAGCCCCGCCAGCATCGGATCGGGGCGGCCCAGCTCCTGCGTCTCCTCCTCCTCGGGCACCGGCTCGTCCGTCAGCACCGCGATCAACTGGCGCAGGCTCCGCACGCCCAGCACCGAGACGCCCGGCACCAGGGCCGCCTCCGCCGCCGTCTGCTCGGGAACCACGACCTGGCGGTACCCCGCCTCGGAGGCGGCGAGCACGGCGGGCAGCACCCCGCGGACCGGCCGGACCCGGCCGTCCAGGCCCAGCTCCCCGATCATCATCAGATCGGCGATCTCACGCGGATCCACACGCTCGGCCGCGCCGAGCACCGCACAGGCCACGGCCAGGTCGAAGCCGCTGCCGCCCTTGGGGACGGATGCCGGGCTGAGCCCGACCGTGAGCTTCTTCTGCGGCCATTCGCAGCCGGAATTGACGACGGCCGCGCGGACCCGGTCCCGGCTCTCCACCAGGCTCTTGTCGGGCAGCCCGACGAGCGTGAAGGCGGCCAATCCCGGCTCAAGATCGGCCTGGACCTCGACCACGACGCCCTCAACTCCGACCAGCGCCACCGAGCAGGTGCGGGCGAACCCCATCAGGCCACCCCTCGCACATGCTCGACCACGGGCGCGCCCCGGCGGGGCAGCACCACCGCCACCACGTCGATCCGCACTCCGCCCGGCGGCGGGCCGCCGTGCCGCTCCAGCCAGCACTCCGCCAGCCGCCGCAGCCGCTCGGTCTTGCCCGGTCCGACGGCCGCCATCGGATGCTCGTAGCCACCCTCGCGGCGCGTCTTGACCTCACACACCACCAGCGCACCGGCATCGAGCGCGACGATGTCGATCTCGCCGTCCCGGCACCGCCAATTGCGCTCCAGGACGGTCATCCCGGCTTCCGCCAGTCTGCGGACCGCCACATCCTCGCCGTAGCGGCCCAGCGCTCCTCGGGCGTTCATTCGGCACCACCTCCGGCACCGACTGTGACGCCCCCGCGCCCCGCTCAGGGATCTTGGAGAATTCCTGTGGACGGACGCCCGGCTGTGGACAACTCAGCCACTCGGAAGGTCGAGGTCGCTCTTGTTCAGCTCCTCGATATTCACGTCCTTGAACGTGAGAACCCGTACCTGCTTCACGAAACGGGCCGGGCGGTACATGTCCCAGACCCAGGCGTCGGCCATCGACACCTCGAAAAAGACCTCACCCTGGACCGAGTGCACCTGCATCTCGTAGTCGTTGGTGAGATAGAAGCGGCGTTCGGTCTCGATCACATATTTGAACAGACCGACGACATCGCGGTACTCCCGGTAGAGCTTCAGCTCCATCTCGGTCTCGTACTTCTCGAGGTCCTCGGCGCTCATGGCATGTTCCCCTTCAGCCGTGCGTCCCCCCATTGTGCGTCAGACGCGCTCAGTCTCCAGGATCACCGGTGCACCCGGGGGTCCCTCGACGAGCAGCGTACGCAACAGCTCCGCCAGCCGTGTCGGGTACACCGGCTCGGTGGCCGTGGCCAGCTCATCGGCCGTCCACCACCGCAGCCCGGCCACACTGCGCCGCTCCAGGTCCGTCAGCCCGCCGCCGGCCCGCGCCGTGGTCTGTTGGGTACGACACAGGTAGTACCACTCGTCCTGGTCCCAGCGCCGCCCGGCGAATGGGAAGGAGCAGATCCGCTGCCACAACAGCGGGCCGAGGCGCACATCGGTGATCCCGGTCTCCTCCGCGAGCTCCCTGAGCGCCGCCTGCTCCCGGCTCTCCTCGCCCTCCAGGCCGCCTCCCGGGGTGAACCACCACGTCGACGAGGGATCGTCCGGTTCGAAGCCGTGCAGCAGCAGGATGCGGTCCTGCGGATCCAGCAGCACCACCCGTGCGACCTTCCGCAGCCGCCGCTCGTCCGCGTCGGTCGGCCCGGCTCCGCCGGCCCCCTCAGCCACGCGCGGCCACCTTTCCCTTCGCCGCCTGGTCCCGCCGTGCGCCGCCGCCCGCCCTGCGCCGGACGACGGGCCCGTAGGCCGCTCCCGCCAGGATCAGCACGGCGCCGGTGACGACCGCGATCAGGATCGGCCCCAGCGGCCCCGGCTGCGAGATCCCGCCCGGCAGCGCCTTGAAGGCGTCGGGCCGCCCCACGGTCCCCCAGGCCCCCAGCGGCCAGGCCGTGGCGTCCACCCGGGCGTCCACCGCGCCCCGCTCCACGGCGCCGCCCGCCTCGTCGGTGAGATGCACCCGTGAGTCGAGGGAGTCGCTGCGGTGGTCGCCCATCAGAAACAGCCGGTCCTTGGGCACGGTGGTGGAGAAGACCGTCGAGGACGCCTGCTCCCCCGAGCGCAGATACGGTTCCTCGAAGACCTTGCCGTTGACCCGCAGCCGACCCTGCTTGTCACAGCACTCGATCCGGTCGCCGCCGACCCCGATGACCCGCTTCACCATGGGCAGATCGCCCCACACCTGGTCGCGGAAGACCACCACATCGCCGCGGCGCACCTCGCCGCCGTCGACCCGCTGCGCCAGCACCCGGGCGCCCTTGGCGATCGTCGGCGCCATGGAGTCGGTCGGGACGGTGTACGGCTTGTAGAGCACCGCGCCCCAGACGAAACCTCCGAGGAACAGCACACACCCGAGGGCCACCGCCACCCCGGACAGCACGCTGCCCGGCGTGCGCCGCGGTGTGCCGCCCCCGCCCCCTTGGGCTCCGCTCATTCCAGTGCTCCCGCCGTACGCAACAGACGTAGAAGATCAGGTTCCGTGTGCCCTGGGGCACACGGGACCGCACCTTACCCGGCGGTACGAGCTCCGTCAGCAGTCGGCGGTCAGCCGATCCGGCCGGACCTCGGCCTCGGCCCGGACCTTGGCGATCAGCCTGCGGCGGCGCCACAGCACGATCGGCAGCGCACCCGCGAGCCCCACGGCCGAAGGGGCCATCGCGGCGGCCGCGCCCAGACCCGGCTGGTCGAAGGTGCTCGGCACCGGCAGGGTGGACCAGCGGTCGATCGGCCAGGCGACGACGAACGCGCGCCCGACGACATCGTCCACCGAGACCGTGCCGTTGTTCAGGTTCTGGTGGTAGCGGGAGTCCAGCGAGTCCTGGCGGTGGTCGCCCATCACCCAGATCCGGCCCTCGGGCACCTTGATCGGGCCGAACGGCTTCTCGTCACAGGGGGTGTTCCCGGGGAAGATGTACGGCTCGTCCAGCGGCTTGCCGTTGACCACGACCTTGCCGCCGCGCTTGCAGGAGACGGTGTCCCCGCCGACCGCGATGACCCGCTTGATCAGGTCCTTCTCCTCCGCCGAAGGCATCAGCCCGATAAAGCTGAGCGCCTTCTGGATGCCCTCGGCGACCGGGCCGGAGTCACTCGTCTGCGTCTCGCCGAGCCAGCCGCCCGGGTCATGGAAGACGACCACCTCGCCGCGCTCCGGCTCGGAGCCGAACCACGGGGTGAGCTTGTCCACCAGCACCCGGTCGCCCCGCTGCAGGGTGTTCTGCATGGAGTCGGACGGGATGGAGAACGCCTGCACCAGGAAGGTCTTGATCAGCAGCGCCAGAGCCAGCGCGATGATGACCAGGATCGGCAGCTCCTTCCAGAAGGAGCGCACCTTCTTCGGCTTCCCGAGCTTCCCGGGCCCGCCGGGCATCCCGGGGCCCGGCTCCGCCGGTGCCCCGTCCTCGGACCCGGACGGGTCAGTGGCGCCGGGTCCGTCCGGGGGGCCGGAGGGATCCTGCCCGCCATCGGCTCCGTGTGGGTCGGACGCCCTGGGGCGGCCAGCCGCCTTGTCCGTGGGTGCACCGGCTTCGGGCGCCTCGTCCGTCCCGTCCGTGGGGTGCTCTCCCGTCGTCCCGGGCTGCCTCTCGGGCTCTTCGTGACCGGATCGTGCGCCGACCGCCAAATCCCCCACATCCACTCCTCACGCCTGACTGCCGCCTGCCCCACGAACGGCGCAGGATCACCACTCCCATAACGAGCGGGAGTTCCGCAGGGGTCGGGAGCTGGACCATTCCTTGCTGATCCATGGGGGACAGCCTATGCGCCGCGCCCTGGGCCTGTGTCGCCCCATTCGGCGCGTCCTTGACGGAAGCGTAGGTGTCCGGCTCCTCGAGCCGCCGCATATGCCCGAACGGCCATGCGATCACCACAGCGCGGCCGACCACCATGTTGTCCGGGACCGTGCCCTGATACGGCTCGTCGAGATGGACACGGGAGTCCGCCGAGTTGGACCGGTGATCGCCCATGACGAACATCCGCCCCTGAGGGACGGTCACCTTGAACTGCCGCTGCGACGGCGGGTTCCCGGGATGCAGATACGGCTCGTTCAGCGGGGTCCCGTTGACGGTGACCTTACCGTTCGTATCGCAGCACGCCACCGTGTCGCCGCCCACCGCGACCACCCGCTTGATCAGGTCCTGCTCGTCGGAGGACGGCAGCAGGCCGATGAAGGTCAGGAACTCCTTGCCCTGCTTGATGACCGGCGGGTCGTCCTTGGGGGGCTTGCGCTCGTCCTCCAGCCAGCCCCCGGGGTCCTTGAACACCACCACATCGCCGCGCTCCGGCTTCGAGCCGAACCACGGGGTGAACTTGTCCACCAGCACCCGGTCGCCGATCCGGATGGTCTGCTCCATCGAACCGGACGGAATGACGAACGCCTGCACCAGGAAGGTCTTCAGGACGAGCGCGATCACCAGCGCCACGCCCACCAGGATCGGTATCTCCTTGACGGCCGAACGGCGCCGCCTGCGCTTGATACGGCGCTGGATCCTGCGCCGCTCCGCGCGCCCGCCCACCCGGCGCTCGCCCGGCGCACGGGCGGCGTCCACACCGGCGGGCGGACCCGCCACCCGGCGCGCCTTGGCACGAGGCCGCCCGCGGCTACCCATGGGCACCACCGGGGGCATCGGAGGGTATGGCGCCGGGCGCCGCGGGCACGCCCGCGAAGGCGTCCGTACGAGGCACACCGGCCCAGCGGCCGAACGGCCAGGCGATCCATGCGGCGCGGCCGATCACCTTGTCGACGGGGACCGTGCCCCCGCCCGGCGCGCCCAGATAGTCGCGTGAGTCCCGGGAGGCGTCGCGGTGGTCGCCCATGACCCACAGCCGCCCCTCGGGCACGACGATGTCGAAGGGCACCCGCGAGGGGCTGTCCCCGGGGTGCAGATAGTGCTCGTCCACCGGCCGGCCGTTCACCTCGATCCTCCCCCGCTTGTCGCAGCAGGTGACCCGGTCACCACCGATGCCCACCACGCGCTTGACGTAGTCGGACTCGGCCGGTTCGGCCAGCCCGACCGCCACGGCAGCCTTGCGCAGCAGACCGGTCACCGGGTTTCCGGACGGCTCCTCCTCGCCGAAGGAACCGGCTCCGTCGAACACGACAACGTCGCCGCGGCGCGGATCGTCCCCGAAACGGTAGGCGAGCTTGTTCACCAGTACCCGGTCCCCGGGACGGAGGGTGTTCTCCATCGAACCGCTGGGGATCAGGAACGGCTGCAGCACAAAGCCGCTCACCAGCAGCACGAGCGCGGCGCAGGCCGCCGCGAGCAGCGCCCCGCGCCGCCATCGCCCGCCGCCGGTCAGCCATTGCGGCAGCCGCCCGGCGGACGAGGGCTCCGCGGCCCGCGCCGGAGCACGCGAAGAGCGCGACCGCCCCTCGCGCTCCTTCTCGGAGCCCGGAGAGCGGTCGCGCTCCGCGAGCTGTCCTTCGGTGTTCATCGGGCCAGAGCCTATCCGGCCCGGCCGGATGATCCGGCGGTAGCTCAGTAGTCGCGCAAAATCGCCGCGATCTCAGTTGTCGCGCTTCTCCTTGATCTTGGCGGCCTTGCCGCGGAGGTCGCGCAGGTAGTACAGCTTCGCCCGGCGCACATCACCGCGGGTGACGACCTCGATCTTCTCGACGATCGGGGTGTGCACCGGGAAGGTGCGCTCCACGCCGACGCTGAAGCTCACCTTGCGGACGGTGAAGGTCTCGCGGACACCGGAGCCCTGGCGGCGGATGACGACGCCCTTGAACTGCTGGACACGGGAGCGGTTGCCCTCGATGACGCGGACGTGGACGTTGACCGTGTCGCCGGGGCGGAAGGTCGGGATGTCGCTGCGCAGCGACGCGGAGTCGACGGTGTCGAGCAGGTGAGACATGATCGTCTGCTTTCCTCGCTGATGCCACAGGTCATCAGCGGCATATCGGATGATGATTCGGAGTACCGCCCTCATCGGGTGGGCGTCGGTCCCCCTGTGGCAGGGGCGCACACCCGGACGTACGGCAGCGGCCTATTCTTCCACGGCGCGGTCCGGCCGCCCAAATCGGGCCCCGCCGGTCCCGGGCAGCTCCTCCCAGCCCAGCTCGGCCAGGAGCGCGCGGTCGTGCTTGTCGAGCGTCGCCGGGTCGCAGCGCTCGATCAGATCGGGGCGGTTCTCGCTGGTACGGCGGAACGCCTCGTCCCGGCGCCAGCGGCCGACCCTGCCGTGGTGGCCGCTGATCAGCACCTCCGGGATGGAGCGGCCGCGCCACTCGGGGGGCTTGGTGTAGACGGGCCCCTCCAGGAGGTCGGCCATCGCGCCGGGGGCGAAGGAGTCGTCGCGATGCGATTCGGCGTTGCCCAGCACGCCCGGCAGCAGCCGGGCCACCGCCTCGGTGATCACCAGCACCGCGGCCTCGCCGCCGGCCAGCACGTAATCGCCGATCGAGACCTCGTGGACCTCGAGCCGCTCGCCGTACTCCTCGATCACCCGACGGTCGATGCCTTCGTAGCGGGCGGGCGTGAAGACCAGCCAGGGGCACTCGGCGAGCTCGACGGCGAGGGCCTGGGTGAACGGACGGCCGCTCGGGGTCGGCACGATCAGCGTGGGCTTGACCAGCCCCTCCGCCTCGCCCGACTCCATGATCGAGTCAAGCGCCTCACCCCAGGGCTCGGGTTTCATGACCATGCCGGGGCCGCCGCCGTACGGGGTGTCGTCGACCGTGTTGTGCCGGTCGTGCGTCCAGCCGCGCAGATCGTGGACCCGCACGTCGAGTTGGCCGCGGGCGCGTGCCTTGCCGACCAGCGAGACGTTCAGCGGCTCCAGGTACTCGGGGAAGATCGTGACGACGTCGAGCCTCATGACGACTCGTCCTCACGGCCGCTCGCGGTGTCGCCCTTACGGCTGCCGTCGGTCTCGCCCGTACGACTGTCGGCGGTCTCGTCCTTACGGCCACCCGCGGTCTCGTCCTTACGGCTGCCCGCGATCTCCGCCTCGGCCTCGTCGAGCAGGCCCGGCGGCGGGTCGATCACGGCGCGCTGCGCCTCCAGATCGATCTCCGGCACGAACTCGGAGACGAACGGGATCATCACCTCACCCCCGTCGGGGCGCTTCACGATCAGCAGGTCCTGGTACGGCAGATGGGAGATCTCGGAGATCCTCCCGACCTCGGTGCCGTCCACGGTGACCACATCGATGTCGATCAGCTGATGGTCGTAGAACTCCTCGGGATCCTCGGGGAGTTCCTCGGGGTCGACCTCCGCGATCAGCAGGATGTTGCGCAGCGCCTCCGCGGCGCTGCGGTCGCGTACGCCCTCGAAGCGCAGCAGCAGCCGGCCGCTGTGCACCCGGCCGGACTCGATGGTCAGCGGCCCGGCCGAGGCGGGCTCGGTGGTCAGCACGGCACCCGGGCCGAGCCGCAGCTCCGGCTCGTCCGTCCGCACCTCGACGGTGACCTCGCCCTTGATGCCATGGGCACGGCCGATCCGCGCGACAACCAACTGCACGATGCGATGTCCCTTCACACACACGGGCCGGGGACGGCCCAAAGCCCTCCCCGGCCCGTGCCGGTGCTCTTTTTGATCGCCTCAGCGGACCTGATCGACGTCGACGAGGTCGACGCGGATCCCGCGGCCGCCGATGGCGCCCACGACGGTGCGCAGGGCGCGTGCGGTGCGGCCGTTGCGGCCGATCACCTTGCCGAGGTCATCGGGGTGCACCCGGACCTCCAGCACACGCCCACGCCGCAGGGTGCGCGAGGCCACCTGCACGTCGTCGGGGTTGTCGACGATGCCCTTCACCAGGTGCTCGAGGGCTTCCTCGAGCATCCTCAGGCCTCAGTCGACGCGGTGGACTCAGCGGAGTCAGCCGCCTCGTCCGACTTCTTCTCGGCCTTCTTCGCCTTCTGGGTGATCGCCTCACCCTTCGGCTCGTCTCCGGCGTCCTTGGCGGCCGCCTCGAACAGGGCGCGCTTGTCGGCCTTCGGCTCGGCGACCTTCATCGGAGCCGGGGCGGGCAGACCCTTGAACTGCTGCCAGTCGCCGGTGACCTTCAGGATGGCCAGCACGGGCTCGGTCGGCTGCGCGCCGACCTTCAGCCAGTGCTGCACACGCTCCGAGTCGACCTCGATGCGCGACGGGTTCTGCACCGGGTGGTACAGGCCGATCTCCTCGATCGCCCGGCCGTCACGGCGGGTGCGGGAGTCGGCGACGACGATGCGGTAGTGAGGCGAACGGATCTTGCCCAGACGCTTCAGCTTGATCTTGACTGCCACGGAAGTGGTGTCTCCTGGTCTTGACGTGGTTGAGCACTGCGACGTGCCGCGTGGGGTTGCGGTACCCGAGTGCCCGATGGACGCGTCAGCCGGAGGAGAGAGGGGTCCTGGTCGACTGTCGAGTACAGCAGACCATTCTGCCACACCGGGACAGGTCAGCCGACCGCGGCCACCGCCTCCGGAATGCGGAAGGGCTTACCGCATCCACCGCACATGATCGGCGCCTGGGCCAGCACCGACGGGACGACCCGGACATTGCGCCCGCAGTCGCACACCGCCTTGACCCGGACCCCGCCACCGGACGAGCCGTGACGCGCGGCGGGCCCGCGGAAGGTGCGGGAGGTCTCGGCGGTGGTCGCCACGGTGTGCGCCTTCAGCGCGCGCTGGAGGCGGTCGATCGTGGTCCGGTACCGCTTTCTCGCCTCGGGGCTGAGGGTGACCAGCGAGAAGCCGCTGCTGGGATGCGGCTCCTCGGGGTGGTCGAGCCCCAGCTCCTCGGCGATCGCCAGGAACCGGCGGTTGTGGTAGCGGCCGGCGCGTGAGGTGTCACGGACACCGCGGGCGGCGGCGATCCCATGGACTGCCTCATGCAGCAGCCGTTCGAAGGAGAGCTCGGCGCCACATGCGGACGACGACTCTCCGATCAGCGATTCGGGCGCGGCGAGATCTGGCAGCTCGGAGTGGTGCCGTTGAATGTCGGCCCACGCCTGCGCCAGCTCTGCGGCGAGAACAGGTGGTGTCGTGCTCACGTCGTGCTAACGAGCAGGACCGGTCCGGTGTTCCGATTCCGGGGCATCCCAAATAATTTGCACGTACCAGTCAGTTCACGGTGATGTACGACGACGAGGGGCGGGTGCGTAAATGTGTGGATGAGCCACGCACCGTGCATCAAGCCGGTACGTACCGCCTCAGTAGGCCCTCGCGACGATTGCGACGTTACCGGGAGCGTCGTCGGCGTCCGGCACCGCCCCGTCCTCGGTGACCAGACACCGGACGGACACGGATCGCTCGGCGAGCGCCGCCTCGCCCTCCGGCCCCAGGTCCGCCCACCGGATACGGGCCCAGCCACCCGCCGCCGCGGCCTCGGCGGCCTCCTCCATGGTCGCCACCTCCGTGGTGCGCGCCTTACGGCGCTCACGGGCCTGCCGCAGCAGCAGCGCCTGGTCCTCCTCCAGGACCTTGGGCAGCAGCTCCGGCAGCAGTTCGGCGCGCACCGGCTCCTTGCCGCCGGGGATCCGCCGGGCCACCATCGCGGTGCCGCCCTCCAGGTCGCGCGGGCCGACCTCGACCCGGACCGGCACGCCCTTGAGTTCCCAGTCGACCGCGCGCCGGCCGAAGGGGGTGTCCGTACGGTCGTCGACGTGGACCCGCACGCCCGCCGCGGAGAGCAGCTCGCCGATCTCGCGGACCTTGGCGAGCACCGCGTCGTCGCCCTTGATCGCCAGCACCACGACCTGGATCGAGGCCAGCCTCGGCGGAATCCGCAGGCCGTTGTCGTCGCCGTGCATCATCACCAGCGCGCCGACCATCCGGGTCGTGCTGCCCCAGGAGGTCTGCCAGACCAGCTCCTGCTCGCCGTCCTTGGACAGATAGCTGGTGTGGAAGGCCCGGGCGAAGTTCTGGCCGAGCTCATGGCTGGTGCCAAGCTGCAGCGCCTTGCCGTCGCCCATCATCCCTTCGAGGGTGAGGGTGTTGAGGGCGCCGGCGAACCGTTCCCGGGCGGTCTTGCGGCCCAGGACCACGTCCATCGCCAGGACGTCCTCCATGAACCGGGCGTAGACCTCGCGGTGGATCCGGGCGGCGAAGTCCCTGGCGTCCTCGTACGACGCGTGCGCGGTGTGCCCCTCCTGCCACAGGAACTCGGTCGTCCGCAGGAACAGCCGCGGCCGCAGCTCCCAACGCACCACATTGGCCCACTGGTTGATCAGCAGCGGCAGATCGCGGTAGCTCTGCACCCACTTGGAGAAGTACTCGTTGACGATCGTCTCGGAGGTGGGCCGGACGACGACCGGCTCCTCGAGCTCCTTACCGCCGCCATGGGTGACGACCGCGAGCTCCGGCGCGAACCCCTCGACGTGATCGGCTTCCTTGGCCAGATACGACTGCGGGATGAAGAGCGGGAAGTACGCGTTCTGGACGCCCACCGCCTTGATGCGGGCGTCCATGTCCTGCTGCATCCGCTCCCACAGCCCGTACCCGTACGGTCGGATCACCATGGTGCCGCGCACCGGGCCGTTGTCGGCCAGCTCGGCCTTGTTGATCACATCCTGGTACCAGCGGGGGAAGTCCTCCGCCCGCGGGGTGAGCACGGGAGTCTTGGCCATGGCGCCGATCGTACGGTGGTGAGGTACCGAACCGTGAATCAAGCAAAACGAGCCGATCATTGCCGGCCATCGCCCAACACCGGCCACCAGCCCGGCGGAGGTCAGGGGGCGGTTCGGGGAGCGAGGGGTACGCACAGGTGTACGGGGGCGCACAAAGGGGGCACGCAAGCACGGCCGTGAAACCTCTGGACGCGGGGACGGATGCGGAGTTCCCTGGCATTTGGGGGTGGGACGTCACAACGCACAACGGCGGATGTGACACCGAATCTGACGACGGCACTGCTCTTCGCTGATTGGGGCCCTTTCGATGACATCTACGCTCGTACAGCGGCACCGCCCGCACCCCTCCTCGTCGCGGACGACGGACGCCCACGCTCGCACCCGCGACTGGGCGGAGATCCAGGAGCGGATGCTGGTCCCGCTGTACGAGGCCGTGTACGAACGGCTGGACGTCGGCGCCGGGACCCGGCTGCTGGGCCTGGGCTGCGGCTCCGGGCTCGCCCTCCTCATGGCGGCCGCGCGCGGCGCCACGGTCTGCGGGGTGGACACGGACGAGCGGCGCCTGGACCTCGCCCGCCAGCGGCTGACGGCCGTGGGCGCGCCGGGCGGCCCGGCACTGCCCGCCCGGCTGGGCCTCGGCGGCCCGGAGAGCCCCTGCGTACGGGAGGCCGCGGCGGAGTCGGCCTTCACGGTGGTGACCGCCTTCGAGCCGCTGTCGGCCCTGGGCGGGATAAGCCCCGGGGCGGAGGTGTCCGTCGCGGCGTCCGCCCTCGCGGCCGCCACGGCGCACACCGAGCGCGGCGGGGCCGTGGTGCTCGCCGGATGGGGGCCGCCGGAGCGCTGCGCCACCTCCGGGGTACTGCGGGTGGGCGCCCGGCTCGCCGATCCGATGGGCTCCCCCGGCCACCACCGGGAGGCTGAGGCGCCCCCTGCCGCGCGCTGGTGGCCGCGCGGCCGCGACGACCTGGAGGAACTGACCGCGTCGGCCGGGCTGCGGCCCGACGGATCGGGCCGGGTGGCCTGCCCGTTCGGCTACGCCGACATGGACAGCGCGGTGCGCGGCCTGCTGTCGACGGGGCTGTTCGACGCGGCGGAGCGGGTCACGGATCCCATCCAGATCCGCAAGGAGATCGCCGAGGCGCTCCATCCGCATCAGCGCGCGGACGGCACGGTGTGGATGCCGAACGTCTTCCGCTATCTGATCTGCCGCCTCTGAACGGGGCCGTCACGTAAGGCCCCTGGAATCCGCCATGCGCGCAGGGGCCTTACGGTTCGTTCGTACGAGGACGCCCCGGGGGGCGCCGGGCGGCTCAGCCCATGAACTTCTTGAACTCGTCGGGGAGTTCGAAGTTCTGTCCGTCCTGTTCGCCACTGGGCAGCCCGAACGCGCCGCCCTGCTCGCGGCGCGCCGCGGCTTCCTGCTCCTGCTGAGCGCGCTTCAACGGATTTCCGCTGCGCTGCTTCCCCTTGGCCTTCTTCTGCTGCTTGCCCTTGCGCTTTCCGCCACCCACGCCCGGCATACCCGGCATCCCGGGCATCCCCGGCATGCCGCCCTGGGCCATCTTCGACATCATCTTGCGCGCGTCGAAGAACCGCTCCACCAGGTTCTTGACCGCGCTCACCTCGACGCCGGAACCGCGGGCGATACGGGCGCGGCGCGAGCCGTTGATGATCGTGGGGTCCTGGCGCTCGCCCGGGGTCATCGACTTGATGATGGCCGCGGTGCGGTCCACTTCCCGCTCGTCCAGGTTGTTGATCTGGTCCTTCATCTGGCCCATGCCCGGCAGCATGCCGAGCAGCTTGGAGATGGAGCCCATCTTGCGGACCTGCTCCATCTGCGCCAGGAAGTCGTCGAGCGTGAACTCCTTGGGGCCCTTCGCCAGCTTGGCCGCCATCTTCTCGGCCTCTTGCTGGCTGAAGGTCTGCTCGGCCTTCTCGATCAGGCTGAGCATGTCGCCCATGCCGAGGATGCGGGACGCCATGCGGTCCGGGTGGAACGCGTCGAAGTCGTCCAGCTTCTCGCCGTTGGAGGCGAACATGATCTGGCGGCCGGTGACATGCGCGATGGACAGCGCGGCACCGCCGCGCGCGTCGCCGTCCAGCTTGGAGAGCACCACACCGTCGAAGCCGACGCCGTCGCGGAACGCCTCCGCGGTGTTCACCGCGTCCTGGCCGATCATCGCGTCGACGACGAAGAGGACCTCGTCCGGGCGCACCGCGTCGCGGATGTCGGCGGCCTGCCGCATCAGCTCCTCGTCGATGCCGAGGCGGCCCGCGGTGTCGACGATCACGACGTCGTGCTGCTTGGTCCGGGCGAACTCGATCGAGTCCTGCGCCACCTTGACCGGGTCGCCGACGCCGTTGCCCGGCTCGGGGGCGAAGACGGCGACGCCGGCCCGCTCCGCGACCACCGAGAGCTGGTTGACGGCGTTGGGGCGCTGGAGGTCACAGGCGACGAGCAGCGGGGCGTGGCCCTGGCCCTTCAGCCAGCGGCCGAGCTTTCCGGCGAGCGTGGTCTTACCGGCACCCTGCAGACCGGCGAGCATGATCACGGTCGGCGGCTGCTTGGCGAAGCGGAGGCGCCGCGCCTCGCCGCCGAGGATGCCGATCAGCTCCTCGTTGACGATCTTGATGACCTGCTGGGCGGGGTTGAGCGCCTGGGAGACCTCGGCCCCGAGGCTCCGCTCCTTGACCTGCTTGATGAACGACCGGACGACGGGCAGCGCCACGTCGGCCTCGAGCAGGGCGATCCGGATCTCGCGTGCCGTGGCGTCGATGTCCGCCTCGCTGAGGCGTCCCTTGCCCCGGAGGTTCTTGAAAGTCGCTGCGAGGCGATCGGAGAGGGTATCGAACACGGTGGTCGCGAATCCTTCGGTCGGATGTCGGGTCGGTGGTCGGCCTCCAAGGGTATCCGCCCGTCGCGGGAACGGTCTGCCCCCGGGCGTGCGACGCCCGGACGGGGTGTCTTTCCCCACCCCGCCCCTTCCCGAACCGGGGCTGCGCCCCGGGCCCCGTTCCGGGGGCTCCGCCCCGGACCCCGCTCCTCAAGCGTCGGACGGGCTGGGAAGTGGCACCTCTCCGTCCCGGACCCGCTCCTCAAGCGTCGGAGAGGCTGGGAAAACGCCGGAGAGGCCAGGAAGCGGCACCTTGGCTGGGCGGCGGCGGACAGCCGCCCGGGGGTCCCCTGCTCAAGCGTCGGACGGGCTGGTCAGCGCTCGCTCGACCTTTTGGGCCACCTCGGCCGCGTGCATGGGCTTCAGGGGGGCGCCGGAGCTGTCCGTGACATAAAACGCATCCACGGCGTTGGCGCCGAGGGTGGAGGCATGGGCGCTGCGCACCGCGACCCCGGTGTCCTCCAGGGCACGGCCGATCCGGTGCAGCAGACCGGGGGCGTCCTGGGCGCGGACCTCGATCACCGTGGCGAGCTGGGAGCTGCCGGGTGCGACCGTCACCCGTGGTGGTGGGGCGTGCACCCCGCGGCGGCGTGGGTACTTGCGGTAGGCGGCCTCGCGCTCGGCTAGGCGGGCGACGATGTCGAGCGAGCCGTCCAGGGCGCGGAGCAGGTCGTTCCGCAGTCGGGCGGCCTGTGGCAGCGAACCGTACTCGGCCGCGACCCGCCAGCTCAGCAGCAACACCCCGGCCGCCGCGCCCGCCGCGTCCAGCTCCGACGGCAGTTCGAGGGCGCGCAGGTCCGCCGCACGCACCGTAAGGCGGTGCAGGGCCAGGACGCCGGCCGCCGTGGGAAGGACGCCGGGCTGGTCGGGGACGGCGATGAGCAGTTCCACGCCGATTGGCTCGGGGCCTGTGGTCCCCTCCTCCGGTGGCCCTTCGGCGGTGCCCGTTAGGCGGCCGTCCGCCTCGCCCGGTGCCAGCGCCTCGGAGCGTGCGTGCAGGGCCAGCACCGGTCCGCCGGTGCGCCATGCCTCGATCGCGAGGCGTTCCTGTTCGGCCGTCGTCTGCTGCGGGGTGGACCAGTCGTCGGCGGGTTCGCCCGCGAGCACCGCCGAGACCCGTTTGACCAGGTCGGCGACGAGGGAGCCGCGCCAGGCGCTCCAGGCCGCGGGGCCGGTGGCGAGCGCGTCGGCCTCGGTGAGGGCGTGCAGCAGTTCCAAAGTGGTGGCGCCGCCGACGGCCTCGGCGACCGAGCGCACCGTGGCCGGGTCGTCCAGGTCGCGCCGGGTGGCGGTCTCGACGAGCAGCAGATGGTGGCGTACGAGGGTGGCGAGGACCGCGACGTCCGCCCGGTCGAAGCCGATGCGGGCGGCGACGTCGCGGGCGATGGTCTCCCCGGCCACCGAGTGGTCGCCGGGCCAGCCCTTGCCGATGTCGTGCAGCAGCGCGGCGACCAGCAGCAGATCGGGGCGGCCGACCCGGCGGCTGAGCGCGCTGGCCCGGACCGCGGTCTCGACCAGATGCCGGTCCACGGTCCAGCGGTGGACGGCGTTGCGCTGCGGACGGCAGCGCACCCGCTCCCAGTCCGGCAGCAGCCGGGTGATCAGCCCCTCGGCCTCCAGTGCCTCCCACACGCCGACGGTGGACTCGCCCGCGCCCAGCAGCGTGATCAGTTGCTCCCTGGCCTCGGGCGGCCACGGCACGGGCAGCGGCCGGGCGGCGGCGGACAGCCGTCTTACGGCGTGCGGCGACAGCGGAAGTCCGGCCTGGGCGGCGGCCGCGGCGGCCCGCAGGGTGAGCACGGGGTCACGGTCGGGGCGCGCGGTGCGGGCCAGCACCACCTCGCCGTCCTGTTCCACGACGCCCTCGGCGAGCGGGCTGCGCTCCCCCGTGTCCGCGCCGCCTCCGGCGCCCCCACGGCCGCCCGGGCGCCCGCCGAGGCCACCGAGCAGTCCGCGCAGCCGGGGCCGGGCGGCCGAGCGGGCGCGCAGCACCCGCTCGACCTCGCGCCAGGTGACATCGCTCGCGTAGGAGATGATCCGGGCGGATTCATAGATCTGGCGCAGCAGGGCGTCGGCGTCCAGCAGCCCGAGGGCGCCCGCGACCTGGTCCTGTTCCTGGAGCGCGAGGCGGTCGGCGGCGCGGCCGGTGGACAGATGGAGCGCGTCGCGGGCGTCCAGCAGCCGGCGCCGCGCGTCGTCGAGGCCCTCGCGGGGGGCGTCGGCGAGCCAGGAGGCGGCGATGGCGCGCAGCGCGGTGGCGTCGCGGAGCCCGCCGCGGGCCTCCTTCAGATCGGGTTCGAGCAGGAATTGCAGCTCACCGTGGCGCTCGGCGCGCTCCTGGCACAGCGCGTGGAGCTCGGGCAGCCGCCGCGGGGCCTGGGCGCGCCAGTCGGCGAGGACGGTGGTGCGCAGATCGGCGGTGAGCGCCTGGTCGCCCGCGATGTGGCGGGCGTCGAGCAGGCCGAGCTGGACCTTCAGCTCCTCGGCGGCGGTCGCGCGGGCCTCGTCGGGGGTGCGCACCGAGTGGTCGAGGGCGAGGCCCATGTCCCAGACCGGGTACCAGACCTGGTCGGCGAGCGCGGCGAGGGCCGAGCGGTCGGCGGAGCCGTCGTGCAGCAGCAGCACATCCAGGTCGCTGCGCGGGGAGAGTTCGCCGCGTCCGTAGCCGCCGACCGCCACCAGGGCGACGCCCTGGCCGATCCCGGCGGTCTGTGCCCCGCCGGTGAGCAGCGCGGCGAGCCACTGGTCGGTGAGTTCGGCCAGGGCGGAACGGCGCGGCGGCCCGGACCGCGACCCCTCCTGGAGGAGTCGCAGCCGGGCCGCCGCGTAGCCGCCGGGCCCCGAGTCGGTGGTGTCGGTCGTGGTCTCGAGGCTTTCCGTCAACTCGGCTCCCTGTCAGCGTGCGACTGGTTGTCCGGCTCGTGCCGGGCCCTCGGAGGGCGCCCGGGCCGCGGCCCTCGGAGGGCGTCCCGGCCCGGCCCTCAGAGGGCGTCCGGGCCGCGCTCCCCGGTACGGACCCGGACGGCGGTCTCGACGGGGACGCTCCAGACCTTGCCGTCCCCGATCTTTCCGGTGCGGGCGGCCTTGACCACGACGTCGACGAGGTCGTCTGCGTCCTCGTCCTCGACCAGCACCTCTATGCGCACCTTCGGCACCAGATCGACGGTGTACTCCGCGCCCCGGTAGACCTCGGTGTGGCCGCGCTGACGGCCGTAGCCGCTGGCCTCGGTGACGGTCAGGCCCTGGACGCCGAACGCCTGCAGCGCTTCCTTGATCTCGTCGAGCCGGTGCGGCTTCACGACTGCGGTGATGAGCTTCACGCGTCCACCTTCTTGTTGTGCGGCTTCTGCGGCGCGGACGCGCCGGTCGCGGCGGGCACCGTACTACGGGCGGACCCGCCCACCGCGCTGAAGTCATAGGCGGTCTCGGCGTGGAACGCCTGGTCGATGCCGCCGAGCTCCTCGTCCTCACTGGCCCGGAAGCCGATGGTCACGTCGATGAGCTTGGCGAGGATCCAGGAGACGACGAAGGAGTAGAGCAGCACCGTGAAGGCGCCGAGCGCCTGCTTGCCGAGCTGGGCCGCGCCGCCGACGCCGTCGGTGGCCAGGACGCCGACCAGGAGGGTGCCGATGACACCGCCGACCAGGTGCACCCCGACCACGTCGAGCGAGTCGTCGTAGCCGAGCTTGTACTTGAGGCTGACGGCCCAGGAGCAGACGACACCGGCCACCAGGCCGATCACGATGGCGCCCCAGGCGTTCACCGCCGCACCCGAGGGGGTGATGGCGACCAGGCCCGCGACCGCGCCGGAGGCGGCGCCCAGCGTGGTGAACGCGCCGTGCCGGATGCGCTCGTAGGCGAGCCAGCCGAGCATCGCGACACCGGTGGCGACCTGGGTGTTGAAGGCCATGTTGGCGGCGGTCTCGTTGGCCGCGAGGGCGGAGCCGGCGTTGAAGCCGAACCAGCCGAACCACAGCAGACCGGAGCCGAGCATCACCAGCGGCAGGTTGTGCGGGCGCATCGGGTCCTTCTTGAAGCCGATGCGCTTGCCGAGCACCAGGGCCACGGCCAGGCCCGCGGCGCCCGCGTTGATGTGGACCGCCGTGCCGCCCGCGAAGTCGATGACCTCCTTCTTGAACAGCCAGCCGTCGGCCTGCCAGACCCAGTGGGCTACCGGGAAGTAGACGACCGTGGTCCACAGGGTGATGAACAGGGCCCAGGCACCGAACTTGACGCGGTCGGCGACGGCTCCGCTGATCAGCGCGGGGGTGATCACCGCGAACATCAGCTGGAAGAGCGCGAAGGCCAGGACCGGGATCGCGTCGGGCTTCTCGCCCCATAGCGAGGTCGGCTCGATGCCCTTGAAGCCGATGTGGTCGAGATTGCCCAGCAGCCCGCCGCCGATGTCATCGCCGAAGGTGAGCGAGTAGCCGAACAGCACCCACAGCAGCGAAACGACGCCGAGCGAGATGAAGGACATCATCAGCATGTTCAGGGCGCTCTTCACCCGCACCATGCCGCCGTAGAAGAAGGCCAGGCCAGGGGTCATCAGCATCACGAGCGCGGCGCTGATCAATACGAACGCGGTATTTGCGCCATTCAATGTGGACGTCTCCTCGAAACGACGGCCCGTGCGGGCAGGACATCGGGGGGCCGGTATTCGCCTCGAGGTTGGCGCAGCACCGTTTCAGCCGATGCCGCCCGATGTTTCACCGCAGTGACGAAGGCCGCGGGAGTGTTACGTGCCGATGAACCGCGGCTGTCAGGGCGGAGCCCTCCGTTACCGTGTCGCAACCACCGCCGGGACCGCTCAGACGGCCTGGCCGGGCCCCGCAGCTCCCGGCGTGTCGGGCATGAGGGTGGCCAGCCGCTCGCCGAGATCGGCGATCTCCGGCACGTCGCCGAACTGGCGCACCGCCGTGTCCACGGTCTTGCGCAGCCGGTTGTTAACCCGCTCCGAGCGCACCCGCTTGGCGAGCGGCAGCGCCAGGCGGGCGACCCCGGCGGCCTGCTCCGGCTCCCTCTGGAGGAGATGGACGGTGGCCATGCCGATCAGGTTGAGCGCATACGAACGCTGGGGGCCCGCGTCGTTCTCCGTCTCCTGGCCGAAGAGCTTCACGGCCTGGCGCATCACCGGGTCGGCCATCTTGGCGTAGGTGGGGCTGCGGCCGGCGACATAGGCGAGATCGCGGTAGGAGTGGGCGTTCTCCGCGTTGAGCTCGGCCTCGGAGAAGAAGCGGATCCAGTCGGGGTCGCCGTCGCCCTTGGCGCAGTCGGCGAAGGTGTCCTCGGCCATCTTCACCGCGCGGTGGCATTTGCTGGGCTGGCCCATATTGGCGTAGGCGCGGGCCTCCATCGCATACAGCATGGCCTGGGTGCGCGGGGTGGCGTTCTCCCGGCTGCCGTACTGCGCGAGGTGGATCAGCTCCAGCGCGTCGTCGGGCCGGCCGACGTGGATCATCTGGCGGCTCATGCCGGAGAGGATGTACGAGCCGAGGGGGCGGTCCCCGGACTCCTTGGCGGCGTGCAGGGCGAGCACGAAGTATTTCTGCGCGGTGGGCTGGAGCCCGATGTCATAGCTCATCCACCCGGCCAGCTGGGCGAGCTCGCCCGCGACCTTGAACAGCCGCCGGGAGACGGCCTCCGGATGCGGCTCCTGGAGCAGGTCGGTGACCTCGTGCAGCTGGCCGACCACCGCCTTGCGGCGCAGCCCCCCGCCGCACTGGGCGTCCCAGGCGCGGAACATCACGATGGTGGACTCCAGCAGCTCCAGCTCCGGCTCGGAGAGCCGGGAGACCCGGCGCGCGCGCCCGGCGTCCGCCGCCTTGGCGCCGCCAAGCTGTCCGCCCGTGGAGGGCACCAGCCAGCGCTGCATCGGCTCGATGAGGGCGGGGCCCGCGGACAGCGAGAGCGAGGTGCCGAGGAAGCCGCGGCGGGCGAGCATCAGGTCGCTGCGGGAGAACTCGCCGATCAGCGCGACCGTTTCGGGCCCGGCCCAGGGAAGATCCACACCGGACACGGACGGTGACCGGTGGACGGCGCGCAGCCCGAGGTCCTCCATGCCGACCACACAGCCGAAGCGCTCGGAGAACAGCTCGGAGAGAATCTGCGGAATCGGCTCCCGGGGCTGCTCGCCGTCCAGCCAGCGGCGCACCCGCGAGGTGTCCGTGCTGATGTGGTGGGCGCCTAACTGCCGCGCTCTGCGGTTGACTTGGCGCGCCAGCTCCCCCTTTGACCAGCCGCTGCGCACGAACCACGACTGCAATTGCGCATTGGGGCGCTTCCCAGCACCGCCGCCGCCGTCACCCACCCGGAACGCCCCCATCCCACGAATCTTCCCGAACCGCCACCAGAATGCCTTCTGTCACGGTCAGTTGTCCCCGGGATGCGACGTATCAACCGTCCCGACAGGGAACCGCCTCATGCCAGGGGCATGTACCGATCCGTACTCCGCCCGTCGTCAGCTCGCGTTCGAGCGAGCACCACATCCAGGGACTGTGCACTGAAAGTAATCCTACGATCACGCCCCCGGCGAGGCGGTTCCCGAAAACGCCACCATTCGCCACCCCTTCGAATGAACCCGGTTACCGGTTCGCACGATTCACTTGACACCGGGGCGACGGGAAACAGGTGAAGGGGTGCAGGCGGGGGCGCACGGGTCGCGCCTCACCACCTCCGTCACATCGGAGCGCACTCTGCCGCGCCTCATCGACGACGGAGCGTCATCGCGACGTTCCGGCTCGTAACCATCCAGAGCGGGACCCGTTGGAGGGGGCATGGGCTTCACGATCGGCGGCAACCGGGACATGCGGTCCGGCTCACGACGCCGCGGCCGTACGTCCGAGTCCACGACGGTGGCGGAGTACACCGGTCTGTGGGGCTGGGACGTGGTACCGGGCGCGCGGGCGGCACGGAGCTCGGGGGGCGGCAGAAACGAATGTTCATGCGGTGACCACGGCTGTCCCTCCCCCGGCGCGCATCCGCTCGCCTTCGCCCCCGGCGTCCCGGCGGGCGCCACGCTGGACGCCGCCGCGGCCGCGTGGGAGCAGGTCCCGGGGGCGGCCGTGCTGCTGCCCGTGGGCCGCTCGTTCGACGTCCTGGAGGTCGCGGAGTACGCGGGCGGACACGCGCTGGTCCGGCTGGAGCGGATGGGGCTGCCCCTCGGCCCGGTGGCCGTCACCCCGCACGGGCGCGCCCAGTTCCTCGTCGCCCCCGGCGCCGCCGCCGAACTCCCCGAGCTGCTGTACCGCATGGGCTGGGACGACGCCGACCTCGATCTGCGCTGTCTGGGCCCGGGCGACCACATCACCGCCCCGCCCTCGGACCTCGGCGGCCTCGGACCGGTCCGCTGGCTGCGCCCGCCGACCCTCGACACCGCGGGCCGCCCGCCGCACGCCCGGCTGGTCCTTGGCACCCTCGCCTATCTGAGCCGCCGGGCCGGGGCCTGAGGCAGCTCCCTCTTACGCGAGCACCCTCAGGCTCCCCTCTTACGCGAGTCTTACGCGAGCGCCCCGTACGCGGACGCCGTGAAAGCCGGACACGAACGCCGGACGGGCCGGGAGTCAACCCCGGCCCGTCCGGCGCGATACGGGTGATCCCCCCACCACGGCCTCAGCCGCCGATCAGCGCGTCGACGAACGCCTCCGGCTCGAACGGCGCGAGATCATCCGCGCCCTCACCCAGCCCCACCAGCTTGACCGGGACCTTCAGCTCACGCTGGACCGCGACGACGATGCCGCCCTTGGCGGTGCCGTCCAGCTTGGTCAGCACGATGCCGGTGATGTCCACGACCTCCGCGAACACCCGCGCCTGCACCAGGCCGTTCTGCCCGGTCGTGGCGTCGAGGACGAGCAGCACCTCGTCCACCGCGCCGTGCTTCTCCACGACCCGCTTGACCTTGCCCAGCTCGTCCATCAGACCGGTCTTGGTGTGCAGCCGCCCGGCGGTGTCGATCAGGACGACATCCGCGCTCTCCGCGATGCCCTCCTTCACCGCGTCGAAGGCGACCGACGCCGGGTCGCCGGCCTCCGGCCCCCGGACCGTACGGGCGCCGACCCGCTCGCCCCAGGTCTGCAGCTGATCGGCGGCGGCGGCGCGGAAGGTGTCGGCCGCGCCGAGCACCACGGACTTGCCGTCCGCGACGAGCACCCGGGCCAGCTTGCCGGTCGTGGTGGTCTTACCGGTGCCATTGACGCCGACGACCATGACGACGCCCGGCTTCTCCTCGCCGTTCGCGCCCACACCGCTCTCGGTGTGCACCGAACGGTCGGCCTCGGTGCCGATGAGGCGCAGCAGCTCCTCACGCAGCAGACCGCGCAGCTCGTCGGGGCTACGTGTGCCGAGCACCTTGACGCGCTCGCGCAGCCGCTCGACCAGCTCCTCGGTCGGCGCCACACCGACGTCCGCGGTCAGCAGCGTGTCCTCGATCTCCTCCCAGGTGTCGTCGTCGAGGTGCTCCCGGGACAGCAGCGTCAGCAGCCCCTTGCCCAAAGTGGTCTGGGAGCGGGACAGCCGGGCGCGCAGCCGGATCAGCCGGCCGGCGGTCGGCTCCGGGACCTCGATCGGCGGGACCTCGGGCGGGGCGGCGGCGGGTGCCTCCGCGGCCGGGGCCTCGGTCCCCGGAAGGTCCACCTCCTCGATGGTTCTGCGTGGTTCCTCACGCGGGGTTTCGGCCTCCTCGCCGACGTGCGGTTCGGCGGGCGGCGCGGTGACGGTGGGGCTGCTGGGCGGGGGCGGGGGCAGCCGCTTCTTCTTGCGGCCGCTGATCACGAGCCCGCTGATCGCGGCGACCGCGACCACAGCGATGACTACGGCAAGGATGAGGTATTCCATAACGCCCCCAGTATCAGCCACGAGGGGGAGCGAGTCATTCGCCTCCCAGCCCGGCCTGCCGGGCACGCACGATCGCCTGGGCGCGGTCGCGCACTTGGAGCTTGGCGAAGATCGAGCCGACGTGATTGCGCACCGTCTTGTCGGTGACCACCAGCCGCTGGGCGATCTGACGGTAGCCGAGACCGGCCGCGAGCAGGTCCAGCACCTCCCGCTCCCGGGCCGTCAGAGTCGGGAACGCCTCCTTGGCGGACGCCGAACCGGAGGCGCCGACCAGCGCGCCGAGCCGCTCGGCCATCCGTGGGCTGAAGACCGCGCCGCCGCGCGCCACGGTGTGCAGCGCCCGCAGGATCTCGTCCCGGCCCGCGCCCTTGAGCAGATAGCCGCGGGCCCCCGCGCGCACGGCGGCCAGCAGGCTGTCGTCGTCCTCGGACATCGTCATGACCAGCACCCGGATCTCAGGGTGATCGCACAAGATCCGCCGCGTCGCCTCCAGACCGGACCGGCCCGGCAGCCCGAGATCCATCACCACCAGATCCGGAGCGGTGCGCACGGCCTCGGTTATCGCCCCGTCCGCGCAGGCCGCCTGCCCGACGACGGCGAACGCGTCATCGAGATTGACGGCGGCGGCCAGACCCTCACGGAAGAGGGGATGATCGTCCACCAGCAGCACCCGCCACTGCGGCACGCTATGACTCCTTCTTTTGTGAGGCTCGGTTCGCCTCCGGGGCGCCTCAGCCTCCCCCAGCTACCGCTGGGAGGTGCCCCCTGTCGAGGTCGACCGTGCTCGGTCGCCCACGCGGCGGAGCCGCATATCGATCGCAGCCCTCGCTCCCTGCGCGCGCTCTCCCTTTCGACAGCGGCGCGCCCATTCGGCTCGCCCCCAGCTACCGCTGGGAGGTGCCCCCGGCCAGAAAACCCCAGCACCCGGAGGCTCCATGCCGCCCTAAGGCGCCCGGCTCATCGGTCTGCCTGTCTTGAGCAGCGCCCGGCACGCCTCGTGCCCCGTGGGCTTCCGGTGCTCCTCGGGGTTCCCGTGTTCGCCCGGTCCGGCGAGCGGCAGTACCGCGTGGACCACCGTGCCGGTCGCCGATCCGGTCACCGAGCAGGAGCCGCCGATCTCCTCGGCCCGTTCGGTGACCGACGCGAGGCCGACCCCGGGCACCGCGGTCTCGCGCAGTCCGCTCCCGTCGTCGGCGACCTTGACCTCAAGGGTGTCCGGGCCCGCGGTCAGCTCGACGCTCACCTGGCGCGCCCTGGCGTGTCGTACAGCGTTGGTCAGCGACTCCGCCGCGATCCGGTACGCGGCCGTCTCGACGCCGGGCGACAGCGGAGGCAGTGCCGCGGGGCGGCTGGCGACGCTGACCCGTAGCCCGGCGACGCCCAGGCGGTGTGCCAGGTCCCGGACCGCACCGGCCAGTCCGCGCTCGGCCAGCGCGGCAGGCGCCAGGCCCGCGGTGATCCGCCGCACCTCGACCAGGGCCTCGGCGAGCGTCTCGGCGGCCTCGCACAGCTGCGGGGTGGCGGGGTGACCGGGCGGACAGGAGGTCTGCGCGATGTCCAGGCGCAGCCTTACGGCGGCCAGTTGGGGGCCGAGTCCGTCGTGGATCTCCCGGCGCAGCCGACGGCGCTCCTCTTCGCGGGCGAGCACCAGCCGTTCCCGGGCGGCTTGAGCCTCCTCGGCCAGGCGCAGCGCGGCGAGTGCGGGTGCGGCCTGGTCGGCGAGGAGGGAGAGCAGTCCGCTGTCGCGTTCCGCCGGGGTGCCGGAGCCGTCGCGGGAGACCTCCAGTCGGCCGACGGTGCGGCCGTGGTGGCGCAGCACGAACGTCTGGACCGGGCCGGTCAGCGGGGCACCCTCGGAGGCCAGCCGCCGGGGCCCGGCGCGGGTGTCGACGCTGACGGCGGCACCCGAGACGCCGAGGTCCTCCACGGCGCTGCGGCAGATCTGCTGGGGCACCTCGCCGGGGTGCGGGGCCTGTTGCAGCCTTACGGCGAGGGCGCTCACGGCTTCGTGCGGGCGGTGCCGGGGACCGTAGAAGGCGCGCTCGACGCAGAGGGTGAGCCAGCGGGCGCTGGGCCGCAGCCCCCAGCCCAGCACCAGGGCGCACCCGGCGGTGACGGTGGTGGCCCCGCTCCGTACGGAGGGGAGTCCGGCCTGGACGGCGACGACCGCGCAGACCACCACGGCCGCCAGTGAGGTGAGCACGAAGGCGCGGGCGAGGCGGTGGCTGGTGGAGCGGTCCAGCCGCCATATGCCGGTGCGGGCGACGCCGAGGCAGATCGCGGCGGCCCATACGGCGCTGCCGACGGTGCGGGCCACGATGGTGGGCACGCCCTCGCCCCACTGGGACAGGAGGAGCGAGACACAGGCGGGATAGGCGGCGGCCAGCAGCGCCCAGTCGCGCCGCTCGGCGCCGCGCGAGAGGGCGGCGCGGCAGCACAGGGCGGCGGTCACGGCCGCCGCGACGCTGCGCAGCACCCAGGGCTCGGCTTCGGCGTAGGTGTCGAGGTGGTCGAAGGCCCACTGGCCGCCCGCGGTGGCGAACGCCGGGTTGAGCACGGAGCCCACCCGGGGCTCGCTGATCAGCCACAGCCCCGAGTACCCCAGCCAGTAGCCGGACGCGCCCAGGCTGATCACCCACCACTGCCACCGCCGGCGCCCGCCCCGCGGGAACAGCCACAGCGGCAGCAGCAGCACGGTCAGCGGGCGGCAGGCCATCTTGGCGGCGGCGAGCAGCAGGGACAGCACGGCGCCCGTGGTGCCCAGGTCGGCCAGGCCCAGCAGACCGGCCGCGGCCGAGGGCAGCAGCCACAGGCCGCCGGCCACCAGCAGGACGCCGCCGTAGCGCCGGGCCTCGCGCTCGGCCAGCAGCAGCACTCCGACGCCCAGCACCGGGACGCCCACGGCGACCCGGGTCAGCACGGTGGCGCCCCGGGGGTGGGGATAGGCGAGCGCGAGCCACTGGTCGTTGACCCTCAGCATCCCGGCCACCCATCCGGCCAGGACCACCACGATCAGTGCCGATACCCCGCCCGCGGCGCGCACGGCGCGGTCCTTCGGCAGTGCGGCATGTCGCATCTCAGCCGGCGGCCGGCCCGGCGGTCAGGGCGCGCGCCGCGCCGGAGCCGCCTCTGGCCCACAGCGTGACGTAGTTGTCGTTGCGGCCGGGGCGGCACTTGTACTCGTCCCACTTGTGCCGCTCGATGCCCGCCTTGCCCGCGCGCTTGCAGGCCGCGGTGGTGTCGTAGTGCCCCGCCTCCCGCCAGGCGGTGTCCTCGGACGTGGCGGCCGGGGAGGAGGCGGTGGCGGGTGAGGCGGCCGCGGTCCACACGACGGCCCCGGCGCTCAGGCCGAGTGCGATCGCCGTGCGGATTCGGGTAGGGCGCATGGTCGTTCTCCTTGGTCTCGCCCGAGCCCTACCCGCCGCCGCGGCCGTGAAGTGCGCGGATGCCGCGCCCCACCCGAACCGGTGACCTCCTAGCACCCCCGTTCCGTATCCCGTCGGCGGCGCCGGGGCTGGATACTCACCAGACGAGCACCAGTACGGCGACGGCGATCGTCTCGGCCTCTTCGTAAGGCAGTCCGAAGCGCATCAGGGCGAGCATGATGGGCTGCGCCGCCCAGACCTCCAGCGTGTCCAGGAAGTTGGCGAGCCGGTGTGCGTACCGGCGCACCATCGCGGTTTCGCGGGGGCTCAGCCGGCTGAGCAGCTTGGCCAGCAGCGCGCCCCCGTGGTGCAGGGCGGTCACCAGCAGCCGCTGCCGGATGAGCCGCGCGGCCTCGGGGTCCGGGGCGGCGCCGGAGAAGAGCGCGGCCTTGGCGGATTCCAGGTCCCCGGGGTCGCCCGCGGTCAGCCGGACCCGGTTGATCAGGTCGTCGATGTCGGCCGCGGTGATGAGTGATTCCCCCGTGCTGATTGTCACGCACCCCTCCTCAGTTGGCGTTGTGGGCTGCGGCCCATGGGGCGGGCCGACCCTTACGATCGGCCGCCCCGCGTCCCAGGCACATGAGTCATCCGTCCCGGCCGTGCCCGGGCGGTGGGCCGAACGGCCCATGCGGGTGGTGATTTGACGGTCCGTCAGTTACGGTCCGGCTGCCGCATCCGCGACGAAGGAGGACATCCGCCATGCCGGTCACGGTCGTACGCCTCAACCTCGTCGATCCCGACGCGACCCCGCGCAGCCTGTCCGAGCGGTACCGTGCCGCCCTCGAGATGGCGGCCTTCGCCGATGAGCGGGGCATCTCCACCCTCCAGACCGAGGAGCACCATGGCTCCCCCGACAACTGGCTGCCCGCCCCGCTGCCCTTCGCGGGCACGCTGCTGGGCGCCACCCGCCGGATCACCGTCACCCTCTCGGCGCTGATCGCGCCGCTGTACGACCCGCTGCGGCTCGCCGAGGACCTCGCCGTGCTGGATCTGGCCAGTGGCGGGCGGCTGATCACGGTGGCGGGGATCGGCTACCGGCCGGAGGAGTACGCGGCCCAGGACAAGGACTGGAAGCGGCGCGGGGCGCTGCAGGACGAGGCACTGGAGACGCTGCTCGCGGCCTGGACGGGCGAGCCCTTCGACTACCGGGGCCGCACCGTCCGGATCACCCCGCGCCCGTACACCCGGCCGCATCCGCCGCTGCTGGTCGGCGGCAGTTCGCAGGCGGCGGCGCGCCGCGCGGCCCGCCTCGGCCTGCCGTTCTTCCCGAGCGCGCATCTGCCGGAGCTGGAGGCGTACTACCACGCGCGGCGGGCGGAGTACGGCACCGAGGGCTGGTGTCTGATGCCCCCGGCGGCCACCCCGCTGCTGCATCTGTCCGAGGACCCGGAACGGGCCTGGGCGCGGTACGGCACCCATCTGCTGTACGAGGCGCGCAGGTACGCCTCCTGGCAGCAGGGCACGGTGCGCTCGGCGGTGCGCTCACGGGCCGAGGACGTGGAGGCGCTGCGCCGCGAGGGCGTCTACCGCATCGTGACCCCCGAGGAGTGCGTCGCGTACGCGGCGGAGGGCGGCGAGCCGGCGAGCCTGGTGCTCCATCCGCTGTGCGGGGGGATGCCGGTCGAGGAGGGCTGGCGGTCCCTGCGGCTGTTCGCGGAACGAGTGCTGCCCCGCCTCAAGGACTGAGGCGGGGCAGTTCTCCTGTGCGAGGAGTGGGCGGCGGGGGGGTTAGCCCATCTCCTCCAACGCCTTGCCCTTGGTCTCCGGCACCCACTTGAGGATGAACGGGATCGAGAGCAGGGCGAAGGCTGTGTACATGACGTACGTGGCCGACAGGTTCCACTCCGACAGGCTCGGGAAGCTGGCGGTGATGGCCCAGTTGGCGATCCACTGGGCGGAGGCGGCGACACCGAGGGCCGCGGCGCGGATCTTGTTCGGGAACATCTCGCCGAGCAGGACCCAGACCACCACGCCCCACGAGAGGGCGAAGAAGAGCACGAAGGCGTGGGCCGCGATCAGCGCGAGGACGCCCTCGGCGTGCGGCAGCTTGCCGTCCACCAGGTGGGCCGAGAAGGCCCAGGCCACCAGGCCGAGGGAGACGGCCATGCCGACGGAGCCGATGAGCGCGAGCGGCCTGCGGCCGACCCGGTCGACGAAGATCATCGCGATCACGGTGCCGAGGATGTTGATGATCGACGTGGTGAAGGAGTAGAAGAACGAGCTGCTCGGGTCGACGCCGACGGACTGCCACAGCGTCGAGGAGTAGTAGAACGCCACGTTGATGCCGACGAGCTGCTGGAAGACCGAGAGCCCGATGCCGATCCAGACGATGGGCAGCAGACCGAACCGGCCGCCGAGGAGGTCCTTGAAGGTCGACTTCTCCTCACTGCGCATGGCCCGGTCGATCTCGGCGACCCGCACATCGAGGTCCACGGTCTTGCCCTCGACCTCTTCGAGGACCTGCTTGGCCTGCTCGGTCCGGCCGGCGGAGATCAGGAAGCGGGGCGACTCGGGGATGGCGAAGGACAGCAGCCCGTAGAGGACGGCGGGGATGACCATGACGCCGAGCATCCACTGCCAGGCCTCCAGACCGGCGATCTGGCCGCGCTGGTCGCCGTCGGCGAGGTTGAGGATGCCCCAGTTGACGAGCTGGGAGATGGCGATGCCGACGACGATCGCGGCCTGCTGGAACGAGGCGAGCCGGCCACGGTAGGCGGGCGGGGCGACCTCGGCGATGTAGGCCGGGCCGATCACCGAGGCCATGCCGATGCCGATACCGCCGAGCACCCGCCACATCGCCAGGTCCCACAGCGAGAAGGGCAGCGCCGAGCCGACCGCGCTGATCGTGAAGAGGGCGGCGGCGATCTGCATGACGCGGATCCGGCCGATCCGGTCGGCTATCCGGCCCGCGGTGGCGGCGCCGATGGCCGAGCCGATCAGGGCGATGGCCACGACCTGGGCGAGGGCCGCGGAGCCGATGTCGTACTTGCCCCGGATGGCTTCGACCGCTCCGTTGATCACCGAGCTGTCGTAGCCGAAGAGAAAGCCACCCATCGCGGCGGCGGCGGTGATGAAGATGACATGGCCGAGGTGGTCCGGCTGGGCCTTGCGGCCCTCGGCTCCCTCTGCCTGCACGGTGGTGGACAACGTGAACTCCTGACGCCCGTCCGGCAACGCTGCCGGACGTGGGGGGGACGGCTGGCCCTTCCAGCGGAGGCTGCTAAGGCGTCGACCACCACTTGAAGGTAAAAGCAACGTTGCAGAGACTATTCCTTCAAGTTTCGAAGTCAATAGAGTGTGACGAAGAAATCGTTGCAGCATGGCGACACGCAGGGGCATGTCTTGACTTCAAGTATTGAATCGGTCACCGCAAGCGCTGACTGATGACCTTTGAGACACCGTCACCCTGCATGGAGACGCCGTACAGCGCGTCGGCGACCTCCATCGTCCGCTTCTGGTGAGTGATCACGATCAACTGGGAAGCCTCCTGCAGCTCCTGCATGATCCGGATCAGCCGCTGCAGATTGGTGTCGTCGAGCGCCGCCTCGACCTCGTCCATCACATAGAACGGGCTCGGCCGCGCCTTGAAGATCGACACCAGCAGGGCCACGGCGGTCAGCGAACGCTCACCGCCCGACAGCAGCGACAGCCGCTTGACCTTCTTGCCCGGCGGCCGGGCCTCCACGTCCACGCCCGTGGTCAGCATGTTCTCGGGGTCGGTCAGCACCAGCCGACCCTCCCCGCCCGGGAACAGCCGTGAGAAGACGCCCTCGAACTCGCGCGCCGTGTCCCGGTACGCCTCCGTGAAGACCTGCTCGACCCGCTCGTCGACCTCCTTGACCACCTGCAGGAGATCGGCCCGGGTCTTCTTGAGGTCCTCCAGCTGCTCGCTCAGGAACTGATGCCGCTCCTCCAGCGCCGCGAACTCCTCCAGCGCCAGCGGATTGACCTTGCCGAGCTGCTGGTACGCGCGCTCCGCCGCCTTCAGCCGCTTCTCCTGCTGCGCCCTCACATACCGCACCGGCTGGTTGCGCGGATGCTCGGGATCCTCCGGCAGCACCTCGCCCTCGGCGGGCGGGGACGGCGGGACGAGCTCGCCGGGGCCGTATTCGGCGATCAGCCCGGCCGGTTCGACCCCCAGCTCCTCCAGCGCCTTGCTCTCCAACTGCTCGATCCGCATCCGCTTCTCCGCCCCCAGCACCTCGCCCCGGTGCACCGAGTCGGTCAGCTTGTCCAACTCGCTCTTGAGGTCGCGCCCCTGGCCACGGGCGGTGTCCAGCTCCCGCTCGCGCTCGGCCTTGGCGCGCTCCGCGGCGTCCCGCTCCTGCCCGGCCCGTACCAGCGACACCTCGACATGCGCGAGCAGCTGACGGGCGCCGGAGGCCACGGCGGAGGCCACCTGGGCCTCATGGCGCAGCCGGGCGCGCAACTGCTCGGCGCGGGCCCGGGCCTCGCGCTCGGCGCGCGCCCCCCGGTCGAGCGCGTCGGCCCGCCCCGCGAGCCCCTTGACACGCTCCTCATGCGTACGGACTTGGAGCCGCGCCTCCATCTCGGTCTGCCGGGCGTTGGCGCCGTCGGCCGCGAGCCGGTCCCGTACGGAGGTGTCGGGCTCTTCCTCACCCGGTTGCTCCTCCGCCACCGCCAGCCGCTCGGCCAGCTCCTCCGCCTCCCCGGTCGCCCGCTCCAGCGCCTCCTCGGCCCTGGCGACGGCCGCGGCCGACCGCTCGGCCTCCCCGGCGGCCCCGCGCGCCTGCCCGGCCAGCCGGCCCAGCGACTGCGCGACCCGCGACTTCTCCCGGTCCGCCGCGCTCCGGCGGCCCCCGAGCTCCTCGACGAGCGCCAGGCACTCGGCCCGCCGCTCCTTCGCCGCGCGCTGCGCCCCGGCCAGCTCCTCGCACCGTACGGCGAGCCGCTCGAGCCGCGCCGCCGCCTCGTCGACGGACGCCTGCACCTCCAGCAGTGTGGGCGCCCCGGCGGACCCGCCCTGTGCGAAGTGCGCCCCGAGCAGATCGCCCTCGGCGGTCACCGTCGTCAACTCCGGCCGCCGAGTGAGCAATTCCTCGGCTTCCTCCAGGGTCCCGACCACCACCATGCCGTCGAGCAACCGCCTTACGGCGGGCAGCAGCGCCGCGGGCCCGGCCACCAAATCCGCCACCCATGGGGATCCTTCGGCCGTCGCGGCCTTACCGGGCTCATCGCGGGTGGCGGCCCCCTCGGGTACGGCACCCGGCACGGTCGCCTCTCCCCCGGCGGGATGCGGCACCCGCGCGGAAACGGCCGACGTGGACGACCCGGACGGCCCACCGACGGCGGCGACCGTGGCGCCGGGCTCCGAAGCGGGTGGGGCGCCGTCAGACGCCGTATGGGGACCGCGGCCCTCGTCCCCGGACGCCTCCGGCCGCGTACTCGGCACCACTGGCCGGCCGGCGCCGGGCCCTGCGGACGCGCTCGCGGCACCCGTGTCACCCCGGCTCGCGGCGTCGGTGCCCGGCGCGCGTGTGCCCGGGGCAGCACCGTCCCCCGCGTCGGGCGACGCCCCCGCGGTATCGGCGCCGGCCTGCGGCGCGCCCGGGCCGCCGGACCCCGACCCGGTGCCCCAGGAGTCCGCCCCGCCCGACGGTTCGCCGATCCCGCCGGGCCGAGAACCGTCATCGGAGCCGGAGGACCCGGCTACCGGACCGTCCGGGGACCGCGTACCCGGTACGGCGGCAGCGCCGTCACCCGCGTCGGTGGACCCACCCGCCCGGCCGTCCGGCGGGGGCGCGGCGGCCGGGGAACCCGCCCCGGCCGTGGGCGCTTCGGCATTCGCACCCAGCGCCCCGCCCGCCTCCGAACCGCCGGGCTCCGGCGCGAAGGGGGGAGCGGGGGAACCGGCCGCTGCCGGGGCGACGGCCGATCGCGGCGGGGTCACCTGGCCCGGCTCGCCCGGCACCGTCCCTTCGGCGCGCGTCCCCGGCACGAGGGCGGCGCCGCCCGGGGCGGGTTCACCGGAGGCGGCGCACGGCGCGCCGGAACCGCCCGGCTCCGAGGCGGCGGCCGGGGGCTCCGCGTGGTCGGGGGCGGCCGTGGTCAGGAGGAGGGCGGCGCGGCCGGCGTCATCGGTGCGCAGGAGGCGGATCGCCTCGGCCGCCGCGCGGGGGCCGGTGACGGCGATCGCGTCGGCGGCGGCGCCCAGGGCCGCGGCGACGGGGACCTCGAAGCCCGGGGTGACGGTAAGGAGTTCGGCGGCGGGGCCCAGGAGTCCGCCAAGGCGGTCGGCGGCGGCAAGCAGGGCGCCCGTGCCGTCCTTACGGCGCAGGCCGAGGGCGAGGGCGTCATGGCGGGCGGAGGTCGCGGCGCGCTCACGCTCGGCGGCCGTCGCGGCCTCGCGGGCCGCGCTCAGCGCGGTCTCCGCCTCGGCCAGCTCGCGCTTGGCGGCCTCATGGCGCTCCGCCAGTTCCGCGTCGTCCGCGTCGAGTCCGTCGACCTCCGCCTTGAGCTGCTCGTACTCCTCCTGCGCGGCGACCGCCCGGGTCTGTGCCTCGTCGCGGGACGCGGCCAGCCGCTCGATCTCGGCACGCGCCGAACCGGCCCGGCTACGAGCCGCGTTCACCTGGCCCTGGAGCCGGGCGAGCCCTTCGCGGCGGTCGGCGATGGCACGCGCCACGTCCTTCAGGCGGCGCTCCTCGTCGGCCAGGCTGCGTTCGAGCTCGGCCCGGTGCGCTACGGTGTCCTCCAGCGCCCGGCTCGCCGCTTCCAGGGCGGCCTCCAGCTCGGCCTCCTGCTCCCGGATGCGGGCCGCCTCGCGCTCCATGTCCTCCGGGTCGCGGCCGCGCCGCTCCTCCCCGGGAGCGGAGGTGGCGCTCTTGACCCGGGCGTCCGCCAGGCTGATCGTGCCGCGCACCCGCTCGGCGAGCTGCGAGAGCTCGTACCAGGTCTGCTGGGCGTCCCGCAGCCGGGGCGCGAGCTGACGCACCTGCTCCTCCAGCGCCGCCTCGCGCTGCTGTGCCTTGCGCAGCTCGGCCTCCGCGGCCTCCTTACGGCGCTTGAGCTCGGCCTCGTCGGCGATCTCGGCGCGCAGCGCCTCGCGCAGGGTCACCAGGTCGTCGGCGAGCAGGCGCAGCCGGGCGTCGCGCAGATCGGCCTGGATGACGGCGGCCCGCCGGGCCACCGCGGCCTGCCGGCCGAGCGGCTTGAGCTGGCGGCGCAGCTCGTCGGTGAGGTCCTGGACGCGTGCGAGGTTGGCCTGCATGGCGTCCAGCTTCCGCAGCGCCTTCTCCTTGCGCTTGCGGTGCTTGAGGACGCCCGCGGCCTCCTCGATGAAGGCGCGGCGGCCGGTCGGGTCGGCGTGCAGCACCCCGTCGAGCTGGCCCTGCCCGACGATGACGTGCATCTCACGGCCGATGCCGGAGTCGGAGAGCAGCTCCTGGATGTCCAGCAGCCGGCAGGTGTCCCCATTGATCTGGTACTCGCTGCCGCCGTTGCGGAACATGATCCGCGTGATGGTGACTTCGGCGTAGTCGATGGGCAGCGCGCCATCCGCGTTGTCGATGGTGAGCGAGACCTCGGCGCGGCCGAGCGGGGGACGGCCGGTGGTCCCCGCGAAGATGACGTCCTCCATCTTCCCGCCGCGCAGGGACTTGGCACCCTGTTCGCCCATGACCCAGGAAAGGGCGTCCACGACATTGGACTTGCCCGAGCCGTTGGGGCCGACGACGCAGGTGATACCCGGCTCGAACCGGAGCGTCGTGGCGGAGGCGAAGGATTTGAACCCTCGCAGGGTCAGGCTCTTGAGATGCACGCCTTTGGACTCTACCCGCCACCCCTCTTCCGGCACCGTCCCGTGACGGTGGCGCCGCGCTCCCGTCCCGGCTTTTTCTCGGTTTCAGCAATGATCGGTTTCACCGCTGGGAGAGAGGGGCACATCAGTCGGTAAGGGTGGCTCGGAGACCACTTGGGGATACGACGAAGGGACGCCGAGGCGTCCCTTGAAGGTTCTCAAGCGGCTGACGATGCAGCCCGACCGGCCCTTGGGCTGGGTCAGGCGAGCGCAGGCTCCGCCTGGGATACGTCGATGCTTTCGAGCAGCGAGTCGCCGTGGTAGTGAGCGGCGGCGGACAGTGCGTCGTTCTCGGCCTGAATCCGGACGAGCTCGGATTCGAGATCCTGGACGCGCTGCTGAAGCCGTCGCATCTCGGCGAGGACTCGGGGGTCGGAACCGCCGACGTAACCGAGAAGCGCCTTTGCCATGATGGATGGTCCTCCACACTGAGTGACCGACCGAAGCGGTCTGGGTCGTGAGGGATTTGCACCCGCGTTGCCTGCCGAATTACTACCGTGCTGTGCGGCAAACAGTTAAGGTGCGCGGGGCTTCCAGCGTCTCACCAATTGGTTTGAGGGTCAACACGATCACATGCCGACGGGGCCGCAGGGGTCGAGAGCACACGGGCGGCGGACTGTGCCCACCCCTCTCCAGAGGACCCATGGCGGTCGGGGATCTTCCGTGACACCGCAGCCTTCCACGGCGCGGCTTCGTTGGCAACCATCAGCCGATTTCTGCTCACCGTGCGCAGGGAAGGCATGGTCAGCGGGGTACCGCGGAGGGTGCCTCCGGTGAGTTGATCAACGGATTTCGAAGGTGCCGTAGCCACCGCGCGGTGTGTCCCAGATCTCGGTGATTCCCTCGACTTTCCCGGGCGTGTCGCCATCCTGCAGCCATTCGAGTAGCTGTTCGCATTCCGCACGCGAGCCCTCCGCGACCACCTGCACCCGCCCGTCGGCGAGGTTGGAGGCAAAGCCGACGAGGCCCCCGATACGCAGCGCGTTGGCCCGGGTGTACCAGCGGAAGCCGACGCCCTGGACATGGCCGCGGACCCACACGGTGAGGCGGACTCTCTCGTTCATACGCGCACGCTAACCCCACCCGCGAGCAGGCGCTAAACCATCCAATTAGCCACTGGGCACGCGCGTTGGGGCCCGAATGGCGTACAGTCCCGGCTCAACGAGACTCACCCACACGAGTGATACATGGCTCGCGCACACGAGTGACACATTTCGAGCGACTTTTGACGCCGAGAACACAAGGAAGGCAGGAGATGGGCCGCCATCGACGATCTGCCCCCGGGGCCGTGGCGCACGAGGCCATCGCAGGCCGCCACCGGGGACCGCACCGGAGCCCCCTCGCTCCGGTCCGGACCGGACTGTTGGGCGTGTCCGCCGCCGTCGCGGTTGGCGCGGTGGCGATGGCCTCCGGACTCGTTCCGGGAGACGGCTACAAACTGGGCGGGGGCAATGACTCCGCCGGACAGGTCCAGGCAGGCGGTCCCACGGACTCGGGCCTGGAGACACAGGGCTCGCAGTCCGCGGCCCCGACCGGCCGCAGCTCGATACCGCCCAGCCGCGGCGACGATCGCCCTCACGCACCCTCCACAACTCCCTCCAAGACCCCTTCCAAGCCCTCCAGCACCCCTTCCACCACACCGCCGGAGCAGCCGGGGTCCTCCGCGCCCTCCGGGAACGGCGGAGACGGCGGAAACGGCCAGGGCAAGGGCAAGGGCAAGGGCAACTCGAAGGGCGGCGGACACGGGAAGCCGTCCCGTACGCCCACGACGGAGCCGACCGCGCCCGCGCCGCCGGCGGAGTCGGCCGGTCCCGAGACCGCCTCGGAGACCGAGGTCCTCACCCTCGTCAACGAGGAGCGCGAGAAGGCCGGCTGCGCCCCCGTGACGGCCGACCCCAAACTCGCCCAGTTGGCCGAGGACTTCAGCGAGGACATGTCCCTGCGCCAGTTCTTCGACCACATCAGCCCCGACGGCGACAGCCCCTGGGACCGCGCCGAGAGCGCGGGCATCCTGGATCTGGGCGGGGAGAACATCGCCCGCGGACAGTCGGACGCGCAGGCCGTCATGGACTCCTGGATGAACAGCTCCGGCCACCGCGCCAACATCCTCAACTGCTCGTTCAAGCGACTGGGCGTCGGCACGCACCTCGGCACCGGCGGCCCTTGGTGGACCCAGGACTTCGGCTACTGAGCCGCTGAGCGGGCAGCCGCCGCAGGTCACCCGCCAAGCCCGGGGCGTACGCACGCGCCCCGGGCTTCGCATGCGCCCGCAGCTGCATACTCACCATGCGAAAGCGCAGCCCGGGAGTCAGCGCTGAGTGCGCGTATGGTGTGTGCATGGACTGTGAACGCACTGGCGCGGCGTCCTCCACGGCGGACGCGGAGAACCTGGCCTTCGACGTGTTCGCCCGCGCCTGCCCCTCGCGCGGCACGCTGGAGCATGTCACCGGAAAATGGGGCGCCCTCATCCTGGGCGCGCTCCATGAGGGCACCTTCCGCTTCAACGAGCTGCGGCGGCGGGTCGACGGCGTCAGCGAGAAGATGCTGTCCCAGACGCTGCACGCGCTGGAGCGCGACGGTCTGGTGCACCGCGAGGCGCAGCCGACCAACCCGCCCCGCGTGGACTACCGGCTGACCCCGCTGGGCAGCGGTGTCGCCGAGCGGCTGCTGGCACTGATCAATCTGGTCGAGGACCGGATGCCCGAGGTGCTGACGGCGCAGGAGCGCTACGACACGGCGCGCGCCGACAGCGGCGAGGCGGCCGGGCGGGACGCCGGCCGGGCCGTGATGGCCGGGCGCGGCGGGCGCTGACAGCGCGGGCAGAAGTAGCTGGAGCGGTTCATCCAGGGGCGGCGGCGCATCGCGGTGCCGCAGCGGCGGCACGGCTCGTTCTCGCGGCCGTACGCGTCCAGGGAGCGCTCGAAGTACCCCGACTCGCCGTTCACATTGACGTAAAGGCTGTCGAAGCTGGTGCCGCCGACGGCCAGCGCCGCGGTCATCACCTCGCGCACATGGCCGAGGAGTTCGGCGGCGCGCGGGCGGGCGAGGGTCGCGGTCGGCCGGTCGTAGTGCAGCCGGGCGCGCCACAGCGCCTCGTCGGCGTAGATGTTGCCGACCCCGCTGATCAGCGACTGGTCCAGCAGGGCGCGCTTGATCGTGGTGCGGCGGCGGCGCAGCGCGGTGTGGAAGGCCGCCTCGTCGAAGGCGGGGTCCAGCGGGTCGCGGGCGATGTGCGCGATGGCGTCCGGCAGCCCCTCCAGATCGCCGGGGACGGTGTCGTGCAGCGAGAGCCCGCCGAAGGTGCGCTGGTCGACGAAGCGCAGCTCGGTGCCCGCGTCATCGGCGAAGCGGACCCGGATGCGCAGATGCTTCTCGTCGGGGGCCTCGGCCGGCTGGACCAGCAGCTGCCCGCTCATCCCGAGATGGGCCAGGACCGCCTCGGCGGCGGCGTCATCGTCGAACGGCAGCCACAGGTACTTGCCGCGGCGGCGGACGATCCCGGTGCGGCGGCCCCTGAGCCGGGCCGCGAAGTCCTCCGGGCCGCCGAGGTGGCGACGGACCGCGCGCGGATGCAGCACCTGGACCTCGGCGACCGTACGGCCGCTGACCCAGCGCTCCAGTCCGCGGCGGACCACCTCGACCTCGGGCAGCTCGGGCAACGGGGGCCTCCTTGGCCTTGAGCCCTCACCGCCCCCGGGCGGAACGGCCGGGCGGGCCGTCCGCCGCGGGGGCGGTGAGAGGTGTTACGGACGTGACGGACGGTACGGCGGGGAAGGCCGATCAGCGTGCCGAGGAGGCCGTGTCGGCGGGGGCTCCGCCGTCCGCCGCCGTGGCGGCGGTTCCGGCGTCGGCCGCCTTGGCCTTCGCCTGAGCCTCGTCGGCAGCCGCGCGAATCGCGCGCCAGGCGGCCTCGGCCGCCTGCTGCTCGGCTTCCTTCTTGCTGCGGCCGGTGCCGGTGCCGTACGCGACACCACCGACGCGGGCAGCAGCCGTGAAGGTCTTCTCGTGGTCGGGACCGGTCTCGGAGACCAGGTACTCCGGGACCCCGAGCCCCTCGGTGGCGGTCAGCTCCTGGAGGCTGGTCTTCCAGTCCAGGCCGGCGCCGAGGTTCGAGGACTTCTCGATCAGCGGGTCGAAGAGCCGGTGCACCAGCTCAGCGGCAGCGTCGAGCCCCCGGTCGAGATAGACCGCGCCGATCACCGCTTCAAGGGTGTCGGCGAGGATGGAAGCCTTGTCCCTGCCCCCGGTGCCCTCTTCGCCCCGGCCGAGCCGGATGAAGGCGCCGAGATCCAGACCGCGGCCCACTTCAGCGAGCGCGCGCGAGTTCACCACCGCGGCCCGCAGCTTGGCCAGCTGGCCCTCGGGCAGGTCGGGGTGGATGCGGTACAGCGTGTCGGTGACCACCAGGCCGAGCACGGAATCCCCGAGGAATTCCAGCCGCTCGTTGGTGGGCAGCCCGCCGTTCTCGTACGCGAAGGAGCGGTGGGTCAGCGCACGCACCAGAAGGGCGGACTCGAGCTGGTACCCGAGCCGCCCTTCCAGGATCGTGTGAGACGAGGCCGTGTCCGCCTGGGACGCTTCACCGCGCTTACGCGGGGGCGTAGTGGCGTCTGACATAGAGCCTGTCACCCGCCGATCAGACCTCGAGGACCTGGCGGCGGTTGTAGGTGCCGCAGCTCGGGCACGCGATGTGCTGCTGCTTCGGCTCGTGGCAGCGCTCGCACGCCACCAGGGTGGGGACCGCAGCCTTCCACTGCGACCGGCGGTGGCGCGTGTTGCTGCGCGACATCTTCCGCTTCGGAACAGCCACGGCTACTTCTCCTGTGGGTCATCCCCGCGCTGGCGGGGTGCGTTTTCCTTCTCGCCGTCCCTCATGGTCTCGGCGAGTCCCTGCAGTGCCGCCCAACGGATGTCGGCGGCATCGTGGTGGTGGTCGGGGTTGTCCGCGAGACGGGCGCCGCATTCGGCACACAGCCCCGGGCAGTCCTCCCGGCACACCGGCTGCAGCGGCAGTGCGAGCACCACCGCGTCACGCAGCACGGGCTCGAGGTCGAACAGGTCGGCCTCGAGGAAGAGCCTGTCCTCCTCCTCGGCGTCGTCGCCGGTATCCGCGTCGCGGCTCCGGTCGTCGGCGTCGGGGTAGGAGTACATCTCCTGGAATTCCGCTTCGAGCTCTCGCTCCAGCGGCTCCAGACACCTTACGCACTCCCCTGTCAGCGGTGCACGGGCGGTGCCTGTGACAAGCACCCCTTCCATGACCGACTCCAGGCGGAGGTCCAGCTCGACGGTCGCGCCTTCCGGCACCCCGATGACCTCGATGCCGAGGTCCTTCGGCGCCGCCACGGAACGGGAGATCCTTTTCAGCGAGCCAGGACGACGGCCCAGCTCGCGCGTGTCGAACACGAGAGGGGCACGGTGGTCGAGGCGGGCGTTCAGGGCTTCCTGCTTTCTACGCTGCGGCGGGCCACCCGATCATTCACTACGAAACGGGCAGCCGAGATCGCGGACGTACACGCGACCGAAGAGCCAGGATACTGGACAGGCCGCCGTAGACCCAATCCGCCCGGTGGGGGCGGAATTCCCGCGGCCTGGGGGGCGGGACGGGACCTAGCGGCCCTGCTCGTACTGGCGGAGCTGATCGAGGTCGATCATGCTCGTGTCGAACAGGCTGGTCTCGTCGAGCGCGGCGCCCGACTGCTGCTGCTGATGGTGCTGCGGCGGCTGCTGGGGCTGCGGAGGCACGTAGCCCGCGTTCGGGTCGTAGCCCTGGGCCTGGGCCTGCTGCTGCCAGGCGTAGGCGTCCTGCTGATAGCCGCCCTGCATGGCGTACGGGTCCTGCTGCTGCGGCACGTACGCCTGCTGCTCCTGCTGCGGTACGTAAGCCTGCTGCTGGTAGCCGTACGCGTCCTGCTGCTGATATCCCGCCGTGGCGGCGTAGTACGCGGCGTCGGCGGCCGCCTGATCGGGCTGGGCCACGGGCTGGGCGACCGCCGCCTGGGACTGGGCGAGGTCCGCCAGATAGTCGTCGTCGGTGGTCCGCAGGGCCATTCCGGCCTCGTCCTGGGCCGCCATATGGGCCCCGAGCTCATCGGCGGGCCGCGCCCCGAGCAGCTTCTGGCGGCCCCGGCCGACCGCCTCCAGGGTCTTGGAGAGGACCGCCGAGACGGCCCCCAGCTTGGTGTCCACGTATTCGTCGGCGCGCTGCCGCAGGGTCGCCGGGTCGGCGCTGCGCTCCGGGCCCTCGTCGGGCTGCTCGAAGCCGTCCTCGGCGCCGGGCGCGCGGCCGAGCAGCTTCTCCCGGCCGCGGCCCACCGAGCCGATGGTCTTGGTGAGCACGACCTCGAAGTTGGCCAGCTTGCTGTCCACGTAGTCGTCGGCCTCGGCCCGGATCTCCTCGGCCTCCCGGCGGGCCTCGGTGAGGATCCGGTCGGCCTCCTCCTGGGACTTCCGCACCATCTCCGTGTCCGAGATCAGCGAGGCGCCCTGGGCGTGCGCGGACTCGATGATCCGCCCGGCCTCCTGGCGGGCCTCCGCCACCATCTGGTCCCGGCCGCCGATCAGCTCCTGGGCGTGGGCCAGGGAGTCCGGGAGTGCCGCACGCACCTCTTCGAGCATGGCGAGCAGCTCGGCGCGGTTGATCACGCACGAGGCCGACATGGGCATGGACCGGGCGCCGCCGACGGTATCGACGATCTCGTCGAGCTTCTTCTGCACGTCCACTGTGGGTGCTCGCAGACTGTCTGGATGCGGATGGGAACGGAGAACGAACGGCACGACTGTACGGCGAGCGGACCGCTCCCGGACAGCCGCTGACGTCCCGTCAGCCGCTACTTCCGGCCGAGCCGCTCGGAGAGCGATTCCAGCACCACCGGAGGCACCAGGTGGGAGACGTCGCCGCCCCAGGCCGCGACCTCCTTGACCAGGCTGGAGGAGAGGAAGCTGTACGTGGGGTTGGTGGGCACGAACAGCGTCTCCACGCCGGAGAGGCCGTTGTTCATCTGGGCCATCTGCAGCTCGTAGTCGAAGTCGCTGACGGCTCGCAGCCCCTTGACGATCGCGGGGATGTCCCGCTGCTTGCAGAAGTCGACCAGAAGTCCATGGAACGCCTCTACCTTGACGTTCCCGTACTCCTCGGTGGTCTGGCGGAGGAAATCGATCCGCTCGTCCACCGTGAACAGGCCCTGCTTCGACTTGTTGATCATCACGGCGACGTGCACGACGTCATAGAGCTTGGAGGCACGGCCGATGATGTCGAGGTGTCCATTGGTGACGGGGTCGAACGACCCCGGACAGACTGCGCGGCGCAACGGAAGTTCCTCGCTCTCGGGTCCGGTCATGACGCGTTCTCGCACGTCGAGGCGGCGCGACCGTACCAAAGCGTGCCCTCGCCGTACCGACGGGCCCGTAGCCCCTCGAATCCGGCAGGCCACACGAACTCCCCACCTCGTGTGCTGCGCTCAACGGTGACCAGCGCGTCGGCCGCTAGCCAGCCATTCTCCAGGAGTGTGAGGAGGATCTCCCGGAGTTCGGCGTCGGTGACGGCGTAGGGCGGGTCCAGGAAAACGACGTCGTACGGGCCGGTGACGGGGGCCTGTCCGGTGATGGTCTGTTCGGCCTTGCCGGTGCGCAGCTCCGCGCCGGGCAGACCGAGCGCCCGGACGTTCTGACGGATCGTGCGGGCCGCCCGCGGGTCGGACTCGACCAGCAGCACATGGACGGCGCCGCGGGACAGCGCCTCCAGGCCGACCGCGCCGGAGCCGCCGTACAGGTCGAGGACGCGGGCCCCGTCCAGCGAGCCGAGCAGCGACTCCCAGGTGGAGAACAGGCCCTCGCGCGCCCGGTCCGAAGTGGGTCGGGTGCCGTTTCCCGGCGGCACGGCCAGGCGTCGGCCGCCGGCCGCTCCGGCGATCACGCGGGTCATGGGTGTTGGCAGTCCTTCGCGGTGGTCGGGGCTGCGGCGCACCGCGCCCGTCCGGGCGGGGCCGCCGCACCTCCACGATATGGCGTACGGCGGCGGGCGGTGGCCGCGCGCTCCGATCGCGGGGCCCGGCCCCGCTCTCGGCGCTCGTCCCGGGCCTTGTCCCAGCCCCTGTCCCAACCCTTGTCTCAGCCCTTGTCGAGGTACTCCTCGCGCTCCTTGTCCAGCAGGGCGTCCAGGGCGGTGCGCAGCTCCGGGTATCCGGTCAGCTCCGGGTCGTCGGCGACGATCGCGGCCGCCTCCTCCCGGGCCGCCGTGATGACTTCCTCGTCGTCGATGACGGCGAGGACCCGCAGCGAGGAGCGGACCCCGGACTGGGCCTGGCCGAGCACATCGCCCTCCCGGCGCTGCTCCAGGTCGATCCGGGACAGCTCGAAGCCGTCGAGCGTGGCCGCGACCGCGCCCAGCCGCGCCCGGGCCGGGCTGCCCTCGGGCATGTCGGTCACCAGCAGACACAGCCCGGCGGCCGAGCCACGGCCGACGCGGCCGCGCAGCTGGTGCAGCTGGGAGACGCCGAACCGGTCGGCGTCCATGATCACCATGGCGGTGGCGTTGGGGACGTTGACACCGACCTCGATGACGGTCGTGGCGACCAGGACGTCCACCTCGCCCGCGGCGAAGCGGCGCATCACGTCGTCCTTGGCCTCGGGCTGCATCCGCCCGTGCAGCACCTCCACCCGCAGACCGCTCAGCGGGCCCTTGATGAGCTGCTCGGCGACCTCGACGACGGCCAGCGGCGGGCGCTTCTCGGCCTCGTCCTCGGGAGACGGGCTCGCGGCGCCCTTGGGCGCGTCCCCCTCATCGCCGATGTCGTCCCCGATCCGCGGGCACACCACATACCCCTGGTGCCCGGCGGCCACCTCCTCGCGCACCCGCTCCCAGGCGCGGGTCAGAAAGTGCGGCTTGTCCTTGGCGGGCACCACATGGGAGGCGATCGGGGAGCGGCCCGAGGGCAGCTGGTCCAGGACGGAGGTCTCCAGGTCGCCGAAGACGGTCATGGCGACGGTGCGCGGGATCGGGGTGGCCGTCATCACCAGCAGATGCGGGGGCTGCTTGCCCTTGGAGCGCAGGGCGTCGCGCTGCTCGACCCCGAAGCGGTGCTGCTCATCGACGACCACCAGCCCCAGGTCGTGGAACTGGACCTTGTCCTCGATCAGGGCGTGGGTGCCGATCACGATCCCGGCCTCGCCGGTGACCAGGTCCAGCAGCGCCTGACGGCGGGCAGCGGCGCCCATGGAACCGGTGAGCAGCACCACTTTGGTGCCCTGCTCCGCGCCGCCGAGCATTCCTCCCTCGGCCAGCTCCCCCATCATCTCGGTGATCGAGCGGTGGTGCTGCTGGGCGAGCACCTCGGTGGGCGCGAGCATCGCCGCCTGTCCCCCGGCGTCCACGACGCCGAGCATCGCGCGCAGCGCGACCATGGTCTTGCCCGAGCCGACCTCGCCCTGGAGCAGCCGGTGCATGGGGTGGTCGGTGGCGAGGTCGGCGAAGATCTCCTCGCTGACCCGGCGCTGGCCGTCGGTGAGGGTGAAGGGCAGCCGGGCGTCGAAGGCGGTCAGCAGCCCGTCCGGGACGGGCTTGCGGGGCGCCGCGGGCAGTTGGGCGTCGGCCCGGCGGCGCCGGGCGAGCGCCACCTGGAGGACGAACGCCTCGTCCCACTTCAGGCGGTCCCGGGCCATCGCGATATCGGTCTTGGTGGCGGGTCGGTGGATCTTGCGCAGCGCCTCGGGGAGCGTGGCCAGCCCCCGGCCCTCGCGGAGGCTGTCGGGCAGCGGGTCGACGAGCCCGGCCAGCGCGGTCTCCTCGTGGCCGGCCGGGCCCAGCACGGTGTCGATGGCCTGCTGGATCTGCCAGGACTCCATCTGCTTGCACGCCGGGTAGAGCGGCAGCAGCTGATGGGCGAACGCCTCCACGGCCTCCGCGCCGCTCTCCGCGCCCAGCGCCTTGAACTCCGGGTGGGCCAGCTGCCGCTTGCGGTTGAAGACCGAGACCTTCCCGGCGAACATCGCGCGGGTGCCGGGCTGGAGCTCCGCCCGCGGCTTGTGCACACCCTTGCCGAAGAAGACGAGCTGGAGACGGCCGCTGCCGTCGGTGATGGTGACCTCCAGCCGGCGGCCCCGGCCGCCGTTGAACGTGTGCACCCGGGCGTCGGCGACCTGCGCCACCACGGTCACATGCTCGTCCAAGGGCAGATCGGACAGCCGGGTCAGCTCACCGCGCTCCGCGTACCGCCGCGGGTAGTGGTGCAGCAGATCGCCGACGGTGTGCAGGTCGAGATGGTCGGCCATCACCTTCGCGGTGTTGCCGCCCAGGACCTTCTTCAGTGGTTCATCCAGCACGGGCACTCGTCCATTGCACACCACGGGAGTGACAAAGCGGGTGACGAGCGGGGTGATTCAGCGGCCGGCCGCCGGTCTCATTCGATGCCTATGATCAGCGGCGCGGTGGGCTGACCGCCGTGGTAGACGACCGTGTCGACGGCGAAGTGCCCCTCGCGCACATGCCGCTCCAGCCGTTCGGCGACCTCGTCCGGGAGGCCCGCGCCGAGTACCAGCGTGACCATCTCGCCGCCCGAGGCCAGCATCCGGTCCAGCACCGTCTCGGCGGTCGCGGCCAGCTCCGAGCCGATCACCGCCACATCGCCGTCGATCATGCCCAGGACGTCCCCGGCCTGGCACACCCCGGCCATGGTCCAGGACTGGCGCTCGGCGACGGCCAGTTCGGCGTAGCGGGTGGCGCCCGCGGCCGAGGTCATGGCGACCACGTCCTCGTCGAAGCTGCGGCCGGGCTCGTGGACGGCTAGCGCGGCGATGCCCTGGACGGCGGAGCGGGTGGGGATCACCGCGACCCGTACGCCCTCGGCGCGGGCCTGGGCCGCGGCCGCGGCGGCCGTGTGGCGCAGCTCGGTGTCGTTCGGCAGCAGCACGACCTCCCGGGCGCCGGCCCGGCGGACCGCGTCGACCAGTTCACCGCTGCCGGGCGGTTCCCCGGGGCGGGTGGCGACCGCGGTCGCGCCCGCCTCGGCGCACAGCGCGGCCAGCCCGTCCCCGGGGACGACGGCGACCACGGCACGGCCCGTGCGCTCGGTGCACGGACCCCCCGTGGGGCCCTTGGCGCCGTGCTGATCCGGCAGGACGACGACCGGGCCCGGCCGGTCCGGACCGTCGGCACCCGCCTTACGGGCGGCGGCGCCGTCGAAGTGGGTGATCCGGATGCGGTACGGGCGCCCGGCCTGGATCCCCGCCTCCACGGCCGCCCCCGCGTCGTCCACATGGACGTGCACATTCCACAGGCCGTCGCCGCCGACGATCACCAAGGAGTCGCCGAGGGCGTCCAGCCGCTCCCTCAGGGCGGCCACGGCCATGTCGCCGGCCTCCAGGAGGTAGATCACCTCGAAGGCGGGCCCGCCGTCCGCGGCGCTGTCGGCGGGACAGCCGGCGGGGTCCTGCCCGTGCGTCCCGGCGGGCGCCACGGCGTCACGCGTCAGGCCGTCATCGCGGGTGCGGACGGGCGCGAGCGCCGCGGGAGCCTCGCCCGACAGGGCCTCGGCGAGCCCGCCCAGGACCGTCACCAAGCCGTAGCCGCCCGCGTCGACCACCCCCGCGCGGGCGAGGACGTCGAGCTGGCCGGGGGTGGCCTGGAGCGCCGTCCGGGCGCCCTCGTAGGCGGCGCGGGCCACGGTGGCCGCGTCGCCCGTGGCGCGCTCCGCGCCCTCCGCGGCGGCCACGGCGACCGTAAGGACGGTGCCTTCGACGGGGTGGGCGACGGCCAGGTAGGCGAGGTCGGCCGCGCGCCGCAGCGCCAGCCGCAGCCCGTCCGCCTCGTCTGCGCCCGGGCTCCCCTGCGCCGGGCCGTCGGCCAGGACGTCCGCCATGCCGCGCAGTAGCTGCGCCAGGATCGTGCCGGAGTTGCCCTGCGCGCCGATCAGGGCGCCATGGGCCATGGCGCGCACCACATCGGCGAGGGTGGGGCGGGAGGCGGCGGGCGAGGCGGCGTGGCCGTCGAAGGCGGCGTCGACGGCCCGCGCGGCGGACTCGACGGTCAGATACAGATTGGTGCCGGTGTCCCCGTCCGCGACCGGATAGACGTTGATCGCGTCGATGTCCGCGCGGGCCCGGCCCAGCGCGTCCAGCGCGAGCCCGCACCAGGTCCGTACCGCATCGGCGTCGAGCGTGTGCGGCACGTAACGTCCTCCTCGGAGGGTGCTGGGGCGGGGGCGGGCATCGCGTCACCGCAGGGTAGTCGCCGCCCTCGGCGGGTGCCGGGCCAGCCATGATAGTTTCGTTGTACGGGAGTGGCCGTTGTATGCTGCTCCGGTTGCCCGATGCGAATCGGGCCATTCCCCCCAGGCGCCGCCGATCTTCCACGATCCAGGCAACGTCCGGGGCTTCCGTTCAGTGTCCTGTCTCCTCGCGGGAAGCGAGGGTGACCCGTCTTTGGAGTAACCCGTGGCTGCCAACTGCGACGTCTGCGGCAAGGGGCCGGGCTTCGGCAACAACATCTCGCACTCGCACCGCCGCACCCGCCGTCGTTGGAACCCCAACATCCAGACGGTGCGCGCTGTGGTCGGTCGTACCCCGAAGCGGCTCAATGTCTGCACCTCGTGCATCAAGGCCGGCAAGGTTTCGCGCTAGTCGTCTAGTCGCACGGCCTCCCCGCGCAAGCGGGATCCGGTACGCCGAGGCCGGTCCACCATGGATGTGGACCGGCCTTTTCACGTGCCCTTACGCACGCACTGCGCCCGTCAGTCCCGCAACCACCCGTGGTCGACCGGGCCGATGCCCGCGCCCAGCGGGAAGCCCGCCGCGATGGCGCCCGTGACGTACTCCTTGGCCGCCGTGACGGCCTCAGGGACCTCGTATCCGCCCGCCAGATACGTGGCGATCGCCGCGGCGAGGGTGCATCCCGTGCCGTGCGTATGGCGGTTGTCGTGGCGGGGCGCCCGCAGCCAGTGCTCCTCGGTGCCGTCCGTGAGCAGATCCACCGCCTCGCCGCCGGGCAGATGGCCGCCCTTGATCAGCGCCCACCGCGGGCCGTGGCCCAGCACCGCCCCGGCCGCCCGGCGCTGATCGTCCTCCGACTCCACCCGGACGCCGGTGAGCTGAGCCACCTCGTCCAGGTTGGGCGTGGCGACGGTCGCGGTCGGCAGCAGCTTCGTACGGACCGCGTCGAGCGCCTCGGTGGCCAGCAGCGGGTCGCCGTGCTTGGAGACCCCGACCGGATCGACGACCACCGGCGCGGACAGATCCGCGAGCAGCGCGGCGACGGTCTCGACCAGTTCGGCGGTCGCCAGCATGCCGGTCTTGACCGCCTGGACGCCGATGTCGTCGGCCACACTGCGGAACTGGGCCCGTACGGCCTCGGCGGGCAGCTCCCAGGCGCCCTGGACACCCAGGGAGTTCTGCGCCGTCACCGCGGTGATCACGCTCATGCCGTGGGCGCCCAGGGCCAGCATGGTCTTCAGATCGGCCTGGATACCTGCACCGCCGCCGGAGTCCGATCCGGCGACGGTGAGGACGCGCACGGGCGCCGAGCCGTCATGGGAGGGGCGGGGGATACGAGGAGGCAGGACCATGGAGCCGAATCTACTCGCCGCCCCCGCGCCCCCGATGTCCCCCCTCGGCGCCCTTACCGCCGACGCGGCTCCCTACCAACGACTCGACGCCCTTACGGCGGACTCGACGCTCTTACCGCCGACTCGACGCCCCTATCCCCGACTCGGCGTCGCCCTTACCGTCACTCGGCACCCTTACTGTCGCCGAAGTGGTCCCAGCCCCCATGGGCCCAGGGGGCTCCGTCCACCGTCACCTGGGGCAGCGCCGAGGGGTTCAGCACCTCTCCGATCACCTTCCAGCGGGCCGGCAGCTTGGCGTCGGGCGGAAAGGTGGCCACGATCGCGTGGTCCTCTCCCCCGCTGAGCACCCACTGCAGCGGATCGACGCCCACCGCCTGACCGATGTCCGACATCTGCGAGGGGACGTCGATGTCCCCCGAGCGCAGATCGATACGGACCTTGCTGGCCTCCGCGATATGCCCGAGGTCGGCCACCAGTCCGTCGCTCACATCGGTCATGGCGGTCGCGCCGAGCCCGGCGGCGGCCGGACCGGCGTGGTACGGCGGCTCCGGCCGGCGGTGCGCCTCGACGAAGGCCCGCGGCGAGCGGAAGCCGCGTGAGAGCACCGCGTGTCCGGCCGCCGACCAGCCCAGCCATCCGGTGACGGCGACAACGTCGCCGGGCTGGGCACCGGATCGGGTGACCGGCTCATGGTTGCGCAGATCGCCCAGGGCGGTGATGGCCACGGTGATGGTGTCCCCGCGCACCACATCTCCGCCGACCACGGCCGCGCCCGCGACCTGGCATTCGTCGCGGATGCCGTCCATCAGCTCGGCAGGCCAGGTCACCGGCAGATCGGCGGGGACCACCAGGCCGAGCAGCAGCGCGGTCGGCACCGCGCCCATGGCCGCGATGTCGGCCAGGTTCTGGGCCGCGGCCTTACGGCCGACGTCATAGGCGGTGGACCAGTCCCTGCGGAAGTGCCTGCCTTCCAGCAGGACATCCGTACTGGCCACGACCCTCCGGTCGGGCGCGGCCACGACCGCGGCATCGTCACCGGGCCCCAACCTCACCGCCGGGGTGGTGGTGAGCCGGGAAGTGAGCTCTCTGATGAGCCCGAACTCCCCCAACTCGCCCACGGTGCCCTTCATCCCATCGCCCCTTCGTGCTCGTGGCCGCTTGCCCACCACGCCGCGCTCCCCGCGCGGGTCTCCCCGCGCCGCATGGCGACGCGGTACCGTGGCGTCCCTTCTCCCCACATGATCCTCGTAGCCGCCCTGGAGGTTCCGTGGTACAGGCGTACATCCTGATCCAAACCGAGGTCGGCAAGGCCTCGACCGTGGCCGACGTCATCGCCAAGCTCCCCGGGGTGATACAGGCGGAGGACGTCACGGGCCCTTACGACGTGATCGTCCGCGCCCAGGCCGACACGGTCGATGAGCTCGGCCGCATGGTGGTCGCGAAAGTCCAGCAAGTCGAAGGCATCACTCGTACTCTGACCTGCCCGGTCGTCCATCTCTAGCTCCCCCGTATGCTCGGCCGATGAATTGCGCACACCGTAGTCTCACCCGAAGGCTCGTTCCGCTCTCCGCCACCATGGCGCTGGCCCTGGTGCCGATGGCCGGTTGCTCCTTCATCGGGGATTCCGACGACAGCGTGGCGCTCGCGGTTCCCTCGCCGTCCGCGCAGGCTGCGGCGGTGTGCCGGGCGCTCCACAAGGAACTGCCCACCACCGTGAACGGGCTGAAGCGGGGCACCGCCGAGCCCGCCTCGGACTACACAGCCGTGTGGGGGGACCCCGCCGTGCAGCTGCGCTGCGGGGTCCCCCGGCCGGCGGCCATGGGGTCCAAGACCGAGTCGGCCGAGGTGAACGGCGTCGAGTGGCTGCCGGAGAAGCAAAAGGACGGCTACCGCTTCACCACCGTACTTCGCCGGGCGTATGTCGAGGTGACCGTGCCCGGGAAGTACGCCCCCGAGATCAACGCCCTGCTCGACCTCGCCAAGGCCGTCAAGAAGACGGTGCCCAAGGGCGTGGCCTAGGGGCCTGGGCCCTAGCGCAGCCCCGTCGAGCGGCGCAGCGCGGCCTGCAGCAGCCGGTCCACCAGCTCGGGGTAGCTCACGCCGCTCTCCTGCCACATGCGCGGGTACATCGAGATCGGGGTGAAGCCGGGCATGGTGTTGATCTCGTTGATCACGAACTCGCCGCTGTCCAGCAGGAAGAAGTCGGCCCGGACCAGCCCCTCGCAGGACGCCGCGTCGAAGGCGGCCACCGCGAGCTCCTGGACCCGCCGGGTCTGTTCCTCGGTGAGCGGCGCGGGCACGATGCCGGCCGCCGAGTCGATGTACTTCGCCTCGAAGTCGTAGAAGGCGTGGGAGGAGACCGGCGGGATCTCGGCGGGCAGGCTGGCGCGCGGCCCGTCCTCGTACTCCAGCACCCCGCATTCGATCTCGCGGCCGCGCAGCAGCGCCTCCACGATGACCTTCGGGTCGTGGCGCCGGGCCTCCTCGATGGCCTCGTCCAGGTCCGCCGGGTCCTCGACCTTGGTGATACCGATGGACGAGCCGGCCCGCGCGGGCTTCACGAAGAGCGGCCAGCCGTGCTCCGCGGCGAACTCCACGATCCGGCGGCGGGCGGCGGAAGGTTCCTGCTGCCACTCCCGGGGGCGGATCACCTCGTACGGGCCGACGGGCAGCCCGAAGGAGACGAACACCCGCTTCATGTACTCCTTGTCCATGCCCACGGCGGAGGCGAGCACCCCGGCGCCCACATACGGCACCCCGGACAGCTCCAGCAGCCCCTGGAGGGTGCCGTCCTCGCCGTACGGGCCGTGCAGCATGGGGAAGACGACATCGACGTCGCCCAGCGCCTTGGGCACCGACCCCGGCTCGCTGTAGACGACCTCGCGGTTCCCCGGGTCGACCGGGAGGACGACCGAACCCTCGCCGGACTCGGCGAGCCGTTCGACGCTGGGCAGCTCGCGGTTGGCGATGGCCATCCGCTCGGGCTCGTCGGCGGTCAGCGCCCAACGGCCGTCCGCGGTGATGCCGATCGGCAGCACGTCGTACTTCTCGCGGTCGATGGCGCGCAGCACGGCGCCCGCGGTGACCACCGAGATGGCGTGCTCGGAGCTGCGGCCGCCGAAGACGACGGCGACGCGCGGCTTGTGCCGCTCGCCTCCGGAAGAAGCCGGGACAGGGCCTGGGGAAGGGGTCTGGCTGCTCATATCGCGTTGAGGTTACCTTGCGGTCCGCGCGGCGTCAGTGCCGCTCGGCCTTGGCGCTGCGGGACATCAGCTCTTTGAGTGCGACAAGCGGCTGTTTGCCGTCGTGCACGATCTCGACGACGGTCTCGGTGATGGGCATGTCGACATCGAAGCGCCGGGCGAGATCCAGCACGGACTCGCACGACTTGACGCCCTCCGCGGTCTGCTTGGTGACCGCGATGGTCTCCTCCAGCGTCATCCCGCGCCCCAGGTTGGTGCCGAAGGTGTGGTTGCGGGAGAGCGGGGAGGAGCAGGTGGCGACGAGGTCGCCCATGCCCGCCAGGCCCGCGAAGGTGTGCGCGTCGGCGCCCATCGCCAGGCCCAGCCGGGTCGTTTCGGCGAGGCCGCGGGTGATGAGCGACGCCTTGGTGTTGTCGCCGAGCCCCATGCCGTCGGCGATGCCCACGGCCAGCGCGATGACGTTCTTCACCGCGCCGCCCAGCTCGCAGCCGACCACATCGGTGTTGGTGTACGGGCGGAAGTACGCGGTGTGGCAGGCGGTCTGGAGGCGGCGGGCCACGCTCTCGTCGGGGCAGGCCACCACGGAGGCGGCGGGCTGCCGGGCGGCGATCTCCTTGGCGAGGTTGGGCCCGGTGAGCACCGCGACGCGCTCGGCGGGCGCCTTGGCGACCTCCTGGACGACCTCGCTCATCCGCTTGGCCGTGCCGAGTTCGACGCCCTTCATCAGGGAGACCAGCACGGTGTCACCGGCCAGCAGCGGGGCCCATTCGGAGAGGTTGCCGCGCAGCGTCTGGGAGGGCACGGAGAAGACGGTGAACTCCGCGCCGGCCGCGGCCTCGGCCGGGTCGGTGGTGGCCCGCACGCCGTCGGGGAGCCGCACCCCGGGGAAGTAGTCGGGATTGGTGCGGCCGGTGTTGATGGCCTCGACGACACCGGGCCGGCGGCCCCACAGCGTCACCTCGCAGCCGGCGTCGGCGAGCACCATCGCGAAGGCGGTGCCCCAGGAGCCGGTGCCGAAGACGGCGCAGCGCGTCACTTGCTCTCCTCATCGGCCAGCGGGAGCGGCGGGCCGTCGGTGCTGGGCCTGGTGCTGGTGCTGGTGCTGGTGCTGGTGCTGGTGCTGGTGGGCCGATCGTGCCGGTGACCGGGAGCCGGCTCTCCGCGCACCTCGGAGAGGAGGTCGGTGATGGCGTCCATGATGACGTCGGTGGCCGCCCGGAGGACCTCCGCGGTGGGCTCCTGGCCGTAGAACCCGGACAGGTCCACCGGCGGGCCGGCGAGCACCTTGAGCGTCTTGCGCGGGAAGAGACGGACCCGCTTCTCCTTGGCGTACGGCGGCACGGCCTCGTTGGCGCCCCACTGGGCGACGGGGATGACGGGGGCCTTGGTGAGCAGCGCGACCCGCGCCGCGCCGGTCTTTCCGCGCATGGGCCACATGTCGGGGTCGCGGGTGAGGGTGCCCTCGGGGTAGAAGGCCACACACTCGCCCTTGTTGATGGCGTCCACGGCGGCCCGGAAGGCGTTGGCGGCGTCGGTGGACTCGCGGTAGACGGGGATCTGGCCGGTGCCGCGGAGCATGGTGCCCATGAAGCCGCCCCTGAAGAGGGCGGCCTTGGCGAGGAAGCGCGGCACCCTCCCGGTGTTGTACTGGAAGTGCGCGTAGGAGAGGGGGTCGAGATACGAGTTGTGATTGATCGCGGTGATAAATCCACCGTCGGCCGGAATGTGCTCCATTCCGTGCCAGTCCCGCTTGAACAGAACCACCAGCGGCGGTTTGCACAAGACCGCTGCCGTGCGGTACCAGAAGCCGATTCTGCGGCCGGACACTCGGAACATCCTCTCTTGGACCCTGCTGACCTGCTGGCTTGCTGTCGTCCCCTGCAGCCGCACAAGTGTCGCTCCAGGCACCCTGTCTGTCGAGAACACCGTAACCCCGCACGTCTTCGGCGAGCCGGGCAGCAGGTCAGAATGAGGCCCGTGGGAAGAAACGGAGCCCCTGTGACCTGGACCCTCGTGGTGCCGCTGAAGCCCTTGTCACGGGCGAAGACCAGGCTCTCCGACGCCGCGGGGGACGGCCTGCGGGCCTCGCTCGCGCTGGCGTTCGCTCAGGACACGGTGGACGCGGCGCTGGCGAGCCGCTGGGTGCGCGGGGTGACCGTCGTCACCGACGACCCGCTCGCCGGACGTGAGCTGTCCGCCCTCGGCGCCCGGATCCTGCCCGACTCCCCGGGGCGCGGGCTGAACGCGGCGCTGGCGCACGGCGCCCTCGCCGTCCGCGGGGAGCGCCCGGGGGCCGCCGTGGCGGCGATGAACGCCGATCTCCCGGCGCTGCGGACCGTGGAGCTCGACCTGGTGCTCGAGGCCGCGTCCGGCTTCACACGCGCCTTTCTGGCGGACGCCGCGGGGGTGGGCACCACGCTCCTCTCGGCGGCGCCCGGTGCCGATCTGGCGCCTGCCTTCGGGGGCCCCTCACGGGCCCGGCACCGGGCGTCGGGGGCGCGGGAGATCGAGCTGGCGGGGGTGGACTCGGTGCGGCGCGACGTGGACACGGCCGGGGATCTGCGCGCGGCGGTGGCCCTGGGCGTGGGCGCCCACACCAGGGCTAGGCTGGCGGACATGCAGGGAACCGCCTATACGTACGACCCCGAGACCCGCGCCGGCAGCGTGCTGCTCGACGACGGCACCCCGCTGCCGTTCGACACCGCGGCCTTCGACGCCGGGGGGCTGCGGATGCTGCGCCCGGGCCAGCGGGTGCGGATCGAGGTGGAGGGCGAGGGAGAACAGCGCCGGGTCGTCTTCGTCACGCTGCAGACGTTCTGAACGCCGCGGACAGCACCGCGGACAGCACCGCAGACAGCACCGCAGACAGCACCGCAGACAGCACCGCGGGCCGGGCTCCCTCGGGGAGCCCGGCCCGGCGCGTGAACAGTGCGGCGCCTGTGCGCCGCCGGCTAGCGCTTCCTGGCGGTGGTCTTCTTCGTGGTGGTCTTACGGGCGCTCGTCTTGCGCGCCGGGGCCTTCTTCGCGGCGGCCTTGGCGGGCGCCTTCTTGGCCGTCGTCTTCTTGGCGGTCGCCTTCTTGGCGGCGGCCTTGGCCGGGGCCTTCTTGGCGGTCGCCTTCTTGGCGGCGGCCTTCTTCGCAGGAGCCTTCTTGGCGGTCGCCTTCTTGGCCGCGGCCTTCTTCGCGGCGACCTGGAGGCTGCCCTTGGGAGCCTTCTTCACGGCGACCTCACCGCCGCGCGGGAGCTTCTTGGAGCCGCTCACCAGGTCCTTGAACCCCTGACCGGCACGGAAGCGGGGCACCGAGGTCTTCTTGACCCTCACGCGCTCCCCGGTCTGCGGGTTACGAGCGTACCGGGCGGGCCGTTCCACCTTCTCGAACGAACCAAATCCAGTGACTGAAACTCGCTCCCCGGCGACGACCGCCCGGACGATGGCGTCCAGAACTGCGTCGACGGCCTCGGCGGCCGACTGACGGCCGCCGACCTTGTCGGCAATCGCTTCTACGAGCTGCGCCTTGTTCACGTCTTCCCCTTCGGAGACATTGCCGGAATCAATGTGTTCAAGCCTTTTCGCACGTTAGGCAGATATATACCGCAAATCAAACACGAAACGGGCTAATCACCCTTGTGCCGCAACGCACTCGATCGTCACGGACTTCCGTCGGTGTCGGGATCTTGGGGGAAACGGCCCTCGTCGAGGTCGTTCATCAACCGCTCCAGACGCTTTGCCGCATCTGCGAGATCGTGTTTCGCCGCTGAGGTGATGACCAGCAGCTTCCGGGACAGCGCCATCCGTACGCCCTCCGGGACTTGCAGTGCGCGCACCCTTGCGTGCGCTTCCTTGAGCCGGTCGGCGACGATGCCGTAGAGCTCGAGTTGGCCGTCGCGTTCCATGCACTGATTGTGCCATCTGAGGCGAGTTGTCGCTTCACGGGGCCTCAACATGCCGATGCGCCGCCGGTCCGAGGACCGGCGGCGCATCTTGCCAAACCCGCTCTGTACAGGGAGAACCGGGGGGTCAGACCACCACCGTGCTCGGTTTGAAGGAGGGACGACGCGCCTCGTACGCGGCGATGGATTCGTCCTCCCTGAGGGTGAGACTGATGTCGTCCAGCCCCTCCAGGAGTCGCCACCGGGCATTCTCGTCAAGCTCAAAATCAGCCGTGATGCCCTCGGCTCGAACCTGGCGGTCGACGAGGTCCACGGTGACCTCCGCGGCGGGGTCCGCCTCGACCAGCTTCCACAGCCGGTCCACGGTCTCCTGCGGCAGGACGACGGTCAGCAGCCCGTTCTTGAGGGAGTTGCCGCGGAAGATGTCGGCGAAGCGGGACGAGATGACGGCCTTGAAGCCGTAGTTCTGCAGCGCCCATACCGCGTGCTCGCGCGAGGAGCCGGTGCCGAAGTCGGGACCGGCCACCAGCACCGTTCCGCCCTTGTACTCGGCCGCGTTGAGCACGAACTCCGGGTCCTTGCGCCAGGCCTCGAAGAGTCCGTCCTCGAAGCCGTCGCGGGTGACCTTCTTGAGCCAGTGCGCCGGGATGATCTGGTCCGTGTCCACGTTGCTGCGGCGCAGCGGAACGGCCCGGCCGGTGTGCGTGGTGAATGCTTCCATGACTGCTCAGGCCCCCACGGGAGTCGATACGGCCGCGTCGGACAGATCGGCGGGCGAGGCCAGATGGCCCAGCACCGCGGTGGCGGCGGCGACCTGCGGCGAGACCAGATGGGTCCGGCCGCCCTTGCCCTGCCGGCCCTCGAAGTTGCGGTTGGACGTGGACGCCGAGCGCTCACCGGGCGCGAGCTGGTCGGGGTTCATGCCCAGGCACATCGAACAGCCCGCGTGCCGCCACTCGGCGCCGGCGGCGGTGAACACCTTGTCCAGCCCCTCCTCGACGGCCTGCAGGGCGACCCGCACCGAGCCGGGGACCACCAACATCCGCACGCCGTCGGCCACCGAGCGGCCGGACAGCACCGAGGCGGCGGAGCGCAGGTCCTCGATGCGGCCGTTGGTGCAGGAACCGACGAAGACCGTGTCCACCGCGATGTCCCGCAGCGGCTGACCTGCCGTCAGACCCATGTACTCCAGGGCCTTCTCGGCGGCGAACTGCTCGCTGGCATCCCCGAAGGAGGCCGGGTCCGGGACCGACTCCGACAGCGGAGCGCCCTGGCCGGGGTTGGTGCCCCAGGTGACGAACGGGGCGAGTTCGGAGGCGTCGATGACGACCTCACGGTCGAAGACCGCGTCGTCGTCGCTGCGCAGGGTGCGCCAGTACGCGACGGCCGCGTCCCAGTCGTCATCCTGGGGGGCGTGCGGGCGGCCCTCCAGATAGGCGAAGGTCGTCTCGTCCGGGGCGATCATGCCCGCGCGGGCGCCCGCCTCGATGGACATGTTGCACACGGTCATCCGGGCCTCCATCGAGAGCTTCTCGATGGCGGAACCGCGGTACTCGAGCACATAGCCCTGGCCGCCGCCGGTGCCGATCTTGGCGATGATCGCCAGGATCAGGTCCTTGGCGGTGACGCTCTCGGGCAGCTCGCCCTCGACGGTGATCGCCATGGTCTTGAACGGCGCGAGCGGCAGCGTCTGGGTCGCCAGCACATGCTCGACCTGGCTGGTGCCGATGCCGAACGCGAGCGCGCCGAAGGCGCCGTGGGTCGAGGTGTGGCTGTCACCGCAGACCACGGTCGTACCGGGCTGGGTCAGTCCCAGCTGCGGTCCCACCACGTGGACGACGCCCTGCTCGACATCGCCGAGCGGGTGCAGCCGGACACCGAACTCCGCGCAGTTCTTGCGCAGCGTCTCCAACTGGGCGCGGGAGACGGGGTCCGCGATCGGCTTGTCGATGTCCAGGGTGGGGGTGTTGTGGTCCTCGGTCGCGAGGGTGAGATCGGTACGACGGACCGTGCGGCCGGCCTTGCGCAGGCCGTCGAACGCCTGCGGGCTGGTCACCTCGTGCAGCAGGTGCAGATCGATGAAGAGCAGGTCAGGCTCGCCTTCGGCGTGCCGGACGACATGGTCGTCCCAGACCTTCTCCGCGAGTGTCCGTCCCATCGCATTCCCTCCGGCCGGCGCCAGTGCCGGCCCAGCTTGTCTCGACTGCGTGCCCTGGTCTGCGGGCCCGCCATTTACAGAGTGGCGGGTCTACCCGGAAATTGAACTTGCGTTTCACACTGTGAGACGCGAGTATCGTTTCATGGACAACACTAGCGGCGTCGGCGTTCTCGACAAGGCGGCTCTGGTCCTGAGCGCCCTGGAGTCCGGCCCGGCCACCCTCGCCGGACTGGTCGGGGCGACCGGTCTCGCCCGCCCCACGGCACACCGGCTCGCGGTAGCACTCGAGCACCACCGGATGGTGGCACGTGACATGCAGGGACGCTTCATTCTGGGCCCCCGCCTGGCTGAACTGGCAGCGGCGGCGGGCGAGGACCGGCTGCTCGCCACGGCCGGTCCCGTGCTCACCCATCTCCGGGATGTGACCGGCGAGAGCGCGCAGCTCTACCGGCGCCAGGGGGACATGCGTATCTGTGTCGCCGCGGCCGAGCGGCTGTCCGGACTGCGGGACACCGTGCCGGTCGGCTCCACTCTCCCCATGAAGGCCGGCTCGGCCGCCCAGGTCCTGATGGCCTGGGAGGAGCCGGAGCGGCTGCACCGCGGACTGCAGGGGGCCCGCTTCACCGCCACGGCCCTGTCGGGCGTACGACGGCGGGGCTGGGCCCAGTCGATCGGCGAGCGGGAGCCCGGCGTGGCGTCCGTCTCCGCGCCCGTGCGCGGCCCGTCCAACCGCGTGGTCGCCGCCGTCTCGGTCTCCGGACCGATCGAGCGGCTGACCCGCCACCCGGGCCGGATGCACGCCCAGGCCGTCATCGACGCGGCGGCCCGCCTGACCGACGCCCTGCGTCGCGGCAACTGATCACGCCCCGTTACGCCCTCTTCAGGCTCAGCCGGTCGGCCGCGCGGTCACCGCGGCGGCCGACCGGGACGACCCCGGTGGCCTTGCCCAGGCCGAATGCCGGCATGTTGATGTAGACCGCCTCGTGCGCCCCGGCCGGTACGACATAGGTCTCGTGCCAGAAGCCGACCTTGCCCCGGCCCTCCCGCATCCGGCGGTTGAACGCCGCCCAGGCGGGACGGTGCTCCTTGTCCTGGGCCGACGCGTACTCCAGCAGCTTCTCGTGCGAGTCCCAGTACTGGACGACGTAGAACACCCGGGGCGGGCCGAACAGGAGCTGATAGCCCAGCATCCCGCTCCCCTTGTCCCGCGACAGCTCGCGGAGCATCCGCGGCATCGCCTTGAAGACCGGCAGCCAGCTGCGCAGCGCGCGGAAGCGGTTGATGCGCATGCCGATCAGGAAGACGGTGACCTCCCCCTCGGCCTCGGCGGTCATACGGCCGGCGAACAGCTCGGTACCCATGGTGATCCCCTTGTCCCCACGTCGGGATAGTCTTGGATAGCGGCGCTATCCATCACTTGGATAGTGCCACTCTCCAACGGAAGGTGCAACAGGGATGCGACTGGCGGAGCTCAGCGAGCGCAGCGGAGTGCCCACCGCGACGATCAAGTACTACCTGCGCGAGCGGCTGCTGCCGCCGGGAGAGCGGATCACCGCCACCAAGTCCGAGTACGGCGAGGAGCATCTGCGCCGACTGCGGCTGGTGCGCTCGCTGATCCAGGTCGGCCGGATGCCGGTGGCCACGGCGCGCGAGGTGCTGGAGGCCACCGAGGACGAGTCGCTCGGCCAGAACGCCCGGATGGGAGCCGCGGTCTGGGCACTGCCGCACGGCGCCGAGCCCGACGAGGACGATCCGCACGCGGCGCGGGCCAGGGAACAGGTGGACACCGTGCTGCGGCGGATGGACTGGTCCCACGGCCAGGAGCTGGGCGACACCTCCCCCGCCTACCGGATGCTGGTCGCGGCCATCGCCTCACTGGACCGCCTGGGATATCCCCATGACACCGAGCATCTGCTGGTGCACGCCCGGCTGGCGGGTGAACTGGCCGTCGCAGACCTGGACCTGGTGGAGACCTACGACACCCCGCCCGAGCGGATCGAGGCGGTGGTGGCACTGACGGTGCTCTATGAGCCGGTGCTGCTCAGCCTGCGGCGGCTCGCGCAAACCGAGGAATCCAGCCGCCGCTTCGAGGAGTGATCAGGGGCCAAGGGCACGAACGGGACACGGAAAATCCCCCCGCTGTCGCGGAGGGCTTTTCGCTGGTACCCCCGACCGGATTCGAACCGGCGCTACCGCCTTGAGAGGGCGGCGTGCTAGGCCGCTACACAACGGGGGCCTGAGTCAGCACATGTGCTGCGCTGGGCTACCAGGACTCGAACCTAGACTAAATGAACCAGAATCACTCGTGCTGCCAATTACACCATAGCCCATGGTATAGACCAGTACCCCCGACCGGATTCGAACCGGCGCTACCGCCTTGAGAGGGCGGCGTGCTAGGCCGCTACACAACGGGGGCCCTAGCGATCTCCGTCTTTCGAAGAGATCCGTACCCCCGACCGGATTCGAACCGGCGCTACTGCCTTGAGAGGGCAGCGTGCTAGGCCGCTACACAACGGGGGCTTGGTCCTGCTTTGCTCAAGAGATCCATCAGTCATTCGACGAATCTCTTGCTGGGGTACCAGGACTCGAACCTAGACTAAGTGAACCAGAATCACTCGTGCTGCCAATTACACCATACCCCACCAAAACGCCACCCCCGTAAGGGGTTTTGTTTGGCTTGCGCCTCGGCCCGGCCTCTCGGCCCGCCCGTCCGGCGCAGGAAGAACATTACCCGATGGTGGACGGGCCACCAAAACGAGTATCACCGCGAGTGGCGCCGCCTCACAGGCCCAGGCAGCGCCCCGCGTCCCTATCCGGCCAGCTTCGCCAGCGCCGCGTCCACACGGGCCAGCGTGCGCTCGCGGCCCAGGACCTCCAGGGACTCGAACAGCGGCAGCCCGACCGTGCGGCCGGTGACCGCGACCCGCAGCGGGGCCTGGGCCTTGCCCAGTTTGAGGCCGTGCTCCTCGCCGGCCGCGAGGACCGCGGCCTTCAAGGTCTCGGCGTCCCAGTCCGCCTCGGCGAGCCGGGTACGGACCGAGGCCAGCAGCGCGTCCGCGCCCGGCTTCATGGCCTTGGTCCAGGACGCCTCGTCCTGGGCCGGCTCGTCGAGGAAGAGGAAGTCCACGTTCGCGGTGATGTCGGACAGGACCGTCAGCCGGGTCTGGGCCAGCGGAGCCAGCGCCGCGAAGGCGGCCGCGTCGAAGGCGTCCGGGGACCACGGCGCGTGCGGGGCCTTCAGCCAGGGCTCGCACGCCTCGATGAACGCCTTCACATCCAGCAGCCGGATGTGGTCCGCGTTGATCGCCTCGGCCTTCTTGAGGTCGAAACGCGCCGGGTTGGCGTTCACCCCCGAGATGTCGAACGCCTCGACCATCTCCGCCGGCGAGAAGACGTCGCGGTCGGCCGAGAGCGACCAGCCCAGCAGGGAGAGGTAGTTGAGCAGTCCCTCGGGGAGGAAGCCGCGCTCCCGGTAGAGGTTCAGCGAGGACTGCGGATCGCGCTTGGAGAGCTTCTTGTTGCCCTCGCCCATGACATACGGGAGATGGCCGAAGGCGGGCACCGCACCGGAGCCCACACCGATCTCGGCGAGCGCCCGGTAGAGCCCGATCTGCCGCGGGGTGGAGGAGAGCAGGTCCTCGCCGCGCAGCACATGCGTGATCTCCATCAGCGCGTCGTCCACGGGGTTGACGAGCGTGTAGAGGGGCGCGCCGTTGGCCCGCACGATGCCGTAGTCCGAGACGTTCTCGGGGGTGAAGGTCAGCTCACCGCGCACCAGGTCGGTGAAGGTGATCGGCTCGTCCGGCATCCGGAAGCGCACGATCGAGACGCGCCCCTCCGCCTCGTACGCGGCGATCTGCTCGGCGGTCAGGGTGCGGCAGGTGCCGTCGTAGCCGGAGGGCCGGCCGGCCTTGCGGGCCGCCTCACGGCGCTCCTCCAGCTCCTCGGCGGTGCAGTAGCAGCGGTAGGCGTGGCCCGCCTCCAGCAGCTTGTCCGCGACCTCGCGGTAGAGGTCCATCCGCTGCGACTGGCGGTAGGGCGCGTGCGGACCGCCGACCTCGGGGCCCTCGTCCCAGTCGAAGCCCAGCCAGCGCATGGCGTCCAGGAGCTGTGTGTAGGACTCCTCGGAGTCGCGCGCGGCGTCGGTGTCCTCGATGCGGAACACCAGGGTGCCGCCGTGGTGACGGGCGAAGGCCCAGTTGAACAGGGCCGTGCGGACCAGGCCCACATGGGGGTTGCCGGTCGGCGAGGGACAGAAACGAACTCGCACGGGGGCGGAGGGGGATGCGCTAGCCACGCTTGATCACCTTGTTGGTGAGAGTGCCGATGCCTTCGATGGTGACGGCGACCTCGTCGCCGACGGAGAGCGGGCCGACGCCCGCCGGAGTGCCGGTGAGCACGACGTCGCCGGGGAGCAGCGTCATCGCCTCGGTGATGTGCACGATCAGATCCTCGATCGGGCGCACCATCTCGCTCGTCCGGCCGAGCTGACGCTGTTCGCCGTTGACGGTGCACATGATGCCGAGATCGGCGGCGCGCGTCAGGTCGATATCGGTCTCCACCCAGGGGCCCAGCGGACACGAGGTGTCGAAGCCCTTGGCCCGCGCCCACTGCTTCTCGCTCCGCTGGGCGTCGCGGGCCGTGATGTCGTTGCCGCAGGTGTAGCCGAGGATGACGTCCTTGACGCGCTCACGCGGAACCTCACGGCACATCCGTCCGATCACCACGGCCAGCTCGGCCTCGTAGTGCACCTCGGAGGAGAAGGAGGGATACGTGACGGGGTCGCCGGGGCCGATCACCGAGGTGGACGGCTTGAAGAAGACGACCGGGACGTCGGGGACCTCGTTGCCCAGCTCCGCCGCGTGCTCGGCGTAGTTGCGCCCGATTCCGACGACCTTGTTCGGCAGGACGGGCGGCAGCAGCCGGACCTTGCTCAGCGGGACCTTCTGGCCCGAGCGCTCGAATTCGGCGAAGGGGTGGCCCTTGATGATGTCGATGACGGGGCCGTCCTGATCGGACGGCTCACCCTCCACCACGCCGAAGGCGACGTTGCCGTCGATGGAGAATCTGGCGATGCGCACGGGAAGCCTTGGCTCCTTGACTGAACTCGCTGGAGACTGACGCTCCAGGCTATCGCTCCGCGTCCCGCGCGCCGCCGTCCCGCCTGCCGGGAGTGGTGGCGTCCGCCACAGCCCCGGGGAATCAGTGGCCCGGGGCCTCGGTCAGCACGGTGCGCTTGGGGTTCGCGGTCCGGTTCGGCAGATCGACGCGGTGCTCCGACTGCTCCTCGGGCGCGGCCGACAGGTCGTCGGCGTCCTTGATGTCCTGGGCGTCCCCCAGCTCTTGGACGTCCTCGAGATGGGCCAGGGTGGTGCGCCGCGGGTTGGCTATGGAGTGGAACATCATGGTCGTCTTCACTTGGTTTACGCCTCGATCTTGTCGTCCGTACCGGCTGTGTAAAGCGTCAGGCTAGAGGCGGCCTTGCCCATGGATTCGCAGGAAAAGTCACCGTCAGCATGTGATATTGCTCACGAACGATCAGGCAAAAGCCACATAGAAGACAGTTACGCAATCGCCCTAAACGGACATCGCATACCTGAACCCGACGTTCCGCTCTTGATCATCGCTAGCCGGACACTCGATTGCGACCTTCGGTTCGTCCACGAAAGTCCGTTATCGCCGACATGGCTTTCTACGTCCCGTAATAAAGTCCGCACTGAGCGTCACACGGATCACAGCCTTATCCATTGCCCTTGTTGCAGCATCCGGCACTGTGCTGGAATTCCCGGGACCGCCGCGGGAATCAGCCGGCGCGCACGGGGGCGCAGCGACAGAGGCGCCGAGCGGCGGGGGGCTCCTCTTGTCGACATGAAAGGAAGCGCGCCGGTCACTCACGACCGACAGGGGGGATCGCGGTCCCCCACGACTCGACACCGCTCCGCCGGTCTTCCGGAGGGGCGCCTGGTCCAGAGGTTGCGACGCTAGTGCAGGGACGTATCAAGAGGGATGGTATGGGGGCTCCCCAGGCCCGCCAGGGCCGAGGGGATGCTTCGGCGGACCCGGAGCCGCGTGGCGGGACCGACCGCGGCTCCTCGCCCCAGCGCGCCCAGGGGAGCAGCGGCAGGACTCTGGGTGATCAGAGCCCCGAGGCCGGTACGCAGAGCGCTACCCGGATCAGTGCGCCCGGTGGCGGCGGAGACGCGGAGCAGCCGGCCAAGCCGAAGACCTCCGGCCCCACCGGGTCCGGCAATCGCATGGCCCTGCGCAACTGGCGCATCAGCACCCGACTGGTCTCCCTGCTCACGCTCCCGGTGGTCGCGGCGACCACCCTGGGGGCGCTGCGCATCGAGGGCTCGCTGGACAACATCCAGCAGCTCGACCAGATGAAGCTGCTCACCAAGATGACGCAGCAGGCCACCCAACTGGCCAGCGCGCTCCAGGAGGAGCGCGACAAGTCGGCCGGTCCGCTGGCGGGCAAGGGCAACGACAAGGACGACCGGGTCGTCTCCACGCGTGAGGACACCAACCGCGCCATCACGGCCTTCCGCGAGGCCACCCACCAGATCGATCCCGGCGACCAGTCGCTGGCCGGTGTGCAGTCCACGCTCGTCAACATCGACCGTCAGCTCGGCAAGATCAACGAGGTCCGTGACACGGCCTATGACAACAGCCAGTACTACTCGCTGACGGTCCAGAACTACAACGAGCTGATCAACTCGCTGCTGCTGCTCTCCCAGGACATGGCGCAGGCGACCAGCAACCGCGCGATGATCAACAACACCCGCGCGCTCGCCACCTTCTCCTCGGCCAAGGAGTACGCCTCCATCCAGCGCGCGCTCATCAGCGCCGCGCTCGCCGACCCCAAGGGCGCCGACTTCTCCGCCAACGACCGCCGCTTCGCCAGGACCGCGGTGGACAAGGAGAACGAGGCGCTCGGCCGCTTCAAGCAGATCCGCCAGGGCAACTCCGAGGATCTGCTCGAACCGCTGGACAGCCGCCCCGACATCAAGGCGGCGACCATGTACGCCGACCGCGCGGTGCGCGACCCCGAGGGGCTGAAGGCGGAGAAGCGCACCGATCTGGACTGGTACGACCAGGACAGTATCAAGATCGAAGAGATGGGCAAGATCGAGGAGACGCTGCTCAGCGAGATGCAGCAGAAGGCTCGTGAGCTCCGCGACTCCGCCCAGCAGGACGCGATCCTCAACGGTGCGCTGATCCTCCTGGTCCTCGGCGTCTCCCTGGTCGGCGCCTTCGTCGTCGCCCGCTCCATGGTCCGCTCGCTGCGGCGCCTCCAGGACACCGCGCAGGAGGTCTCCCAGAAGCGGCTGCCCGAACTGGTCAAGCAGCTCTCCGAGTCCGATCCGCAGGATGTGGACACCTCCGTCGAGTCCGTCGGTGTGCACAGCCGGGACGAGATCGGAAAGGTGGCCGCGGCCTTCGACGACGTGCACCGCGAGGCGGTCCGGCTCGCCGCCGAGCAGGCGCTGCTGCGGGGCAACGTCAACGCGATGTTCACCAACCTCTCGCGCCGCAGCCAGGGCCTCATCCAGCGCCAGCTCTCGCTCATCTCCGAGCTGGAGAGCCGCGAGGCCGACCCGGACCAGCTCTCCTCGCTCTTCAAGCTGGACCACCTCGCCACTCGTATGCGCCGTAACGGCGAGAACCTCCTGGTCCTCGCGGGCGAGGAGCCCGGCCGCCGGTGGACCCGGCCGGTGCCGCTGGTGGACGTGCTCCGCGCGGCCGCCTCCGAGGTGGAGCAGTACGAGCGCATCGAGCTCAGCTCGGTCCCGGCGACCGAGGTCGCCGGCCGGGTCGTCAACGACCTCGTCCACCTGCTCGCCGAGCTGCTGGAGAACGCCACCTCCTTCTCCTCGCCGCAGACCAAGGTCAAGGTCACCGGTCATGCGCTGCCCGACGGGCGGGTGCTGGTCGAGATCCACGACACCGGTATCGGGCTCTCGCCCGAGGACCTGGCGGCGATCAACGAGCGGCTGGCCTCCCCGCCCACGGTCGATGTGTCGGTGTCCCGGCGCATGGGTCTGTTCGTGGTCGGCCGGCTGTCGCTGCGTCACGGCATCCGCATCCAGCTCCGGCCGTCCGACTCGGGCGGTACGACGGCGCTGGTCATGCTGCCGGTCGATGTCGCACAGGGCGGCCGGAAGCCGGCGCCGCAGGCCGCCGGCGGCAAGTCGGGCCAGGGTGCGCCGGCCGTCGGTGGCGGTCAGGGCAACGGCTCGGCGGGGCTGCTCGGCTCGGCGCCCTCACGGCGCCAGGTCCCGGGCTCGGGTTCGCGCACCGCGCTGCCGGGCAACAGCGGCAGCGGACTGCCGACCCGGCCGGTGGGCGCCGGTGCGGGCCCCGCGGGCGGCGCCCCGGCCGGCGGCACCAACTTCTTCGAGGGCGGGCGGCCTCCGGGCCCCCGGAGCAACGCCCCCGCGGGCCCCGGCGGCCCCGGTGGTCAGAGTGGTCCCGGTGGTCAGGGCGGCCCCAGTGGTCAGGGTGGCCCCGCCGCCCCCTCCGGACGTCCCCCGCTTCCGCAGCGCAGCGACGGCCCGACCGTCGCTCCGCCGACCGGCGCCCCGGCCCGTGCCGACGGGGGCGACCAGGGCGGCCGTCCGCAGCTCCCCACCCGCGGCCCCGCGCCCGAGCTTCCGGCCCCGTCCCAACCGGGCACTAGTTGGGGCGCGCGCGCCGCGGCCGGCGAGGACGACTGGCCGGGCACGCCGCGCGACGCGGTGGACACCCCGCGCGGGCATGAGGAGTACGACTCCACGGGCCAGTTCGCCCGTCCGGACCTCGGCGGCTCCGGGGACCGGCGCGACCCGTTCGGCAACCGCGGCCCCGGCGACACCGGTGAGCTGCCGCAGCTGAGCGACAGCCCCAACCTGTTCGAGCCGCGCCGCGGGGCCAATGGACCGCAGGGCGGCCAGGGACCGGCCGACACCGGCCAGTTCAACCGGCCCGACTACGGCCGCGGCCCCGGCGACACCGGCGAGTTCGCCCGTCCGGAGCTCGGCCAGGGCCCGGGTGACACCGGTGAGTACGCCCAGCCCCGGTTCGAGGACGCCGCCCCGCGCGGCGGACGCGGCCCCGGGGACACGGGCGAGTTCCCGCGTCCGAACATGGGCGACACCGGCGAGTACGCCCGCCCCGACATGGGTGGCACCGGTGAGTACCCGCTGCCCCAGGGCCCCCAGGGCCAGCCCGGTGGGCGCCCGAACGATCCGCTGCCGCCCGCCGGACCCGGCGACGGCCGTACCCCGATCTTCGACACCATCGAGTCGTCCTGGCATCTCAACCAGGCCGAGGACCCGGGCATACCGGGCCCCCAGGACGGTGGCCGGTCGTACCCGTCCGCGCCTTCCGCCCCCGAGCCCACCCCCGGTCGGCCCGCCTCCGCCGTACCGCCCCCCTCGGCCCACGAGCCGCTGCCGGCGGCCCAGGGCATGGGCGACTTCGCCGGTGCCCAGGGCACGGGCGACTTCGCCGGATCGGGCGCCGCGGCGGGCCCCGGCACCAGCGGGGCCGGGCTCAACGGCCGCAGCACGGGTTCCCACTGGCGTACGTCGCCCCACAATGACGAGCGCTGGCGCCGCGCCGAGCAGGTCCGCGAACCGGCGGCCGGCGGTATCACGTCGTCCGGGTTGCCACGGCGGGTGCCGCGCGCAAACCTCGTGGAGGGTGCCGCACACCAGCCGCAGCCCGACCAGGCCGGGCCGCAGGTGTCCCGCGCGCCCGATGATGTACGCGGCAGGCTGACCAACCTCCGCCGTGGAATTCAGCAGGGTCGCCGGGCCGGTACCGGACTCGGCGACAACCATGATCGCGGCATTGGCCCGACTTACCAGCAGGAGCGTTAGTTGAGCCCGATGAGCCAGGCGGCGCAGAATCTGAACTGGTTGATCACGAACTTCGTGGACAACACCCCGGGGGTGTCCCACACGGTCGTGGTCTCCGCCGACGGACTCCTTCTGGCGATGTCCGAAGGCTTCCCCCGTGACCGAGCCGATCAATTGGCGGCGGTGGCTTCCGGCCTGACCTCGCTCACCGCCGGGGCCTCCCGCATCTTCGAAGGCGGCATGGTCAACCAGACCGTCGTCGAAATGGAACGAGGCTTTCTCTTCATCATGTCCATCTCCGACGGCTCCTCCCTCGCCGTGCTCGCACACCCCGAGTGCGACATCGGCCTCGTCGGCTACGAGATGGCCCTGCTGGTCGACCGCGCGGGCAGCGTCCTCACCCCCGACCTGCGTGCCGAGCTGCAGGGCAGCCTGTTGAACTGATCCATCGACCATCCGACGCCTGTCCCCCCGGCCGCACGGCCGGCGGGCCCCCACCGGCACCGACCGACGGCACGCCCGTCACCTTGTTGTCCGACCGGAGGATCCATGACCCCGCCCCCCGCCTCGCCCGGCCCGTACGGCGGCCATCACCAATCGCCGTACGGGGGTGAAGGCGACCAGCCATTGGTGCGCCCGTATGCCATGACCGGTGGCCGGACCCGGCCGCGCTACCAGCTCGCCATCGAGGCGCTGGTCAGCACCACGGCCGACCCCGTGCATCTGCAGGGGCTGCTCCCCGAGCACCAGCGGATCTGCCATCTGTGCCAGGAGGTCAAGTCGGTCGCCGAGGTCTCGGCGCTGCTGAACATACCCCTGGGTGTGGCGCGGATCCTGGTGGCGGACCTGGCAGAGGCCGGCATGGTGGCGATCCACCAGCCCGGGGGCGGTTCGGAAGCGGGCGGTACCCCGGATGTGACACTGCTCGAAAGGGTGCTCAGTGGACTTCGCAAGCTCTAGCGGCGCTCCCCCCGCCCGCGCGACCACCTCGGCGAAGATCGTGGTGGCGGGCGGCTTCGGCGTGGGCAAGACCACGTTCGTCGGCGCGGTCTCGGAGATCAACCCGCTGCGCACCGAAGCCGTGATGACCTCCGCCTCGGCGGGGATCGACGATCTGAGCCATGTCCAGGACAAGACCACGACGACCGTGGCGATGGACTTCGGCCGCATCACGCTCGACGACGATCTCATCCTGTACCTGTTCGGCACGCCGGGTCAGGACCGCTTCTGGTTCATGTGGGACGACCTGGTGCGCGGCGCGATCGGCGCCGTGGTGCTGGTCGACACCCGCCGGCTCGCCGACTGCTTCCCCGCCGTCGACTACTTCGAGAACTCCGGGCTGCCCTTCGTCATCGCCCTCAACGGCTTCGAGGGCCAGCAGCCCTACAACCCCGAAGAGGTCCGCGAGGCTCTGCAGATCGGCCCGGACACTCCCATCATCACCACGGACGCGCGCCACCGCACCGAGGCCAAGAGCGCGCTCATCACCCTGGTCGAGCATGCGCTGATGGCCCGGCTCAAGTAGGGGACGCCGTCCGGGAGTTACCGGATATCGGACGGAGGACGGGCCGTGTCGAACGATACGGCCCGCTCGCCGTTGATAACGTTTCGACAGAGATATGACGCGGCTCCCGATACGGAGCGCGATCGTGCCGCTGCGTTGCGCACTCAAATAGTTCGGTATTCGACATATCTCAGCCATAACGCCCCTTTTTTCTCTGGTCCAGACAACGTACTGAGCGCTTTGCGCACTGTTTGGAAAGCACCTGCGGGGCGTGCTGGAATTCGCTGCACTGGGCAGTCAGGGCTCAGCTGGGAACGGCACAAATGGTGCCGATGCCGAGAGGTTGTTGGTCGAGTGAGGCGAAGCAAGCCGGACCCCGCGCAAGACGCGCGAGGGAACTTCACCCCGCCGCCGCGGTCAGGCACAGCGGCGTCGCCCGCCGAGGCACCGGATCCACCCAGTGGTGGCCGGATCTCCCCTCGGAACTGGCGGGTGCGCGGCCGGCTGTACGCGATCCTGCTCATCCCCGTGCTCGTCGCCCTGGTCTTCGGTGGCTTCCAGGTCGCCTCCTCCGTCTCCACCTGGAACGAGGCGCGGGACGCCGAGCGCACCGCCCAGGTCGTCCGGGCCGCCACCACCTACGCCCACGCCCTGGTCAACGAGCGCGACCTGAGCGCGGGCCCGCTGCTCAGCGGCACCAACGAGGCCACGGTGACCAAGGCGCGGGCCACCAGCGACGCGGCGAAGAAGGACTTCGACAAGGCCGTCGCCAATATGCCGCAGACGCCGACCATGAAGCGCCGTCTCAAAGCCTTCAGAGCCGCCGAACCGCAGCTCGCCGCCCTGCGCCGCAACGCCTACACCGACCGCCTGAACGGTGTGAAGACCGAAGAGGGCTATGTCGCCGTCGAGCACGGGCTCACCGAGTTCGCCAATGAACTGGGCCTGGGCACCGGCAATATCACGTCGTACGGCCGTACCGTCTACGCGGTATCCCTGGCCAAGGGCGCGGAGTCGCTTCAGCGCTCCATCGGCACCCATCTGCTGGTCAAGCCCGGTCCGTCCGCGACCGACCGCAAGACCCAGCTCACCGCCTTCACCTCGTACGTCTACCTCGAGGGCATCGCGCTCGGGGAATTCGAGGCGGCCGGCACACCGCAGGACGTGACCGGGCTCGAGGACACCCTCACGGCGGCCGAGAAGCGTGCGCAGGAGCAAATCGCCGAGGCGAAGCGGAAGGCCGAGGCGGACGGCAAGAAGTTCGTCGCGCCGCCCGGTATGGACCAGATGTTCAAGGCCATCGGCAGCGGCGCCTCGCCCACCGCGCTGGCCGGCCAGGGGGTCACCCCGGACGCCTGGTTCAACGCCTCCACGATCAAGTTCAACGCCTACCGGGACGTCGAGCAGGCCCTGGTGAACAGAGCCGTGGACGAGGCGGCGCAGATCTCCTCGGACGCCCGCCGCGATGCGATCGTGAACGGCGCGATCGTGGTGCTGGCACTGCTCGCCGCCTTCTTCGTGGCCGGCCGGATGGCCCGCTCGATGAGCCATTCGATGCGGCAACTGCGCAACGCCGCCTTCGACGTCGCCGAGAACCGGCTGCCCGCGGTGGTCGGCCAGCTCTCCCGCACCGACCCGGGACGGGTGGACACCAGGGTCAGCTCGATACCGATCAACACCAAGGACGAGATCGGCGAGGTGGCCCGCGCCTTCGACCAGGTGCACCGTGAGGCGATCCGGCTCGCGGCCGAGCAGGCGATGCTGCGCGGCGGCGTCAACGCGATCTTCACCAACCTTTCCAGTCGCAACCAGGGACTGATCGAGCGGCAGCTCACCCTGATCTCCGAACTGGAGAGCCGGGAGGCCGATCCGGACCAGCTGGAGCACCTCTTCCGGCTGGACCACCTGGCCACCCGTATGCGGCGCAACGGCGAGAACCTCCTGATCCTCGCGGGCGAGGAGCCCGGCCGGCGCTGGAACCAGCCGGTACCGCTGATCGATGTGCTGCGCGCCGCCTCCTCGGAGGTGGAGTCCTACGAGCGCATCGAGCTGGCCGGCGTCTCCGAGAGCGAGATCCACGGCACCGCCGTGACCGACCTGGTGCACCTCCTGGCCGAGCTGCTGGAGAACGCCACCACCTTCTCCTCCCCGCACACCAAGGTGCGGGTCACCTCGACCCGGCTGCCCGACGGCCGGGTGGTGGTGGAGATCCACGACAAGGGCATCGGCCTGACCGCCGAGGACTTCGCCGACATCAACCACAAGCTGGCCAATCCGCCGACGGTGGACGCCACGGTCTCCCAGCGCATGGGGCTCTTCGTGGTCGGCCGCCTCGCCGACCGGCACGGCATCCGGGTCCAGCTGCGCCCCTCCGGGGAGCAGGCGGGCACCACGTCGCTGGTGATGCTGCCCGAGGCGATCACCCACGGCGGTGGCGGCGAGGAGCTGCCCCAGGACGACTTCACGGTCTCCCGGATCGTTCCCGAGCCGCGGCCCGCCCCGGCCTTCGAGGACGTGAGCGAGCTGTCCTCGCGGACCGCCGCCGAGCTGGGTTTCGACGACTCCGCCTACGACCGGGACCAGGGACATCACCAGTTTCAGGGCCAGTACAGCGGAATGGGGGCCACCCCGTCCGAGCGGGATCCGCGGCCCGGCCAGGCGCCTGCCGAGCCGCTGGCGCAGTCGTCGTACCAGAATTCCGGCTATTCGCAACCGGAAGCGGATTACACAACTCAAACGGAACCCGAACAGCAGCCGTACATCGGCTACAACTCCCCCTCTCAACAGGGAGAGTGGGGCGATTCCGGATCTTTCGAGATGCCCTACGCGTCGCAGTTCGGGACCGAAGCGGAATCAGGACCCAGCGCTCCCGAAGTTTCTCGGGACCGCGTAGAGTTCCACCGTCCGGGCCCTTCCCCGAGCGGAATCCACTCGATGACCGACGCCGGGCTTCCGCGTCGTGACAGGCAGTGGCAGCCGTCCGAGGAAACAGGGACACAGGGGATGGTCGGGGACCCGGCGGCGCCCACGGCGCCGGAGCGACCCCGGCAGACACCCCAGCAGCAGGAGGACAGTGCCCCGTGGCAGTCGGAGAACGACCAGCGCTGGCACCGTGCCGAGCGGCTGCGCGACCCGAAGGCCGGTGGGGTCACAACGTCCGGCCTGCCCCGCCGGGTGCCCAAGGCCAATCTGGTCGAGGGCTCCGCGGAGCCGACCGGACAGGGCGGCCCCCAGGTCTCCCGTGCCCCGGAGGACATCCGCGGCAGGCTGAGCAACCTGCGCCGCGGCGTCCAGCGGGGGCGCAGCGCGGGATCCGGGACCCCCGGGCGTGACCAGCATGACCAACAGGGCTTCGGCCCCGGCAGCACCTACGATCAGGAGCGTTAGTGTGAGCCCGATGAGCCAGGCGGCGCAGAACCTGAACTGGTTGATCACCAACTTCGTGGACAACACCCCCGGGGTGTCCCACACCGTGGTGGTCTCCGCCGACGGACTCCTTCTGGCGATGTCCGAAGGCTTCCCCCGTGACCGAGCCGATCAACTGGCGGCGGTGGCCTCCGGCCTGACCTCGCTCACATCCGGAGCCTCCCGCATCTTCGAAGGCGGCGTGGTCAACCAGACCGTCGTCGAAATGGAACGAGGCTTCCTCTTCATCATGTCGATCTCCGACGGATCCTCCCTCGCCGTGCTCGCTCACCCCGAGTGCGACATCGGCCTCGTCGGCTACGAGATGGCCCTGCTGGTCGATCGCGCGGGCAATGTCCTCACCCCGGATCTCCGCGCGGAATTGCAGGGCAGTCTTCTCAACTAGCAAACATGGAGTGCGTTTCGCGCCACCGCGCCATAGGGTGCGGTGGCGCGACCGGCAAGACAGGCGAGTTGGAGGAGGACACGTGGCAACGCCCCCTAGCGGATATCCGTACGCCCACGGGCAGCCGTCCGAGCCGCGCGGAGAGGCCCCGATGAAGCGCTACAACTTCCCCTCCGCGCCCAGCCGTCAGGCCCGCTCTCCACACCAGCCGGAGCCGCAGCAGGAGCAGCAGCCCCCGCGGCGACAGCCGCAGCGGCCTCAGCAACAGCCGTACACGCCCTCCTACGCGCCTCCGGCGCCGCAGGAGGGGTCTTGGTACGACGCGCCGTCCGCGCCGCGTATCGAGCCCGTACAGCCGCCTGAGCGCCCCGCTCCGGAACCTTCCTCCCCCGCGGGCGGCACTCATAACCCTCTGGTGCGCCCGTACGCCATGACTGGGGGCCGGACCCGGCCCCGGTACCAGCTCGCCATCGAGGCGCTGGTGCACACCACGGCCGACCCCGCTCAGCTCCAGGGCCAACTGCCCGAGCACCAGCGGATCTGCCATCTGTGCCGCGAGATCAAGTCGGTCGCCGAGATCTCCGCACTGCTCGCCATTCCCCTCGGCGTGTCCCGGATCCTCGTAGCCGACCTGGCCGAGGCGGGGCTCGTCGCCATTCATCAGCCGGGCGGCGACGAGTCCGCCGGCGGTCAGCCTGACGTGACACTGCTCGAAAGGGTGCTCAGTGGACTTCGCAAGCTCTAGCGGTGCAGCCCGCTCCACCACCTCCGCGAAAATCGTGGTGGCGGGCGGCTTCGGCGTGGGCAAGACCACGTTCGTCGGCGCGGTCTCGGAGATCAACCCGCTGCGCACCGAAGCCGTGATGACCTCCGCCTCGGCGGGGATCGACGACTTGACCCACGCACCGGACAAGACCACCACGACGGTGGCGATGGACTTCGGCCGCATCACGCTGGACCAGGACCTGATCCTGTACCTGTTCGGCACGCCCGGCCAGGACCGCTTCTGGTTCATGTGGGACGACCTGGTCCGCGGTGCCATCGGCGCGGTCGTCCTGGTGGACACCCGCCGCCTCGCCGACTGCTTCCCCGCGGTCGACTACTTCGAGAACTCCGGCCTGCCCTTCGTCATCGCCCTCAACGGCTTCGACGGACACCAGCCGTACACCCCCGAAGAGGTCCGCGAGGCCCTGCAGATCGGCCCCGACGCGCCGATCATCATCACCGACGCCCGCCACCGCAGCGAGGCCAAGAGCGCGCTCATCACGCTGGTCGAGCACGCGTTGATGGCCCGGCTGCGGTAGCCGAGACCGGCGACAGAAGCCAAAATCCCCTGCTCTCCGAGGAGAACAGGGGATTTGTGCGTTCCTAGTCAATCCAGGGCGGCCGGCGCGGTCAGGGCGCTCGGCGCGGGGCCGGCGGCCTCCGGGCGGTGTGCGGCCGTCCGGAGGCGGCGGGGCCGCTCGCTCAGCCCTGCCAGCTGTGCGGCGCGCTGAACGCCGGGCGGCGCTCCAGACGGCGCCAGCGGGCGGCGCTGCGGCCCGGGCGGGTGGAGTCGGTGGTGCGGTAGGTGCCGGCGGCCGCGCGGGCGAGCAGCACCGCGGTGACCGCGGCGAGCTCCTCGGCGTCGGCGTGGCCCTTCTCGACCCGGACCAGGGTGGCCGCCGCCGCGGCGGCGGGATCGGCGATATCGCTCGGTGTGCTCACGGTTTGTCTCTTCTCCCTTGTCGCGCGGGTTTCGCGCGAGGACACGAACTCAGAGGCTACTGCGGCGGGTTGCCGTGCTTACGGGACGGCAGGTCGGCGTGCTTGTCGCGCAGCATCGCCAGCGACCGGATCAGGACCTCACGGGTGTCGGACGGGTCGATCACATCGTCCACCAGGCCCCGCTCGGCCGCGTAGTACGGGTGCATCAGCTCGGACTTGTACTCCTTGACCATGCGGGCGCGCATGGCCTCGGGGTCATCGGCGTCGGCGATCTGACGGCGGAAGATCACGTTGGCGGCGCCCTCGGCGCCCATCACCGCGATCTCGTTGGTGGGCCAGGCGTAGGTCAGGTCGGCACCGATGGACTGGGAGTCCATGACGATGTAGGCACCGCCGTACGCCTTGCGCAGGATGACGGAGATCCGCGGCACGGTGGCGTTGCAGTACGCGTACAGCATCTTGGCGCCGTGCCGGATGATCCCGCCGTGCTCCTGGTCCACACCGGGCAGGAAGCCGGGCACGTCGAGGAAGGTGACCAGCGGGATGTTGAAGGCGTCGCACATCTGGATGAAGCGCGCGGACTTCTCCGACGCCTCGATGTCCAGCACGCCGGCCAGCGACTGCGGCTGGTTGGCGATGATGCCGACCACCTGGCCGTCGAGCCGGGTCAGCGCGCAGATGATGTTGGTCGCCCAGCGCTCGTGGACCTCGAGGTACTCGCCGTCGTCGACGATCTCCTCGATGACCTTGCGCATGTCGTACGGCCGGTTGCCGTCGGCCGGGACGAGGTCCAGCAGCGAGTCGCCGCGCCGGGAGGCCGGGTCGTCGGACTCGACGGTCGGCGGGTTCTCCCGGTTGTTCTGCGGCAGCAGCGACAGGAGGTAGCGCACCTCCTCCAGGCACGTCTCCTCGTCGTCGTAGGCGAAGTGGCACACACCCGAGGTCTCGGCGTGCACATCCGCGCCGCCCAGTCCGTTCTGGCTGACCTTCTCGCCCGTCACCGCCTGGACCACATCGGGTCCGGTGATGAACATCTGAGAGGTCTCCCGGACCATGAAGACGAAGTCCGTCAGCGCCGGGGAGTAGGCCGCCCCGCCCGCGCACGGGCCCAGCATCACGCTGATCTGGGGGATGACGCCAGACGCCTTGGTGTTCCGCTGGAAGATGCCGCCGTATCCGGCGAGCGCCGAGACGCCCTCCTGGATACGGGCACCGGCGCCGTCGTTGAGGGACACCAGCGGCGCCCCGGCCGAGATGGCCATGTCCATGATCTTGTGGATCTTGGTCGCGTGGGCCTCCCCCAGCGCCCCGCCGAAGATCCGGAAGTCGTGTGCGTAGACGAACACCGTCCGTCCGTGGACGGTCCCCCAGCCGGTGACGACCCCGTCGGTGTAAGGCTTCTTCGCCTCCAGGCCGAACCCGGTCGCACGATGCCGCCGCAGCGGCTCCACTTCGTTGAAGGACCCCTCGTCAAGCAGCAGATCGATCCGCTCGCGAGCCGTCAGCTTCCCCTTGGCCTTCTGGGCCTCGGTCGCCCGCTCGCTCGGGCCGCGCCGAGCCTGCTCGCGAATCGCGTGCAGCTCGGCGACGCGCCCGCGAACGTCACTCGCCTCAGCAGGCGCACCTTCGAGATTGGTCATGCATTGACGGTACGTTCCCGGACCCCCGGAAACGCATGTCAATTCCCTACAACGTCAAGGGCGTTTTGGTGGGCAGGCGGAACAGAACTGGACAGCGGCTTTCCCACTACCTGGTGTCCTAAAGGACTATCGGCCCTGTCGGCATCCGACAAACCTCCAGGCGGCGACCGTGCGAGGGGCGGGCTCGACCACCCGGATGGGCGGCGACCGCCGGAGCGGCGCTACGGCCGGATCGGGGAACGGAGCACGTCGGCCGCGCTCCGCTCCCCGTACCTTACTCCGGCGGCGGCCGGCGCCACGCGCACCGGGCCCACGCGGCCATGAGGCCCAGGTCACTCCTGCGGGTCCACCCCGGCCCGCAGCAGCCCGTAGGCGTAGGCGTCGTCCAGGGCCTGCCAGGACGCGGCGATCACGTTCTCCCCGACGCCGACCGTCGACCACTCCCCCTGGCCGTCCGCGGTGGAGACCAGCACCCGGGTCGTGGACTCGGTGCCGTGCTTGCCTTCCAGGATGCGGACCTTGTAGTCCACCAGCTCCATCGTCGCCAGCTGCGGGTAGATCCGCTCCAGCCCCACCCGCAGCGCCCGGTCCAGGGCGTTGACCGGGCCGTTGCCCTCCGCCGTGGCGACGATGCGCTCGCCCTTGGCCCACAGCTTCACGGTGGCCTCGTTGGCGTGGGTGCCGTCCGGGCGGTCCTCGACGATCGCCCGCCAGGACTCGACCCGGAAGTAGCGGCGGGGGCGTCCGTCGACCTCCTGGCGCAGCAGCAGCTCGAAGGAGGCGTCGGCGGCCTCGTAGGTGTAGCCCGCGAGCTCGCGCTCCTTGACCCGCTCGACGATCCGGCCCACCAGGGCGCGGTCGTCGCCGAGGTCGATGCCCAGTTCCTTGCCCTTGAGCTCGATCGACGCCCGGCCGGCCATGTCGGAGACGAGCATCCGCATGGTGTTGCCGACCCGCTCGGGGTCGATGTGCTGGTACAGATCCGGGTCGACCTTGATCGCGGAGGCGTGCAGTCCGGCCTTGTGGGCGAAGGCGGATACGCCCACATAGGGCTGGTGAGTGGACGGCGTCAGATTGACGACCTCGGCGATCGCGTGCGAGATCCGGGTCATCTCCTCCAGGGCGCCCTCCGGCAGCACCCGGCGGCCGTACTTGAGCTCCAGGGCCGCGACGACCGGGAAGAGGTTGGCGTTGCCCACCCGCTCGCCGTAGCCGTTGGCCGTGCACTGGACGTGGGTGGCGCCCGCGTCCACGGCGGCGAGGGTGTTGGCGACCGCGCAGCCGGTGTCGTCCTGGGCGTGGATGCCCAGCCGGGCGCCGGTGTCGGCCAGCACGGTGCGGACCACCGCGTCGATCTGGCCGGGGAGCATGCCGCCGTTGGTGTCGCAGAGGATCACCACCTCGGCGCCCGCCTCGTGGGCGGCGGAGACGACCTGCTTGGCGTAGTCCGCGTTGGCGCGATAGCCGTCGAAGAAGTGCTCGCAGTCGAGGAAGACCCGGCGGCCCTGGGACCGCAGGTAGGCGACGGTCTCGCGGACCATCGCGAGGTTCTCCTCGAGCGTGGTGCGCAGGGCCAGCTCCACATGGCGGTCGTGGGACTTCGCCACCAGGGTGATCACCGGCGCCCCGGACTCCAGCAGCGCCTTGACCTGGCGGTCGTCCTCGGCGCGTGCCCCCGCCTTGCGGGTGGCGCCGAACGCCACGAGCTGGGCGTGCTGGAAGTCGATCTCGGCGCGGGCCCGGGCGAAGAACTCCGTGTCGCGCGGGTTGGCGCCGGGCCAGCCGCCCTCGATGAAGCCCACGCCGAAGTCGTCCAGGTGACGGGCGATGGTCAGCTTGTCCGCGACCGTCAGGTTGATGCCCTCGCGCTGCGCTCCGTCGCGCAGGGTGGTGTCGAAGACATGGAAGCCGTCGTCGGGCAGATCCTTCATGGTTGGTCTGGCTCCTGTCGGATGGATCTCGGTCTACCGGAATATCCGGTTCCGCGCCCTCCTATGGTCCCTCACGCTTCGCGTCCGGCGGGATGGTCCGGAAAACGAAAAGACCCCTCGCGGGTGCGAGAGGTCTGCGCGCGGGTCTGGGGCACGGTGGCCGCGCCGTACCGGGTCGTACGGGCGGTCACTGCGGACCGGCGCGCCTGCTGTCAATAATCATGACGAACGAGAGCACGGAGGCAGTCTGGCACATTCCGCCCCCGCGCTCTCATCCGTCTCATCATGCGAACCATCGGTGTCAACGGGGTGACACTCGCGATCAGCCCAGAGGTGACACCCGTGATCAGCCCAGGGGGTGCATCCAGCCATGCGGGTCCGGGGCGACGCCGGTCTGGATGTCCAGCAGCGCCTTGCGCAGCCGCATCGTCACCTCGCCCGGCTCACCGTCGGCCACCGTCCAGTTCGCCCGGGCGGACTTGACCGAGCCGACCGGGGTGATCACGGCCGCCGTACCGCAGGCGAAGACCTCGGTGAGGGTCCCGTCGGCGTTGCCCTGGCGCCAGTCGTCCACGGAGATCCGGCCCTCGGTGACCTCGTAGCCGAGGTCGGCGGCGATCCGCAGCAGCGAGGCGCGGGTGATCCCCGGCAGCAGTGAACCGGACAGCTCGGGGGTCACGATGCGGTCCCCGTACACGAAGTACAGGTTCATCCCGCCCATCTCCTCGATCCAGCGGCGCTCGATCGCGTCCAGCCAGACCACCTGGTCACAGCCCTGCTCGGCGGCCTGGGCCTGGGCGACGAGGGAGGCCGCGTAGTTGCCGCCCGCCTTGGCCGCGCCGGTGCCGCCGGGCGCGGCGCGGACGTACTCCTCCGAGAGCCAGACCGAGACCGGCTGCACCCCGCCGGGGAAGTAGGCCCCGGCGGGGGAGGCGATCACCACGAAGAGGTATTCGTTCGAGGGCCGGACACCCAGCCCGACCTCGGTGGCGAACATGAAGGGCCGCAGGTAGAGGGACTGCTCTCCGTGGCCCGGCACCCACTCCTTGTCCTGGGTGACCAGCGCGTCACACGCCTCGATGAAGGTCTGGACGGGAAGCTCGGGCATGGCGATGCGGCGCGCGGACGCCTGGAACCGCTCGGCGTTCTGCTCGGGGCGGAACGTGGCCACGGACCCGTCGGGGCGGCGGTACGCCTTGAGCCCCTCGAAGATGGTCTGGGCGTAGTGCAGCGTCATGTTCGCCGGATCGATCGAGAGCGGGGCGTACGGCACGAGCTGGGCCTCGTGCCAGCCGCGGCCCTCGGTCCACTTGATGGTCACCATGTGATCGGTGAAGTGGCGGCCGAATCCGGGGTTGGCCAGGATCTTCTCCCGCTCGGCGGCGGGGAGGGGGTGGGACGAGGGCTTGAGCTCGATCGTGGGCGTCGTCATGGCAGGTAGTCCTTCACCTTCGGTTGTGGCGGACCGCGCTCACACCATCCTGCCCGTGATCGGTACTAGGACGTCCAAGCTCTTCTTCACACAACGGCCCCACCGGGGATTATCTCCTAGGTGAGGCCGTGGAAGGAGCGTTGTGCAACGCGCGGCCCAGGTCGATGGTCGCACCCAGCCGCGCGGTGGCACAGGCTGGGGTCAGCCGGATACTCGGGCGGCGAGCGCGTCGCCGATCTCGTCGGTGGTGCGCGGCGCGGCCGCGTCCCGCCCGGCGAGGTCCTCGGCGACGGCTGCCTCGATACGGGCCGCCTCGTCCCCGTAGCCGAGGTGCGACAGGAGCAGGGCCACCGACAGGACGGTCGCCGTCGGGTCGGCCTTGCCGGTGCCCGCGATGTCCGGCGCGGAGCCGTGGACCGGCTCGAACATCGACGGGAAGGCGCCGGAGGGGTTGATGTTGCCGCTCGCGGCGAGCCCGATGCCGCCGGTGACGGCGGCGGCGAGGTCGGTGAGGATGTCACCGAAAAGGTTGTCGGTGACGATCACGTCGAACCGCTCCGGCTGGGTGACGAAGAAGATCGTCGCGGCGTCGACGTGCAGATAGTCGGTGGTGACCTCGGGGTACTCCTGGCCGACCCGGTCGAAGATGTTCTTCCACAGGTGGCCGGCGTGCACCAGGACATTGTTCTTGTGCACGAGGGTCAGCTTCTTGCGCGGCCGGGCGTCGGCCCGCTCGTAGGCGTCCCGGACCACGCGCTCGACACCGTAGGCGGTGTTGAGGCTGACCTCGGTGGCGACCTCGGCCGGGGTGCCGGTGCGCAGCGAGCCGCCGTTGCCCACGTACGGGCCCTCGGTGCCCTCGCGGACGACCACGAAGTCGATGTCGGGGCGGCCGGCCAGCGGGGTCGGGGTGTTCGGGAAGAGCTTCGACGGACGCAGGTTGACGTAGTGGTCGAAGGCGAAGCGCAGCTTGAGCAGCAGCCCGCGCTCGAGCACGCCCGAGGGCACCGACGGGTCGCCGATGGCGCCGAGCAGGATCGCGTCGTGGTTCTTCAGCGACTCCAGGTCCGCGTCCGGCAGGGTCTCGCCGGTGGCGTGCCAGTGCTGGGCGCCGAGGTCGTAACTCTGGGTCTCCAGCTTCACGTCCTGGGGAAGGGCGGCGGAGAGGACCTTCAGGCCCTGGGCCACGACTTCCTGGCCGATACCGTCACCGGGGATCACTGCGAGGCGAATGCTGCGAGACATACCGGGACCCTACCGCTCGTCCCATGGATTGACATAGCTGTTCCGCCATTCGGACATCCGCCGAGCGGCAATCACCCGTTCACCCCCTGTATGGTGCGCTGTTGACCGCCCGGGGGACATTCCGGTCCATGGACACACCACGGTTCGGCGTACCGGAGCGGCTCGCCCAGCGGATGACCATGGCGGAGCAGCATGAGTATCTGCGGGCCCGGCTCTCCCGGCGCCGAGTGCTGCGCGGGGGCGCCGCCACGGCGGGGACGGTCGCGGGCGCGGGGCTGCTGGGCGGGGCGGCGTGCGCCGCCGACGCAACGCCTGCGCCCGTCGCGAGCCCGAAGCCGGTGACCGCCACGGTGGACGGCGCGCTGGTCGCCCCGTTCGGCCGCCATCTGGCCTTCGGCGCCGATCCGCGGACGCAGATGCGGATCTCCTGGCAGGTGCCGTTCGCCGTGCGCAAGCCGTATGTGCGGATCGGCACGAGCCCGCTGGAGCTCACGCGCAAGGTCGAGGCCGAGGTCCGCTCTCTGCACACCCCGTCGCTGAGCGACAAGCTGCCCGCGGTCGACCAGTTCTATCTGCACGCCGCGGTGGACGGTCTGCGCCCTGGGACCACCTATTACTACGGCGTCGGTCATGCGGACCGCGACCCGGCCGAGCCGCGGCACTTCTCGTCCGTGGGCACCTTCCGCACCGCGCCGGAGCGGAAGGGGAAGTTCGTTTTCACCGCCTTCGGCGACCAGGGGGTGAGCTATGACGCGCTCGCCAACGACCAGTTGATCCTTGGCCAGAACCCGTCGTTCCATCTGCACGCCGGGGACCTGTGCTACGCGGACACCACGGGCCACGGGAAGAAGACCGACCTGTACGACGCCCGGGTCTGGGACTCCTTCCTCGCCCAGACCGACTCGGTCGCGGCGAGCGTGCCGTGGATGGTGACGACCGGCAACCACGACATGGAGGCGTGGTACTCCCCCGACGGCTACGGCGGCCAGCTCGCCCGCTGGTCCCTGCCGGACAACGGCCCGGATCCGCGCAAGGCGCCCGGGGTCTATTCGTTCGTCTACGGGAACGTGGGCGTGGTCGCTCTGGACGCCAATGACGTCTCGTACGAGATCACCCCCAACAAGGGGTACACCGACGGTGCGCAGACCCGCTGGCTGGACCGGCGCCTGGGGCAGCTTCGCAAGCGGCCCGGCATCGACTTCCTGGTGGTCTTCTTCCACCACTGCGCCTACTCCACGACCAGCGCCCACGCCTCGGACGGCGGGGTGCGCGACACCTGGGTGCCGCTGCTGGAGAAGCACCAGGTGGACCTGGTCATCAACGGCCACAACCACGTCTATGAGCGGACCGACGCGATCCGGGGCGGCAAGGTCGCCCGCCGGGTCCCCATCGAGGGAAGCGCCGACGCGGTGCGCGACGGGATCGTCTATGTGACGGCGGGCGGGGCGGGCGCGAAGCTCTACGAGTTCCCGGTGCCCGACAGCTACGAGGGGCACGTCAAGGACCTCGACGAGGTGAAGACCTACCACTGGACGAAGGACGGGGAGAAGAACCGGGACAGCGCGGACTGGTCCCGCGTCCGCTACACCGGCTTCTCCTTCCTCGCCGTGGAGGTGGAGCCGGGCCCCCGCCCCAGGCTCACGGTCACGGCCCTGGCGGAGTCGGGCGAGCGAGTGGACCGCTTCGAGGTCACCCGGCCCCGGCGTCAGTGACCGGTGGCACCGCCGTTGTCACGGCGGTCGAGGGCGCGCTGCAATGCGGCGGCCGCCTTCTTGCGGTCGGTGTCGTCGGTCTTGCGGCGGATCCTGCGGACAGTCGTCTCGGCCATGATCACATCTCCTCTGCTGAATCCCGGTGGACCGGGAGGAAGGAAAGCTCCCCGAGAAGGTGGCTGCCGGAAGGGGCGGGGGCCTGGGTGCGGCAGGGGTCACCTGCGCCTGTGCACCGGCCGCGGCCGCCATCGCTGGATGCAGCGAGACGTTCGGCTTCCACAAAAGTAAGGCAGCGGAGCGTCAGTGTCTGCACAATTAGTCGGACGTCCTACTATCTGAGACGCGAACAGGGTGACATCGGCCACTGACCCAGGGTGATCACGTAGCGGCACCGCACCGATAGTCGAGGCCGACCCCCGTCCGACCTCGACCACGGCGGCCGATCGCAGGTCGTCGTGGGCGATTCCGCGCTTGGTTACCCACGTAAACTGCGGTAAATAGTGCCTACTTGACTGCTTGACGCTAGCACCGCCGCGCGTCGGGCGTCCACAGATTTCCCCCTACGCGCCCCCGGACAGCACGCCGCCCCCGGACAGCACTGAAGCGGTCCGGGGGCGGGGTCGCGGAGCGGGCGGGCCCGGCCCGTCCGCGCGGGCGGTCAGCCCATGTGCGGGTAGCGGTAGTCGGTCGGCGGGACCAGGGTCTCCTTGATGGAGCGGGTGGAGCTCCAGCGCATCAGGTTCTGCTTGGCGCCCGCCTTGTCGTTGGTGCCGGACGCGCGGCCACCGCCGAAGGGCTGCTGGCCGACGACGGCACCGGTCGGCTTGTCGTTGATGTAGAAGTTGCCGGCCGCGAAGCGCAGCGCCTCACAGGTGGCGGCGGCAGCGGCGCGGTCCTGGGCGATGACGGCGCCGGTCAGCCCGTACGGGGCGGCCGACTCCATCTGCTGGAGCATCGCGTCGTACTCGTCGTCCTCGTAGACGAACACCCCGAGGATGGGGCCGAAGTACTCGTCCTTGAAGATCTCGTTCTCCGGGTCGGTGGAGGCCAGCACGGTCGGGCGGACGAACCAGCCCTCGCCGTCGTCGTAGGTGCCGCCCGCGACGACCTCGACCGTCGGGTCGGACGCCGCCCGGTCGATCGCGGCCTTGTTCTTGGCGAAGGCGCGCTCGTCGATGACCGCGCCCATGAAGTTGCCGAGGTCGGTGACATCGCCCATGGTCAGCCCGTTGACCTCGGTGGCGAACTCCTCCTTGAGGCCGTTCTCCCACAGGGAACGCGGCACATAGGCACGGGAGGCCGCGGAGCACTTCTGGCCCTGGAACTCGAAGGCGCCACGGGTCATCGCCGTCCTGAGCACCGCCGGGTCGGCGGACGGGTGGGCGACGATGAAGTCCTTGCCGCCGGTCTCACCGACCAGCCGCGGATAGGTCTTGTAGTTCTCGATGTTGTTGCCGACCGTCTTCCACAGGTACTGGAAGGTCCGGGTGGAACCGGTGAAGTGGATGCCCGCGAGGTCCGGGTGGGCCAGGGCCACCTCGGAGACGTCCTTGCCGTCGCCCGTGACCAGGTTGATCACGCCCTTGGGCAGCCCGGCCTCCTCCAGAACCTCCATCAGCAGCACGGCGGCGTGCGTCTGGGTCGGGGACGGCTTCCACACCACCACATTGCCCATCAGGGCGGGGGCGGTGGGGAGGTTGCCCGCGATGGCGGTGAAGTTGAAGGGGGTGATCGCGTAGACGAACCCCTCCAGCGGCCGGTGGTCGCTGCGGTTCCAGACCCCGGGCGAGTTGGCCACCGGCTGCTCGGCCAGGATCTGGCGCGCGAAGTGGACGTTGAACCGCCAGAAGTCGATCAGCTCACAGGGGGTGTCGATCTCGGCCTGCTGGGCGGTCTTCGACTGACCCAGCATGGTGGAGGCGGCGAGCGTCTCCCGCCAGGGGCCGGAGAGCAGATCGGCGGCCTTGAGGATGACCGCGGCACGGTCGTCGAAGCTGAGCGCGCGCCACGCCGGGGCCGCGGCCAGGGCGGCGTCGATCGCGTCCTGCGCGTCCTGCTGGGTGGCGTTGGCGTAGGTGCCCAGGCGGACGGAGTGCTTATGCGGCTGGACGACGTCGAAGCGCGTCCCCGCTCCCATCCGCTTCTCGCCGCCGATGGTCATCGGCAGGTCGATGGGGTTCTCGCCGAGCTCCTTGAGCTTGGTCTCGAGGCGGGCACGCTCCGGGGTGCCGGGCGCGTAAGTGTGCACCGGCTCGTTCACCGGCACGGGGACCTGGGTGACGGCGTCCATGATGGCCGTTGTCTCCTTCGATCGTCGGGTTGCGAGGTCTGCGATGCCGGGAGCGGTCAGCGACGGCCGACCAGCGAGCGCAGGAAGAATGTGAGGTTGGCGGGGCGCTCCGCGAGGCGGCGCATGAAGTACCCATACCAGTCTGTGCCATACGGGACGTAAACCCGCATACGGTGACCTTCCGCCACCAGCCGCTCCTGCTCGGCCACGCGGATCCCGTACAGCATCTGGAACTCGTACTCGTCCAGCTTGCGCCCGCGCCGGCGCGCCAGATCCTGGGCGATGGCGACCATGCGCGGATCGTGCGAGCCGATCATGGGATAGCCCTCACCGGCCATCAAGATCTTCAGACAGCGCACATAGGAGCGGTCCACCTCGCGCTTGTCCTGGTAGGCGACGCTCGCCGGCTCGTTGTACGCGCCCTTCACCAGCCGCACCCGGGAGCCTTCCCCGGCCAGCGCCCGGCAGTCGTCCTCGGTCCGGAAGAGATAGGACTGGAGGACCGCGCCGGTCTGCGGGAAGCGGGTGCGCAGCTCGCCGAGGATGGCGAGGGTGGAGTCCACCGTGGTGTGGTCCTCCATGTCGAGCGTGACCGTCGTGCCCGCCGCGGCGGCCGCCTCCACGACCGGGGTCACATTGGCCAGCGCCAGATCGTGGCCCCCGGGCAGCGCCTGTCCGAAGGCGGAGAGCTTCACGGACATCTCCGCGCGCCCGGCGAGCCCCTCGGCGGCCAGCGCCTCGGTCAGCGCCAGATAGGCGTCACGGCTGCGCAGCGCCTCGACCCGGTCGGTCACGTCCTCGCCCAGATGGTCCAGGGTGACGTCCAGGCCGCGGGCGGTCAGGGACCGCACTGAGCCCAGGGACTCGGTAAGCCGCTCCCCGGCGATGAAACGGTCCACCATCGGGCGGGTGACCGGCGCGGCCGAGACGAGACGGCGGATGGCGGCACTGCGCGAAGCGGCGAGCAGCACGGGTCCCAGCACGGGGCACCTCCACGATGACGGCCGACGAACGGCATTAACAACTCACCGTGAAACCTAAGGATGGCCCGGATCCCGGACCATCGACAGCTGTCACGCATCCGTGGCCGGGATCTCAGACATCTGTATGAGAATGTGAGGGGTGAAACCGGGAAGAGGCGGGACCCATGCGCGACGACTACCAGCAGCTGGTGGACGAGATCACGGCGGTGCTCCGGGCACCCGCGACCCTGGAGAACCGCGACTTCGCACTGATCGCATTCGGCGCCCAGGACAGTGAGGACCGCGATGACACGGAGGAGCCCGCGCTGGACCCGGTCCGCACCCGCTCGATCCTCCAGCGCCGCTCGACGGCGGCGGTGCGGGCCTGGTTCGAGGCGTTCGGGATCGCACGGGCGCAGGCGCCGCTGCGCATTCCGCCCGACCCGGCGGCCGGGGTGTTCATGGGCCGTATCTGCCTGCCCGTCCGGCACCGCGGAGTGGTGCACGGCTATGTCTGGCTACTGGACGACGGCCACCTCTCCGATCTGGAGCTGGGCGGCCCCACCGGCGCGCCGGACCCCCGGCTGGCCCGCGCGATGGAGACCGCGGACCGCATCGGGGCGCTGCTGGCGGCCGAGGCGCGGGCCGGGGAGGAGCTCGGCGAGCTGCTGCGCGATGTGCTGACCGGGCCGCCGGCCGGCCGGGACGCCGCCCGCGCCGGGCTGCGGACCGCGCTGCGCGGAGCGGGCGACGGGCCGCTGGCGCTGGTGGCGGTGGTGCCGTGGACACCGGGGACCGGCGAGGACGCGGACCATCCCGGGCTCCCCCACCTCCCCGGCATCGTGGCCGCGTGCGCGCTGCCCGGGACCGCGGCGGCCGGGGCGGGGCTGGCGACGCTGGTCCGGCTGCGCGCGGCCACCGCACTGGACCCGGCCCGTACGACGGCCGAACAGCTACTGCGCTCCCCCCGGGCCACCACGGGCTCCCCGAACGGGGTACCGGCCAGGGCGGCCGCGGGGGTCAGCTCTCCCCGGCGCGGGCTGGAGGAGTTGCCCGCCGCCTGGCAGGAGGCCCTGGCCGCCGCGCGGGCGGCCCACGCCGATAGGCGCCTGGGGCCGGTCGCGGAGTGGTCCGCCATCGGCCCGTACCGTCTGCTGGCCGCGCTGCCCTCGCTGCAGCCCGACGCCGCCGTACGCCCGCTGCTGGAGCCCGCCCACGCCGAACTCGCCCGCACCGCCGAGACCTTCCTCGACTGCGCGGGCCAGGCCGGGCGCACCGCCGCGCGACTGGGCATCCACCGGCAGACGCTCTACTACCGCCTGTCCCGGGTGCGGCAGCTGACCGGTCTCGACCTGGACGCGGGCGAGGACCGGCTGCTGCTCCACATGACCCTCAAGGCCGCCCGTCTCGGGGCGCCGCGGCGCTGAGCCCCTAGCCCGGAGGTCAGCCCGCGGGGGCCGCGGGGGCGTCGGGAGCCGGGAGTGCGTCGGGGGCCGCGGGGGCGTCGCCGATGATCCGCCGCATCGCCTCGACGAGGTCGTGGGCGCTGGGCATGAGGTCGGGGTCGATGGCCATCTGGACGATCATGCCGCTCACCAGGGTCATATAGAACGAGCCCATGACCCGCGAGGTCTCCTCGTCGACGTCGCGCTCGTCGATGCCGTGGATCAGCCCCACCAGCCCCTGGCGTCCCTCCGGTTGAGCCCGGCCGAAGGCCGCCCGCAGCTCGGGATCGTGTCGAACCTGCAAGGTGGCCTCCAACTGGGACTGCCACATCGCCTGGTGCTTGCCGAACAGTTCGAGCACCCGGGTCCAGCGGGTCTCGAACCGCTCCCGCAGCTCGGTGTCCTGGCCGTCGCCCGCCGGGTCGTCCGCCTCCAGGGACCGCTGGACGTCATCGGCCCAGTCGCCCATCGCCGCGAAGAGCGCCTCCCGCATCAGGGCGTCCTTCGAGCCGTAGTGGTAGCCGATGGAGGCCAGGTTGGCACCCGAGGCGGCCACGATGTCCCGCGCCGTCGTACGGGACCAGCCCTTCTCCTCGATGCAGCGCTTGGCACCGGCCAGCAGATCCTCTCGATGTCCCATGGCACCAGGGTATCCCGATCCCATACGACCGTCCTAGACGCTCGTTTTACACGGTCGTACTAGACACTTGTTTAAGACGCTCGTATATTCACCGCCATGACCTCGACCTCGATCTCGACCTCCACCGGCCCGCGCGCCGGGCGCAAGGAATGGACCGCCTTCGTGGTCCTGATGCTTCCGCTCCTCCTGGTCTCCATGGATGTGTCGGTGCTGTACTTCGCGGTGCCGGCCATCAGCCGGGAGCTGCACCCCAGTTCCACCCAGCAGCTATGGATCTTCGATATCTACGCCTTCGCCCTCGCCGGGCTGCTCATCACCATGGGAGCGCTGGGCGACCGCGTCGGACGGCGGAAGCTGCTGCTGTTCGGGGCCGCGGCCTTCGGCGCCGCGTCCGTCGCGGCGGCGTACGCGCAGAGCGCCGAGATGCTCATCGCCGCACGGGCGGTGCTCGGGATCGGCGGCGCGACGCTGATGCCGTCGACGATGGCGCTGATCCGTAATCTCTTCCTCGACGAGAAGCAGCGGGCCACGGCGATCGCGTTCTGGTCGTCGGCCATGGCGGGCGGTATCGCGCTGGGCTCGGTGCTGAGCGGGGTGATGATCGAGCACTTCTGGTGGGGCTCGGTCTTCCTGATCAACGTTCCGGCGATGGTGCTGCTGCTGGCGCTGGTGCCGCTCCTGGTACCGGAGTTCAAGGACCCGAAGCCCGGGGCGTTCGATCTGCCGAGCGTGCCGCTGTCGTTGGCCGCCGTGCTTCCGGTGATCTACGGACTGAAGAAGACGGCCGCCGACAACGGCGTCAGCCCGATCCCGCTGCTGTCCATCCTGGCCGGTCTCGCCATCGGCGCCGTCTTCATACGGCGTCAGCGCACCCGCCGCGACGCCATGATCAGCCCCGAGTTGTTCCACCACCGCGGCTTCGGCCCGTCGATCGCGCTCAATGCGCTGGCCACCTTCGCCACGATGGGCTCGGCCTACTTCACCACCCAGTATCTGCAGTCGGTGCTCGGCAAGGGCCCGCTGGAGGCGGCGCTGTGGAGCCTGGCCCCGGCCGTCTGCGTCGGCGTCGCCGGACCGGCGGCGGCCGCGGTGGTCCAGCGCGGCGCCGACCGGGCCCAGGTGATCGGCGCCGGCTTCGTGACCGGGGCCATCGGCTACGGGATTCTGGCCCTGGCCGGCACGGACGCGCTGTGGACGGTGCTGATCGGCGCCGCCGTCCTGGCCAGCGGGATCGTCATGGTGATGTCGCTGGTCACCGACATGGCGATCGGCACCGTCCCACCGGAGCGGGCCGGTTCTGCGGCCGCGCTGCTGGAGACGGGCCAGGAGTTCGGCGGGGCGATGGGCATGGCGGTGCTGGGCAGCGTCGGCGCCGCCGTCTACCGGAGCGACGTCAAGGACTCGCTGGGTGGCGGGCTGCCCAGCGGCGCGCTCGACCAGGTGCACGAGACGCTGGGCGCCGCCGTCGCGGTGGCGGGAAAGCTGAAGGGGCGGGCCGGGGAGCAGATGCTGGACACGGCGCGCGAGGCGTTCACCCACGGGATGCGGATCGCGTGCGGCGCCGGGGCGGTAGTCCTGGTGGCGGCCGCGGTGCTGGCCCTGGTGACGCTGCGCCGGGTCGGGGCCCCGGGGCCCGCGGCCGGGGATGCGGACACGGCCGGGGAGGTGCCCTCGACCGGCGCGGACGGGACGGCGGACCACGGCGAGACGGTGAGCGAGGCGGCGGCGCCGGGTCGCTGAGCCGTGCCACACCGGAGGGGACCTCATCGACGTGGGGCCCCCTCCGGCGTTATACGCGGGGCGAGTTGGCCGTTACGTGCGTCACGTCACAGCCGGACGCGTCGAATCCGTATCGAACTCGACGGCAACCATCTCCCACCCGGCGGCAACCGGAGGACGGCGGCCGGACGACACGGCAGCCCGAGGGCTGAGCAGCCCCACGCGAGAGGAGTGACGCACCGTGCGCATCACCAGAGCGTTAGCGGCGGCCGGGCTCGCCGTCGCCTTCCTGATCGGCGCGGCCCACACACCGCGGGCCGTCGCGGGCGAACTGCCGGGCGCCACCAGGTTCTTCAACGACCCCGACTCGCTCGTCAACAAGTGGGTCGCCGCCAATCCGGGCGACTCCCGGCAGCCGCGCATCGCCTCGCGGATCGCCAGTCAGCCCCAGGCCCTGTGGTTCTCCCGGTACTCCCCCGCCACCGTCACCGCGGACGTCCGCAAGGTCACCTCCGCCGCCTCCGCCAAGGGCCAGACGCCTGTCCTGGTGTCGTATCAGATCCCCAACCGCGACTGCGGCGGGGCCTCGGCGGGCGGCGCGCCCGACCTCGCGAGCTATGACGCATGGGTGCGCGCCTTCGCCGCCGGGCTGGGCAGCGGACCCGCGATCGTCATCCTCGAACCCGACTCGATCGCGCTCATCAGTTGCCTCTCCCCCTCCGAACTGAGCGGCCGCTATGCCTCACTGGCCCGTGCGGCGACCGCCATCCACGGCGCGAACCCCAACGCCCGGGTGTACTTCGACGCCGGGCACTCGGCCTGGAACAGCGCCGCCGTCCAGGCGTCGCGGCTTCGCTCGGCCGGGGTGCTGACCAGCGGCGACGGCGTCTACAGCAATGTCTCCAACTTCCGCCGCACCGCCGACGAGGTGGCCTTCACCAAGAGCGTGCTCGCCCAGCTCGGCACCTCCTCGGGGCTCACCGCCGTCATCGACACCAGCCGCAACGGCAACGGCCCCGCCCCCGACAACACCTGGTGCGACCCCCACGGCCGCAAAGTCGGCGAGAACCCGACGGCGAACACCGGCGACCCGGCCATCGACGCCTATCTGTGGATCAAGCCGCCGGGCGAACTGGACGGCTGCGCGGGCGCGGCGGGCACCTTCTCACCGGACTACGCATACGAACTGGCGGGCTGAGCGCACGCGACCCCGGTCACAGGTGGTCGATCTCGGTGAGGTCGATGTCAATGGTGAACGGGACCGGAAGCTTGAGTCGCTCGTGGTAGATGCCGGTGGGCACGTACGTACGCGTCACCGTGTTGAGCTCGAAAACCTGGACGACCGGGCGACGGCCCTCACCGTGCTCGACCAGCCAGAAGTGCGGAATCCCGGCCTCGGCGTAGAGCTGCGGCTTGCGCTTGCGGTCACGTGACTCCGACTCCGGCGAGACGACCTCCACCACGAGCGCGGCGTCGGCCGCCTGGAAGCCCGTTTCATGCGCCTCGGTGGTCACCGCCTCGGCGCGCAGGATCGCGATATCGGGCTCGGGGCGGTTGCGCTTGTCGACGGCAATGGTCATCTCGCGACAGACCCGGAGCGACTCGGGCACCGATGCCCGGAGCCCCTTCTCCAGCAAGTACATGGCCAGCGAATGAAAATACTTCTGCGGGCTCACGAAGACGAGGCTCCCGTCGATCAGCTCAGTGTGCGGCGGGAGCTCCGGCATGCGGTCAAGATCATCTGCAGTGAATCCGCCCGGGGGCGGAAAAGCCCAGGCCGGAAGCGGTTCAGCAGTCATGGTTCCTCCCATGGACGGGATTCTGGCCGCGTAACCAAGGGTAGCGGCCAGGAACGCCGGGGTCGCCACTCACACAGGTGAGCGGCGACCCCGGCATTGACGCGGGCCGACTACGCGCCCAGCCCGCGCAGAAACACCTCGAGCCCCCCGAAGAACTCCCGCTCCACCCCCACACTCCGCGCCTGGCGCGCCGTTTCGGCCATGTACGGGAACGCGTCGGACGGCAGCTCGGCGATGGCGACCGTGCCCGCGCCGGACAGCGGCCCGAGGTGTTCGAGCTGGATCGCCCCGATCACATAGCCGAGCAGGGCGCGCAGCGCGACGACCCGCCGTTCGCCGTCCAGGCCCGCCTCGGTGAGGATCGCCAGTGCCGTCTCCGACCAGCGCAGTCCGCTGGGGGAACGGTGCCGGTGGGTGAGGGTCAGCGGGAGGACCGCGGGGTGGGCGATGATCGTGTCGCGCAGCCGCCCGACCATGATCCGGAGCCGTTCGTCCCAGGGGGCCCCGGGCTCCGGCGGCGTGGTGTCGACGGCACTGAGGACGCGCTCGACCACCAGCCCTTCGAGCTCCTCGCGATCATCGACATAGCGATAGAGCGCCATCGTGCTCATCCCGAGTTCCTTGGCGACGGCACGCATCGAGAGCCCGGCGAGCCCCTCGCGGTCGAGAACGGCGAGGGCGGCCGAGGCGAGCTGATCGGGGGTGAGGGAGCGGGGACGTGGCATGGCGGTTGACAGCGTACGGCATACGCCTACGCTGGTAAGCGTATGCCGTACGCCTACGAAAGGGGGCTCCCATGGAGCCCGGTTCCGTCGTCGCAGCCCGTACCCTCACCCCCGTGACCGGCCCGGACGTCGCCGTCCCCGACTCCGGCCGGCTGATCCACCTTCAGTTCCGGCGCTTCGCCGGATGCCCCGTCTGCAATCTCCATCTGCGGTCGATCGTGCGGCGCCATCAGGAGATCGAGGCGGCCGGAGTCCGGGAGGTGGTGGTCTTCCACTCGCCCGCCGAGGAGTTGCGGGAGCATACGGACGAGCTGCCGTTCGCCGTCGTCGCCGACCCCGGGAAGCGGCTGTACCGGGAGTTCGGGGTGGAGCAGGCGCCCAGGGCCCTGCTCAGCCCGCGCGCCTGGGGGCCGATCGCGCGGGCCCTGCTGACCGGCACGTGGGCGGTCATCCGTGGCCGGGAGAAGCTCCCCGCGCCCAGCCAGCCCGGAGGCAGGCTGGGGCTGCCCGCGGACTTCCTGATCGGCGGGGACGGCCGCGTCATCGCCGCCAAGCACGGCGAACACGCCTATGACCAGTGGTCGGTGGACGAGCTGCTGGCGCTGGCCGCCCGCGCCCCGCGCCCCGACCCGGCCCCCTGATGCACCAGCGCCGAAGGCCCTCCGCTCCGGCGGTGGAGCGAAGGGCCCGCAGGACATGAGGCGCCGTCAGCCCATATGCGCGGGCAGCGGGGTGGCGCCTTCGGCACCCGGCTCCCGTACGGGGCGCGGGGTGTTCATCAGCAGCGCGATGACCACCGCGGCGCCCACGAGAATCGAGGAGGAGACGACGAAGGCGTGCGAGAAGCCCTCCACCAGACCCGCCTTGGCGGTCCGCGGTGTCATCCGCCCGGCGTGCGAGGCCATGTAGTCGGAGGTCACGCTGGTGGCGATGGTGTTGAGCATCGCCGTGCCGATCGAACCGCCGATCTGCTGGGCGGTGTTGACGGTGGCGGAGGCGACCCCCGCGTCCCCCTCCCCCACCCCATGGGTCGCGTAGTTCATCGAGGGCGCCATCACCAGGCCCATGCCGAAGCCGACCAGGAGCTCGGCGGGCAGCACCCCCGCGGCGTACGAGCTGTCGACGTCCAGGGGCACCAGCAGCGCGACACCGGTGGCGGCGATCAGCAGACCGGGCGCCACCAGCAGGCGCGGCGGCACCTTGGGGATGAGGCGGGAGGCCACGCCGCCCGCGCCGACCAGCACCGCCCCGGTCATCGGCAGGAACGCCACACCGGTGAGCAGCGCCGAGTACCCCTTGACGAGCTGCATGTAGTACGTGAGGAAGAGGAACATCGCGAACATGCCGACCACCGAGAGGCCGACCGCCAGATAGGCGCTGCCACGGGTGCGGTCCGCCACCACGCGCGGCGGCAGCAGCGGCCGCGCCACGCTCCGCTCCACCAGGACGAAGGCGAGGAGCAGCACCGCGCCCAGGATGAGCAGCCCGGTCACCAGCCGGGAGTCCCAGCCCTCGGACTCGGCCTCGCTGCATCCGTAGACCACGGCCACCAGCCCGCACACCGCCAGCAGCACACCGGGGATGTCGAAGCGGGCCCGGCCCTCGGCGCGGGTGTCGGTGGGCAGTACGGACCAGCTCACGGCGGCGACGACGGCGATCGGCACATTGACGTACAGGCACCAGCGCCAGTCGAGGTACTCGGTCAGCAGTCCGCCGACGACCAGCCCGATCGCACCGCCGCCCGCCGCGATCGCGCCGAAGATGCCGAACGCCTTGGCACGCTCACGGGGCTCGGTGAAGTTCACCGCGAGCAGCGACAGCGCCGAGGGGGCGAGCAGCGCGGCGAACGCGCCCTGCAGCGCGCGGGCCGAGAGCAGCATCTCGAACCCGGACGCGGCGCCGCCGAGCGCGGAGGCCCCGGCGAACCCCAGCAGGCCGATGAGGAAGGTGCGCTTACGGCCGGTGTAGTCCGCGATCCGGCCGCCGAGCAGCAGCAGACTGCCGAACGCCAGGGTGTAGGCGGTGATGACCCACTGCCGGTCGCCGTCGGAGATGCCGAGGTCCTTCTGGGCCGACGGCAGGGCGATGTTCACGATGGTGATGTCGAGGACGATCATCAGCTGGGCCAGGCCGATGAAGACGAGTGCGAGCCAGCGCCGGGGGTTCGCCTCGGGCGGCGTCTTTGAGGGCTGGGACATGACCATGCCTTTCTGGTCTTGCGGAAGGCGAGCGGAGCGGGAGATCAGTCGGCGTCGGAGTGGGCGGAGTCGTCGGCGCGGGCTTCGGAGCGGGCGGCGCGGGCTTCTCGGGCGTCGCGGGCTTCGCGGGCGTCGTCGATCACTCGCTGCCGGAGGCGTTTGAACGCCGCGGCGTCGACGGCCGGGCCGCCGAGCGGGGTGGTGGGCCGCGGGGAGCCGGTGGGGCGCAACCCGTCGATATAGACATCCAGTTGGCGATGGGCGAGGGCGTCATCGTCGGCGAACCGGCCACCGCCGGGCAGCGGCCGCGACAGCCGCATGATCATCATCGTGATGTCGCCGAAGACGACATCGAGCCGGATCAGCCCCTCGGCCTGGGCGCGCAGAAGCAGCGCGTCGATCGGGTCGACGACATCGCCGGGGACGCCGTCGAGGATCTCGTCGACGGTGAAACGGCCCAGCAGCGCGGGCATCACCGAGCCGATCTTGAGATCGAGGGCGGCGTGCATGAAGCGGCGCAGGGCGAGCTGGGCGTCGTCCTCCTCGGCGGCGGCCCGGCTCCCGGCCTCGACCAGTGCGGTCAGCACCTCGATGGCGACCCCTCGATGCAGATCGTCGCGGTGCGGAAAGCGGCGGTAGAGGGTCGCGATGCCGACCCCGGCGCGCCGGGCTATCTCATCCAGCGGGGCATCGGGCCCCTGATCGGCGAAGACCTCGCGGGCCGCGCGCAGGATCTGCTCCCGGTTGCGCCGCGCGTCGGCGCGCATGGGCGGGACGTCGGCAAGGGCGTCGGCGTCGGTCTCTGCGGACACGGGGCTCTCCTGACAGCGCATACGAAAGCTATGTGGAGAAATTTTCTCCACATAGCGATGAGCGTAGCGAGCCGACCCGCATTATTCAACACGTGATGAAAAAGATCTGGAACCCCTCCGGCACGCCCTGCCGCCCGGGGCGCACAACGAATCCGGGCCCGGCCCCCGCCGAAGCGGGGACCGGGCCCGGATGGGTGACTGCCTACGCGGCTCAGACCAGATTGACCGAGCGGGCCGAGGAGGCGCCGATCTCCTCGGCGATCTCGGTGAGCACGGGCTGCGGAATGGTGTCGTCCACCGTGAGCGCCACCAGCGCGGCACCGCCCGCCGCCGCCCGCGAGACCTGCATCCCGGCGATGTTGATACCCGCCTCGCCGAGGAGACGGCCGAGCGTGCCGACCACACCCGGGCGGTCGGTGTAGCGGAGGAAGGCCATGTGGTCGGCGAGCGCCAGATCCACGTCGTACTCCCCGACCGCGACGATCTTCTGCTGGTGCTTGTGACCGGCCAGCGTGCCGGAGATCGAGACCTCCTCGCCGTCCGACAGGGTGCCGCGCACGGTCACCACATTGCGGTGCTCGCTCGACTCCGAGCTGGTGGTCAGCCGCACCTCGACACCGCGCTCCTGCGCGAACAGCGGGGCGTTCACATACGACACGGTCTCGTCGACGATGTCTTCGAAGACACCCTTGAGCGCCGACAGCTCCAGCACCTTGACGTCGTGCTGGGTGATCTCGCCGTACACCTCGACATCGAGGCGGACCGCGACCTCGCCCGCGAGCGCGGTGAAGATCCGCCCCAGCTTCTCGGCCAGCGGCAGCCCGGGGCGGACATCCTCGGCGATGACGCCACCCTGGACGTTCACCGCGTCCGGGACCAGCTCGCCGGCCAGCGCCAGCCGCACCGAGCGGGCGACCGCGATGCCCGCCTTCTCCTGGGCCTCACCGGTGGAGGCGCCCAGATGCGGGGTGACCACCACATTGTCGAACTCGAACAGCGGGGACTCGGTGCACGGCTCCTGGGAGAAGACGTCCAGCCCGGCCCCGGCCACCCGGCCCTCCTTGAGGGCGGCGGCCAGCGCGACCTCGTCCACGATCCCGCCGCGCGCGGCGTTGACGATCCGGAGCTCCGGCTTGACCTTGTGCAGCGCCTCGTCGCCGATCAGGCCGACCGTCTCGGGGGTCTTGGGAAGGTGGACGGTGATGAAGTCGGAGACCTCGAGCAGCTCGTCCAGCGAGAGCAGCTTCACGCCCATCTGGGCGGCCCGCGCGGGCTGCACATACGGGTCGTACGCCACGACCTTCATGCCGAAGGCGGACATCCGCTGGGCCACCAGAACGCCGATGCGGCCGAGGCCGACGACGCCGAGGGTCTTCTCGCTCAGCTCCACACCCGTGTACTTGCTGCGCTTCCACTCGCCGTTCTTCAGCGCGGCACTGGCCTGCGGGATGTTGCGGGCCGTGGCCACCAGCAGACCGCAGGCGAGCTCGGCGGCGGTGACGATGTTGGACGTCGGCGCGTTGACGACCATGACGCCGGCCTTGGTGGCGGCCGAGACGTCCACATTGTCCAGGCCGACGCCCGCGCGAGCGACCACCTTCAGCTTCTTCGCCACGGCGATGGCCTCGGCGTCGACCTTGGTCGCGCTGCGGACGAGGATCGCGTCCACACCGGCGATGGCGGGAAGGAGCTCGGCTCGGTCCGCCCCGTTGCAGTGCCGGATCTCGAAGTCCGGGCCCAGGGCGTCGACCGTCGCCGGAGAGAGCTCTTCGGCGATGAGTACGACAGGTTTACCAGTGGAAGCAGTGCTCACGTGGTCTTCAGTCCTCACTAGTCCTCAGCGGACGGCCGTCCCGACGGCCGCTGGCGGTGAAGGGGTCAGCCGCGTGGAAGACGCACGACGCTGTGAGCCTGACGCGCTTGCTGTTGTTGAGTGTAGTGGCGGTCGGGCCTACGTCATGTGCCGTTGCGGCAGGATCACCCGCACGTGGTGGTGCGCGGTGGACAAAGCGCGAACCGGGTGCGGCGGGGGTTCGCTGAACCCCCGCCGCACCCGGGGCACGGCCGCCGCGCCACCAGGCGCGGTTACGCCTCCTCGTCCACCCAGCTCATGAGCTTGCGCAGCTCCTTGCCGGTGGTCTCCAGCAGGTGGTTCTCGTCGGCCTTCTTCAGCTCGTTGTACTTCGGCAGACCGGCGTTGTACTCCGCCATCCAGTTCTTGGCGAAGGTGCCGTCCTGGATCTCACCGAGGAGCTTCTTCATCTCGGCCTTGGTGGAGTCGTTGATGATCCGCGGACCGGAGACGTAGTCACCCCACTCGGCGGTCTCGGAGATCGACCAGCGCATCTTCTCCAGGCCGCCCTCGTACATGAGGTCCACGATCAGCTTGAGCTCGTGGAGGCACTCGAAGTACGCGATCTCCGGCTGGTAGCCGGCCTCGACCAGGGTCTCGAACCCGGCCTTGACCAGCGCCGAGGTGCCACCGCACAGGACCGCCTGCTCACCGAAGAGGTCGGTCTCGGTCTCCTCGGTGAAGGTGGTCTTGATGACGCCGGCGCGGGTGCCGCCGATGCCCTTGGCGTACGACAGGGCCAGCTCGAAGCCGTTTCCGGTGGCGTCCTGCTCGACGGCCGCGATACACGGCACGCCGCGGCCCTCCTCGTACTGGCGGCGGACCAGGTGCCCCGGGCCCTTGGGGGCGACCATGCAGACGTCCACATTGGCCGGGGGCTTGATGAAGTCGAAGCGGATGTTGAGACCGTGCCCGAAGAACAGCGCGTCGCCGTCCTTCAGGTTGTCCTTCACGGACTCCTCGTAGACCTTCGCCTGGATCGGGTCCGGGACCAGGATCATGATCACGTCGGCCTCGGCGGACGCCTCGGCGGGGGTGACCACGCGCAGGCCCTGCTCCTCGGCCTTCGCCTTGGACTTGGAGCCCTCGTGCAGACCGACCCGGACATCGACGCCCGAGTCGCGCAGCGACAGCGCGTGGGCGTGCCCCTGGCTGCCGTAGCCGAGGATTGCGACCTTACGGCCCTGGATGATGGACAGGTCGGCGTCGTCGTCGTAGAACAGCTCGGCCACTTCGGGAATCTCCTAGCGTGTGGGTTGTGCTTCCCACCGTATGACGGGCGGGCGGGTGAAGGTTTCGGGGTCTCGCCATACGGTCCGGCGCGCGGTGGGCGCCGGACCATCGTCCCCGCTGGTGGGGCGGGTCAGGCGGACCGGTCGAGCGCGCGCAGGCTCCGGTCGGTGATGGAGCGGGCGCCACGCCCTATGGCGATGGTGCCGGACTGGACCAGCTCCTTGATGCCGTACGGTTCCAGCATCCTGAGCATGGCCTCGAGCTTGTCGCTGCTGCCGGTGGCCTCGATGGTGACGGCCTCCGGGGAGACGTCCACGGTCTTGGCGCGGAACAGCTGGACGATCTCGACGATCTGGGAGCGGGTCTCGTTGTCGGCGCGGACCTTCACCAGGACGAGCTCCCGCTGAATCGCGTGGCCGTCCTCCAGCTCGACGATCTTCAGCACATTGACCAGCTTGTTGAGCTGCTTGGTGACCTGCTCCAGCGGCAGCTCCTCGACATTGACCACGATGGTGATCCGGGAGATGTCGGGGTGCTCGGTGACGCCGACGGCCAGCGAGTCGATGTTGAAGCCGCGGCGGGAGAACAGGGCGGCGATCCGGGCGAGGATGCCGGGGGTGTTCTCCACCAGGACGGAGAGCGTGTGCTTGGACATGGGCTCGGTCTCTCTTCTTCTCTCGGTCCTGGTCTCAGTCGTCTGCGCCGTCGCCGAAGTCCGGGCGGGTGTCGCGCGCCGCCAGGATCTCGTCGTTGGAGGTGCCGGCCGCGACCATCGGCCAGACCATGGCGTCCTCGTGGACGATGAAGTCCACGACCACCGGGCGGTCGTTGATCGCGTTGGCCTTCTCGATCACGGCGTCGAGGTCGGCCGGGTCCTCGCAGCGCAGCCCGACGCAGCCCATGGCCTCGGAGAGCTTCACGAAGTCGGGGACGCGGGTGCCCGCGTTCTGCTGGGCGGGGCTGTCGGGGCCCGAATGCAGGACCGTGTTGGAGTAGCGCTGGTTGTAGAAGAGGGTCTGCCACTGGCGGACCATGCCCAGCGCGCCGTTGTTGATGATCGCGACCTTGATCGGGATGTTGTTCAGCGCGCAGGTGACCAGCTCCTGGTTGGTCATCTGGAAGCAGCCGTCACCGTCGATCGCCCAGACCGTACGGCCCTCGGCACCGGCCTTGGCGCCCATGGCGGCCGGGACGGCGTAGCCCATGGTGCCGGCGCCGCCCGAGTTCAGCCAGGTGGCGGGGGTGTCGTAGTCGATGAAGTGGGCGGCCCACATCTGGTGCTGGCCGACGCCCGCGGCGAAGATCGTGCCCTCCGGAGCGAGCTGCCCGATCCGCTGGATGACCTGCTGCGGGGAGAGGCTGCCGTCGGCGGGCTGGTCGTAGCCGAGCGGGTAGGTCTCCCGCCACCGGTTCAGGTCCTCCCACCAGCCGGTGTAGTCACCGGCGCGGCCCGCGTCGTGCTCGGCCTGGACGGCGACGACCAGGTCCGCGATGACCTCGCGGGCGTCTCCGACGATGGGCACGTCGGCGACGCGGTTCTTACCGATCTCGGCCGGGTCGATGTCCGCGTGGACGATCTTGGCGTAGGGGGCGAAGGAGTCCAGCTTGCCCGTGACGCGGTCGTCGAAGCGGGCGCCGAGCGCCACGATCAGATCGGCCTTCTGGAGGGCGGTCACGGCGGCGACGGTGCCGTGCATGCCCGGCATGCCCAGGTGGAGGTGGTGGCTGTCGGGGAAGGAGCCCAGCGCCATCAGGGTGGTGGTGACCGGCGCGCCGGTCAGCTCGGCCAGCACCTTCAGCTCGGCGGTGGCCCCGGCCTTGATCACGCCGCCGCCGACGTACAGCACCGGGCGCTCGGCCTGGGTGATCAGGCGGGCGGCCTCGCGGATCTGCTTGGCGTGCGGCTTGGTGACCGGGCGGTAACCGGGCAGATCGGTCTGCGCCGGCCAGGAGAAGGTGGTCTGCGCCTGCAGCGCGTCCTTGGCGATGTCGACCAGGACCGGGCCGGGGCGGCCGGTGGAGGCGATGTGGAACGCCTCGGCGATCGTGCGCGGGATGTCCTCGGCCTTGGTGACCAGGAAGTTGTGCTTGGTGATCGGCATGGTGATGCCGCAGATGTCCGCCTCCTGGAAGGCGTCCGTGCCGATGGCCTTGGAGGCCACCTGGCCGGTGATCGCGACGATCGGGACCGAGTCCATGTGCGCGTCGGCGATGGGGGTGACCAGGTTGGTGGCGCCGGGGCCCGAGGTCGCCATGCAGACGCCGACCTTGCCGGTGGCCTGGGCGTAGCCGGTGGCGGCGTGGCCCGCGCCCTGCTCGTGGCGGACGAGCACGTGCCGCACCTTCGAGGAGTCCATCATCGGGTCGTAGGCGGGGAGGATCGCGCCACCGGGAATGCCGAAGACGGTGTCGGCACCCACTTCCTCGAGGGAACGGATGAGGGACTGCGCGCCCGTGACGTGCTCGACGGGGGCGGACTGCGGTCCGCCGCTACGGGGCCGAGGCTGGGGGTGATGGGACCCGGGGGCCTGCTCGGTCATCGGCATTCTCTTCTCGAAGATGAGGTTCGGTGCGGGAGGGTGAAGGCGGGCGGTGCACCGGGTGCCGGTGCAACAAAAAACCCCTCGTGCCGTAAGGCAAGCGAGGGGAGCGCGCCGGTGAGGGTCCGCAGGGCTTCAACCAGCCCTGCTCAGCCGACGCGCTGTCCAAGTACGAGAATTCGGGTGCGCATGGCTCCGACCCTCCCCCCGGCGCACATCGAGTGTCAAGTGGGTGGGACGGGCGTCTCAGCATTTGAGCGGGTCGGCGGGTGGGTGTGCGGCTCCGTACGGCGCGGCCCATGGGAGCCGCCATGCCCGGTGTGACCGCCGTGCCGGATCGGCAGGGCGCCGCCGACGAGCAGCGGCGGCTCCGAGCGCGGGACGGGATAGCCGCCGCGCAGCAGGGCCCGGCGCAGCCGGTGCTCGTCCAGCGGTCCGCTGAAGGCCGCCCCTTGGGCGTGGGTGCATCCCATACCGCGCAGGGTGACGATCTGCTCGGGCAACTCCACCCCCTCTGCGATGGACTGCATTCCGAGGTCTCCGGCGATCCTCAGCAGCCCAGCGGTGATCTTGTGGAGCCGTGAGGACTCGACCACTCCCTCGACCAGCCCGGGGTCCAGTTTCAGCACATCGATGGGGAGCCTGCGCAGCGCCCTGATCGCGGCATAGCCGCTGCCGAAGCCGTCGAGGGCGATCCGCACCCCCAGGCGGCGCAGCGCGCCGAGGCGGTGCTCGAGCTCGTCGAGCGGCACCCGTGGATCGCTGTCGGTCAGCTCCAGGATCAGCGCGCCGGACGGCAGCCCATGGCGGGCCAGCAGGGTCTCCACGGCCTTGGGTGGCAACGACTTGTCCACCAGCCGGCTCGCGGGGAGCCGTACGCAGACCGGGACCGGATGGCCGTCCCGGCGCCGCTGGGCGGCCTGCTCGACGGCCGCCTCCAGCATCCAGCGGGACAGCTCGGCGGTGCGGGCCGTGTCCTCACCGCCCCCACGGCCGTTGTCGGCCACCCGGAGGAACTCGGCGGGGGTGAACAGGATTCCCTGCGCCGAGCGCCAGCGGGCCTGCGCCGCGACCGCGGTGATCCGGCCGCTGGTCAGCTCGACGACGGGCTGGTGCAGCAGCACGAACTCCCCGTCGTGCAGGGCGGCGCGGAGTCTGGTGGCGACCTCGGCGCGACGCGCCACCTCGGCCTGCATCTGCGGTGCGTACAGCTCGACGCGGTTCTTGCCCGCGGCCTTGGCGCGGTACATCGCCAGGTCGGCGTTGCGCATCAGGGCGCCGGGGCTGGTACCGGGCTCGGCGAAGGCGACGCCGATGCTGGCGGCCACGCGGACCTCGGTGCCGCCCTCGACCCGGTAGGGCTGGGAGAGCCGGACCCGCAGCCGGTCGGCGATCTCCATGATGCGCTGCTCGCGGGCGCCCGCGTCCCCAGCGCCGTCGCCGTCGCCGATGATGAGGGCGGCGAACTCGTCGCCCCCGAGCCGGGCCGCGCAGTCGCCGGACCCGGACCGCACGGACTCCTGGAGCCGGCGGGCGGCCTGGACCAGCAGCTCGTCACCGGCGTGGTGGCCGACGGTGTCGTTGACCGCCTTGAAGCCGTCGAGGTCGATGAAGAACACGGCGGTGCCGGCGTCCGTACGGCGGCGGCCGCCGACGGCGTGCCGGACCCGGCGGGTGAAGAGGGCGCGGTTGGGCAGATCGGTGAGCGGGTCGTGCTCGGCGTTGTGCTGCAGCTGGGCCTGGAGCCGGACCCGCTCGGTGACATCGCGGCTGTTGAAGATCAGCCCGCCGTGGTGGCGGTTGATCGTGGACTCCACGTTGAGCCAGTCGCCGGAGCCGGAGCGGAAGCGGCACTCGATGCGCGTCGTGGGCTCCTCGCCCGGTGCGGCGGCCAGGAACCGGCGGACCTCGTGGACCACCGATCCGAGGTCCTCGGGGTGGATCAGGGAGGCCAGCTCGGAGCCGACCATCTCGTCCGCGTCGCGGCCGTAGACCCCGGTGGCGGCCGGGCTGACATAGCGCAGGATTCCGGTGGGTGCGGCGATCATGATCACATCGCTGGAGCTCTGCACCAGGGAGCGGAAGTGGTTCTCCTTCTCGGCGAGCTCCTGAGTGAGCCTGATGTTGTCCATCAGCATGATCGCTTGTCGGACGACGAGCGCGAGCACGACCGCGCAGGCGGTGGAGAGCACCACCCCGTCGATCGGCCGGCCGTCCATCACGTTGAACAGGACCCCCAGGGTGCAGACGGCGGCGGCGAGATACGGCGCGAGTGCGGCGAGCGAGCCCGCGATGGGGGCGCTCTGCTGCGGGGTGCGGCGCGCCGACGGCGGGTCCTGGGCGGCTTCGCGGCGGGCCACCCACGGGGCGTAGGCCAGCAGCGCGGAGCCGGCGAACCACCCGGCGTCGAGTATCTGCCCGGAGCGGTAGTGCTCGCGCAGCAGCGGTGAGGTGAACAGCGCGTCGCACAGCACGGTGAGTGCGAAGGCGGCGATCGCGGTGTTGACCGCGGAGCGGTTGCCCGTCGAGCGCCGGAAGTGGAGCACGATCACCATGCTGACGAGCACGATGTCCAGCAGCGGATAGGCGAGCGCCAGGGCCCCGCGGGCCACGGAGGCGCCGTCCCCGCCGAACTGCCCGGTGTGGGCGAGCGCGAGGCTCCAGGAGAGGGTCACCAGCGATCCGGCGATCAGCCAGGCGTCCAGCCCCAGGCAGATCCACCGGGCCCGGCTCGTGGGGCGCTTGGCGAGCACCAGCATCCCGACGATGGCGGGCGGGGCGAAGAGCAGGAAGCAGAAGTCGGCGGCCGAGGGGGTCGGCACGGGATGGCCGAGCACCACCTCGTACCAGCCCCATACGCCGTTACCCAGCGCGGCCATGGCCGAGGAGGCGGCGAACAGCAGCCAGGCCGGGCGCAGCCGCCCGGCGTGCCGGCGGCCGTGCCACAGACAGGACACCGCGGCGGCGAGCGCTGCCGCGCTCAGTCCGAAGTCACCCATGACGAGGGCGAGTTGGGACGATCCCCAGCCGAGGACCGCACCCGCCGCGTAACTGCCGCAGACCAGGGCGAGGACCACTTGCGGTAACAGCCCGGCACCGCCGCCGGAGACCGACGGCCGGGCGAGCACCGCTCCCGGGGCGCTCACTGGACTGCCATCCACTGCGTGGCGGACCACTGGCGCCGCGGGGACCCCGGCAGCGGTATCCCCGCGGGCCTCGCCGAGTTGGAGATCCGCGCGGCTGCGCGGAAGTGTCGCGGTCGACGCCTGAGCTGCGTCGGGTTGTCGGTCCATCGGCCATACATCGCCCGTCGCCCCCCTCGAGTTCCGGTCCATCGCTGACGCCGTCAGGTCAGTGGCGCAGCCCCCGCTCGGGACGATACACCAGACTGGTCACTCAGGGACATAGGCCATCTACGGTCCGTAACCGACTACGGCGTTGTATATACGCAGTGGAGTCAATCGGTGCCTGTATGTGGTGCCAGAGGCATGTCTACCCCGTCGTGGCGACGAGATGTGCCAGCGACTCGCCGTGTGCGAAGCGGTTCAGCTGATCCCTCAACAGCCGCTTGGCGCGCGGGAGAAAGGCCGACGTGGGGCCGCCCACATGCGGGGAGATGAGCACCCCTGGAGCGTGCCACAGCGGATGCCCGGCGGGCAGTGGTTCGGGGTCGGTCACATCGAGCGCGGCCCGCAGCCGGCCCGACTCCACCTCGGTGAGCAGGGCCTTGGTGTCCACGACCCCACCACGGGAGACGTTCACCAGCAGCGCCCCGTCCTTCATCCGCGAGAGGAACTCCGCCCCGGCCAGGCCGCGGGTGGCCTCGGTGAGCGGGGTCACCAGCACCACCACATCGGCTTCCGGAAGCAATTGGGGCAGTTCGTCGATCGGATGCACCGGGCCGCGCTCGGTCGTGCGCGGGGAGCGCGCGACGCGCGCCACCCGCTCGCACTCAAAGGGCACAAGCCGGTCCTCGATCGCGCTGCCGATGGCCCCGTAGCCGACGATCAGTACGGACTTGTCGGCGAGCGCGGGGCGGAAGCCGGAGCGCCACTCCTCGGCGTCCTGGCCCCGGACGAAGTCGGGGATACCGCGCAGCGAGGCCAGGATGAGTGTGAGGGCGAGCTCGGCGGTGCTCGCGTCGTGCACCCCGCGTGCGTTGCACAGCCGTACCCCGGGGGCGAGGTCCGCCAGCGCGGGCTTGATGTGGTCTATTCCGGCGGTGAGGGTCTGCACCACCCGCAGGTTGGTCATGGCGGACAGCGGGCGGGTGCACACCTGCGGCGGCTTCATGTACGGGACGCAGTAGAACGCGCAGCGCGCCGGGTCGGTGGGGAAGTCGGGGCCGCCGTCCCAGTGGGCGTATTCGAGGGTGTCGGGCAGGCCGTCGATCTCCTCGGGCGGGATGGGCAGCCACACCAGGTCGCGCGCTTCGGATGAACCCTGAGTCGCATCGTGCTGGCGGAACGTATCGCTGTGATCTGCACTCATGCCAGGAGGCTATGCGATCACCGGCAGCCTGCAGAGGTTAGTTTGGGGTCCGAGGGAACGGGAGGGGTCAGGCGAGGTGAAGCGCAGGAGAATCGGAGCGGCGGCGCTCGAAGTGGGTGCGATCGGCCTGGGGTGCATGCCGATGAGCTGGGCATACACCGCTTCGCAGCGCAGTGGCGAGACTTCGGTGCGCGCCGTGCACACCGCGCTCGACTCGGGCACGAGCCTGCTGGACACCGCCGACATGTACGGCCCCTTCACCAATGAGCTGCTGGTGGGGCGGGTACTCAAGGAGCGGCGGGCGGACGCCTTCGTGTCCACCAAATGCGGACTGCTGGTGGGCGAGCAGCACATCGTGGCCAACGGGCGGCCCGGCTATGTGAAACGGGCCTGCGACGCCTCGCTGCGCCGGCTGCAGACCGATGTGATCGACCTCTACCAGCTGCACCGGGCCGACCCGGAGGTGCCCATAGAGGAGACCTGGGGCGCGATGGCGGAGCTGGTCGCGGCCGGGAAGGTGCGGGCGCTGGGGCTGTGCGCCGTGGGTGCGCGGGCGCAGCGGAGGGCGGGCGCGCGGATGCACGACGCCACGGTGCGCCAGCTGGAGCGGGTCCAGCAGGTCTTTCCGGTCAGCTGTGTACAGGCGGAGCTGTCGGTGTGGTCGCCCGATGCCCTGGAGGCGCTGGTGCCCTGGTGCGCCTCGCGCGGGGTGGGCTTCCTGGCGGCGATGCCGCTCGGCAACGGCTTCCTGAGCGGGACGCTGACTCCGGGGCAGGGCTTCGAGCCGGACGACATGCGGGCCCGGCATCCGCGGTTCACGGCGGAGATGATGGCCGCGAACCAGCCGATAGTGGCCGGTCTGCGACGGGTCGCCCAGCGGCACGGGGACGAGGTGACCCCGGCGCAGGTGGCCCTGGCCTGGCTGCTGGCGCAGGGGCCGCAGGTGGTGCCGGTGCCGGGGACGAAGCGGGAACGGTGGGCGGCGGAGAACTGCGCGGCGGCCGATGTGCCGCTCTCGCGCGAGGACCTCGCGGAGATCGCGGAGCTGCCGCCGGCGCGCGGGTCGTGGGACTGAGGCGCCGCGTGCGGGCTCTGGTCCGGGCCTGGCTCTGGTCCGGGCCTGGTTCGGGGATGGGAACCCGGCGCGGGGCAGCGGTGTATAAGAATCAGTGCCGTGCCGCGGCACACGTGCCCATGGAGAGGAATCCGACCGTGCGACGCCCTCGCGTGACCTCTGTACTCGCCGCCGCTGCCGCCGTGTTGCTCGTGGCGGGCTGCTCGTCCGACGGCGACAGCATCACCAGACCGGGCGGCCGCTCGTCCGCGCCCTCGAAGCCGGGCGGCGGGGGCTCCTCCTCTGGCGCGCCCTCGCCGACGGAGTCCGCGGCGCCCGCGAAGGGCTCGGTGAAGGTGGTGCGCACGCTCACCACGAAGCTGGACTCCCCCTGGGGGCTCGCGCCGCTGCCCGGCGGGGATCTGCTGGTCTCCTCGCGGGACACCGGGAAGATCTTCAAGGTCTCGGCGGACACCGGGAAGAAGACCGAGGTGGGGTCCGTCCCGGGCGTCTCCGCCGCCGGTGAGGGCGGGCTGCTGGGGCTGGCGGTCTCCTCCGACTTCGGCGCGGACCACATGGTCTACGCGTACTTCACCACCGACTCGGACAACCGCATCGTCCGCATGGTGTACGACGACAAGCGCCCCGCGGGCGATCAGCTGGGCGCCCCGGACACGATCTTCAAGGGCATCCCCAAGGGCGCGATCCACAACGGCGGCCGTATCGCCTTCGGCCCGGACAAGATGCTCTACGCGGGCACGGGAGAGAGCGGTGACCGCGGGCTCGCCCAGGATATGGACTCCTTCGGCGGCAAGATCCTGCGGATGACCCCGGACGGCGAGCCGGCGCCCCGCAATCCGGACGCCCAGTCGGTCGTCTACACCTGGGGTCACCGCAATGTGCAGGGCCTGGCCTGGGATGCGGACAAGCGGCTGTGGGCCTCCGAGTTCGGCCAGGACACCTGGGACGAGCTCAATCCGGTCGAGCCGGGCAAGAACTACGGCTGGCCGGAGGTCGAGGGCAAGGCCGGCAAGAAGGGCTTTGTCGATCCGATCGAGCAGTGGAAGCCCAAGGACGCCTCGCCGAGCGGGATCGCCTTCGCCAAGGGCTCGATCTGGATGGCGGGGCTGCGCGGTGAGCGGCTGTGGCGCATTCCGCTGAAGGGCGACAAGCCGGTGGCGAAGCCGCAGTCGTTCCTGGACGGGAAGTACGGACGGCTGCGCAGCGTGGTGGCGGCGGACGACGGGGGGCTGTGGCTGACGACGAGCAATACCGATGGGCGTGGCAAGCCGGGTGAGCAGGACGACCGGATCCTGCGGCTGGAGGTCCGCTGAGCGGAGAGGGAGTCCGCTGAGGGGAGGGTGAACCGGCCGATCATGGCACCGAGTTCGGCGGACATGTCGCGGCGTGCCCGTTCTGTGAGCGGTCTGCCTACACTGGCAGCAGCCGCACGCCTACGGGGGTCGTCATGTTCAACCTCATCGAGGAGCTCTTCGCACCCGGCCGCAAGCACACCGAGGAAGAGCGCAACCGGCTGGAGTACACGCTCGACGAGACGGGCAGCAGTGACCCGGGGAAGGGCCCTGTGGACCTTGACTCCGGCCGGGTGGTGATCCGGCCCCGCGAAGAGGGCTGACCCGGCGGACGGTCAGCGCACAGCGCGGGTTGTGAGCGCCGCGCGTCCGGTCAGCACCCAGTGCGTCCCGTCAGCGCGCGCATCCCGTCAGCGCCTCCGTGCATCCGGTCAGCGCCCCGCGAACCCCGTCAGGGCGCGCCCGCGTCCCCCCGGCCCGCGCGTCGGGTCACAGCACCCCGCGCGTCCCGTCACGTGCTCAGCGCGCCGCCGCGCCGTCGGTCAGGCCGTCCACCAGCCGCAGCCGATGGGCCACGGCGGCCGCCTCGCCCCGGCCCGAGACGCCCAGCTTGGCCAGGATGTTGGAGACATGAACGCTCGCCGTCTTGGGCGAGATGAAGAGCTCCTCGGCGATCTGGCGATTGCTGCGCCCCGCGGCGACCAGCCGCAGCACATCCCGCTCCCGGGGTGTCAGCCCCAGTTCCCCGGCCGGATCGGCGGGCTCGGCGGCAGGGACCGGAGAGCCCGGGGCCTGGGAGCCGGGGGCCTGGGAGCCGGGGGCCTGGGAGCCCGGCCCCGGGGAACCCGGAGTCCGGGAGCCCGGGGCCGGGGGCAGCGCGGGGGTGCGGGGCAGGGACGCGTCGAGCGCGGGGCGGGTCGCGGCGGACGCCAGGGGCAGCCGGGCGCGCCGGGCCAGCAGCTCGATCTCCTCGCGCAGCGGGCGGGCGCCCAGCCACTCGGCCACGGCATGTGCCTGGACGAGCAGTTCGGCGGCGTGCTCGCGATCGGCCTGGGCCGGGGCACCCTGGCCGGGGGTGAGCAGCGCCTCCGCCCAACGGTGGCGGGCGCGGGCCAGCGGATACGGGCGGTCCAGCGCGGCGAAGGCGTCCGTGGCCTCGGCCCAGAGGTCGGGCCGGTCCCGGCCCTCGGCGCGCTCCCGTTCGGCCTGGAGCATCGCCGCGTAGGCCCGCCATACCGGCACGGGCTGGGCCACCCGCTTCGCGGCGGCCCGGAGGCGGGCCAGCGCCTCGCCCCGGCCCGGCTCGGCCGTGGGCAGTCCGCGTGCGGCCGACTCGGCCGCGGCGGCCGTGTACAGCAGCGGCCAGGCGTAGCGCTGATTCCCGGGCGGGAAACCGGCCTCCACGACCTGGTCCAGCGCGGCCCGGACCTCCAGGATCCGGCCGCGCGCCGCCGCGAGTTCGATGACCCGGCCCGCGACCTGGAGGGTGTACTGCGGTTCGGTGTTGTGAGCGCCGTAGTGCTCCCGGGCGGCGGCCAGCTCGCGCTCCGCCGTGTCCCACTCGCCGCGCGCCAGCGCCAGTTGGGCGAGCCGGTTGGCGGCGGTGCCGCGCGGCTTGGTGCCGAGGGCGAGCCGCCGGGTCTTCAGGGCCGCCGCCTCCGCCTCGTCCCAGCGGCCCAGGGAGAACAGCGACTCGGCCAGATTCCCGTACAGCCAGGCCCGGGAGTCCACCAGGCCGACGCGGTCCAGGATCCGGGCGCCCTCCTCGGCGGTCTCGACCGCCTCGGCCGACCGGCCGACCCCCTCCAGCGCCGAGGCGAGATTGACATAGCACCGCCCCAGGACGCTGATGTCGCCGAGGGCCACGGCCCGCCTGCAGACCTCGCGCATCTCGGCCAGCCCGCGCTCGGTGTCGCCGGAGTCACCGGTGAAGTAGCCCAGCGTCAGCCGGGCGTTCAGCTCCGTGCTCTCGGCGCCGACCATCCGGGCCAGCTCCACCGCCCGTTCGGCGGCCGCCAGGCCCTCCGGCCCGGGCCGGTGGGTCATCGTCCAGCCCGCCACCTGCGCCATGACGTCGGCGTGCACAGGGGACGGCGGCAGCCCGCGCACCAGCTCCTGGGCACGGCTCAGCTCCGCCCAGCCGTCCCCGCGTGCCAGGCCCTCCATCAGCTTGGACTGCTGGGTCCAGAACCAGGCGGCCCGCAAAGGGTCATGACCGCTTCCGTCCAGCGCCCGCAGTGCCCGCTTGGCGACGGCCAGCGCCCGCTCCCGCTGCCCGGACATATGCGCGGCCACCACCACCTCGGCGAGCAGATCGAGCTGGCGCAGCGCCTGGTCCTCGCAGCCGCAGGCGGGGTACACCTCGGCGTAGTCCACGGGCCGCTGCGCCTCCCGTATCTCCTCGGGGGCGTCCTCCCACAGCTCCATGGCCCGCTCCAGCAGCCGCAGCTGCTCCGCGTGGGCGTACCGCCGCCGGGCCTCGACGGACGCCTGGAGCACGGCGGGCAGGGCCTTGGCGGGGTCGTGTGCGTGGTACCAGTAGCTGGCCAGCCGGGCGGCCCGCTCATCGGCCCGCACCAGCGCGGGCTCGGCCTCCAGGGCCTGTGCGAAGCGCCGGTTGAGCCGGGAGCGCTCCCCGGGCAGCAGATCGTCGACGACGGCCTCGCGCACCAGCGCATGCCGGAAGCGGTAGCCGCTGTCGTCGGCCGTGGGGCGCAGGATGTGCGCCCCGACCGCGGCCCGTAGCGCGTCGATCAGCTCGTCCTCGCCCAGCCGGGCGACCGCGCGCAGCAGTTCGTACTCCACGGAGGAGCCGCCCTCGGCGAGGATCCGCACCACCCCCTGGGCCTCCTCGGGCAGCGCCTCGACCCGCACCAGCAGCAGATCGCGCAGGGATTCGCTGAGCCCGGTGCTGCAGCCCTCGTTGAGGGAGCGGGCGATCTCTTCCACGAAGAAGGCGTTGCCGTCGCTGCGCTTGAAGATCCGGTCGACCAGGTCGCGCTCCGGCTCGGCCCCGTTGATCCCGGTGAGCTGGGCGTGCACCTCGCCCCGGGTGAAGCGGGACACCTCGATGCGCCGCACCTCGCGCATCCGGTCCACCTCGGCGAGGAAGGGACGCAGCGGATGGCGACGGTGGATGTCGTCGGAGCGGTAGGTGGCCACGACCAGCAGCCGGGCGCTGAGCAGCGAGCGGAAGAGATAGCCGAGCAGTTCGCGGGTGGAGCGGTCGGCCCAGTGCAGATCCTCGATGGCGACGACGAGGGTGCGCTCCGCGGCCAGCCGCTCCAGCAGCCGGACGGTGAGCTCGAAGAGCCGGGCCCGGCCGTCCCCGTCGTGGGACGCGCGGGCGGTCTCGCCCAACTCGGGCAGCAGCCGGGCCAGTTCGCCCTCCTGTCCGGCGGCGGCCCCGTCCAGCTCGGTGCCCAGTTTGCGGCGCAGTGAGCGCAGCACGGTGGACACGGGGGCGAACGGCAGCCCGTCGGCGCCGATTTCCACACAGCCGCCGACCGCCGCGACGGCCCCCGCGGCCACGGCCGAGGCCAGGAACTCGTCGATGAGCCGGGTCTTGCCGACCCCCGCCTCCCCACCGACCAGCAGCACCTGCGGCTCGCCCGCGGTGGCGCGGGCGAGCGCGTCCTCGAGGGTGGCCAGCTCCTGGGCGCGGCCCACGAACACCGGGCTGACAGACGTGGTGTGCACGTCGTCGAGCATCGCATAGGGCTCTGACACCGCGGCACCGGCTTTTCCGGCCCCCGCCGCCCCGGCGCCCGCTGCCTCAGCCCCCGCCCCGTCCCCATGACGAGCCGCACGGCCCGGCCTCCCTCAGGCCGCCGTGCCGTACGACCGTGGTGAGCGATGGCCGCGCCACCGCCGGACCGGCCTCACCCGCCCTCCGGACTCACGCTCCGCCGACCGGCCACCGGACTCCTCCACCGCCTCCCGGACCAACCGGTGAGCGGCGGCCTCCCGCAGCAGCTCGGCCTCGCGGATCCGGTGCAACTCGTGGTGCAGCATGGTGTTCTCCCTGGTGACGAGCGTTTCGTGGAATGCGTCCACTCTCGTCGCCAGGAGGGTCCGGCACATCGGGAAGCTGCCTGATCTTCGCTCGGCCCAGGGCCTTAGGCCCCCTGCCCGCACGGCTGAGGAAACCTGAGGAAGGTCCTTAGGGCAGAGGAAGGTCCTTAGGGCAGAGAAGGGTCCTCAGGGGCAGAGGACGCTTCTCAGGGAACCGGCGACCGCGCCGTACCGGCCCGCGCCGCGCCGCTCCCCGACTGTCCCGGCAGCGACACCGGCACCGGCCGGGACGCCCGGCCCTCGCCGCCACCTTCCGTATCCCCCGCCGCGTCGCCCTCCGCCTCGATGCTGATCTTCGGCAGCAGCCGCTCCAGCCAGCCCGGCAGCCACCAGTTGGCGCCCCCGAGCAGATGCATCAGCGCGGGCACCAGGAGCGTACGGAGGACGAAGGCGTCCAGGGCGACCGCGGCCGCCAGCCCGATGCCGAACATGGCGATGATCCGGTCGCCGCTGAGCACGAACGCCGAGAAGACCGCGATCATGATGACGGCCGCGGAGTTGATGACCCGGCTGGTCTCGGCGAGCCCCACCCGGACCGCCGTGCGGTTGTCGCGGGTGCGCCGCCACTCCTCGTACATCCGGCTGACCAGGAAGACCTGGTAGTCCATGGAGAGCCCGAAGAGCACCGACACCATGATCACCGGCAGGAAGGGCTCGATCGGGCCCGCCCTGCCCAGCCCCAGCAGTTCGCTCCCCCAGCCCCATTGGAAGATCGCGACCACCACGCCGAAGGACGACGCGACGGCGGCCACATTCATGACCGCCGCCTTGATCGGGATGCCGATGCTGCGGAACGCGAGCAGCAGCAGCACACATCCCAGCGCCACCACCACCCCCACGAACAGCGGCAGCTTGCTGATGATCACCGCGGCGAAGTCGTCGTAGCCGGCGGTCAGCCCGCCGACGTACACCCGCAGCGAGCTGCCCTCCTCGGCCCGGGGCAGCACCTCGGCGCGCAGCCGTCCGACGAGGTCGGAGGTGGCCCGCGACTGGGGTGCCGTCTTGGGAACGACCGTGATGACGCCGGTGTCGCCGCCCCCGTCCAGGTCCGCGGCGCTCACCGAGGCGACCCCGTCGATGGTGCGCAGGACCTTGGGCAGTTGGGTGAAGGCCATACGGTCGTCGGCCCCGTCGATGCTGCCCATCAGCGTCAACGGCCCGTTGAAACCTGGCCCGAACCCATCGGCCAGCAGGTCGTACGCCCGTCTGGTGGTCGAGGCCGAGGGGCCGTTGCCCTGATCCGAGGTGCCCAGGTGGAGGGAGAAGGTGGGGAGTGCGAGCAGCGCGATGAGGACGGCCGCGGCCGCGCCCAGCAGCTTGGGGCGGCGTTCGACGCAGACCGCCCAGCGGGCGCACAGCCCCTTGGTCGCCGTGGCTTCCGGCCCCCGCTCGGCCAGCCGTCTGCGCTCCCGCCGGCTCAGGGCCCGTACGCCGATCAGCCCGAGCAGGGCGGGCAGCAGGGTGAGCGAGGCGGCGACCGTAAGGGCGACGGTGAGCGCCGCCGCGACCGCCACCCCGTTGAGGAAGGACAGCCGTAGGACCAGCATGCCGAGGAGCGCGAGACAGACGGTCGCCCCCGCGAAGACCACCGCGCGCCCCGAGGTGACCACGGCGCGCTGTGCGGCCTGTTCGACCGACAGCCCGCGCCGCAGCCCCCTGCGGTGCCGGGTGACGATGAACAGCGCGTAGTCGATCCCCACGCCGAGGCCGATCAGCATGCCGAGCATGGGCGCGAAATCGGCGATGGTCATGGCGTGGCCGAGCAGCCCGATGGCCGCGTACGCGGTGCCGACGCCGATGAGCGCGGTGGCGATCGGCAGCAGCGTCGCCGCGAGCGAGCCGAAGGCGAGGAAGAGGACCACGGCGGCCACGCCGACCCCGATGGCCTCGCTCAGATGGGCGGGTCCGGTCCGCTCGGTGAGCCCGGCGCCCGCACCGCCCATCTCGACCTCCAGGCCCCGAACCCCGGAGGCGGCGGAGCGCACCGTGTCCAGCACCCGGCGCACCTCCGCCTCGCCCAGGTCGGCGGCGGGTTTGCGGAAGGCCACGGTGGCGTAGGCGGTGTGCTGGTCGGCGCTGATCCGGCTGGTGTCATCGGTGCCGTAGGGGCCGGTCACGGAAGCGACGCCCGGCAGGTCCCCGACCTGCCGCAGCGCCGCCGACATCCGCCGCTCGACCCCCGGCGCGCGTACCGTGCCCGCACCGTCCTTGGTGTGCCAGACGACGGTGTCGCTGTCCCCCGCCCGGTCGGGCAGCCGCCGCTCCAGCAGGGCGGTGACCTTGGAGGAGTCGGTGCCGGGGATGTCGTAGTCGTTCGAGTACGCGGACCCGGTCACGGCCGCCGCCGCGGCGACCCCCGCGAAGGCGGCCAGCCACAGCGCGATGACGATGGCGCGGCGCCTGAGACACCAGCGGGCGAGTGCGGCCATGGCTGCCTTCCGGTTCCGGCGCCAGGGGCGGCGTGATGTGGTTGTGACCTGAGCACTCTGTCAGGCGGATAAGATCCTTTGCCCCCTTTGTGGGCTTCACCACATGAATGAGCGGGAAGTCGGAGAGCATGAGTCCTGCCGCTTCCCGAGGCCGCCGCCCGCGTATCGGCATCGGCGGTATGCACATCGAGTCCAGCACCTTCAGCCCGCACCGCGCCGCCTACGACGACTTCCGCGTCACCCGCGACGCGGAGCTGCTGGACCGCTACGCCTGGACCCGGCCGGACGGCGATCTGGCCGGGCGCGCCGAGTGGGTGCCTCTCCTCCACGCCGTCGCGCTCCCCGGCGGCCCGGTCGAGCGCGAGACCTACGACCGGATCAAGGGCGAGCTGATCGAGCGGCTGCGCCGGGCCGGTCCGCTCGACGGGCTGGTGTACGACATCCACGGCGCGATGAGCGTGGTGGGCCTGGAGGACGCCGAGGGCGATCTCACCGAGGCCGTACGGGAAGCGATCGGGCCCGACGCGCTGATCTCCGCCGCCATGGACCCGCACGGCAATGTCTCCCGCCGCTTCGCCGGCCGCCTCGATCTGGTCACCGCCCACCGTCTCGCCCCGCACGAGGACGCCTGGGAGACCCGCGAGCGCGCCGCCCGCAAGCTGGTGGAGCGCCTCGACTCCGGCCGGGGCCGCCCGCATCTCGCCTGGGTGCAGATCCCGGTGCTGCTGCCCGGTGAGCGCACCAGCACCCGTCTGGAGCCCGCCAAATCGCTGTACGGACGGCTGGCCGCCGTGGAGTCGATGGACGGCGTCGTGGACGCGGCGATCTGGGTGGGCTACGCCTGGGCGGACGAGCCGCGCTGCCGGGCGGCCGTGGTGGTGACCGGCGACGACCCCGTGCTCGCGGTCGAGCAGACCCGCTCCCTGGCCCGCGAGTACTGGGATATGCGCCGCGACTTCGCCTTCGTCGGCCCCACCGGAGGCGCCGACGCGTGCATCGCCGAGGCCGTCGCCTCCTCCGCCCGCCCCTTCCTGATCAGCGACTCCGGCGACAATCCCACGGCCGGAGGCGCCGGGGACCTCGCCTATATGCTCGGCCGACTGCTGGCCAACGAGGATCTGGCCGCCGGCCGCGCCACCGCCCTGCACCCCGGGATCACCGATCCGGCGGCGGTCGCGGAGTGCTTCGCCGCCGGGCCGGGCACGACGGTCCGGCTCCGCGTCGGCGGCGGGATCAGCCGGGGGACGGCGGACCACGCCGAGCCCTGCGAGCTGACCGGCGAGGTGGTCGCCCTGCGCCGGGACGACCCCGTCGGCGGGGATCTCGCGGCGGTGCGGCACGGGGGCGTCACGGTGATCCTGGTCAGCCGCCGCAAACCGTTCCACACCCTGGCCGACTTCGGCGAGCTGGACCCGCGCGACCACGACCTCGTCGTCGTCAAGATCGGCTGTCTGGAGCCCGAGCTGTACGACCTGGCGGCGGACTGGCGGCTCGCGCTCACCCCCGGCGGGGTCGACCAGGATCTGGCGCGCCTGGGCCACCGGCGTCTCGCGCGGCCGCTGTATCCGTTCGACGACGAGGGGTTCGAGGTCCCGCATCTGGAGCCGCTGCTGCTCTGAGCTCCGCCGGACGTGCGACGAGATGCCGTCGATCGTCCGCGGCACCGTCGTGGTCGGCCACGCCCACGCGGCCACGCCCACGCTGCGGAGCCGCACATCGACACAGCCCCGCGCCCCTTCAGGGCGCCTTCCGAACCGCGGCCGACTTCCGCGTATCCGGTGGGGGGCAATTTGTCGGGGGGGGGGGGGGGCCCGCGCGCACCCCGCCGCCGCCATGGACACAACGGACGAACGTCAGCCCTCGACGCCCAGCCTCTCCAGGATCAGCTCACGCACCCGCGCCGCGTCCGCCTGGCCGCGCGTGGCCTTCATGACCGCGCCGACCAGCGCACCCGCCGCCGCGACCTTGCCGCCGCGGATCTTGTCGGCGATGGCCGCGTTGGCCGCGATCGCCTCGTCCACGGCGGTGCCGAGCGCACCCTCGTCCGAGACGACCTTCAGCCCGCGCTTGGTGACGACCTCGTCCGGGCCGCCCTCGCCCGCGAGGACGCCCTCGATCGTCTGGCGGGCCAGCTTGTCGTTGAGCGAACCCTCCTTGACCAGCGCGCACACCCGGGCGACCTGCGACGGAGTGATCGGCAGGGCCGCGAGCTCCACCCCGTCCTCGTTGGCGCGGCGGGCCAGCTCGCCCATCCACCACTTACGAGCCTGATCGGCCGGGGCGCCCTCGTCGATGGTGGCGGTGATCAGGTCGATCGCGCCCGCGTTGAGCACCGACTGCATCTCGTGCCGGGACAGGCCCCACTCCTCGCGCAGCCGGTTGCGGTACACCCGCGGCAGCTCGGGAAGCCCGCCGCGCAGCTCCTGCACCCACGCACGGGACGGGGCGACCGGCACCAGGTCGGGCTCGGGGAAGTAGCGGTAGTCCTCGGCCTCCTCCTTGACCCGGCCGGAGGTCGTGGAGCCGTCCTCCTCGTGGAAGTGACGGGTCTCCTGGATGATCGTGCCACCGTCGCCCAGCACCGCGGCATGGCGCTGTACCTCGAAGCGCACGGCCCGCTCGACCGACCGCAGCGAGTTGACGTTCTTGGTCTCGGAGCGGGTGCCGAACTTCTCGACACCGTGCGGGCGCAGCGACAGGTTCACATCGCAGCGCATCTGGCCCATTTCCATCCGCGCCTCGGAGACCCCGAGCGACTTGATGAGCTCGCGCAGCTCGGTCACATACGCCTTGGCGACCTCCGGGGCCTTCTCCCCGGCGCCGACGATCGGCTTGGTGACGATCTCGATCAGCGGGATACCGGCCCGGTTGTAGTCGAGCAGGGAGTGCTGGGCGCCGTGGATACGGCCGGTCGCGCCACCCACATGGGTGGACTTGCCGGTGTCCTCCTCCATATGGGCGCGCTCGATCTCGACGCGGAAGACCTCCCCGTCGACGTCGACGTCCAGATAGCCGTTGAAGGCGATCGGCTCGTCGTACTGCGAGGTCTGGAAGTTCTTCGGCATGTCCGGATAGAAGTAGTTCTTCCGGGCGAAGCGGCACCATTCGGCGATCTCGCAGTTGAGCGCGAGCCCGATCTTGATGGCGGACTCGACACCGGTCGCGTTGACCACCGGGAGCGAGCCGGGCATGCCGAGGCAGGTGGGGCAGGTCTGCGTGTTGGGCTCGGCGCCCAGCGCCGTGGAGCACCCGCAGAACATCTTGGTCTTGGTGCCGAGCTCGACATGCACCTCGAGCCCCATCACGGGGTCGTAGGCGGCCAGGGCGTCCTCGTACGACACCAGTTCAGTGACGGTCACGGAAAAACTAACCTCTCAGTCCGCGAGGACGTCGTCGTCGCCCATGCGCTTGAGCTCGCGGACGAGCAGGGCGACGCCGGTGACGATGGCGGCGGCCGAGACCACCGCGTCGGCCAGCTGCAGCTTGTCGTTCTCGAAGCGGGCCTTCTTGACCTGCTTCGCCACGCTGACCGCGCCGAACAGCGAGCCCGCGATGGACAGGTAGGTGCCGGGCCGGGACTTCTTGAAGCCCTTGGCCTTCTTGATCGCACTCATAGTGACGGTGCCTCCTCGAGCAGCGGGTGGCCCCACTTGTCGGCGAGCGCGGCCTCGACCGCTGCGCCGACCTTGTAGAGCCGGTCGTCGGCCATGGCGGGGGCGATGATCTGCAGTCCGACCGGCAGACCGTCCTCCGGCGCCAGACCGCAGGGCAGTGACATGGCCGCGTTCCCCGCGAGGTTGGTGGGAATCGTGCAGAGGTCGGCCAGATACATCGCCATCGGGTCGTCGGCGCGCTCGCCGATCGGGAAGGCGGTGGTCGGGGTGGTCGGCGAGATCAGCACGTCGACCCGCTCGAACGCCTTCTCGAAGTCACGCTTGATCAGCGTACGGACCTTTTGCGCGGAGCCGTAGTACGCGTCGTAGTAGCCGGAGCTGAGCGCGTAGGTGCCGAGCATGATCCGGCGCTTGACCTCCGCGCCGAAGCCCTCCGCGCGGGTGAGCGCGGTGACCTCCTCCGCGGAGTTCGTACCGTCGTCGCCCACCCGCAGGCCGTAGCGCATGGCGTCGAAGCGGGCCAGGTTGGACGAGCACTCGGACGGCGCGATCAGGTAGTACGCGGCCAGCGCCTTGTCGAAGGACGGGCAGGAGATCTCCTCGATCTCGGCGCCCAGCTCGCGCAGCAGCTCCACCGACTCGTTGAAGCGCTGCATGACGCCGGCCTGGTAGCCCTCGCCCGCGAACTCCTTGACGACGCCGATGCGCATGCCCCGCACGCTTCCGTTGCGCGCGGCCTCGACGAGGGCCGGGACCGGCTCGTCGATGGAGGTCGAGTCCATCGGGTCGTGCCCGGCGATGACCTCGTGCAGCAGCGCCGCGTCCAGCACGGTGCGGGCGCAGGGGCCGCCCTGGTCGAGCGAGGACGAGAAGGCCACCATGCCGTAGCGGGAGACCCCGCCGTACGTCGGCTTGACCCCGACCGTGCCGGTGACGGCGGCCGGCTGGCGGATCGAGCCGCCGGTGTCGGTGCCGATGGCGAGCGGGGCCTGGAAGGAGGCCAGCGAGGCGGAGGAGCCGCCGCCGGAGCCGCCGGGGATACGGGTGAGGTCCCAGGGGTTGCCGGTGGGGCCGAAGGCGCTGTTCTCGGTCGAGGACCCCATGGCGAACTCGTCCATGTTGGTCTTGCCGAGGATGATCACGTCCGCGTCCCGCAGCCGCTGGGTCACCGTCGCGTCGTACGGCGGGATCCACCCTTCGAGGATCTTGGAACCGACCGTGGTCGGGATCCCCTTGGTGGTGAAGATGTCCTTGAGCGCGAGCGGAACACCGGCCAGCGGGCCCAGCTCCTCACCGCGCTCCCGCTTCTCGTCGACGGCGCGCGCCTGGGCGAGCGCCCCCTCACGGTCCACGTGCAGGAAGGCGTGCACCTTCTCGTCTACGGCCTCGATACGGGCCAGATGCGCCTCGGTCACCTCGACGGCGGTGACCTCGCCGGAGGCGATCCTGGCGGCGAGCTCGGCCGCGGTGAGCCTGGTCAGGTCGGTCACGGTGGTCACTCCTCCCCCAGGATCTGCGGCACCTTGAAACGCTGCTGCTCCTGGGCCGGGGCGCAGGCCAGTGCCTGCTGCGGGGTCAGGGACGGACGGACCTCGTCCGCGCGCATGACGTTGGTCAGCGGCAGCGGGTGAGAGGTCGGCGGTACGTCTTGGTCGGCGACCTCGGAGACGCGGGCGACCGCGCCGATGATGTCGTCCAGCTGTCCGGCGAAGTGGTCGAGCTCTTCGGCCTTCAGCTCCAGACGCGCCAGCCGGGCGAGGTGGGCGACCTCCTCGCGCGTGATGCCAGGCATGCAGCGATCCTCAAAGTGAGTGTGGAGTGTTTCGGCCCCAATCCTATGGCTCTCCACACACGGCGCGCGAAAGGCTTTGGTGCACCCGCGTCATGGCTCCCTCCGCGAGGGGGCACCTCCCAGCGGTAGCTGGGGGAGGAACGGGTGGGCACAACGCACCCACCGGCCCGCGGCCGACGACGAAACGCCAGGGGGCGGCACCCTCACGTCACGGGCTGATCCGCGTCTTCCTCGGCGGAAGCCTGCGCCTGGTCCGACGGCTCCGCCGTCTCGCGGTGCCAGCCGCCCTCGCCCCGCGCCCGCAGCCACGCCGTCGTCTCCTCCGGCGGCATCGCGGCGGCCACCAGCCAGCCCTGCACCGCGTCGCAGCCCAGATCCCGCAGCCGCTCCCAGGTCTCGTCGTCCTCGACGCCCTCGGCCACCACGAGCAGGCCCAGCGAGTGGGCGAGGTCGACCGTACAGCGGACGATCTCGGCGTCCTCGTTGTCCACGGCCAGCCGGGCCACGAAGGAACGGTCGATCTTGAGCTCGCTCACCGGCAGCCGCCGCAGATGGACCAGCGAGGAATAGCCCGTCCCGAAGTCGTCGAGCGACATCTTCACGCCATGGCCGGTGAGCCCGGCCAGTGTGTCGGCGGCCCGCTGCGGGTCCTCCAGCAGCACATGCTCGGTTATCTCCAGCTGCAGGGCGCCCGCCGGGACGCCGTGCCGGGCCAGCCGCCCGGCGACCGCACCGGCGAAACCGGGGGTATGGACATCGCGCGGGGAGACGTTGACCGCGACCGGCACCTCGAGGCCGTCGGCGCGCCAGCGCGCGACCTGGCCCAGCGCGGTCTCCAGGACGTACTCGGTCAGCCGGGGCATCAGCCCGGAGCTCTCGGCCATGGAGATGAACTCGTCCGGCGGCACCCTGCCCCGGTCCGGGTGGACCCAGCGCACCAGCGCCTCCAGGCCCGCCACATGCCCGTCGAAGCCGACCTTGGGCTGGTAGTGCAGGTCGACTTCGCCCGCGTCCAGGGCGCGCCGCAGATCGCCGAGCAGACCGAGCCGGTCGGGGGTATTGCCGTCCCGCCGGGCCTCGTACAGCTCGACTCCGCTGCGGTCCCGCTTGGCCTGGTACATCGCGACGTCGGCGCGGCGCAGCAGCCCCTCGGCGTCCAGTGCGTGGTCGGGGTAGACGGCGACCCCGGCGCTGGCCTCCAGCACCAGGGTCAGTCCGTCCAGGTCGAGGGGGGAGCCGAGGTCGCCGACGAGGACGCGGGCGCTGCGCTGGGCGCTGGTGAGCGAGTCGGTGGTGGGCAGCAGCACCGCGAACTCGTCGCCGCCGAGCCTGGCCACCTCCGCCCCGCGGGGCAGGGCGAGCCGCAGCCGCTCGGCGATCTGCAGCAGCAGCCGGTCACCGGCCAGATGGCCCAGGGTGTCGTTGACCGAACGGAAGCGGTCGAGGTCCAGCAGGACCAGCGCGGTGCGGGTGCCGGCCCGCTCGGACTCGTCCAGCGCGGTCCAGGTGCGCTCCAGCAGCCACTGGCGGTTGGGCAGCCCGGTGAGCGGGTCGCGCAACTGCTCCTCGGCACGGACCCGGGCGATCCACAGCGTGGAGTCCAGGGCGACCAGCGGCACCGCGAACAGCGGGAGCAGCAGCGGGGTGTCCCCGGCGACGACCACGATGAGGGGGGCGATGCCGAGCAGCGCGATGCCGACGAGGGCCTGCCGGAAGAGGGCGGTGCGGGCGACGGTGGGCAGTCCGGCGCCGGGCGGGGCGAGGGAGCACCACAGCAGGGCGCGGGTCACCGCGAGATAGACGAAGGCGGCCAGGGCCGTCTGGGGGATGGCCGAGACGTCCCAGGTGTCGGTGCGCCAGGGATGTTCGACCGAGGGGGTGGTGCCGAAGGCGGCGAGGGTGAGGGCGGCCGCGCCGACCCCGAGAATGTCGACCGCGCCGTGCAGGGCGGCCTGCCGCCATCGGTGCCGGCGGGCGGCGCCGACCAGGACGACCACGGCGAGGCTGACCAGTACGGCCGGAATCCAGCCGTAGAGCAGCAGCGCGGCCAGGGTTAACGCGGCCCCGGAGCCGGTGCCGCCCCACCAGCGGTCGCGCCCGAGGGCGACCAGATGGCCGACGATGATTCCGGTGAGCACGGCGAGCGACCAGCCCACGGTGCCGTCGGGAAAGAGCGCATTACCCGCGTCGAGCACTCGGAATACCCCGATGCCGAGTGCGAAAGCCGCCATGGCGACCGCCGCGGCCGGCAGCGCGGGCAGCACGGCCCGGCGCAGCCGCGACGCCGGGGCGGCGCTTTCGGTCGGTTTCATACCCGTCCCTCTCACAGCCGGCGGTGCCAGCGCCACGGCGGGCGCACACCTCAACAGTAGGCGGCAGAAGGGGAAGACGGGCGGCGATCGGCGACGGTTCCCCGAATGCCGCCCGACGATCCATGACCTTCTGCTATGCGCTGTAAGGGTGATGCCCGCCGGCTGTACCCGGGAAGTGCTCCCAGTCGTAATCCGGCCAGCTTTGCACCCATCGGGCGGACAAGATGGCCGGACCACTGCGCCGGATGGGTGGAGCGGCTACTCCAACCGCCGCTCCACGGGCCGTCCGTGCTACTCCGCGGACTCTTCCGGAGGCGTCATCGCGACCTCTCTCGCCGCGTCCGGTCCCTGTTCGAGGAGGACGCCAAATCCGTCCTCATCGAGCACGGGAACCTTCACCTGCATGGCTTTGTCGTACTTCGAGCCCGGATTGTCGCCGACTACCACGAAATCAGTCTTTTTCGAAACCGATCCGGTGACTTTGGCACCACGGCTCTGCAGCGCCTCTTTGGCCCCATCTCGCGTGTACGACTGGAGCGTTCCGGTGACGACGACGGTGAGGCTCTCCAGCGGACGGGGGCCCTCGTCCTCGCCGCCCTCCTCCTCCAGCCGGACCCCGGCCCGCCGCCATTTCTCGAGGATCTCGCGGTGCCAGTCGACCGCGAACCACTCCTTGACCGAGGCGGCGATGGTCGGCCCGACCCCCTCCACGGCCGCCAGCTCCTCCTCGTCCGCCTCGGCGATCCGGTCCAGCGAGCGGAATTCACGGGCCAGTGCGGTGGCGGCGACGGGGCCGACATGACGGATCGAAAGGCCGGTGATGATCCGGGCCAGCGGGCGCTCCTTGGCCGCCTCGATATTGGCCAGCATCGCCAGGGCGTTCTTCTTCGCCTCGCCCTTCTGGGTGGCGAAGAAGGTGACGACCTTCTCCTCACCGGTCTCCGGATCGCGCTTGGGCAGTCCGCTGTCCGGGTCCAGTACATACGACCGAATGGGCAGCAATTGTTCGATCTTCAAGTCGAACAGATCACCCTCGTCTTTCACCGGCGGCTCGGTCGGTTCCAGCGGCTGAGTGAGGGCGGCGGCGGCGACATAGCCGAGGTTCTCGATGTCCAGGGATTTCCGCCCGGCGAGATAGAAAATCCGCTCGCGCAGCTGCGCCGGGCAGGACCGGCTGTTGGGACACCGCAGATCGACATCGCCCTCCTTGGCGGGCTGCAGCGGCGTATCGCACTCGGGGCAGGTGGCCGGCATCACGAATTCCCGCTCGCTGCCGTCCCGCAGATCGACGACCGGGCCCAGGATTTCCGGAATGACGTCGCCCGCTTTGCGCAGCACCACGGTGTCACCGATCAGCACACCTTTGGCCTTGACGACATCCTGGTTGTGCAGCGTCGCGAATTCGACCTCCGAACCCGCGACCGTAATCGGCTCGACCACCGCATAAGGCGTCACCCGCCCCGTGCGCCCCACGCCCACCCGGATGTCGACCAGCTTGGTGTTGACCTCCTCGGGCGGGAACTTCCAGGCGATCGCCCAGCGCGGCGCCCGCGAGGTGGAGCCCAGCCGCCCCTGCAGCGGGATCTCGTCCAGCTTGACGACCGCGCCGTCGATCTCGTGCTCCACCGAGTGCCGGTGCTCGCTGTCCCCGTAGTACGCGATGTACTCGCGCACGGCCTCGATCGTGTCCACCACTTTGAAGTGGGCGGCGGTGGGCAGCCCCCACTCGTGCAGCAGCTCGTACGCCTGCGACAGCCGGTCGATGTCGAAGCCGTCGCGCGCGCCGATGCCGTGCACCACCATGTCCAGCGGCCGGGACGCGGTGACCTTCGGGTCCTTCTGGCGCAGCGAACCCGCCGCCGCGTTCCGGGGGTTGGCGAACGGCGGCTTGCCGGCCTCCACCAGCCCGGCGTTCAGCTCCTCGAACCGCTCGCGGGCCAGGAAGACCTCGCCGCGCACCTCCACCAGCGCCGGGACGCGGTCGCCCGTCAGCCGGTTGGGGATCTTGGCGATCGTGCGCACATTGGGGGTGATGTCCTCGCCGGTGCGGCCGTCGCCACGGGTCGCGGCGCGGGTCAGCCGCCCGTGCTCATAGGTGAGGTTGACCGCGAGGCCGTCCACCTTCAGCTCGCACAGGAAGTGGTACGAGCCGCTGCCCAGCTCCTTGGCGATGCGGTCCGCCCAGGTGGCCAGCTCCTCGTCGTCGAACGCGTTGTCCAGGCTGAGCATCCGCTCGCGGTGCGCGACCTCGGTGAACTCCGTTTCGTACGCCCTCGCGACCTTCTGGGTCGGCGAGTCGGGCGTACGGAGCGCGGGGGTCTCCGCCTCCAGTGCCTCCAGCTCGCGCATGAGCTTGTCGAACTCCGCGTCGCTGACGACGGGCGCGTCCTTCACGTAGTACCGGAAGCGGTGCTCCTCGATCTGCTCAGCGAGCCTGGCGTGCCTCTCCCGCACCTCGGCGGGGACCTTCGACTGCTGTTCGCCGGCCACCGTGTCGTCCTCCCGTTACTCAGGGTTGTCCGCGAGCGATCTCGCCGCCTGGACGCAGTGGGCCAGCGCGGCGCGGGCGTACCCGGGCGAGGCGCCCGCGAGCCCGCACGACGGGGTGATCACCACGGATTCCGCGAGAGTCTCCGGTGACAGCCCCAGCCTGCGCCACAACGTCCTGACACCACTGACGCTACCGGCAGGGTCCGACAATGGGCTGTCGGTGCCGGGTACCGCGCCGATGAGCAGCGCCGTACCGCCTTCCACGGCCTCCCCGATCGCCTCCTCCTCACTCTCCGTGAGCAGCGACAGAGGAAAGGAGATCCCCTCGACGCCCGCGCGCCGCAGCAGCCCGAACGGCACGGCGGGCGCGCACGAGTGCACCACCACCGGCCCGCCTGCCGCCTCCACCAGAGTCCGCAGCGCGCCCTCGACCACGCCCCGGTCCACGGCGGCGTGGGTGCGGTAGCCGCTGGCGCTGCGGACGCTCCCGCGCAGCACCGACGTCAGCGACGGCTCGTCGAGCTGCAGCACCACCTCGGCGCCCGGCACCCGGCGGCGCACCTCCGCGAGATGGGCGCGGCACCCTTCGGCGAGCGAGGCCGTCAGATCGCGGCAGGCGCCCGGGTCGCTCAGCGCGACCTCACCGCCGCGCAGTTCGAGGGAGGCGGCCAGGGTCCAGGGCCCCACGGCCGACACCTTGAGCGCCCCCTGGTACCCCTGGGTGAACTCCTCCAGCGCGTCGAGGTCCTCGCCCATCCAGGCGCGGGCCCGCCTGGTGTCCCGGCCCGGCCGGTCGCTGATCCGCCAGCCGCTCGGCTCCACATGCGCGTACATCTCGACCAGCATCCCGGCGGTGCGCCCGATCATGTCCGCGCCGGGCCCCCGCGCGGGCAGCTCCGGAAGATACGGCAGGGCCTCCAGCGACCCGGTGACGGTCTTCACTGCCTCCCGCGCGTCGCCGCCCGGCATCGACCCGACGCCGCTCGCGGCCCCCGGGCCCCAGTGGTGCGTATTGGTGCTCTTCTCGCTCACCCGGGAAGCCTAAGCGCTCCGCTGGGAGTGCCCCGAAGTGGCGTCGTTCGTCTGCGGCGCCGTGATGGCTGGGCGCGCCCACGCGGCGGAGCCGCATATCGACACAGCCCCGCGCCCCTCTGGCTCACCCGGGAAGCCTAAGCGCTCCGCTGGACGTGCCGAGGCGCCGTCGTTCGTCTGCGGCGCCGTGGCGGCTGGGCGCGCCCACGCGGCGGAGCCGCATATCGACACAGCCCCGCGCCCCTTCAGGGCGCCGCCGGGAAGGGCTCAGCCGCGCGGGCGCACCTGGAGGTCGGTGATCTCGGCGTCGCGCGGCAGATCGAGCGCGGTCAGGATGGTCGTCGCCACGGTCCCGGGCTCCATCCAGCGCTCCGCGTCGTACTCCTTGCCCTCCTGCTGGTGCACCTTCACCTGCATCGGAGTGGCCGTGCGCCCCGGGTAGACCGTGGTCACCCGGAGGCCGTTGCCGCTCTCCTCCCAGCGCAGCGCGTCGGCCAGCGCCTTGAGCCCGTGCTTGCTGGCGGCGTACGCGGCCCACTGGGCGTTGGCGCGCAGCCCGGCCCCGGAGTTGACGAAGATGACATGCCCCTGGGCCAGCCGCAGTTGTGGCAGCAGCAGGCGGGTCAGCTCGGCGGGCGCGACCAGGTTGGCGGCGAGCTGGCGGGTCCACGCCTTCGGGGTCAGCTCCGCGACCTCGCCCAGGTCGACCACCCCGGCGATGTGCAGCAGCGAGTCGAGCCGGTCGGGCAGCGTCTGGTGGCCCAGCGCCCAGGAGAGCCGGTCCGGATCCGTCAGGTCGCCGACGACCGTCCGCACCCCCGGGAACCGCTCCGTCAGCTCCTTCGCCCGCCCGGCGTCCCGCGCGAGCAGCCACAGGTCCTCGCCGCGCTCGGCCAGCCGCTCGGTGACCGCCGCGCCGATGCCCGAACCTGCCCCAGTGATCAGATGCGTTCCCATGCTCCCCAGCTTGCCTCACCGATGGACGCGCCCCGCCGACGGTCCCGGCTTGGCGCGATCCCATGCCCGAAACCCGGGCGGACTTCCCGCCGAGCGCTCCCATCCTGTAACGGGTCCGGTAACGGACCACGGCTCAGACGGACTCCAGATACGTCATGACCTCGGCCCCGCTCTCCGCGAAGAAGACGAGCTCGCTGAGCGGAATCGGCAGGAACCGCTCCTCCTCCATCCGCTGGAACTGCTGCTTCAGCCCGTCGTAGAACCCCGCCGCGTTGAGCAGCACCACCGGCTTGATGTGCAGCCCGTGCTTCTTCAGCTCCAGGATCTCGGTCGCCTCGTCCAGCGTCCCGGTGCCACCGACCATGACCACGACCGCGTCGGCGCGGGCGAGCAACTGCGCCTTGCGCTCGGCGAGGTCCTTGGCGATCACCATCTCGTCGGCGCCCTCCCGGGCCTGGGCGGCGAGGAACTCGACCGAGATCCCGACCAGCCGTCCCCCGTGCTCCTGCACTCCGTCCGCCATCACCTTCATCAGCCCGACATCGGACCCACCCCAGACCAGCGTGTGCCCGCCCTTGCCGATCAGCTCGGCGAATTCGCGGGCGGGGGCGGTATAGCGGTCGTCGAGGTCGGCGGCGGAGCAGAAGACACAGATATTCATGCCCGTCACTCTACGAGCCGGGTCGGACACCCCCACCGCCCCGCGCGGAGCGCGCTGAGCGCGCCGTGCGGCGCCTTGGTTTCGGCCGCCGTCAGACGGGGGCAGCGGGCGGCGAGGCGACCGCGTTCTACGGGGTGTCCCGCGGACCACGCGGCGGCGCCGCATATCGATGCTTTCCCCTCCCCGCCCCTTCCCGTAACCAGGGGCTCCGCCCCTGGACCCCGGTCCGGGGGCGGAGCCACGCCACGCGGCGGCGCCGCATATCGATGCCGTGGGAAGGGGAGGGAGGGGAGCAGCCCGCCGCAGGCGGCACGATCCGTCGGACGCCCCTGGTGCGGTGGCGGCCGCGCAGGCGACAGCGCAGCCGCCACCGGCCATGGGTACGGGCCCAGGAGGAGCCGGGGCCGCCGAGGAAGAGTGCGCTGTCGGTCTCACCCCTCGCGCACGGCGCCGACGTGGGCGAGTACCGTCGCGGCGCCGTCCTCCGCGGCGAGGTCGTGTGCGAGTTCGGCCGCCCGGCGCCGGAGGGCGGGTTCGGTCAGGCAGGTCGTGATCGCCGCGCCGAGGGATTCGGCGGTCAGCGCGTCGAGTGGCAGCGGCCGGGGGGCGACTCCGAGCCGGTGCAGCCGCGCTGCCCAGAACGGCTGGTCGGCCATGGCGGGCACCGGCACCGCGGGTACCCCGGCGCGCAGTCCGGCCGCGGTGGTGCCCGCTCCGGCGTGGTGGACGACGGCGGCCGTGCGCGGGAACAGCCAGTCGTGCGGAAGGTCGTCAACCGTAAGGACGTCATCGCCGGCCGCGCTCAGCCCGGCCCACCCCGCCTGCACCACCGCGCGCACTCCCGCCCGGGCCACCGCCGCCGTCACCAGCTCGCCGAGCCGCTCCCCCTCGCCCGGCGCCATGCTGCCGAACCCGATGAACACCGGCGGCGGACCGGCCCGCAGGAAGTCGACCAGCTCGGCCGGGGGCCGCCAGTCGCGCGGCCGGGCGGGCCACCAGTAGCCGGCCACCTCGACCTGGGGCGGCCAGTCCGCCGGGCGCGGTACGACCAGCGGGCTGAAGCCGTGGAAGACCGGCCGGATGTCCGCTCCCGTCGGCTGCGAGGTGGCGGTCGGCAGCCCGAGCCGGGTGCGCAGCCCCGCCATGGCCCCCGCCTGGAGCGCTCCGGCATCGGCCAGCAGCCTCCGGCCCGCCGCCAGGTTGCCGTCCGGGCCCAGGTCGTCGCCGCCCGGCGCGCCGGCCAGCGGGAACTCCCGCGTGGCACAGGCCGGTGCGAGATAGGTGCCGATGACGGGGATGCCGTACGCCTCACCGGCCGCCCGGCTGAGCGCCGCCGGGCCGAACGCGGTGAGCACCAGGTCGGCCCCGCCCGCCGCCGCCACCACCCCGTCGGCGAGCCGGTCCAGGAACGCCGCCATCGCCGCCCGCGTCTCCTCCCACGACGCGGCCCGGGCCCTGGTGCGGATCAGCTCCCGCGGATCGCCCGGCAGCGGCCGGTGGTCCAGGCCGCATCCGCCGATGAGCCCGGCGAAGGGCGGATGGGCGGCCACGGCCACCTCGTGACCGGCCGCCAGCAGACGCCGCCCCAGGCCCGTGTACGGGGCGACGTCCCCTCGCGAACCGGCGGTCACGATCAGAATCCGCATGGATGATCCTCCTCGGCGAGTGCCGCCCGGCGCATACTCGGACGACGGCGTTCGCGACGGACGCTAAGGGCTCCTGCGCGGGGGAGGTTCAAGCGGCGGTGACGCGCGGCACGCAGGGCGGGAACACGGGCGGCACGCAGGGCGGGAACACGGTGGGCATCGGCGAGTTGGCCGCGCGCACCGGACTGCCGGTGAAGACCATCCGCTACTACTCGGACATCGGGCTGCTGCCCGAGAGCGGACGCACCCCGGGCGGCCACCGCAGATACGCCGCGGACGCGCTGCCCAGGCTCCGGTTGATCCAGCGCCTCCGTGCACTCGGCACGCCCATCGCCGCGATCTCCGCGGTCATGGCGGGGGAACGCTCGCTGGGCGAACTCGTCAGCCGCGAACTGGACGCGGTCCAGGAACAGTTGCGTGAGGCGACATGGCGCCGGGAGGTGCTCCGCGCGCTGGACGACTGCCCCGCGCCGGAACGGCTGCGCCGCCTCACCCTGCTCGCCGGGGTGGGCAGCCGGGACGACGCCCACGATCGGCTGGTGCGGTACTGGCACTGGGCGCTCCCGGCCGGTCTGCCGCGCAGCCTGGCCCAGGCCGTGATCGAGGGCGCGGTGCCCGCGCCACCGGTCGCCCCGACCGCCGCGACCGTCCTCGCCTACGCCGAACTCCACGCCGTGGCCACCGCGGACGACCGGGGCCGGCAACCGCAGCCCCACCAGGTGGGCGACGTCGCGTCGTTCTACGCCGGTCTCCTGGACGCCTGCGCACTGGCCGGCGAGGCCCTGGTCTCCGGCTGTCCGGAGCGGCGCGCCGAGGCGCTCGGCCACTTCGTGCGCACCTACGCCCGCGTCGGCGGCCACGACGACACACCGGCGTTCCGCGCGCATCTGCGCACCCTGTTCCGCCGCGGCAGGCGCGCCGGTTCGTTCTCGCTGCGCTACTGGCGACAGGCCCTCGCCGTCACCGGCGAGACCCCGTCACCGTCCGCGGCCTCCGGCCAGGGACACCTCGCGGCACCGCTCGCCGCCCTGCACGAGCAGGTCGCGGGCCTCCCGCTGACCGCGAACACCCGGTGAGCGCCCGGGGGTGGCCGGTGGCGGGACGGGCCCGCCACACCGGCCACCCGGCGGGGATCAGCGGGTGAAGTGGAAGATGCCCCAGGTCACATGGCGGTTTGTGCCGCCGTCGACCCAATTGCTGAGGCCGTTCTTCATATGGGTGAGGTAGTCGGCGCTGACGTGTTCCGTCAGGCCGTCGGCCTCCTGGCGGCGGGTTTCTTCCAGCACCCGGGCGTAGTGGGTGATCAGTTGCTCGCGGTGCTCCTGGAAGCCGCCGCCGACCGCGGTGAAGCCGAGCCGCGCCAGTTCATGGCGGTAGAACTCGGGCGACCCCATGGTCTCCAGATGGATGCGGTCCAGGATGGGGCGGAGGGTTTCGGCGGGGCAGCCGTCGGCCGCCATGGGGTCGGTGAAGATGAGGTGACCGCCGGGGCGCAGGACGCGGGCCGCCTCCTCCAGGGGGCGGGCGCGGTTGCCGCTGTGCAGGAACGCGTCCTGGGACCAGACGACGTCGACGCTGTTGTCCGGCAGCGGGATCCGCTCGAAGGAGCCGTCCAGCACCTCGATGGCCTCGGTCAGCCCCCGCTCGGCGTTGAGCGCGCGATGGCGCTCGTTCTCCACCTCGCTGAGGTTGAGCGCGACGACACGGCAGCCGTACGTCTCCGCCAGATAGCGTGCGGAGCCGCCGAAGCCCGCCCCGAGGTCGAGGACGACGGATGACTCGGTGAGATCGAGCTTCCCGGCCATCCGGGCCACGGTGCGCCTGCTGGCCTCGGCGATCGGCTCGTCGGGCCGGTCGTAGATGCCGATGTGGATGTCCTCGCCGCCCCAGACATGCCAGTAGAAGGCGTCGGCGTCCGAGGAGTTGTAGTAGTCGCGGGCGGTGCCGACGGCTCCCGCGTACTCCCCGTCGCCGGTGGCCGGAGCGGCCGGTCCGGCCGGCTCGTCCGCCGCGATGTATTCCTTCTCCGCGACGTGGATGAAGAAGTCTGGGCGCTCCGTCCGGTAGGTGTGCTGGAAGTCGCCGTACGTCTCGATCCGCTGGAAGCCGACCTCCTGCATCAGCCTGCGCGTGTAGTCCTTGCGCAGCGGAAACATGTTGAGGTGGTAGACGGATTCGTCGGGGAAGCTGTAGCGCATGCGCACCAGCCCCTCGTCCACGTACTCCGGTTCGACGGCGACGTCTTCTCCGCAGTAGTAGTACACGTGCTTGCTGCTGTACCCGCGATCGAGGATCGCGTCGTAGTTGCGCTGGTCCAGGACCAGGATTCCGTCGTGCTTGAGCATGGCGTAGAACTCCGCGAGCGCCTTGCGCCGGTCACGCTCGGAGAACAGATGCGTGAAGGAGTTCCCGAGGCAGACGATGGCGTCGTACTCGCCGTGGGCGTCGCGGTTGAGCCAGCGCCAGTCGGCCTGGACGACGCGGAGAATGTGGTCACCGTGCTTGAGCCCGTTGGCGAACGCCTGGGCGAGCATCTCGCCGCTGCCGTCGGCGCTCACGGTCTCGAATCCGGCCTCGAGCAGCCGGACGGAATGGAAGCCGGTCCCCGTGGCCACGTCGAGGACCTTCTTGACGCCGCGCTCGCGCAGCAGGTCGATGAAGAACGTACCCTCGCTCTCCGACCTTCGGTCCCAGTCGATCAGCGAGTCCCACTTTTCTACGAAGCTGGGTACGTACTCCTCTGTGTAGTGATCAGTGTCCCTGACATCAACTGGATTGTTGCCAAATTTCTGTACAGGTTGCGCAGAAATAACGGAACCTCCGGTGCTGAGACAGCGGACCACGGCACCCGTGTCCGCGTGGCGCATTCCCAGATTCAACGGACGCATGCCACCGGAATGGCCGGACGCACGTTAATTTCAGAGAAACTGATCGCGCCAAACGGAGATAATCCACCCCATCCTGACTTTCGGCTTCTTTCTGGCCAAAAGCGGATATCCCCCGGGGCCCGGCGGCCCGTCTACGAGGCGACCACCTGGGCGCGCTCGGTCGTGGCGATGGTGGCGGAGCCCACGACCCGGGTGCCGTCGTAGAGCACGATCGCCTGCCCCGGGGCCACGCCCCGCACCGGCTCGGCGAAGGTCACCCGCAACCCGGATACCCCGATCGGCTCGGCCGTCACCTCGGTCTCGCCGCCATGGGCGCGAAGCTGGGCGGTGTAGCTGCCGGGGCCCACCGGAGGGGCTCCGCACCAGCGCGGCTTGATGGCGGTCAGGGCGGCGACGTCCAGGGCCTCGACCGGGCCGACCGTGACCGTGTTGTCCACCGGGGAGATGTCCAGGACATAGCGCGGCTTGCCGTCGGGCGCCGGGTGACCGATGCGCAGCCCCCGGCGCTGGCCGATGGTGAAGCCGTACGCGCCCTCGTGGGTGCCCAGCTTGTGCCCGCCCTCGTCGACGATGTCGCCCTCGGCCGTACCGAGATGACCGGCCAGGAAGCCCTGGGTGTCGCCGTCGGCGATGAAGCAGATGTCATGGCTGTCGGGCTTCTTGGCGACGGCCAGACCCCGCCGCTCGGCCTCCGCGCGGATCTCGTCCTTGGTCGTCAGGGTGTCGCCGAGGGGGAACATCGCGTGGGCGAGCTGGCGCTCGTCGAGCACGCCGAGCACATAGGACTGGTCCTTGGCCATGTCGCTGGCGCGGTGCAGCTCACGCGCGCCGTCCGCGTGCTCCACGATCGTGGCGTAGTGCCCGGTGCAGACGGCGTCGAAGCCGAGGGCGAGCGCCTTGTCCAGCAGCGCGGCGAACTTGATCTTCTCGTTGCAGCGCAGACACGGATTGGGGGTGCGGCCCGCCTCGTACTCGGCGATGAAGTCCTCGACCACGTCCTCACGGAAGCGCTCGGCGAGGTCCCACACGTAGAAGGGGATGCCGATCACATCGGCGGCGCGCCGGGCGTCCCGCGAGTCCTCGATGGTGCAACAGCCGCGGGCGCCGGTGCGGAACGACTGCGGGTTGGCGGAGAGCGCGAGATGGACGCCGGTCACATCGTGGCCCGCCTCGGCCGCCCGCGCGGCGGCGACCGCGGAGTCCACACCGCCGGACATGGCGGCGAGGACGCGCAGCCGACGGCCGTCGCGGGGACCTGTGGGCGCACCGGGGAAGTCAGTCATAACCCGACCAGCATAGGTCGCTCCATATGCAACGACTAAATGGGTAAGTGGCGACCGGCCACCGCCCGGCTCAGCTCGCGCGGGCCCCCTCCAGCACCCGCTGGACGAGGTCCAGGGTCTGGTCGGCGTCCTTCCCGAGATAGATCAGATCGACGAAGGCGTGCTGGATGCCCGCCTCCCGCTCGGCCCGGACGAGGGCCGTCGCGATGTCGTCCACGGAGGCGCCGGCGCTGGGGTTGACGCGCAGGATCGCGTCGAACGCCGCCGGGTCCCGGCCCTCCCGCTCGACCGCTTCCCGCACCCCGCCCAGCCCCTCGGCCAGGGTGGCGATGGGGTCGGGGGCGCCGGGCGCGGCCGGGACGACCGCGATGGGCAGCCAGCCGTCGGCGCGCCGGGCCACCCGGCGCATGGCCGCGGGCGCGAAGGCGGCGAGGTAGACGGGCGGATGGGGGCGGGAGGCCGGTTTGAGGTCGACGTGGGAGGCGGGCACGGTCCAGTGGTCCCCGTGGTACTCCACCGGGTTCCGGGTCCACCAGGCGTCCAGGGCGTCGAGGCATTCGTCGAGGCGCCGGCCGCGCTCGGCCATGGGGATGTCGACCGCCTCGTACTCCTCGGGGGACCAGCCGGTGCCGAGGCCGACCAGCAGCCGGCCCGCGCTCAGCAGATCGACGGTGGTCAGGGTGCGGGCGAGCACCGCGGGCGGGTACCAGGGGGCGTTGATGACATCGGTGCCGAGCTGGACCCGCTCGGTGACCGCGGCGGCGGTGGCCAGCACGGTGAAGGGATCCAGCGCGGCGCGGAATTCCGGCGGGATCACATCGGTGCCCGCGTAGCCGACGATCGGGTCCACCGGGGCGAGCAGGCGGTCCCCGACCCACAGGCTGTCCGCGCCGAGCTCCTCGGCCCGGCGCGCGAACCGCGCGATGTCCTCGGGGTGGTGGGCCAGCGGGCCGAACTGGGGAAGGGCGAATCCGATGCGCATACCGTCAGCTCCTCGTCGAGCGGATGGACACATTCCGGGTGAATACATTCCGCTGGATACATTCCGAGGTACGGAGCCCCGGACACAGCGGTAGCTCAGAGACAGTTCAACGTTCATCTACCCGGACGGCCAGAGGGCCGTCGCCCGGAACGAAGGCTTCTGGCCATGATCCCATCGGCTGGAACCGGATGCCCGCCCTCGCGCGTTGAGCGTTCCGTGAGCGAGACCACGACCGGCGGTGGACGCCGCGTCAGCAGGCGCACCCTCCTGATCGGAGGCTCGGCGGCCGGGCTCGGCGCGGCCGGGGTCGCGGGCTATGCCGCGCGGGACGAGCTGTCCCGGATGTGGTGGCGGCTGCCCGGGATCGAGAAGCCGCGCAAGGCGGGCGCGGTCGACCAGCCGGGCGTGGAGTGGATCGCGGCCTCGGGGGCGAACTGGCGGTGGGCCGACCGGCCGGACGACTACACCATCGACCGGGTGGTGATCCATGTGGTCCAGGGCAGCTACGACGACGCGGTGCGGGTCTTCCGGGACCCCGGACACCGCGCCGCGGCGCACTATGTGGTGCGCCGCGACGGGCATATCGCCCAGATGGTGCGGGAGTTGGATGTGGCCTTCCACGCGGGCAACCGTTCGTACAACGAGCGCAGCATCGGCATCGAGCACGAGGGGTTCGTGAGCCGTCCCGGCGACTTCACGGACGCCATGTACCGGTCCTCGGCCCGGCTGACCGCCGCGATCTGCGAGCGCTACGGGATGGAGCGGGACCGCGATCACATCGTGGCCCACTCGGAGGTGCCGGGCACCGACCACACCGACCCCGGCCGCCACTGGGACTGGGACCGCTATCTGGAGCTGGTGCGGGCGGTGCGGATCGCGAAGTGAGCCGCCGCTCAGGCGGTGCGGCTTACGCGGTACCGAAGACGACCGCGAGCGGACGGCCCTTGCTGTCGCTGGAGGGCCTCGCGGCCGTGTCGTCACCGATGTAAAGCTTCCCGTCGGTGAAGAACATCCTGGCGTCGCCGTAGGTTTCCAGGTCCGACTCCACGTCCTTCATGGAGTCGGGGTTCCGCTGGATCTCCTTGATCTCGAAGGACTTGGGGTCGATGCGCACGACCCCGCCCGCCTCGCTGTACATGCTGCCCTGGTAGGCGAGCAGCGAGCCGTCCTTCTCGGTGCTGATGGGGGTGAGCGACCTGCTCTCGGCCATCTTCGTCCGGCCGGTCTGCTTGCCGGTCCTGAAGTTCACGCCGGTGATCTTCTCTCCGGGGCCGCCGTCGTCCACGTCCACCTCGGAGGAGAGGTAGACCGTGCTGCTCTTCTTGTCGAGGGCCAGGTCCTTGCAGCCCTCCACATTGACCGCGGGGCAGTCGGGCTGGAAGCCCTTGGCCAGGACGTCGATCGAGTTGATCAGCTTGCCCTGCTTGCCGCTGTCGTCGATGGTCAGGATGTCGGTGACCCCCGAGCCGCCGTCGGAGTCGCCGGTATCGACGGCCACGACGAGGGGTGCGGTGGACAGGACGTGGGCGCGCTCGAACTCTCCGTCGAGCTTGTAGGACGACAGCACCTTCCGCGTGGCCGGATCCACGGTCTGGAGCTCCAGCTTGTCGGTGCTGGAGTCCGCGCTGCTGCAGCCGTGCAGCGCGATGAGCTTGCCGTCGCCGCCCGCGTAGCCGTCGTCGTCGCACTCCGCGATGTACTCCGGCTTCCACAACGGCTTGCCGTCGAGCGACCAGGCGCCGCCGCCGCTGGTGCCTCCGGCGGCGACGGTGTTCCCGCTGATCGTGACCTCGTCGAAGTCGACGCCGTCGTTGCCCTCGGTGTCCGTCCCCTCCTTCTGCCAGACCAGTTCACCCTTGTTCAGATCGACCAGGCCGACCTGGGTGCATTGCGCGTCGCTGCCCTTGCCGTCCTTGAACAGCACCGCGGTGAGTCCGTCCTTGGTGGTGTGCGGCGAGGCCCAGCAGATTTCCCCGTCGAGGTCTATCGTCCACTGGGCCTTGGCACCGTCCGGGGAATAGCCGACGAGCTTGTTGATGTCACCCTTCACGAAATTCTTACCGGTCACCCACATGCCCATGGCATTGGTGTCCTTGGTGACTTTCGGCATGCTGACCTTGCCCAGGGTCTTCGCCTCGGCGGCCTGAGAGGACGACCCCCCGTCCTTCCCGCCGTCCTCGCTGTCCCCGCATCCGGAAAGGAATACCAAACCGCCCGCCACCAGGGACGCCATGGCCAGTCGGCCCGAACGCTGCGACATCAATATCTCCGTTTTCCCCGCAAAAGCGGCCCGCGCGCTTTTACGCGCATGCCGGGCCTGCTGACGGGGTAGATCCTTGCCGAACGCTCTTCGCGATTTCAAGCGGAGATTGATGTTCCGTGGGTTATCTGAAATGGCCGGGAGAACACCGGGAATTCTTCGGTTACTATTCGGTCAGCCCAGTCCCGTCAGTCAGCTCAGCCCCGCCCCGCGCGCCCGCTCCACCGCCGGGCCGATCGCCTCCGCGACGGCCTCGACATCGGCCTTGGTCGAGGTGTGGCCGAGCGAGAAGCGCAGGGTGCCGCGGGCCAGGTCGGAGTCGCTGCCGGTGGCCAGGACCACATGGCTGGGCTGGGCGACACCGGCCGTGCAGGCCGAGCCCGTCGAGCATTCGATGCCCTGCGCGTCCAGCAGCAGAAGCAGCGAATCGCCCTCGCAGCCGGGAAAGGAGAAGTGGGCATTGGCGGGGAGCCGGCCCGCCGGATCGGGGTCGCCGCCGAGAACCACGTCGGGCACGGCCGTACGGACGGCGGTGATCAGCGCGTCGCGCAGCGCGCCGATCTCGCGGCCGAATTCCTCGCGGTGCTCGGTGGCATACGCACCCGCGACGGCGAAGGCGGCGATGGCCGGGGTGTCGAGGGTCCCGGAGCGCACCTGGCGCTCCTGGCCGCCGCCGTGCAGCACCGGCACGGGCGTGTGCTCACGGCCGAGCAGCAGCGCGCCGATGCCGTAGGGGCCGCCTATCTTGTGGCCGCTGACGGTCATCGCGGCCAGCCCCGAGGCGGCGAAGTCGACCTCGATCTGGCCGAACGCCTGGACCGCGTCGGCATGCAGCGGGATGCCGAATTCGGCGGCGACGTCGGCGAGTTCGCGGACCGGCTGGATGGTGCCGATCTCGTTGTTGGCCCACATGACGGTGGCCAGGGCGACGTCCGAGGGGTCGCGGGCGATCGCCTCGCGCAGCGCGTCGGGGTGGACCCGCCCGAGGGAGTCGACCGGCAGCCATTCGACCCGGGCGCCCTCGTGGTCCGCGAGCCAGTCGACCGCGTCGAGCACGGCGTGGTGCTCCACGGGGCTGGCGAGCACCCGGACGCGGGCCGGATCGGCGTCCCTGCGGGACCAGTAGAGCCCCTTGACCGCGAGGTTGTCGGCCTCGGTGCCTCCGGCGGTGAAGACGACCTCGCTCGGGCGGGCGCCCAGCGAGGCGGCCAGGGATTCACGCGACTCCTCGACGGTACGGCGGGCACGCCGGCCGGCGGCGTGCAGCGAGGAGGCGTTGCCCGTGACGGCGAGCTGGGCGGTCATCGCCTGCACCGCCTCCGGGAGCATCGGGGTGGTGGCGGCGTGGTCGAGATAAACCATGGTGGCCTCGATTCTACGAGGCGTTGTGGGGTGCGTAGCGGGTGCGCGTACGCACAGTCTTCCCGCCGCCCCTTTCGCACCCCCTCGCGAGGGCCCTCGACAGCGGCCGTAAGGAGCGTCTAGGTTTTTACTCATGACAGACGCTGAGTGGAAGACCGAGTGGACGCTGGACCGCACCTACCGCAGCTCCTCCGGCGAGGTCCGCTGGGCCGCGTTCGGCGCACCGGACGCGCCGCCGGTCGTGCTGCTGCACGGCACGCCGTTCTCGTCGTACGTATGGCGGGGCGTCGCCCATGCCCTGGCCGACCGGCACCGGGTGTTCGTCTGGGACATGCCGGGCTACGGGGCCTCCGAGAAGCGGGCGGACCAGGACGTCTCGCTGGCCGCCCAGGGCCGGGTCTTCGGCGAGCTGCTCGACGCGTGGGGGCTGACCGGGGCCGGGGCGGAACCGGCCGTCGTCGCCCATGACTTCGGCGGGTGTGTCGCGCTACGTGCGCATCTGCTGCACGGTGCGCGGTATCGCAGGCTGGCGCTGGTGGACGTGGTCGCGTTGGCGCCCTGGGGTTCCCCCACGTACCGGCTGCTCGGCGCGCACGACAAGGTTTTCGAGCAGTTGCCGACGGCGCTGCATCGGGCGCTGGTGCGGGAGTACGTCGGCTCCGCGAGCGCGGTGGGGTTGCGGGACGGGGTGCTGGAGCGGCTGCTGGAGCCGTGGTGCGGGGAGGTGGGGCAGCCCGCGTTCTATCGGCAGATCGCGCAGAACGATCAGCGGTTCACGGATGAGGTCGAGGGGTTGTACGGGGGAATGTCGCTCCCCGTGCTGGTGTGCTGGGGGTCGGGTGACACGTGGATTCCGGTGGAGCGGGGGCGGGAGCTTGCCTCTCGCATTCCGGGCGCCCGGTTCCGGCTGATCGAGGGTGCGGGACACCTGGTGCAGGAGGATGCGCCTGCCGAGCTGGCGGTTGCACTGAGCGGTTTCCTCGGCGACGGCTGAGGTTGCTCCTCAAACGCCGGACGGGCTGGGTTTTCAGCCGCTCACCCGGAGAAGTTTGGCGGCCAGGAGGCCGATGTGGTGGCGCCATGCCTGCTGGGCTTGGGTGCGTTCCGTTTCCGCGTCCGCCGGGCCCGTCTGGGTCAGGATGAGGCGGGCGCCGTGGCCGGTGCCCTGGGTCAGCTCCCAGCGGACCGTCCCGGCGGGGCGGCCGTCGCGCTCCCAGGCGTAGGCGAGCACCCGGGGCGGATGCGCCTCGGCGATCGGGCCCGCCGGGACCGCGTCCGTACGGAAGCCGAAGGGGACCGGCGCCCCGGCGGCCGGCTCGGGGGTGTCGGCGGCCGGGCCGGTCAGCGCCCGCCAGGCCGTCTCGGCGGGGCGGACCAGCTGGCGCTCGAAGCGCAGCCGCCAGCCGCCGTCCTCGGTGGTCTCCACCGCTCCCTCGGCCAAGCCGAACGCCTCGACGTACTTCTCGTGCAGCTCGGCCATGTCGCCGTGGGCGATCTCCTCGCCGCCGAGCAGGGCCGCCAGCCCGGTGATGCACGCGTGCCAGCCGGAGGCGAAGCTGGCCGCGCCGAAGCGGTCGCCGAAGGTGTGGGTGAGGGTCAGCACACAGCCGTCGTCCTCGGGGCGCAGCTCCCAGCGGAGCTCGTCCTCGCCCCAGGTGAAGGCGAAGACATGGGGCGGGTCGAGCTCGGTGACGACGCCGTCCATGTCCGGGGCCTCGCGCCCGGGGAAGACGAAGCCCATCCGGCCGCCGATCTTGAGCTCGACCTGGACCTCGGAGGGGAACCAGTGGACGAGCTGGGCGGGGTCGGTCAGCGCTCGCCAGACCTTCTCCGGGGGATGGGCGAGCCGGCGTTCGAGGCGCAGGGCCGAGCGGCCGCCGCCGGTCTGGGCAAGGGTGTCTTTCATGGCGCTTCTCCGTCGGGTACGTCGAGTACTTCGGGTACGTCGGGTTCGCCGGTCGCGTCGAGGGACTCCGGCATCGTGTCCAGGTGTCGTTCGAGCGCGCCGAGACGGTCGGTCCACAGCCGACGGTACGGCGCGAGCCAGGCGTCCACCTCGGCGAGCGGCTCCGGGCAGAGCTCGTACCAGCGGCGCTGGGCGTCCCGGCGGACCCGCACCAGACCGGCCTCGCGCAGCACCCGGAGGTGCTTGGAGGTGCCCGGCTGGGTGAGCCCCAGATGCTCGGTCAGCTCACCGACCAGGCGGGGCCGCTCCAGCAGGAGGTCCAGGATCTGCCGACGACTCGGCTCCGCGAGCACATCGAACGGTATGACCATGCCCCCAACATAACGACGCGGCTATATAACCGCAAGGGCATTCACGCCGCGTGCAGCCCACGCCCCGAGCGCCTCAGGTCTCCTCCGTCGCCGTACTGCGCCGGTTCCACGCCCGCGGCGCCCGCCAGCCGTACCGCATCGCCAGCAGCCGCACCACAAAGGCCACGGCGGCCGCGAGCACGCTCGTGGCCGCCGTAAGGGCGTGGAAGTGGAGCAGCAGCGCCGCTATCGAGGAGCCGAGGATGGCCGGGACGGCGTACAGGTCCCGGTCCCAGCGCAGCAGCGAGGGCACCTCATGGGCGAGCAGGTCGCGGATCACACCGCCGCCGACCGCCGTGGCCATGCCCAGGGTGACCGACGCGGTGACGCCGAGCCCGAAGTCATGCGCCTTCATCGTGCCCTCGACGCAGAACAGCCCGAGGCCCGCCGCGTCGAAGACCCCCACCGCCGCCGTGATCCGCTCGACCTCGGGGTGGAGGAAGAAGACGATGCCGGTGGCCACGAGCGGGGTGAGGAAATAGCCGAGGTCGGTGAAGGCGATGGGCGGCACCGCGCCGATCACCAGATCGCGGAAGATACCGCCGCCCAGCGCGGTGGCCTCGGCGAGCACCGCCATGCCGAAGACATCGAAGTTCTTCCGCACGGCGAGCAGCGCGCCGGACATCGCGAAGACGAAGATCCCGGCGACTTCGAGCGCGTGCTGGACGGACGGGGTGAACAGTTCGATGAGCACCCGACATTGTTATCCGCGGATGCCCCCGGTCCCGTCCGGACCCCGTCCCGTCTCAGCTTTCGGTCTTCTTCGTCACCTTCTGTGCCGCCTCGGCCCCGGGCTTCTCCTGCGGCGCCTGGTCCGTAGCGTTCTCCGGGTGGTGGCAGGCCACCTGGTGGCCGGTGGCCAGCGTCACCAGCGGCGGCTCCTGGCTCTTGCACACCTCGGTCGCCTTCCAGCACCGGGTGTGGAAGCGGCAGCCGGACGGCGGGGAGATCGGCGAGGGCACGTCGCCCTTGAGCAGGATCCGCTCCCGCTTGGCGCGCCGCTTGGGGTCCGGCACCGGCACCGCGGACAGCAGGGCCTTGGTGTACGGGTGCATGGGACGCTCGTAGAGGTCCTTGCGGTCCGCCAGCTCGACGATCTTCCCGAGGTACATCACCGCGATCCGGTCCGAGACATGGCGGATGACCGACAGATCGTGCGCGATGATCACATACGTCAGGCCCAGCTCGTCCTGGAGGTCGTCCAGCAGGTTGACTACCTGCGCCTGGATCGACACGTCCAGCGCCGAGACCGGTTCGTCGGCGACGACCAGCTTGGGTTTGAGGGCCAGCGCCCGGGCGATGCCGATGCGCTGCCGCTGACCGCCGGAGAACTCGTGCGGATAGCGGTTGTAGTGCTCGGGGTTGAGCCCGACCAGCGCCAGCAGCCGCTGGACCTCCGCCTTGACACCGCCCTCCGGGGTGACGCCCTGGAGCCGGAAGGGCGCGCTGACGATCGCGCCGACGGTGTGCCGGGGGTTCAGCGAGGAGTACGGGTCCTGGAAGATCATCTGGACGTCACGGCGCATCGGCCGCATCTGAGCGGTGTTCAGATGCGTGATGTCCTTGCCCTCGAACTCGATCTTGCCTGAGGTGGGTTCGAGCAGCCGGGTGACCAGCCGCCCCATGGTGGACTTGCCGCAGCCCGACTCGCCCACCACACCCAGGGTCTCCCCCGGCCGGACGTCGAAGTCGAGCCCGTCGACCGCCTGCACCGCACCGGCCTGCCGCTGCAGCAGCCCCTTCTTGATGGGGAAGTGCTTGACCAGACCCGACACCTTGAGCAGGGGCTCGGGCGACGTCGTCGCCTTCTCCGGGACCGTCATCTTCGGATCCTTCGTGTCGGTCACAGCTTCGGCGCAATCTCTTCGGTCCAGATCCGGGTGCGCTCCTCCTGCGCCATATGGCACGCGGAGAAGTGCCCGCCGCCCCCGGCCTCGCTGAGCTCCGGCCGCTCGGTGCGCGTGAGGTTGTCCTTCGGCACATCGGCGTACGGGCAGCGCGGGTGGAAGGCGCAGCCGGACGGCACATTGATGAGGCTGGGCGGGGAGCCCTTGACCGGGATGAGCCGCTCGGTCTGGTCGCGGTCGATACGGGGCATCGAGCCCAGCAGCCCCCAGGTGTACGGGTGCTGGGGCTCGTAGAAGACCTTCTCGGCCGGACCGCGCTCGACACAGCGGCCGCCGTACATCACCAGCAGATCATCCGCGAGCTCGGCGACCACGCCCAGGTCATGGGTGATGACGATGACCGCGGAGCCGAACTCCTTCTGCAGATCCCGGATGAGGTCGAGGATCTGCGCCTGGACGGTCACGTCCAGGGCGGTGGTCGGCTCGTCGGCGATCAAGAGCTCGGGGTTGTTGACCAGCGCCATCGCGATCATGGCGCGCTGGCGCATGCCGCCGGAGAACTCATGCGGATAGCTGTCCGCGCGCTTGTCGGGCTGCGGGATGCCGACGCGGTCCAGCAGCTCGATCGCGCGCTTGCGGGCCACGTCCTTGGTGACGTCGTGGTGCACCCGGTACGCCTCGATGATCTGGCGGCCGATGGTGTAGTACGGGTGCAGCGCGGACAGCGGATCCTGGAAGATCATCGACATCTCGCGGCCGCGCAGCTTGCGCACCTCGTCGGGGTCGGCGCCCAGCAGCTCCTGGCCGTTGAGCCAGATCTCACCGGAGATCCGCGCCTTGCGGCGGCCGTACTGCCCGGCGGTGTGCAGCCCCATGATGCCGAGCGAGGTGACGGACTTGCCGGAGCCGGACTCGCCGACGATGCCGAGGGTCTTGCCCTTCTCCAGCCGGAAGCTGAGCCCGTCCACGGACTTCACCAGACCGTCGTCGGTCGGGAAGTGGACGTGCAGATCGCGCACCTCGAGGAAGGCGCTGGGGGCGGGCGAGCCCGCCGCGGCCACCTCGCCCACGGCGGCGGTGCCGGTGGCCGGCAGCTCGCCGTTCCCGGGCTGTCCGGAGGACTTGGTCAGGTCGGTCATCCGAGCCTCACTCGCGGGTCGATGACGGCGTACAGGAGGTCCACGACGAGGTTGGCGACCACGATGAAGATGGCCGCGATCAGGGTGACGCCGAGGATGACCGGCAGGTCCTTCTCAGTGATCGCGTTCACCGCGAGCCGCCCGAGGCCGGGCAGGTTGTAGGTGGTCTCGGTGAGGACCGCGCCGCCCAGCAGCGCGCCCAGGTCGAGGCCGAGCAGGGTGAGCACCGGCGTCCAGGTCGAGCGCATCGCGTGCCGGCCGATGACCACCCGTTCTCGCAGGCCCTTGGCGCGGGCGGTGCGGATGTAGTCCTCGCCCATGATCTCCAGCATGGTGGCCCGGGTGAGCCGGGCGTACATCGCCGCGTAGAGGAAGGCGAGCGTGATCCACGGGAGGATCAGGCTCTCGAACCACATCGCCGGATCGTCACCGAGCGCCTTGTAGTCCACGTTGACCCACTTCAGCGAGTAGCTGAAGATCGCCAGCGAGAGCAGACCGGTGAAGTAGATCGGCAGTGAGACACCGGCCAGCGCGACCGTCATCGCCGAGCGGTCCCACAGGGTGCCCCGGCGCAGCGCGGAGACGACACCGGTGGTGATGCCGCCGACCAGCCACAGCAGACAGGCGCCCGCGGCGAGCGAGAGGGTGACCGGCATGGCGTCGGTGAGCTGCGGCCACACCGCCTGCTCGGTGCGGAAGGAGTAGCCGAAGCAGGGCGCCGGACAGTGGGTGACGTCCGTGCCGTTGGCGTAGTCCCGGCCGGCGAAGAGGCCCTGGACGAAGTGCCAGAACTGGACCAGAACCGGATCACCGAGGCTGAGCTTCTGCCGGATGCCCTCGATGGCCGCGGGGTCGGCCTGCTTGCCGACGAACAGCAGCGCGGGATCGGCACCGGCCCACTTCGGGATCACGAAGAAGATGGCGAAGGTCGTAAGGGTGACGACCAACAGCATCACGACGACGGCGAACAAGCGCCGGATGAGATAAGCAAGCACTGTGCGCGGCCCGGGCGGTGGCCCGTGATACCCCGGTTGAGAGGGATCACGGGCCACCACCCGCGGCCATCACCTGCCCTTCGGGCCTATCGGGTGCGGCGATGGGGGGTTGTGCGGCGGGTCAGGTGACCTGCCGTCACTTGACGACGCCCAGCTGGGAGTAGTCGTAGCGGCCGTTGTAGGCCGCCGACGAGAAGGCGTTCGTCAGCCGCGAGCTGCGCCAGGTGATGTTCTTCTCGTAGATGAACGGCATCTGCACGGCCAGGTCGCTGACCTTGTGGTTCATCTTCTGGTAGATGCCGCCGGCCTTGTTGGGGTCGGTCTCCTTGAGCGCGTCGTCGAAGTACTGGTTGATCGCCGGGTCGTTGGTCTCGGAGACGTTGTAGTTACCCGTCTGCTCGATGAAACGGCCGTCGATCAGCGGCTGGGAGAAGCCCTGGCCGGTGGGGAAGTCCGGGCCCCAGCCGGTCATGGACAGGCCGTAGCCGCGCTTCTTCATCACCGACGGCGAACCGGTGATGCTGGCGGAGGTGCTGCCCTGGATCGGCTCCACGTTGAGGCTGATGCCGACCTTCTTCAGCGACGCCTGCAGCGCCTCGGCGGCGTCGACCTCGGCGGGCTGGTCGTTGCGGGCCACGATGGTGGTGGAGAAGCCACCCGGCTTGCCGCACTGCTTGAGCTCGTCCTTGGCCTTGGCCGGGTCGGCCTTGCCGCCGCGCTTCAGGACGCCGTACGGGTCGTAATCGTCCGCGCCCTTGACGCTCTTGGGGAGCATGTTGGTGGCGAGGTCACCACCGGCCTGCGGGCCACCGCGGGTGGTCTGAAGCGACTTGTAGTCGGTGCCGTAGACGACCGCCTTGCGGCAGTGGATGTTGTCGAACGGCTTGACCTTGGTGGTGAAGTCGACGTACCGGACGAAGCTGGTGGTGATGTTGTCGACGTTGCCCTTGTGCTGCTTGAGGGCGTCATTACGGCCCGAGGGGGTCATACCGGTGGCGCTGAGGAAGACGTCGTAGTCGCCCTTGATCAGCAGCCGGTCTATCGCCTCGAGGTTGGAGTTGAAGGTGACCGAGATCTTGTCCGGCAGGGCCGGGCGGATCGGGTCGGACGCCTTCTTCCAGCTCGTGTTGCGCACCAGGGACAGGCTCTTGCCCGGGCTGTACGACTGGACCTTGTACGGACCGGAGGAGAACGGCCGGTTGGTGTACTTGGCGCCGGTGTCCTTGTCCGCCTTCACCGGGGAGCCGGTCGGCATCGCGAGCATCTGCTCGAAGTCACCGTTGGGCTTGGCGAGGTTGAAGACGACGGTCTTGTCGTCCGGCGTCTGGATCCCCTTCAGGCCCAGCTTGTCCTTGGCCTTGTCCTTGTACGGGCCCTTGTACTCGCCCTTGGGGTCCAGGACCTGGCGCAGATAGCCGGGGCCGCCGGAGACGACGTCCTTGGCCCAGATGCGCTCGATGCCGTACTTCACGTCCTTGGACGTGATCGGGGAGCCGTCCTCCCAGGTGATCCCGTCGCGCAGGGTGTAGGTGTAGGTCTTGCCGCCGTTGGTGATCTTGGCGGTGGAGGTGGCGAGGTCCGGGACCAGCTCGTTCGCGGCGTTGCCCGGCTTCGGCGCGTAGGAGATCAGTTGGCGCGCGTAGAAGCGGGAGAAGTCCCAGGCGAACCCGTAGTACTGGCGCTGCGGGTCGAGGGAGTCGAACTCCTGCTTGTTGATGAACTTGAGCGTGCCGCCCTTCTTGGCGGACTTGGCGGCGACGCCCTTCACCGCGGCGTTGAACCCGGCGCCCGAGCCCTCGTCGTCGGAACCGCCGCCACCGCAGCCGGCGGTGGCCAGGAGGGCGCCGACGACAGCCGCCGCTCCGGCGATCCGCCTGCTTCTCGAGAGCTGTTTCATAGCTGTTGCAACCTCCGGGGTAGCGGTCCTAGGCATGGCGCCGCGGAATTCTTCGGGGAGCCGACTGCCGGATACGGCAGCGGCTGATGCGTTCGGGTACGACCGGTCCGCAGGGCGTGTCGTGCGCCGCGCCGTCATCGGGTGCCCTTCGGATCGAGCGCGTCGCGGACGCCGTCGCCGAAGAGGTTGAAGGCCAGCACCGTGATGAAGATCGCCACACCCGGGATGATCATGAACATCGGGTCGTCCTCGTAGGTGCCGACCGCCTTGGAGAGCATCTGCCCCCAGGAGGCGGTGGGCGGCTTCACGCCCGCGCCGAGGAAGCTGAGCGCGGCCTCGGTGAGGATGTTGGTGGGGATCATCAGCGTCGCGTAGACGGTGATCGGCGCCACCAGGTTGGGCAGCAGCTCACGGAAGAGGATGTAGCGCCGGCCGGCGCCCAGGCTCCGCGCGGCCTCGATGTACTCCTTCTCGCGCAGCGACAGCGTCTGACCGCGCACGATGCGGCCGACGTACGGCCAGCCGAAGAAGCCGATGACCGAGACCAGGATGGCGATGCGCACCCCGCTGCCGGTCAGTCCCAGCAGGTCGTTGGGGAGCACCGAGACCAGGGAGATGATGAAGAGCAGCTGCGGGAAGGCCAGCAGCATGTCCATCACCCGGCTGATCACCGAGTCGACCCAGCCGCCGAAGTACCCGGCGATGATGCCGAAGATGGTGCCGAGGACCACCGCGACCACCGCCGCGAGGAAGGCCACCAGCAGCGAGATCCGGGCGCCGTAGACGACGCGGCTGAAGACGTCGCGGCCGTTGGACGGCTCCACGCCGAAGAGGAAGTCCGAGCTGATACCGCCCATGGACCCCTTCGGGGTGCCGAACAGCGGGTCGATCTCCTCCTGGTGGAACTCATTGGGCGGATGCCCGAGCAGGCTCACGATCAGTGGAGCGAAGATCGCCACCAGGACCAGGAAGACGACAACGATGCCACCCGCCAGCGCGAGCTTGTCCCGCTTCAGGCGTGTCCAGGCGATCTGCCGCAGCGATCTGCCTTCGACGGACGCTTTGACCACATCCGCCGCTACATCGGCAGTCGCGACCGGATCGCTGTCCGTGCTCGTGCCGTGCAATGGTGCCGTCATCGTGGTGGAGACCCCTCTCGGCCGGTGGTGACCGGCCCACGACTCGCCGCTGTAGCGGCTTTGTTCACAACCCGGGTGAAAGTCGCGTTCTGGTACGGAACCTTTCAGGAAGGGGTCGTACGCAGGAACCGCACCCCTTGGAGCGGGAGTCTTCAACGCGTTTGTGATCACCCGCCAGTACTCCCGGACAATGGATGCCTAACCGTGATGTGGGGAGTACCGCTCCGCTATACGGACGGTCGCGACACGAGAACGCAGCAGTAACCTCGCGCCCGCTATGCGATGTTCGGCCCCAAAGGCCCGGAACGCCGGGTGGGCAATCCCGTCAATCGGTGCGCGGACCAGCGGGCCAGTGGCGGATCGGCGGATCGGCGGGTTGACGGATGGCCGGGTCGGCGGGGCAGCGAGTCGGCGGATCGGTACCGGCTCGGCGAGGCGGCGGATCAGTAGGCGGGACGCGGCGGCGGGTAGCCGTAGCCGTGGGACGGCGCGGCGGGGGCGGCGCCATAGGCGTCGCGGTCGAAGAAGGGCCGGGCGTTGGCCCGCATCCACAGGGCGACGGGGTCGTACTCGTCGGAGAGCGCGACCGTGGAGACCGGCAGCCCGTCCGGCACGGCGGTGATCGACTGCTCCATCATCACCCGCACCGACTGCACCGCCGGTGGGCCGCTGTCGTAGAGATCCAGCCCGATGGCCAGATACGGGGCGCCCAGCGCGGGCTGCACCCAGGCGCGGCGCAGCGACCGCACCGCAGTCGTGCGATGCGCGTTCTGCCCCAACAGGGCGTAGAACTGCGGGATGTCGATGGCGGGTTCGCTCAGCCGCAGCGGCCCGGCGGGCAGCCGGTCCAGACCGCCCGCGATCCGGCGCAGATCCGGCCATGGGATGCCCACTCCGCCGCCGCGGGCGTGGGGGTTGAGCCAGAGGCCGTAGCGGTCGCGGTAGAGCGAGTCGGCGATGAGGCGTCCGTCGACCACCTCATGCGCACGGTTCCAGCCACTTGCGGCCAGTTCCTGTGCGGAGGTCACGCACGGGGCGTAACCGAGGCCCTCCACATCCATGTTCCCGTACTGGGCCTCGGGCGTGCCGGGCGCACCGTGCCACAGCAGCATCCAGACCTGGCCCTCGCCGATGGCCTGCAGCAGCGCCTCATAGGCGTCGTACCGGCCGGGAGCGACCTGCTGCAACGCTCGCTCAACCTGGCCGGCCGCCGCCCCCCAATCCGCGCCCGCGCTCACCTGGGTCCGCCCCTTCTCTCGCCCTTGTCCCGCACCTCACCGGGGAGCGTGCTCGCACCCCTCCTGGTCATCAAACCAGCTTACGGGCCCCCGTAGCGGACCCTGGGGTGAGTCAGAGGTCACGGTCGTAGAACGGCCGTACGCGCCCCATCATCCAGTCGACCACCGGATCCCCCTGCGCCACATCCAGCAGCACGAGCTGGACTTTCCACCGCACGGGCACCACGCCGAGGGCGCGGCCCAGCGCGTCCACCGCGCGCGCCTGGCCCTCGGGGCCGGGGGCATCGAGCTGCACACCGACGAAGAGCGCCGGCTCGTCGCCCTCGACGCTGGCCAGCGCGCGCCGGGCGGTCCGCACCCCGCTGTCCTTGGCGAACTCGATCCCGGCGGCGGCCAGGAAGTCCACCGGCTCGTCCTGCCAGTCCGGTTCGAAGAGCCGCACCCTGCCCCCGGTGGCCGGGCCGTCGAGCTCACTACGCCCGGCACGGCACAGCTCCCGGACGGCGGGCGGAGGCAGCGGTACGACCACCGCACCACCGGGGTTCACCGCGATGCCGAGCTGGGGCGGCAGCCCGCGGGCGAACTCCACGGCCGGGGCGATGGCGAAGGACATATGGGAGCCGACGAGTTGCAGGAACTGCTGCTCGGAGCTGAACACCGGGACATACGCGGCGCCCTCGATCTCCATCGTGGGCAGATCGAGGCTCGGGCTGCCCGGGCCCCCGCCGCCCGGCAGCGGAACCCAGACATGGCTGCGGGAGAGCGTCTCGACGATGCGCGCTCCGGCCCCGGGAACGTCGATCGAGGCGGCCATCACCTCTTCGAGCTCATTGCCGGGAAACGCCGGATACGCGGTCTGCGCGCCGTCGGGGAATCCTCCGTGAGCCGGGGCCATGCCGTACTGCTCCGGGAAGCTCATCTTCGTCCAACCGCCATCTCGTCCTACCTGCCCAAAGCACCCTAGCGGCTGGGCGGCCCAGGGCCAGCGGGGGCGGCGTCATCTCCACAGCACTTCCCCACCTCGCCCCGCCCCACGCCACCGTCACACTGGGTGATGCCCCGGTGGCCGATTTTCGGCCAAGGTCACCCGGCGTCTTCCTTCCTCCCCGGGGAACGGGGACCGCTCATCCGCCCTGGAGCGGGATCCCCCGTCCCCTCCCATGCGGGGCTCACTTCTGGTGCGGGGCTCACTCGAAGGAGATGCAGCGCAGCTCGCTCGCGGTCGAGCGGTCCAGCAGCACCGCCGAGGCGCACCCCTCCGGCGGCCGTCCCTCCTCCATCTCCGCGATCAGCCGCCGCATCGCGCGCCGATGCCGGCCGAAGGCATAGCCGGAGACCCCGCGGCCACGGGCGGCCTGGCCCTCCAGCGCCATCGTGGCGTCCACGTCCAGCAGCACCATGTGGAGACTGCGGCCCCGGCGCCGCGCGTCCCGGGCCAGCCAGCGGCGGACCCACGGCAGCGCGCCGCAGTCGTGCACCACGACGCTCACATCCGAGCGCAGCGCCCGGCGCAGCCCGGCGTAGTGGGCGTACCGCACCAGTGGGCGGTAGAGCGCGTACGGCAGCCAGCCGGGCATTCGGCGCTCCCACGCCTCCCGGGTGTTCTGCGAGTCCACCCGGATGACGACCGTGCCCGTCCCGTCCAGGAGGGGCACCGTCCGGTTGATCAGCGTGCTCTTGCCGGCGCCCGGCAGCCCGGAGGCGACCAGCACGTCCCCCACCGGAAAGCGCAGCTCACGCGGGTCCGCGCCGCCGCCTGGCGGCTGGCCGCGCAGGTCGTGCACCGCGATGCGCCTGCCGGGGATGGCCGTCGACCCGGAGGGGATGCGGCCACGCCGTGCCGGCAGGAGCCTTTGCGCGGTCTCGTATGTTCCCTGCCCATGCACCGTGATCGTCCTCCCAGGTCGGTCAACGCTGCTCGTACCCGCAGAGTGTCAAGAAAAGGTAATGTCCATCAAGGCTGCCTCTGCCCGATCCGGCCGGAGCCGCCCCGATCGGGGCTTCCTTTCTCGGCCACACATGCGATGATGTGCGCGCAACTCCATACCGGCCGCTTGAATCCGCGCGGGAGAGTCCTTGGTCACCGGCAGTCGTGCCGGGTGCCCAGGGCGCCGAAGGAGCAAGTCCTCCCTTGAATCTCTCAGGCCCCGATACCGCGTGGACGAGGCAGATCTGAAAAGCGAGCCGCGGGCGCGGCTCCACCCAAGGTGCAAGCCGGGCCCCTTACGGGCGTCGCGGCGAACCTCTCAGGTTCCGATGACAGATGGGGAGGACGCACGCGTCCTTGTCGTACGTCCTCGCCGTCGCGCGACCCCGATCTCCTGGAGCCTGAATCGTGACCGACGCCCCGCCCACCCCACGCCGCACCGCGCTGGACGCACGGCACCGTGCGCTCGGCGCCACCATGACCGACTTCGCCGGCTGGGACATGCCGCTGCGCTACGGCAGCGAGCGCGACGAGCACACCGCGGTGCGCACCCGCGCCGGGCTTTTCGATCTCTCCCATATGGGTGAGATCTCTCTCATCGGTTCGCAGGCCGGAGCGGCCCTGGATCACGCACTGGTCGGCCGGCTGTCGGCGCTCGCCGTGGGCCGCGCCCGCTACACCATGATCTGCGACGCCGAGGGCGGCATCCTGGACGACCTGATCGTCTACCGCCTCGGGGACGAGGAGTTCCTGGTCGTGGCCAACGCCTCCAACGCCCAGGTGGTGCTGGACGCGCTGACCGAGCGGGCCGCCGGTTTCGAGACGACCGTAAGGGACGACCGCGACGCCTATGCGCTGATCGCCGTCCAGGGACCCGAGTCCCCCGGGATCCTGGGGAGCCTGACCGACGCCGACCTGGAGGGGCTCAAGTACTACGCCGGGCTGCCGGGCACCGTCGCGGGCGTCCCCGCCATGATCGCCCGCACCGGCTACACGGGCGAGGACGGCTTCGAGCTGTTCCTGGCGCCGGACGACGCCGAGCGGGTCTGGGAGGCGCTGACCGAGGCGGGGGCCCCGGTGGGCCTGGTGCCCTGCGGTCTGTCCTGCCGGGACACCCTGCGTCTCGAGGCGGGCATGCCGCTGTACGGGAATGAGCTGACCACCGACACCACCCCCTTCGACGCGGGGCTCGGCCGGGTGGTGAAGCTCGACAAGCCGGGCGACTTCATCGGCCGCCAGGCCCTGGAGGCCGCGTCCCGCGAGGCGGACACCGTCAGCCCCCGCACCCTGGTCGGCCTGGTCGCCGAGGGCCGCCGGGTCCCGCGCGCCGGATACGCCGTGGTGACCGCCGACGGCTCACAGATCGGCCAGGTCACCTCGGGAGCGCCCTCGCCGACGCTGGGCAAGCCGATCGCGATGGCGTACGTGGACCCGGAGTACGCGAAGCCCGGCACCGAGGGAGTCTCGGTGGACATCCGGGGCACCCGGGAGCCGTACGAGGTCGTGGCGCTCCCCTTCTACCGGCGCGAGCGCTGAGCGGTCCCGCCGCAACGCGTCGCGCCCCACCGGCGTCATCACATGGACCGGCACGGCGTCCACCGTCGCCGCATCCACCGGCGTCACATGGCGCCGGCACCGCATCCACCGGCGTCACATGGCGCCGGCACCGCATCCACCGGCGTCACACCCCGCTGGCGCCGCACCCACCGGCGTCACACCCCGCTGGCAACGCACCCACGGCACCGCACCCACCGGTGTCGCGTCCCACCAGCTAAGACCCGTTTCCCAAGCACTCCCCCGTATCCAGGAGAATCGGACCATGAGCAACCCCCAGCAGCTGCGCTACAGCAAGGAGCACGAGTGGCTGTCGGCCGCCGACGAGGACGGCGTGTCGACGATCGGCATCACCGAATTCGCGGCCAACGCGCTCGGCGATGTCGTCTATGTCCAGCTCCCGGACGTCGGCTCCGCCGTCACCGCCGGTGAAACCTGCGGTGAGCTGGAGTCCACCAAGTCGGTCAGCGACCTGTACTCGCCGGTCTCCGGTGAGGTCACCGAGATCAACGAGGACGTGGTGAACGATCCGGCGCTGGTGAATTCCGCCCCCTTCGAGGGCGGCTGGCTGTTCAAGGTGCGGGTGACCGGCGAGCCGGAGGAGCTGCTCTCCGCCGACGCGTACACCGCCTTCGCCGAAAACTGACCCTCCTCTTCCGATCGGGACCCTGATGTCGCTTCTCAACAGCTCCCTGCACGAGCTCGACCCGGATGTCGCCGCCGCCGTCGACGCCGAACTCCACCGCCAGCAGTCCACCCTGGAGATGATCGCCTCGGAGAACTTCGCTCCGGCGGCGGTCATGGAGGCCCAGGGCTCGGTCCTGACCAACAAGTACGCCGAGGGCTACCCCGGCCGCCGCTACTACGGCGGCTGTGAGCACGTCGATGTGGTCGAGCAGATCGCCATCGACCGGGTGAAGGAGCTCTTCGGCGCCGAGGCGGCGAACGTCCAGCCGCATTCGGGCGCCCAGGCCAACGCGGCCGCGATGTTCGCCCTGCTCTCCCCCGGCGACACCATCCTGGGGCTGAACCTGGCGCACGGCGGCCATCTGACCCACGGCATGAAGATCAACTTCTCCGGCAAGCTCTACAACGTGGTGCCCTACCACGTGGATGCCGAGACCGGTCTGGTCGACATGGACGAGGTCGAGCGGCTGGCCAAGGAGCACCGCCCCAAGCTGGTGATCGCGGGCTGGTCGGCCTACCCCCGCCAGCTGGACTTCGCGGCCTTCCGCCGGATCGCGGACGAGGTCGGCGCGTACCTGATGGTCGACATGGCCCACTTCGCGGGTCTGGTGGCGGCCGGGCTGCACCCCTCGCCCGTACCGCACGCCCATGTGGTGACCACCACCACCCACAAGACCCTGGGCGGTCCGCGCGGTGGCGTGATCCTCTCCACCGCCGATCTGGCCAAGAAGATCAACTCGGCGGTCTTCCCGGGTCAGCAGGGCGGCCCGCTGGAGCACGTCATCGCGGCCAAGGCGGTCTCCTTCAAGGTCGCCGCGGGTTCGGCGTTCAAGGAGCGCCAGGAGCGCACGCTGGAGGGCGCCAGGATCCTCGCCGAGCGCCTGACCCAGCCCGATGTGCGGGAAGCGGGCGTCGCCGTCCTGTCCGGCGGCACCGACGTCCATCTGGTCCTGGTCGACCTGCGCGACTCGGAGCTGGACGGACGGCAGGCCGAGGACCGGCTCCACGAGGTCGGCATCACGGTCAACCGCAACGCGATCCCGAACGACCCGCGGCCCCCGATGGTCACCTCGGGTCTGCGGATCGGCACCCCGGCGCTGGCCACGCGCGGCTTCACCGCGGAGGACTTCCACGAGGTCGCCGACGTCATCGCGCAGACGCTCAAGCCGTCCTACGACGCGGAGGCGCTGAAGGCCCGGGTCACCGCCCTGGCCGACAAGCACCCGCTGTACGCCCATCTGTCCGAGTAACCCTGGACACGGGGGCGCGCCCGCCCTGGCGCGCCCCCGCCGCACCACCCCCGCACGGCCCGCACGCCTCCCCCCGCGTGCAGACGAAGGAGTCCCCCGGTGGCCATCTCCGTATTCGACCTCTTCTCGATCGGCATCGGCCCGTCCAGCTCGCACACTGTCGGCCCGATGCGGGCCGCGCGGATGTTCGTCCGCCGGCTGAAGAACGAGGGCCTGCTGGCCCACACCGCCTCCGTGCGCGCCGAGCTCTTCGGCTCGCTGGGCGCCACCGGTCATGGCCATGGCACCCCGAAGGCCGTGCTGCTGGGCCTGGAGGGCCACTCCCCGCGCACCGTCGACGTAGAGGCCGCCGACGGCGAGGTGGAGCGCATCCGCACCACCAAGCGGCTGCGGCTGCTCGGCACCGAGATCGGCCCCGGCCAGGAGATCGACTTCGACGCGTCGACCCAGCTCATCCTGCACCGCCGCCGCTCCCTGCCGTACCACGCCAACGGCATGACGCTGCTCGCGTACGACGCCGAGGGCCATCCGCTGCTGGAGAAGACGTACTACTCGGTCGGCGGCGGCTTCGTGGTGGACGAGGACGCGGTCGGCGAGGAGCGCATCAAGCTCGACGACACCGTCCTCACCCACCCCTTCCGCACCGGCGACGAACTGCTGCGGCTCTCCCACGAGACCGGCCTGTCCATCTCGGCGCTGATGCTGGAGAACGAGAAGGCGTGGCGCACGGAGAAGGAGATCCGGGACGGCCTCCTGGAGATCTGGCACGTCATGGAGGCGTGCGTGGCCCGCGGCATGTCCCAGGAGGGCATCCTCCCCGGCGGCCTCAAGGTCCGCCGCCGCGCCGCCACCGCCGCCCGCGCGCTGCGCTCCGAGGGCGACGCGGCCGCCCGCGCCATGGAGTGGATCACCCTCTACGCCATGGCGGTCAACGAGGAGAACGCGGCGGGCGGACGCGTGGTCACCGCCCCCACCAACGGCGCGGCGGGCATCATCCCCGCCGTCCTGCACTACTACACGCGCTTCGTCCCGGGCGCCGACGAGGACGGCGTCATCCGCTTCCTCCTCGCCGCGGGCGCCATCGGCATGCTCTTCAAGGAGAACGCCTCGATCTCCGGCGCCGAGGTCGGCTGCCAGGGCGAGGTCGGCTCCGCCTGCTCCATGGCCGCCGGCGGCCTCGCCGAGGTCCTCGGCGGCTCCCCCGAACAGGTGGAGAACGCCGCCGAGATCGGCATGGAACACAACCTCGGCCTCACCTGCGACCCCGTGGGCGGCCTGGTCCAGATCCCCTGCATCGAGCGCAACGGCATGGCCTCGGTCAAGGCGGTCACCGCCGCGCGGATGGCCCTGCGCGGCGACGGCCGCCACCATGTCTCGCTCGACAAGGTCATCAAGACGATGAAGGAGACGGGCGCCGATATGAAGGTCAAGTACAAGGAGACGGCGCGGGGCGGGCTCGCGGTGAACGTCATCGAGTGCTGAGGGTGCTGAGGGTGCTGAGGGCGGCCGGGTCCGGCCGGATCCGTCGGGGAGGAGTGGTGGCCGCATGTCACACTCCGGCGGCCTGCTCTGTCGCACCTGCGGAAGGTCTTACGACCCCAGCCGCGACACGATGGAGAAACCCGCCATGGCCCGTATCTCGCTCACTCCGCCCAGCACGCTGCTCAACCGCATAGGCGCCTGGTACTCCCGGCGCACCTACGGCAAGGTGCTCGACCCCGGCCTGGCCATCGGCCACAACGGGCGGGTGCTCCTCACCTACGTCCGGCAGGAGCGCGGTGCCGCCAAGTGGAACCGCCTCGACCGGGGCCTCAAGCACCTCGCCGTCATGGCCGCGGCGGCCAGGATCAACTGCTCGTGGTGCATGGACTTCGGCCACTGGGAGGCCGACGCCCTCGGCCTCCCGATGGACAAGATCTCCAAGGTCCCGCGGTGGCGCGACCACCAGGACGCCTTCACTGGGCTGGAACTGCTCGTCCTGGACTACGCCGAAGCGATGACCGAAACCGAACCCCGCGTCACCGACGAGCTCGCGGCCACCCTGATCGAGCGGCTGGGTGAAGCCGCCTTCGTCGAACTCACCGCCATGGTCGCCCTGGAGAACTACCGCTCGCGCATCAACAGCGCCTTCGGCCTGACCAGCCAGGGCTTCTCGGACACCTGCGCGGTACCGTCACGGACGTGATCGACGCGACCACCTTCGAGCGCCACCGGCGCATGCTGTTCGGCATCGCCTACCGCATGCTCGGCAGCGTCGCCGATGCCGAGGACATGGTGCAGGACACCTGGCTGCGCTGCAGTCAGGTGACCACCCCGGTGGACAACCCGGCGGGCTATCTGGCCCGTACGGTCACCAACCTCTCGCTCAACCGGCTCACTTCCGCCGCCGCCACCCGCGAGCAGTACGTCGGCCCCTGGCTGCCCGAGCCGCTGGTCACTCAGCCCGACGCGGGCGAGGAGGTGGAGCTGGCCGAGTCGGTCTCGCTCGCCCTGCTCGTCGTACTCGAAACTCTCTCGCCGCTGGAGCGAGCGGTCTTCGTGCTCAAGGAGGTCTTCGGCTTCTCGTTCAGGGAGATCGCCGGAATGCTGGACCGCGGCGAGGCGTCCGTACGGCAGGTGGGCCACCGGGCCAGATCACACGTCCAGGCCCGCCGACCGCGCTACGACACACCGGCCGAGGTGCGGCGCCAGGTCACCGATGAGTTCCTGGCCGCCTGCCTCGGCGGCGACCTCAACCGGATGATGGAGCTGCTCGCCCCCGACGTCACGGCGTGGAGCGACGGCGGCGGCAAGGTCAAAGCCGCCCTCCGCCCCCAGCACGGCGCCGAAAAGGTCGCCCGCTTCCTCGCCGCCGTCCTCACCCAGCCGATGGACGACCCCCGGGTCCACACGGTCGACGTCAACGGCCGCCCAGGCTTGCTCCTCACCGTCGCGGGCCGCCCGGACACGGTCGCCTGCGCGGAGGTCGAGGACGCGCGGATCACCGAGATCCGCATCATCCGCAACCCGGAGAAGCTGCGGCACCTGCCGCCGCCGTAGGCCGCTGGGGGCACCGCACACCGGCGAACAGATCGTCCTCGGGAGTCGCGACGTCGACGTGGGACCGGGCCAGGAGATAGTCCTCAGTGGGCCAGACCTCGCGCTCAACGTCACGATCATGAAGCATGAATCCGGCGTTCGGGTCGATCTGCGTGGCATGGGCGAGCAGCGCCCGGTCCCTGGTCGCGAAGTACTCCGCGCACGGCACCCGCGTGGTGATCTCCAACCCGGACCCGAACCCGGCCGCGGGTAGTTCGGCCAGCACCTCCCGCATGCCCGAGTCCATGCCGCGCGCGGTCATCGCGTCGTGCATGGCCTGGAACCACGGCCGCGACAAACCGCCCTGGTAGTACAGCTTCAACGGCCGCCAGGGCGCGCCCGCCTCGGGATGCCGGCCCGCCTCCCCCGCCGCATCGAAGGCGGCGACCGTCACCTGATGGGTCCTGATGTGGTCCGGGTGCGGATAGCCGCCGGTCTCGTCGTATGTGACGACCACATGCGGGCGGAAGCTCCGGGTCAGCTTCACCAGGCGCCCGGCCGCCTCCTCCAGCGGCGCCAACGCGAAGCAGCCCTCCGGCAGCGGCTCGCCCGGCCCCGGGAGCCCCGAGTCGACGAACCCCAGGAAGTGCTGCCGCACCCCCAGGATCCGACGGGCCTCGGCCATCTCGTCCCGCCGGATCGCGGCGAGGTTCTCCCGCACACCGGCCCGGTCCATGGCGGGGTTGAGCACCTCGCCACGCTCCCCTCCGGTGCAGGTGACCACCAGCACCTCCACCCCCTCGGCCGCGTACTTGGCCAGCGTGGCCGCGCCTTTGCTGGACTCGTCGTCGGGGTGGGCGTGCACGCTCATCAGACGCAGGTTCAAGCGCACTCCTCGGGATGGTTCGTGGTGACGGACAAACAGAAAATTAGTCCGAACACAAATTTAGGTCAACCACAATCTTAGGACCACCCATGCGAGGATGGGGCCATGACAGCAGGACTGCGTGAGCTGAAGAAGCGGCAGACGCGCCAGATGATCTCCGACACCGCGACCCGGCTCTTCATGGAGCGCGGCTTCGAGGCAGTGACGATCGCCGAGATCGCGACGGCCGCCCAGGTGGCCAAGATGACGGTCACGAACTACTTCCCGCGCAAGGAAGACCTGGCCCTCGACTACCACGAGACCATCACCACCGCCCTGGCCCGGACGGTCGCGGGCCGCCCGACCGGCGAATCGGCCCTGACGGCACTACGCCGCGCATACCTGGCCGCGGTCGAACGTCACGACCCCGTCGTGGGCTTCTCCAGCCCGGAGTTCGCCCGCATGCTCGCCGACAGCCCCACCCTGACCGCGAGACTCCGCGAGCTCCACGACCAACGCGAAGAAGCCCTCGCGGACGTACTCACCACCGACACCGCGGCCACCCCCGAAGACCTCACCCCCCGAGCCGTGGCCTCCCTCCTCACCAGCGCCCACCGCACCCTGTTCCACCACGTCCAGGTCCTCACCCGCGCGGGCCGCCCCAACGACGAAATCGCCACGGCGGCAACCCGCTCAGCCGAGAAGGTCTTCGACCTGCTGGAGCCATCCTTGGGCGACTACGCCGTGCGCTGATCCGTCAGAGCTGACCGAGATCGACCCGCACCGGAAACGGAGCCGCGACCTTCACCACACCGGTGAACACCTCGCCCTCCCGGTAGGTCTTGGTCGCGGGGTCGAGGACGTAGGTGTAGACGAGCGGGACACCGGTGGCCGCCTGCTCGATCCGCCAGTAGAAGGCGATCCCGGCCTTGGCGTACTGGTCCACCTTCACAATGCGGTCGGTGGTCTCCGAACCGGGCGACACGACCTCGGCGACCAGCAGCACATGCTCGGGCCGGGTGGGCGTGACGTCGATCGTTTCCGCTCGATACACGACCACGTCCGGACGACGATTGGTGAGCGGCACATCCTGGAGCCGGACGTCGAAGTCCGTATCGGCGTTCCAGTCAGGGCCTGCGGCATCTTCCAGGGCATTGGCAAGGATCCGAGCCAGGCGATTGTGCCGCTTCGACGCGCTGGGGCTCACCACGACCATCCCGTCCACGATCTCAATGCCCGCGCACTGCTCCTCGGACCAGGAGTCGTACTGCTCAGCCGTGATCTGCTCGTGCATCCACTCGGGAGCGACCATCTCGGCGGTCATGACTCACCTCCCTGAACCTGTGCGATGGGGCTGGTGCTGCTGGCCTCAGCGTACCGGGGCAGGCGCCCCCTGCTCCGGACTCACGGCCCCAGCGCAGGGATCCGCTGGCCTGCGTCCTCTGTCTCGTCACGGTTCACGGGTGAAGATCTCCACGTCTTCGAGTGCGTCGGCGGCAGCGCCCGCGAGGGACTCGTCGCCCCGAAGCCTCCCCACCGCCTCGACAGCATCGGGTGACACCTGCCGGTGAAGCCGGGCAAGGTGGCCCAGCGCAAGCGCGGCGGCCCTGCGTACGTCGGAATCGGGGTGCGAGGTGAAGTGGATCAGCCATCGCTCCACCCACTCTCGGTCCTGAAGGTTCAGAGAGGCTGCGATCAGCGTCTCGGAGATTTCTCGCGGCTGCCCGGAACCGAAGATTTCCGCAGCTTTCTCTGCGGTAACCTGCTCAGGCTTTTGGTACTCCATAGGAAAAGAAACTCCTAGCCAGGCGACTACTTGATCTTACCCTTGGCCGTCACTAGGCCCACTTTCCGTAGTGCACTCTGCATCTGCTGACTCAGCTCATTCCACTTCCGGACGTGACCGTGATAGATGCCGGTACCGTTGTGCGTTTCGTCGAATACGGCGAACTCTCCGGCCTCTTTGTCCACTCCCACCCGTCGCGTCGTATTGGGGTTGCGGTTAATCGAACTCTCCAAGGTGCTCTGAGGGTTTGATGGCTCGGGGGCAGCGTTTCCCCTCTGGGTCTGTCCGTGCTTGGGCGAGGGCTGGAAGGTCAGGTTCTGCTGGTCTTCATCAGCGGACTTCGATGCCTCCTCATTCTGCCGGTCGGGCGAACCGTCAGCCCCAGTGCCACCGCTCGCGGCCATCAAGACGACGCCCAACGCCCCGTACGCAGCCGCGTGGATCGCGGCCTCCCGGGTGAGGACCGTCACGCCCACTCGGGCGCCGGCCAGGGCGAGCCCGACGCCGCCGCCAGGTGAGATGAGGGCCAGGAGGGACAGCAGGAGGAGGGCGAAGCCGAGGTAGGTCAGGAAGTTGTTCAGCGCCTCCAGGAGGTGGAGGTTGCGGATGACGGGGGCGTCCGGGGCCGCGCCGTCCGCGAGTCTGAGGAGCAACAGCGTGCCGACGAGGCAGCCGCCGAGTGCGATCCAGATCCGGAATCGGATGGTGGCCAGCGCCTCGCCGTGCGGCAGGGCGAGCGTCGCCCGCCAGGTGCGCAGCAGGCGCACGAGCAGCCAGCCCGTCCACAGCAGGCCCGCGATCCCGAAGCCGACCAGCACATACAGGCCGGTGCCCGACGCGAAGCGCTGTTGAAGATCGGCCGCGGACGGGAAAGAGCCGACCGCCAGGAGGAGCAGCGCCGGGATGGTCAGGGCGACGGATATGAGTACGTACCACTTCCGGCGCCGGTCCCGCAGCCTACCGGCCGCCCTTGCCACCGCCCGTACGTCGACGCCCCGCCAGGCGTGTTCGCGGTCGGAAGCGTCGATCTGGGCGGCGGACCAGGCGACCGTACCGTGCAGGGCCTCGGCGCCGGGGTACAGTCCCGGGCCGGCCGCCCCGTAGAGCAGGGACCGCCGCAGCCGGGCGAAGCGCAACGCGATCAACGTGGACCAGGGCACGCACCAGGCCCCATAGGACGCCAGCGCGCTCAGGCCGGTCCTGCCCGCACGCTCCGCCTGCAGCAGGACACCCGGCATGGTCGCCTTCCCCCGCCACAACTGCCGCAGGTCGGCGGCCATGGCGACCGCCAGGCACACCAGCGGCACCGCCCACAGCGTCCCCTCAAACGTGTCGACCCAGTCCGCCGCGTCGCGATCCATCGGGTGCGCGGCAGCGTAGTTGGTGAGCATGTGGAGCGCGGAGGTGGCGGCGAGCGGCAGGACGCCGAGCGCACGCGCCCAGCCCCGACCGCGCAGCAGGACACCGACCCCGAACGCCGCCAGAGCCGTGTACACCAGATGGGGGCTGGTGACAGCAGCCGGGGTGCGGTCGCCGAGTTCCAAAACCCCCTGTGGGGCGGGGAACCAGGCCGAGAAGACCTGCTCGACACCCGGGATGTACGGCGCGCGGAGGCTGTCGGGAATGGCCCAGCCGCCGGCCGGGTGCGGAATCGCCCGGTCCGCGTCCAGCCCGTACCCTGCCACGGCCTCCAAGAGCCCGAACCCGGCCCCCAGCGCAGCGCCGAGCACCACGTAATCCGTCAGCCCCCACTGCCGCCGGACCCTGACGTTCCACGCCACGAGCAGCAGAGGCGCCAGTTTCATCAGCTCTTCGATGACCGGGTCGACCGCATAGCTCGCGGTCTTCACGACGTCGGCCAGCGACTCCCCGGTGGCCTCGGCGACCCCACGCGTATAGGCCAACTCCAACAGCGCCGCCGCGACCCCGGCCCCATAGACGCCGACCGCGGTGATCAGCAACGTCGTGGAAATGCGTACCGACCGGGTCGGCCAGGACAACACCAGAAGCTGCGCCACGCCGTACACGCTCGCGGCCACCATGAGTAACGCCACGCCCAGTCCCCCCGACTGTTCGGCTCAGGTGGCGAGGCTATTGCCCAGATCGTGGTCGCGACAACGGGACTTCCGCCTGCCGTGGACGGGGCGGTGCCGGCGTCCGCGCCGCCGGCGGGCGTCGGACACGCGGACACGCACAGAGCGCGGGTCCGCTCGGCGGGCTGGACGGCAGCGAGATCAGTGCCGCGCTCGACGCACAGGGCAACCCTCCGCGGATCACCGACCCGGGCGGCGCGGAGTGGCGGCAGACCTTCGACGCGGCGGGCAACCACACCACCCTCACCGACCCGCTCTCCGCCACCACCCGCTACCTCTACGACGCGCGCGGAGGTCTGCTCGCCGTCACCGACCCGCTGGGCGCGACGACCCGGGTGCGCTGCGACGGGGCCGGGCTCCCGACCGAAATCACCGACCCGCTGGGAGCCACCACCCACTACCAACGGGACGCGTTCGGCCGCGTCGTGGCCGAGACCGACCCCCTGGGCGCGGTGACCCGCTACACATGGAGCCCGGAGGGCAAACTCCTGCGCCGCACCGGGCCGGATGGCTCGGCGGAGTCCTGGACGTACGACGGCGAGGGCAACCGCACCACCCACACCGACCCCGTCGGCGGCACGACCGTGTACGAGTACACCCACTTCGACCTGCTGTCCGCCCGTACCGGCCCGGACGGCGTCCGCTACGAGTTCGAGCACGACGCGGCGCTGCGGCTGACGAAGGTCACCAATCCGCAGGGTCTGACATGGAGTTATGAACACGACCTGACGGGCCGCCTGATAGCGGAGACGGATTTCGACGACCGTCATGTGCGATACGCGTACGACGCGGCGGGCCAGCTCACCGCCCGGACCACTCCGCTGGGCCGGACCGTCGCCTACGAGCACGACGTACTCGGCCGACTGATCCGCAAAGCGTCCGACGACCGCACCACAACCTTCACCTACGCCCCCGCCGGGCTCCTGACCTCAGCTGCCGGTCCGGACGCGGAGGTCGTCTACCAACGCGACCGCCTGGGCCGGGTGACGTCCGAGATGGTGAACGGCCGCGTCCTGACGCACACCTACGACCCCCTGGGCCACCGCACCCGCCGCACCACACCCACGGGTGCGATCACGACCTACGCCTATGACGTGGCGGGCAACCGCACCACCCTGACCACCGGGGACCGCGTCCTCGCCTCGGCACACGACGCGGCGGGCCGCGAAACCACGCGCCGCATCGGCGACACCCTCACCCTCACCAGCACCTGGGACCCGCTCGGCCGCCTGACCGCGCAATCGCTGACCGGCGCACCCGGCGACATCCATCACCGGGCGTACAACTATCGAGCCGACGGCCACCTCATCTCGGTGGACGACCACCTGTCGGGCCGACACACCTTCGATCTGGACGCAACCGGCCGGGTGACGACCGTCCACGCCGACGGCTGGACCGAGACCTACGCCTACGACGAGGCGGGCAACCAAACACACGCGGCCTGGCCGAGCACGCAACGCGCCCAGGAGTCGACGGGCCCCCGCACCTACACCGGCACGCGCATCACCGGTGCGGGCTCGGTCCGGTACGAACACGACGAGGCTGGCCGCCCCACTCTCCGTCAGAAGACCCGCCTGTCCCGCAAGCCGGATACCTGGCGCTACACCTGGGACGCCGAAGACCGCCTGGTATCGGTCACCACCCCCGACGGCACGGTCTGGCGCTACCTCTACGACCCCTTCGGCCGCCGCACCGCCAAACAACGCCTCGCGGCCGACGGCGAAAGCGTCCTGGAGCAAACGGATTTCACCTGGGACGGCCCCCCGAACTCGTCGACGAATCAGGCACCATCGCGTGGCACACCCGCTCCACCCTCTGGGGCACCACCACCTGGGCCGCCGACAGCACGGCCTATACACCCCTCCGCTTCCCCGGCCAATACTTCGACCCCGAGACCGGCCTCCACTACAACCACCACCGCTACTACGACCCCCATACCGCCCGCTACCTCACCCCCGACCCCCTGGGCCTCACCCCAGCCCCCAACCCGGCGACTTATGTCCACAACCCCCACACCTGGACCGACCCCCTCGGCCTCGCCCCCTGCCGTGAGTTCCACACAGTGCAAGGTCCTGAAGACGCCACGCGGCTACGAAGTGACGGCACCCCGTGGCCTGCAGAAGAGAACCGGGGGCAATACGGAGAAGGTGTCTACTCGTGGGGGAGCAGGGCGGATGCCGAGCGCTATCTGGAACGTCGACAGAGCCGAGGGTATGACGTAGAGATACTGACCTTCAGAGTCTCCGGAGACGACTTTGCAACCCTACGCAAGGCCGATATGATCGAAATGAGCCCTAGCGAAGCGGAATTTTTCATGGATCGCCATAGTCGACTGTACGGAGATGGAATGCCACACGGCTACGACTACATACGAGGTAGAACCGGAATGGGTGAAGAGCACTTCTTCAGCAAATCCGTATTCCACCTGTTGAAATTCCTGGAATAGAAATGACAGTCGTTCGAACCTTCAAATTCCGCAAGCGCTTCCCCAGTGGGGGCCTTGCCGCCGACCTGTCCGCCTCGAGCATCGCGAACGGCAGACCACACAAACAGCATATCCAAATCCACCGAAAGATTTATCTATCCCCTCCACCGGGCATTAACTGGAAAGATCTGGCGTGGCTCTGCGTCGGCGTATCACTTCACTCGGAGAACCTCTCCTCACTCCATCCTGAGGGCATAGAAATCGCAGTCCATCGACTCACGTTTCCACTCAGCGACTACCGTTCGGAAGTCGCCGCCCTCGCCATCGACGGATGGCTGCGAGAAGAATTCCATCTTCCCGACACGGGAGCGCGAGTAGATTATTCTCCCGAAACAGGCTCGCATGCATTCTATTGGGGAGATGCACAAGATCCGTTCGCGGATAACTTCTAGGCATCGACCCAGCTGGCGCACCAGTCACACACCATCAATGGCGAGATAATCGATATGTTCTCCACTGCCGCAGGCATCGGAATGGCGGGCTCTTGAGCGCCCGCCGACCGATCATCGCCGCCTGGGCGGGGCTGTGCCTGGCCGGCATCGCCGCCACCTCCGCCCTCAACGCCGAGCCGTACACGGACAAGCCGGGGTCCCCCGCCGAGGAGCCGACGCCGACGGGCACGTACGCCGTCGACTGCCAGGAGATCGCCGACGACATCGAACAAGCCCGTGCCGAGGCCAAGCGCGAGCAGCCGGAAGCACTCAACCCGTCCGCGACCCCCCTGCACCAGGGCACAGTCACCTTCGAGGCCGTGGCGGTGCCGGAGGAGTGCGCTGACGAACTCGAAGACCGCGGTCTGAAGACACGCTGAGGATGGCGCTTCCCGCGCCCGTGTGTCCTGTCGCCTCAGACGGTGGGGAACCGTCCGCTCCGCACGGCGGCCGTGAACGAGTCCCACGCCTCCACGGGGAAGACGAGGGCGGGGCCTGCCGGGTGCTTGCTGTCCCGGACCGGGACGACACCGGCAGTGGCGGCTATGCCGGGGGCAAACTCCACGCACTCACCTTCATTGCCGTTGCTGTAGCTGGACTTGACCCATTCAGCACCGGACAGGTCGAGGGCGGTCTTCATCGGGCGTATTCCTCCATCACACTGCAGATCATGGACAGGGACTGTTCGGGATGCAGAGCGGCAGCCCGCAGTCGGTCGTAGGTGGCTGTCGCATTTGCCACCGCTTCCGGTGAATCGACGAGTTGGCCTGCCATCGCCGTGTCCGCGTAGGCGACATTGTGCCCTTCATCGAACGTCAGAAGCGTGAAGCTCTCTGCCGCCGGGGATGCCCCCACCTCGAACGGTAGTACCTGAAGAGTGATGTGCGGAGACTCCGCCTCCTTCAGAAGGTGGGCGAGCTGTGCGGCCATGACCTCCAGGCCACCCACCGCAGTCCGTAGGCAAGCCTCGTTCAGGACGCACCAGAGCAGTGGAGGGGTGTCCTTCTCCACCACCTCGTGCCTCCGCAGTCGTCGCTCGATCTTCGCGTCGATTTCGTTGACGCTCGCCCGGGGATGCACGGCCTGGAAGACTTCCCGCGCATACTCGGGCGTCTGCAGCATGCCCATGACGAGCGCTGCCGAGTAGTTCGAGATACCCGTCGCCTGCCGCTCCAACTGCACGTACGGCACGAACCAGTCCGGATAGCCATGCTGACTGGCCCGCTTCCGCAGGCGCGCGAACATGCCTGGCGTCCCGAAGACCCGATCGCACGCGTCGGCGAACTCGGGGCTGGCCAAGCGCTCGCCTGCTTCCACCTTGGCGACATATTGCTGCCCGTAGTTGGCCTGCAAGCCCAACTCCCGCTGGCTCAGCTCCCGATGTGTCCGCCAGGTCCGTACCTCGGCTCCGAGGAACGCCGCCCCGCTGGACGGCTCCTGGCCTTGCTTGGCCTCACTCACCTGTGGTTCTCCCCTCACCCCAAGCCTCTTGGTGTGCCCCGATCCCTGTTGCGCGAGGCCCCGCAGGGCAACGCTGGGAGTACACAGAGTGATTAAAGCTCGCAAGACACATCCAGGTCAGGAAGAACCCCCCATGGTGTTTCCCCCCGAACACATCACCGAATCCACACGGCCTCTCGTCGCGGACCGGGTCACCCGCGAGATGCGGGAAGTGGCACGCCGACGTGGCTGGGTTTCGGTGAACCCGGCCGAGCCATCGGCGGGAGGGACTCCGTACGCCCTCTTCTGCGGGGCGCTCCCCGAAGACCTGGCACGGCGCCAACAGCCGCCCTGCCTCCACCCACACCTGCACCCGCACCCGCACCCGCACCCGCACCCGCACCCGCACCCACCGGAGAGTGACCGTTGAACGACACCTGCCCCACCTGCCGCCACTACGCGGCACTGCGCGAACAGGCCAAACAAGCCGGGGACTACAGCAAGGCCACCGACTACGAGGTACTGCGCCGACGCCACCCCGCCCACACCGTCCGCATCCCCCGGCAGCCCGAAGGACGAGCCGTATGAACCACCAGCTCCATCAGTCACAGCCCAACCGTCCAGTGCCAGCCCCCGGCCAGATGGCGTACGACCCGGTCAGTGACCGCACCGGCGTGGTACAGGCGGTCCACAGCGCCGCCGAATTGCGCTTCGATCACCGGATGACCGGCGACCGGGTCGCCTTCCTCCGTCCGGAGCGCGGCGGGATCGAGTGGACGGCCGACGCCGCAGCCCTGCGTTTCCCGGCAGATGGAGAGCGGATGGAGAAGGGACCGTGTGATGCCGTCGAGTCCGCCGAGGCGCTCGCGGAGCGCCTTGGCGTTCCTCAGGAGCAGTAGTCCTGGCGCAGCAGCGCGTTGATGCGTTTGCCGTTGGCCACGGTCACCTTGTGCTGTGCGGTGCTGAAGCGTCGTGCCGCTTTCTCGTCCGGGTTCGCGGCGTTCCGTCGGAGGTCGTAACACTGCTCTCCGGCCTTGTCGACGTCTTCGGCGGCCCCGAGAGCCGGGTCGATATTACGCAGGGCGCTTTGGAGTTCAAGGCTCTTGAAGGCCAGGAAGTCCTCCTTGGCCTGGTCGCCGGCGTCCGACGGCACTTGCGCGGGGAGTCTGTGGTCGGTGGGCGGAGTCGAAGGGGTGCCGGGGCTCGGATGACTCTCGGCGCTGGGGGTCGGATGAGTCTCGGCGCTGGGGGTCGCCGACGTCCTGGCCGTGCTCGGTTTGTCCGAGGACGCCGTGTGCCGCGTGTCATCGGTGCCGCATCCCGCGAGCAGCAGCACGGCGGCCGCGCCGAAGGCGGCGGAGGCGGCGAGCGCGCCGCGTCGTCGGGTGGAGGGTTTCCCGCACATGGCTTGGCTCCCGTGGGTGGACCTGAGGGCCTTCCTCAGCGGGATCAAGCTGGCACACCGTGTCCGGGACCGGTCCCGGATCGCCCGGCCGGTGGCGGGGGGCGCCGGGGCCCGGGCGCCTCGAATATCGTTCGAGAGCGGCGCTCGCGCCCTGCTAGCGTCCTTCGCGTGGCGAAACTCAATCAGATCATCGCAGTGGAGAAGGGCGTCAAGTCCAAGACGCAAGCCGACCTGACGGCGTCCCAGCGCCGTTTGGACAAGCCGGCGCTGCTGGCGGGGATTTCGCGTACGTATCAGCCGAAGGACGAGGAGGGCGAGCAGTTGCCGCCCGAGTCGACGCGGGTGCAGGTGAAGGCGGAGGACGTCCTTCGGGATACCGCGACGACGCTGACCCGGCTGTTCGATGTGACCGCCACCAAGGACTGGACGAACTGCGAGGCCCGCGCGGATATCGAGGTCGAGGGGCGCACGCTGCTGCGTGATGTGCCGGTCTCGTATCTGCTGTTCCTGGAGAAGCAGTTGACGGATCTCGCCACCTTCATCCGCAGGCTGCCGACCCTGGACGCCGCCGAGTCGTGGTCGCTCGACCCGTCGACGGACAGCTGGAAGACCGAGGCCGTGCGGACCGTCCGTACGAAGAAGGTGCCCAGGAACCACGTGAAGGCGGAGGCCACGGAGAAGCACCCGGCGCAGGTCGAGGTGTATTACGAGGACATCCCCGTCGGCTACTGGACGACGGTGAAGTTCTCCGGGGCCCTCCCGGCGCGGCGGGTCAATGAGCTGCTCGACCGGGTGGAGAAGCTCCAGCAGGCGGTCAAGTACGCCCGCGAGGAGGCCAATGGCGTGGACGTCGCCGATCAGCGCATGGGCGACGTGGTCTTCGGCTACCTGTTCGGGTAGCGTCATGGACTCCCCGGCCGCCGGGTCAAGCGGTGGTGCGGGGTGCGCGAGGAGCGCAAGCTGAAACTGAAGCTCGTCGTGATGCACGTGGTTGCGCTGGGAGGTATTGACAACCTCTCCGAGCACTTGGTCACGAGAGGGGACGGTCCGCCTCAGGAGGTAGCCGGGATTAGCCCCCGGTCTTCGAGCGGGCCGTGCGCCCGTGGCACGCGTTCAATCTCAGATTCTTGCTCCAGCCTCAGCATTCGCCGCCGATCGCCTTACCGACCGGGCACGGGCTTGGTCGTCGGATGCCGGTTCGAATCCGGCCCGCCCCGCTTCGTGGAGCGGTAGTTCAACGGAAGAACACGACGACATCAGATTGACCCGTTCTCATCCGGGGGGCGTGCGCAGTTGGGCGGCATCACAGGGCCCGGGGGATGGCCAAACCCTCGGGTCCGCTTCTCTTTGTGGCCGTTCGGTCGGCCTGCCCCGTTGCTCCGGCGTGCCCGTTCCCTCGGCGTGCCGCTCCCCGGCGTCCCGCTCCCCCGGCGTGGGCCCGAACGCCTGCGGACCGCGATCTCGTCCCAGTAGGGTCCTCCGTACGAGAGGGGGAATAACACCCGTGTGTTCACTCGTTCTTGACCCGAGGTAGGCGCCATGCTGCACGGCATCGACGTGAGTTCGTACCAGTCCACCTTCGACCCGGACGGGCTGGCCTTCGTCTTCATCAAGGCCACCGAAGGACGGTCGTACATCAACCCGAAGCAGACCTCGCAGGCGTCCCGGGCGCGGAAGGCGGGATGCGTCGTCGGTTTCTACCACTTCCTGTGGCCGGGCAACATCACGGCGCAGGCGCAGTACTTCGTCGAGAAGTGCGCGTCCCAGAAGCACGATCTGCTCGCCGTGGACTGGGAGACCACCGGTTCCGGCACCCGCGCGAGCAACGCCGAGAAGGACCGGTTCATCCGCGAGGTCAAGAAGCTGCGTCCCACCCACCGCGTGATGCTCTACTGCAACCGGAGCTTCTGGCTCAACTACGACACCACGTCCTACGCCGGGGACGGCCTGTGGATAGCGGACTATGTGACGGCGGGCAAGCCGCGCATCAAGGCGAAGTGGCGGATCCACCAGTACACCGACCGCCCACTGGACAAGGACGTGGCGAACTTCTCCAGTAAGGCCGCGCTGCAGGCGTGGGCCGATCCCAGCCGGGCGGCGCTCACCACGGAGGAGACGGAGGACGCCGAGGACGTCCACCTGGCGGAGGGTGCGGACGACGCGGGCGCGGGAGAGAGTGGCGAGGAGGCGCGGGAGGGCGGGGCCTGACCGGGCCCTCGGGGCGTTGTCGGTGGGTGCGCCTACGCTGCCCGGTATGAGTTACGCAGACCTGCGCGAACTCCGCAGCGCGCTCACCACCGCGTCGGACATCGCCTTCTCGCTGGACGCCGCGCCCTCCGGGCCGGAGACCGAGCTGCTCACCGACGCCCTGCGCCGGGCGCTCGCCGCCGCGGGGTCGCTGACCGCCGAGCGCGGTGCCACGGGCTGTCCCGAGCATCCGCGCGGGGCCGTCGATCCGCTGTACGGGGATCCGGAGGATCCGCTGCCGCCCGGCTACGGCCGCTGTCTGCTGTGCAACGACCGCAGACGGCGGGCGAGCGCACAGCGGCGCGGCTGGCGCTGACGCGCCGGCCGTGCCGCCATGTTCGGCTCGTTGCCGCCGTGCGGCCCGTTGCCGCCGTGCGGCCCGTTCAGCCGGTCTTGCTGCCGTCCTTGTTCTGGGCCGCCCAGAACTCGTCGAAGGTGAGCAGCCCGTCACCGTTGGCGTCGTGGGCGTTGATGACGGCCTGGGCGACGGGCTCCGTGACATACGGGTCCCCCAGCTGCGCCATCACGCTCTTGTACTCGGCCGCGGTGATCTGGCCGTCACCGTTGAGGTCATACCGCTCGAACGCCTTGCGCGCCGCCTCGATATCCGCCACCTGTTCCGCCCCTTCCGTGCGTGTGCTTGACCCGCACAGATTAGCGGTCGGTGGCGGTCAGGCCGTCGGCCGCGTCGCGATGTACACGACATAAGCGGCGCACGCGGCGTTCGCTACTTTCGCTACGTTCGCCAGGTTCGCGGCGCGTAGCCTTTGTTGACCAGGGACATGTAGCGGTCCCAGTCCCACAGCGGGCCGGGGTCGGTGTGATCGGCTCCGGGGACCTCCACATGGCCGATGATGTGGTCGCGGGTCTTGGGGATGCCGAAGCGGTCGCAGACGGCCGCGGTCAGGGCGGCGGACGAGGCGTACATCTCGTCCGTGAACCACTTGGGGTCGTCCACCCAGCCCTCGTGCTCGATGCCGATGCTGCGGTTGTTGTAGTCCTTGTTGCCGGCGTGCCAGGCGACGTCCTTTTCCCGGACGAACTGCCCGATATAGCCGTCGGCCGAGGCGACCATGTAGTGGGTGGAGACCTGCTTGGCCGGGTCCTGGAAGATCTTCATCGCGTCCGGGAAGGTCTCCTGCGTCACATGGATGACGATGAAGTCGATCGGATACGAGGTCGGGCGGCTGGATACGCGGTAGTTGGAGGTGGAGGCGGGGATCCAGTGGGTGGGGGGATAGGCGGCCGCGCGGCGGCGGCGTCTGTCGTCGGCGTGGGCGGTGGTGGCGGTAGCCGCGGCGGCGGTGAGTCCGGTGGCGGCGGTGGCGAGATAGGCGCCCGAGCGGAGCAGGGCGCGCCGGGTGGAGGTGCGGCCGTGCGCTTCCATGGGGGGTCTCCCGAATGGCGTAGCCGGGACAAAGGGGGGTGATACGTGGGGGGTGTGACGCGCGTAGCGCAGTTCCATGGTGAGTGCTGGGCAGGGCCATGCCAAGAACCGACGGGCAAAGAAAGATTTCGTGTCACGGTCTGGACCACTGGAGATTCATCAGAAAGAAGTCGACAACAAAGGAAAATCGCCCCCCTACCCGCCATTAGCAAGGCAAGTGTTACAGCTCACCTTGGATTGGCTTGGAAGTGATCTACCGTCTCTGCGATAGTCGGGGCCGCGACCCCATTGACCCGAGCGAGGTCGCTTCCCCCGAATGCCATGACGAACACCCCTTTCGTGCCATGGCCGGGGACGAAGAGAGGTCCCCGTGTCGTCGCCGCACGACGACGCGGGGACCCTTTTCACGCTCCGCGCCGATGCCCGCACCGGCGCTCGCGCGGTCAGTTTTCGGCCACGCGCATCTCGAACCAGGTCGTCTTGCCGCACGGCAGCAGATCGACCCCCCACCGCTGGGAGAGCTGGTCGACCAGCGTCAGCCCGCGCCCGCTGGTGTCGAGCTCCCCCACCGGCAGCAGGCACGGCAGCCCTCGGGAGGGGTCACGGACCTCGACCCGGATCCAGCCACGCCGCCGCAGCATCCGCAGCCCGAAGGTGCGGGCGCCGGTGTGCCGTACGGCGTTGCCCACCAGCTCGGAGACGAGCAGCACGGTGTGCTCGGCGAGCTGAAGGCCCAGCCCCCAGTCGCGCGCCACCACGAATTCGGCCAGCCGGCGGGCGGTCGCCGCGGACTCGGGACGGGAGGGCAGCCGCACCTCCTCGGCCGCGGGGTTTCCAAAGAGGTCAAGCGCCCTGCGGGCCCGCTCGTCCTCGACGGACGGCACCCCCCGCACCGCAGCCGTACCAGTGCGCTGCTGCGGCTGCTCCATTCCCTCCAAGCCCGCCATGCCCCCCATCATGGCCGCCCAAAAGGCCATCCGGGGCGGAACCATGGGATCCCGAACACCGGAGCCCCAGGCTCCACAAACCCGATCCGACATATGCCAAAGGCAGTTGGGGCACCACAACACCCCGGCTGACCAGCGATGTCACCGCGCATACGCGTGATCACCCAGCGTACCGGACCGGGTCATCCACGGGTCGACCGTTGGCGAAGAAAATTCGCTCGCACGGGGCATACCCGGCTCCGTGACCCGGGTCGAGTCGATCGGAACCGATCAGGTATCAGCGGAACGTGGCCTTACCCGGCCCGTCCTCGACAAAGCTGCGCATCCCGATCTCCCGGTCCTCGGTGGCGAACAGCCCGGCGAACCAGGTCCGTTCGATGGCGAGGCCGCTGTCGAGGTCCGTCTCCAGCCCCCGGTCCACCGACTCCTTGGCCGCACGCAGCGCGATCGCCGGGCCCCGGGCCAGCCTCGCCGCCCAGGCGTGGGCCTGCTCGTAGACCTCCTCGGCCGGTACGACCCGGTCCACCAGGCCGATGGTGAGCGCCTCGTCGGCCTTGACCTGACGGCCCGTGAAGATGAGGTCCTTGGCCTTGGCCGGGCCGACCAGCCGGGCCAGCCGCTGGGTGCCGCCCGCGCCCGGGATCAGGCCGAGCAGGATCTCGGGCTGGCCCAGCTTGGCGTTCTCCGCGGCGATCCGGAAGTCCGCGCACAGCGCCAGCTCGCAGCCGCCGCCGAGGGCGTAGCCGGTGACGGCGGCGACCACGGGCTTGGGGATCCGGGCCACGGCGGTGAAGGAATCCTGCAGATCACCGGAGCGGGCCACCATCGCGGCGTGGTCCATCTCCCGCATCTCCTTGATGTCCGCGCCGGCCGCGAACACCTTCTCGCCGCCCCAGATGACCACGGCGCGCACATCGTCGCGGCGGGTCACCTCGGCGGCGAGCTCCCGCAGCCGGTCCTGGGTGGCGGTGTCGAGCGCGTTCATCGGGGGGCGGTCAAGGCGGAAGGTGGCAACGCCGTCGGCAACCTCGAGATTCACAGTCATGAGCGCAGGTTAGCGCCCGCTAACACGGGAGCGGTGGGCCGGGGCGGTGCCATAACGCGGGGACGCGAAGACGCGGGGACGCGAAGACGCGGGGCCGCCGGGGACGCCGAGGGCCGGAGCCGGGGCACCAGGGCGCCCCGCCTCCGGCGCGGGGTCATGCCTTCCACTTCTCCCAGGACATGTTCCAGCCGTTGAGCCCGTTGTCCGGCTGGACGGTCTCGTCATGCGAGTTCTTCACGATGACCACATCGCCGATGATCGATTTGCGGAAGAACCAGGACGCCGGGGTGGCGGAGTCCCCGCCGCCGCGCTGGTCGAACAGGCCCACACAGCCGTGGCTGACATTGGACGAGCCGAACGTGGCCTGGCCCGCCCAGTAGTTGCCATGGATAAAGGTGCCGGAGGTCGACAGGCGCATCGCATGCGGCACGTCCTTGATGTCGTACTCCCCGTCGAAGCCGACCGTGGCGCCGTCCATCCGCGTCACCGGATGCTTCTCGCTGATCACCATTTTGCCGTTGTAGGTCTCGTGGCCGGGCGCGCCCGAGGTGATGGGGATGGTCTTGATGGTCTTGCCGTCCCGCTTGACCGTCATCTTCTTGGACTTGGCGTCGACGACCGAGATCTGGCTGCGGCCGATGGTGAACGTCACGGACTTCCGCTGCTCGCCGTACACCCCCGGCCTGCCCTCGATCCCGTCCAGATCCAGACTGAGCGTCACCTTGGTGCCGGGCTTCCAGTACTTCTCCGGACGGAAGTCCAGCCGGTCGTTGCCGAACCAGTGGCTCGCGAGCGGCACCGACGGCGAGGCGCTGACCTTTATCCCCTTCTCCACGGCCGCCGGGTGGGTGATACCGCGGTTGAAGTGGAGCGAGACGGGCATGCCGACGCCGACCGTCGAGCCGTCCTCCGGGGTGTAGATGCCCACGAAGGTCTTCTTGGGACGCAGGGTGGTGAAGGTCGCGTGCCGGGTCGTGGTCAGGCCGTCGGTGTCCTTGGCGACCGCGTCCACGGTGTAGGTGGTGTCCGAGCGGAGATGGGCGGCGGGCAGCCAGCTCTTCCCGTCCTCGCCGACCTTCCCCTCGACCGCGGCGCCCTTGGCGTCCTTGACCTTGACCGAGGACAGGGTGCCCTTCGCCGAGGTGACCTTCAGCGCACCGCTGGTGTCCACGCCCTTCGCGCCGTCCTTGGGCGCGATCGTCACCACGGCCCGCGAGGTCTTCGGCCGGCCGTCGCCCTCGCCGTCCTTGCCCTTCTTACCTTCGCCGGAGCCACCGCCCCCGCCGCACGCGGCCACTGCCATCAGCAACGCCCCGAGCAGCAGCGCGAGAAGCCCCTTGCGGCCGGCGCCCGCCGCCCTCGGTATCCACCGCATCGTCACAACAGCTCTCCCTCCCCCGGAGCCGCGCCCCCGCGGCAAGCCCGATCACGCGCAGGCGCGCCTGGCGATAGGTAATCACACGCCACCGACAGTGGACTTCCCCTCGTTGGTCACGGTTCAGTCGCAGGCGGGAGCGGGTCACGGGACGATCGGCCCATGCCGGGCGGCGGTGGGGCACCGGGAAACGTGCGAGTCGGCGGGATTGCGGGCAGAACAGGTGGGAGAGCGTGGGCCAGGGTCCGTGCGGTACGGGACACCGCGGGGCCCGCCGGCCCGCCATGAGGTGCTGCCCGCCTTCCCTCCGTCGGGGCGGAGGCGGTTGGCCGCGAGCCGCGGAGGCCGATGTGTCCAGTGCAGCCGGGCAGGAGACACGCGACGGCGTCCCCGGACGCCCCTCGGCGGCGGCGATGGGCCGACTCGTCGGCCATCGCCCCACAGCGCTCGCCCCGCGGCGCGACCGGAGCACCGCCCCGGCGGCGGGCCCCGCCGTGCGGCCGGGCAGCCCGGAGCCGCTCGGCGCCCGCCCCTGCCGGGGGCCGGACGGAGTGTGGGGCACCAACTTCGCGCTGTGGGCGGGCGGTGCGGAGGCCGTCGACCTGTGCCTGTTCGACGACGACGGCCACGAACTGCGCTGCCCGCTCACCGAGCTCACCCACGAGGTCTGGCACGGCTTCGTCCCCGGTGTGCTGCCCGGCCGGCGGTACGGCTACCGCGTGCACGGCCGCTGGGACCCCTGGATCGGCGCCCGCTGGAATCCGGCGAAGCTGCTGCTGGATCCGTATGCCCGCGCCGTGGACGGGGACTTCGCGCTGCCCGCCGAGGTCTACGGACATATGCGGGACTGGCCGCAGCAGCATGTGGCGGACACCGTCCGGGATGACCGCGACTCCGCCCCGTACGTCCCCAAGGGCGTGGTCGTCGGCGACGACACGGCGGACGGCGCGCCCGACGAGTGGACGGCGGACCGGCGGCCCAAGACGCCCTGGGCCGAGTCGGTGATCTACGAACTCCATGTGCGCGGCTTCACCATGCGCCACCCCGGGGTGCCGCCCGAACTGCGCGGCACCTACGCGGGGCTGGCGCATCCGGCGGCGATCGAGCATCTGACCCGGCTCGGGGTCACGGCGGTGGAGCTGCTGCCGGTGCATCAGTTCGCCCATGAGGACCATCTGCTGCGGCGGGGCTTACGCAACTACTGGGGCTACAACTCCATCGGCTACTTCGCGCCGCACGCCGGATACGCGGCCGGCGGCACGCGGGGCCAGCAGGTCGGGGAGTTCCGGCGGATGGTGCGCGCCCTGCACGCCGCCGGGATCGAGGTGATCCTCGACGTCGTCTACAACCACACCGCCGAGGCCAATGAGCTGGGCCCCACCCTCTCGCTGCGCGGTATCGACAACCGCGGCTACTACCGCCTCCAGCAGGACCCGCGCCGCTACGCCGACTTCACCGGCTGCGGCAACACCCTGCACGTCCTGCAGCCGCAGGTGCTGCGGCTGGTCACCGACTCGCTGCGCTACTGGGTCACCGAGATGGGGGTGGACGGCTTCCGCTTCGACCTGGCCAGTGCGCTCGCCCGCGCCGCGCACGGCGTGGACATGCTCTCGCCCTTCCTCGCCGTGATCGCGCAGGATCCCGTACTGCGCCGGGTCAAGCTGATCGCGGAGCCGTGGGACGTGGGCTCCGGCGGCTATCAGGTGGGCGCCTTCCCGCCGCTGTGGGCGGAGTGGAACGACCGCTACCGCGATGCGGTGCGGGACTTCTGGCGCGGGGCGCTGCCCGACGTCCGCGATCTGGGCTACCGGCTCTCGGGCTCCAGCGATCTGTACGCGTGGAGCGGCCGCCGCCCGTACGCCTCGGTCAACTTCATCACCGCGCACGACGGTTTCACCCTGCGCGACCTGGTCTCCTACGAGCGCAAGCACAACGAGGCCAACGGGGAGGGCAATCGCGACGGCACCCCCGACAACCGCGCCTGGAACTGCGGCGCCGAGGGCGAGACCGACGACCCGGAGATCCGCGCGCTGCGCCGCCGCCAGCTCCGCAATCTGCTGGCCACCCTGCTGCTGTCCACCGGGGTGCCGATGCTGGTCGCGGGCGATGAGCTGGGCCGCACCCAGGGCGGCAACAACAACGCGTACTGTCAGGACAACGAGACCGGCTGGCTCGACTGGTCGCTGCTCGACGACCCCGGCTGGCGCGGCCTTACCGAGCTCACCGCCCGGCTGATACGGCTGCGCCGGGCCCATCCGGTGCTGCGCCGCCCGGCCTTCTTCTCCGGCCTGGCCCGGCCCCCGGAGGGGCTGCGCGATCTGGCGTGGTTCACTCCGCGTGGCACCGAGATGACCGAATCCGACTGGTACGCGCCGACGACCGCCCTCGGGGCCTATCTGTCGGGCCGCGATCTGCCCCAGCGCGATCCGCACGGCGCCCCGGTCACGGACGACAGTTTCCTGGCGCTGCTGCACGCGGGCCCGCTGCCGCTCTCCTTCACCCTGCCCGGACCGCCCTGGGCCCGGGGGTACGAGCTCCTCCTGGACACGGCCCGTGAGGACCAGGAGGCGCCCCCGGGCACACGGCTCGCGGCGGGCGCCCCCATCGAGCTTCCAGCGCGCTCGGTCCTGCTGCTGCGCGCCCTCGACGCCACGGACCTACGCCAAAAAACCGAGTGAGCGCTGTCAGCGGCGGACCGTAGTCTCCCCACTAATGGCTGTGACGAGTGAACCCCGCGCCCAGGAAGGCGGTGCCGCCCCGCGGCACCGCTCCGCCACGCGTTCGCTCCTGCGGCTGCGGCCATATGTGCGCCCGGTGCGGGTGCGGCTGTTCGGCGCGGCCGGGGTGGCGGTCGTGGCCTCCTGTATGGGGCTGGTCATCCCGCTGGTCCTCAAGTGGATGGTGGACGGGCCGGTGGCCCACCGGGACCCGGGCGGGGTCTGGCTGGGCGGTGCGCTGCTGCTCGCCCTCGGCACGGCCGAGGCCGCGCTCTTCGGGCTGCGGCGCTGGCTGGTGGGGCGGCCCCTGGCCTCCGTCGAGGCCGCGATGCGCGCCGATCTCTACCGCCATCTGCAGCGGCTGCCGGTCTCCTTCCACGACCGCTGGGCGTCGGGCCAGCTGCTGTCGCGGGCCACGACCGATCTGATGCTGCTGCGGATGTTCCTGGCCTTCCCGCTCACCTTCCTGGTGGTCAACGGGGTCACCATCCTGGCCGGATTCGCCATTTTGCTGTCGCAGGAGTGGACGCTGGGCCTGGTCCTGGTGGTCCCGGCGGTGCCGCTGGTGATCCTCTGCTCGCTGTTCGAGAAGCGGTACGCGACGGTGGCCCGCGCCGTGCAGGACCAGACCGGCGATCTGACGACGGTCGTCGAGGAGGGCGTGCTGGGCGTCCGCATCGTCAAGGGCTTCGGCCGCCACCGCAGCCAGGCCCGCGCCTTCCGCACGCTGTCCCAGCAGGTCCGCTCCACCGAGCTGCACAAGGCACGGCTGCTGGCCACGCTCTGGGCGCTGATCATGACCCTGCCGGAGCTGGCGATCGGCGCGGCGCTGGTGCTCGGCACGATGCGGGTCGCCGACGGGGATCTGTCGGCGGGCACGCTGGTCGCCTTCCTCTCCACCGCCCTGACGCTGCGCTGGCCCGTGGAGTCCCTGGGCTTCCTCCTCGCGATGAGCCAGGACGCGGCGACGGCCACCGACCGCTATTTCGACGTCATGGACGCGGAGCCGGCCACCGCGGCCGACCGGCCCCGGCCCGCGCGGCCGCTGCGGCGCGGCGAGAACGGCGAGGAGGGCGAAGGCGGCGAGGACAGCGGGGGCGGCGAGGGCGGGCTCCGGTTCGAGGGGGTGGAGTTCGCCTACGCGGACTCGCCGCCGGAGGAGCCGCCCGTGCTGCGCGGGGTCGATCTCCACATCCGGCCCGGCGAGACCATGGCGCTGGTCGGGGCGACCGGATCCGGAAAAACCACCCTTACCGCTCTCGTCCCCCGGCTCCAGGAGATCACACGCGGGCGGATCACCCTCGACGGCCGGGACATCACCGCCCTCCCCCGGGAGGAGCTGCGCGCCCTGGTGGCCGTCGCGTTCGAGGAGCCCACGCTGTTCTCCGCCACCGCCGGGGAGAACGTCCTCATGGGCGCCACCGATGCGGGCCGGGAGGAGCTGCTGCGAGCCCTGAAGGTGGCGCAGGCCGATTTCGTGCACGCCCTGCCGGAGGGCACCGGCACCGAGGTCGGCGAGCAGGGGCTCAGCCTGTCCGGCGGTCAGCGGCAGCGGCTCGCGCTGGCGCGGGCCGTCGTGGGCGGCCCCCGGTTCCTGGTGCTCGACGATCCGCTGTCCGCCCTCGATGTGCACACCGAGGCGCTGGTGGAGGCGGCACTGCGGCAGGTGCTGGCGGCCACGACCGCGCTGGTCGTCGCGCACCGGCCGTCCACCGTGCTGCTCGCCGACCGGGTCGCGCTGCTGTCGGAGGGCCGGATCACCGCCGTCGGCACCCATCAGCGGCTGCTGCGCGAGAGCGCGGAGTACCGGTCGCTGATGTCCGGGCAGGAACGCGAGGAGGGGGAGAGCAGCCCATGACGACGGTCGAGGAGGAGCGGGAGAGCACGGACGACGGGGGCAGGGGCGAGGACAGGGACGAGGGCCGGGCGCCGTCGTCCGACCCGTTCGACCGCGATGTCCTGCCGGTGCCCAAGGGCGCGTCGCCGGCCCTGCTGCGTTCGCTGCTCTCGCCGCGCCGGCGGCGGGTCTGGCTGGCGGCCGTCCTGCTGCTGCTCCAGCAGGCCGCCGTCCAGGCCGGTCCGCTGCTCGTCGCGTACGCCATCGACCAAGCCGTGCCCGCCCTCCGCGACGGCGCCCACGGCCCGTTGATCGCCGTCGGCGCGATCTATCTGGGCTGTGCGCTCGCCTCCGGGGCGCTGCAGTACGCGTTCATCCGCGTCTCCGCCCTGATCAGCCAGGACGTGCTGCTGGATCTGCGCGGCCGGATCTTCCGCCATGCCCAGGCGCTGAGCGTGGACTTCCACGAGCGCTACACCTCCGGCCGGCTGATCTCCCGGGCCACGACGGACGTCGAGTCGCTCCGCGAGCTGCTCAGCGAGGGGCTGGAGGAGCTGCTCGGGGTCGCGCTGTCGGTGGTCTACATCTCCATCACGCTGCTGTATCTCGACTGGGGGCTGGGCGGGGCGGCGGTGCTCTCCTTCTGGCCGCTGTATCTGCTGATCCGCTCCTTCCAGCGGCGCTCCATGCGGGTGTACCGCAAGCGGTCGACGGCCATCGCGGCGGTGATCGTGACGTTCACCGAGACCATGAACGGCATCCGCCCCGTGCAGGCGTTCCGCCGCGAGCGCGCCAACGACGCGCGCTTCCGCGAGCTGAACCACCGCCATGAGCGCGCCAACGGGGACGCGATCCTGGAGATGGCCCGCTATGTGGTCAGCTCCCGGCTGGTCGCCAACGCGGTGGTGGCCGCCATCGTGCTCTGGGGTGCCTACCGGGTGGCCTCCGGGTCGCTCGCGCTCGGGGTGCTCGCCGCGGCCGCGCTGTATCTGCGCAGGCTGTACGACCCGATCGACCGCCTGGGGATGTTCCTCAACTCCTACCAGTCGGCGGCCGCCTCACTGGAGAAGATCGCGGGCCTGCTCGCCCAGCGCCCCTCCGTCCCCGAGCCCGCCGACCCCAAGCCGCTGCCGCCGCGCCCGACGAAGGCACCCGGCCGAGAGGTGGTCTTCGACGGGGTGCGCTTCGCCTATCGCACCGGCGGCGAGGTGCTGCCCCGCTTCGACCTCACGCTGCCCGCCGGGCAGACGCTCGCGGTGGTCGGGGCGACCGGCGCGGGCAAGTCCACCCTCGCCAAGCTGCTGGCCCGCTTCTACGACCCCAGCGACGGCCGGGTGCTGCTCGACGGGGTGGATCTACGCGATCTGGCCATGCCCGAACTGCGGCGCGGTGTGGTCATGGTGACGCAGGAGGCGTTCCTGTTCTCCGGCACGATCGCCGAGAACATCGCCATCGGCCGCCCCGACGCCACTCGCGCCGAGATCGAGCAGGCGGCCAAGGCGATCGGCGCACACGACTTCGTCGCCGCCCTGCCCGACGGCTACGACACGGATGTACGCAAGCGCGGCGGCCGGATCTCTGCAGGTCAGCGCCAACTGGTCGCGTTCGCCCGGGCGTTGCTCGCCGATCCGTCGGTCCTCATCCTCGACGAGGCCACCTCCTCCCTCGACATCCCGGGCGAGCGGGCGGTGCAGCGCGCCATGGACACGGTGCTGCGCGGCCGTACAGCGGTCGTCATCGCCCACCGGCTGTCGACCGTCGAGACGGCCGACCGGGTGCTGGTCATGGCCGACGGCCGGATCGTCGAGGACGGCCCGCCGGACCGACTGATCGCGGGCGAGGGCCGCTTCGCGGCGCTGCATCAGGCGTGGCGGGACAGCCTGGTGTGACGCGCCGGGCTCGGCCCGGCCCGGCAAAGCCCGGCCCGGCGAGGGGTCCCTTACGGGCGCTCGGCCGCCGGGCGAATGCCTTACGGTCGCCCGGTTGGCACGCGGGCCCTTACGGCCCGATCGGCGACCGCGCCGGATCCCTTACGGCCGCTCAGTTGGCGTACGGATGCCTTACGGCCGCTCGGTCGCCACGAGGATCCCTTACGGCCCGATCAGCGACCGCGCGGAGTCCTTACGGCCGATCAGTTGGCGCACGGATGCCTTACGGGCCGCTCGGTCGCCATCGCCACGCGGCTCCTTACGGCTGCTCAGTCGCCGTACGCGTAGGAGGCCAGCAGTCCGGCGGCGAGCACCGGGTCCACGACCGGGACGCCCAGCCGCTCCTCCAGCAGGGGGCGGATTCCGATGGTGTTGAGGCCGGTGCAGGCGAGGAGCAGGGTGTCCGCACCCGACGCGACGAGCCCGGCCGCGGCCTCCAGCACCGCCGCGGGCCCTTCCGGGGCGAGCAGGTCGGTGGTGCGGTGGACGCCATCGGGGCGGGCAGAGGCGGCGAAGTGGTCGCCGAGCACGGCGCGCACGGCGGGCGGTGCCTCGTCCCGGATGCCCAGCACGCCGATCCGGCTGCCGAGGCCCAGCGCGACGGCGGCAGCCGCCGAGCCCGCGCCGATGACCGGGATGCCGACGGCCTGGCGGGTCTTCTGGAGCGCCGGATCGGCGGCACAGCTGATGATCAGCGTCCGCGCCCCGGCATCGGCCAGTTCCCTGGCGAGGTCCACGATCTTGGGTTCGGCGCGGGCCTCGGAGTCGTCGTCATGGATGCCGTGGGGCTGGCCGGGGATGCACCGCGAGACGGTCGGCAGTCCGTAGCGCTCCTCGATGGCCTTGCCGTGGGTGGCGACGGCGGCGGGGTCCTCGCTGGTGAGGACGCGGATCACCCCGATGGGCCGGGCGGGGGCGTCCGACGAGGACACGGGTACGGGTACGGACACGGACGAGGGCACGGACACGGTGGACCTCCGGTGGATGGGGCGCTGCGGGGCGGGCGGAGGGTGCGGGTGGGTGTGGGAAGCCTTACGGGGTGGGCGGATGCGCGGAAGCCTTACGGGGGGGGCGGGTACGCGGAGGCGATACGGGGCAGGTGGGTGCGCCGAGGCGTTACGGGACGGCAGGGTCTGGGGGGGACGCGCGGAGGCGTTACGGGGCGGGCGGGTGCACGGAAGCCTTACGGGGCCGGTGGATACGCGGAGGCGATACGGAGTCGGCAGGGTGCGAGCGAGTGCGCGGAGCCGTTACGGGGTGGCAAAGTGCGGGCGGGTACGCCGAGGCGTTACGGGGCGAGCGGGTACGCCGAGGCATTACAGGGCGGCTGGGTACGCGGAAGCCTTACGGGCCGCGGATGGCCGGAGGCGTTAGGGGGCGACAGCGTGTGGCCGGGTGCGCCGCGGCGCCGCGCGGGCGTCACGCCGAGGCCGCCACCACCTCTGCCGCCATCCGGACGGCGATGGCGCGGGCCAGTAGCACGGGGCGGCCCGCGGCCCGCAGGGCGGCGGTGCGCATCTGCTCCGTGTAGCCGATGCAGTCCAGGACGAGCCAGGAACTGCCGCGATCGACGAGGGTGCGCGCGGCGGCGGCGATGTCGTCCAGGACGCGCTCGGCGGGGCCGTACGGGTCGGCTGTCGCGGCCTGGACCCGGCCGGGCAGCAGCTCCGCCCAGCGCTGGGAGACGTCCTCGGCCTGGTCGGGGTGCGGGCAGACGATGCCCACGGGGTCGGTGCCCACGGTCGCGGCGACGGCCTGCTGCACCAGCGGTTCGGCGAACAGCAGGGGCCGCCGGGCCCGCACCGCCGGGAAGCGGCCGGTGCACAGCAGCAGGGTCGCGGCGGCGCCGTCGCGCTCCGCGCGGGCGACCGCGTCCGTGATGCGCGGGACGATCGCCCCGTGCCCGAGGAGTACCGAACGGCCGTCGCGCAGCCGGGAGACCAGCGGTGCCTCACCGTCCTCGGGGGCCAGCAGCCGACGGGTCGCGGCCTCGGCGGCGCCGTCGAACCGTTCGGCGTCGAGCGCGCCGTGCTCGACCAGGCGCACCCCGGGCAGCAGCGGTTCGGCATCCGGGCGGAGGTCGGCGCGCGGGGCCTGGCCGATGGTGACGAGGCCGAGGGCCGGGGCGCCCGCCGGGTGTTCGGGGTCCACGGTCTCCGTGGTGTCCATGTCGTCCACAGCGTGCACGTCCTTTCTCACGGGGCCTTCCCTCACAGAACCTTCCTCACAGGGTCTTGGTGAGCTGGCCTACATCGTTGAGGGAGCTTCCGGCGACGAGCCCTGCGCCGACCAGCGACAGGTCGTTCTCGGCCTGCTCGTCGGACTCCTTGCGCGCCTCCGCGTCGGTGATCCCGCGCCGCCGCCACAGGGTGTAGAGCTGGCGGACGACCAGGGCGCCGAGGACCATCCATCCGGCCTGGGGCGTGGCCACCAGAAGTCCGGTGGCCAGCAGGACGCCCATCTGCCGGGAGGGTCCGCCGAGGAGCTGGACCAGCGCGCCGGGGATCGCCCACAGCAGCATGGTGGTCATGGTGCCCGGTTCGAGGCCGGTCTTGATGGTGGTGACGTAGACCTCGGCGACCGGCGGCACCTTGCCCTCGGAGAAGAAGGTCTTCCAGGCGACGGCGACGACGACCAGCGCGACACCGAAGCCGACGAGCTGGGCGAGGTACTGCTGGCGCCGCCCCTCGATCTCGAAGGGCCGCCAGGGCGCGGCGTCCCGGCGCAGCAGCCAGCCCGCCTTGAAGTCGTAGCCGAGGTCGGCGAAGGCGGGGCCGGTGGAGGCCGTGTAGCCGACCAGCAGGGCGAGCGGCACGGTCGGGATGTGCAGCACCAGACCGATGATCAGGAAGATCAGGGTGACGGCGAAGGCCGGGAACCAGCCGGAGTGCATCGCCGCCAGCCCCACGATGAGCTGGTGGACGATGGCGGCGACACCGGCCAGCAGCACCCAGCCGACCAGGGCGGGCAGGGAGAGCTTGCCGACCACACCGCCCGCGATGGCGACCACGATCGCGCCGCAGACGAAGAGGCCCATGCCCTCCAGCAGTCCCCTGCGCAGCTGGGGGGCCTGGACCGTAAGACCGCCGTCGACATCCGGACCGTGGGCCGCCGGACCCTCGGCGGCCGGACCGTCGGCGGCCCCCTTCGCCCCGCCCTTCCGCGTCCGCATCAGCAGCAGCGCTTGGGTCAGGGCGACGAGCCCCGCGCCGATCATCAGCCCGTGCGGCACATGGCGCGCGCCCAGGTCGAACCCGAACTCGGGGGCGTACTGCCCCACGGTCAGCCCGACGCCGAACATGGCGAGCGCCCAGACGTTGCCCAGGAACCCCACACCCGCGGCGCTGGTCGGCAGCTTGAACAGCGCGCCGACGAAGCCGATCACCGCACCCGCGCCCAGGATCGCGGCCTTGCGCCCGCCGGTGTCCCCGGCCTTGATCGTCTCGGCCGCCGCGATCCCGGCCGGCCAGGAGCCGGTGGCGGGCAGCAGCTTGGAGTCGAACACCCGGTACAGCACCCAGCTGTCGACGGCCAGGCCGATGACGGCCCCGCCGAGCATGGGCCACACCAGGTCGTTACGCCCCAGGGCGAACGGCACCGCGATCGGGGTGAGCAGCGAGTTGGCCGCGGCGAAGGTGGAACCGGAGATCGCCGACTGCACCAGGTTCTGCCGGTGCTTGGAGCGCATCCGGGTCAGCACGCCGACCGGGATCCGGCCGATGAGCATCGCCACCAGGGCGCCGATCACGGCAGTGTTGGGCGACACCCCGAGCGAGGTGATCAGCACGATGCCGATCAGGGCGCCGAGGACCGACAGCACGATGGTGAGGACGAGGGTGACCGGCTCGAAGGCTCTGGGGTGCGACCGCGGTGGGGCGTCCGCGGCCGCGGCGTCGGCGCCGGCCTGGGGGTTCGGGTTCATGGGGACTCCTGCGGGGTCCGGTGGGGACGGGTCGGTCACCCGTCCGGTGGGGACGGGTCGGTCACCCCGCCGGGGTGAGGGCCTGGAGGTGGGTCATGGGTCCGTACAGCTCGACCAAGCGCGCGAACTCCTCGGGGTCCAGGAAGCGGGCGACGCCGCGTCCGAACTCCTTCGCGGTCTCGACCGCGAACCGGGCCGCGACCGCGATGTCGGTCTCGTGGCTGGCGCCGGTGGCGCATCCGGCCACCGCCGAGCTCGCCGTGATCGCGAGGCCGACGACGGGGGCGGTGGTGGCGACGGCGGGCTGGAGGATGGAGTTGAGGTGGTGCACTCCGTTGCCGTACGGGGTGATGTCCTGCGTGGTGATCGGCAGGATGCGCGCCGACTCGCCGGTCACGCTCTCCAGGACGGCCACCAGGTCCTCGCTGACCCGCAGGATCCAGCCCTGGCAGACGGTCGGCGACAGGGCGACGCCGCGGTGGTTGAGCAGCCGGTTGCCCTTGGTGGTGTCGATGGAGACGACCGCGTCCATCGCGGGCGAGATCTCCTCGCGGTTGCACACCAGGGTGTCCACCGGGGAGTCCATGAAGGGCACGGGGTCGTGCGGCTGGGTGGGGGCCCAGCCGGAGACGTGGGTGGAGAGCGTGACATCGCCGTCCAGGACGTCGCCGCGGGCGTGCATGTCCAGCAGCTTGGCCGCGGCGGACAGCGCCGCCACCGCCCCGTCGGCGTCCGAGACCAGCCCGATCCGCTCCGGGCGGGCCCCGACTCCGCCGAGCCGGCCGAGGATGCCCAGGGTCGGGGCGTCGCCGCCGCCCAGCTTGCCGCGGCGGCCGGGGACGGTGACGGAGACGAAGTCCGTGCTGCCCTTGTCGCCCTCGACGGTGCGTACCTCGACCTCGGGCGCCGTCTGCGGGTCGGCTCCGGCCGCGGCCTGGACCGCGCGCAGATGGTCGGCGAGAAGGGCGCCGCTGGTCTGCGGACGGTCGAGGAGTTCGATGATGTCAAGGACGTGTTTGAGCACGGCTGGCCTCTCACGGCGGGGTGATGCGGTTGGTGATGTGGTCGGTAAGGCGGTCAGGGACGCCGTCGGCGATGTGATCGGCAGATGCGATCGGTAAGGCCGTCGGCGATGGCGTCGGTGAGGCGATCGGTGACGTCGATGGCCCGACCGGAGGAGCGGGGGAAGCGGCGCGCGGGGCGGGCACTGCCACCGGGCGTCGGCCTGGCCGGGGGTCCACCCGGCCGTCGGCTCCGCCAGGGTCCGCCCGGCGTCGCGCTGTGCGCAATGTTTTCTCGATATCCGAGAATGTTTACTCTTTCGTCATGCCTGAACAGAAGCCCGTAACCGGCGCCCCGCCCCTCCAGACCGCGGACCGCGTGCTGAACGTGCTGCTCGCCTTCGACCGCGAGCGCCCCGAGTGGGGCGTCACCGAGATCGCCGAGGAGTTCGGGCTGGACAAGTCGGTGGCCCAGCGGCTGCTGGCCGCGCTGGCCTACCGGGGCTTCCTGGTGTCCGACAAGCGCTCACGCCGCTACCGGCTCGGCCCGGCGGTGTGGCATCTGTCCTGGGTGTGGGAGCGTGGCGGCGGCATGGCCAGCCTGGCCCGGCCGATCCTGGAGACGCTGGCCGGGACGGTCGGGGTGAACACGCTGTTCGCGGTCCCGGACGGGGTGCACATGCGCTGCGTCGCGGCGGTGGACGGGGCCACCGGCCCGCTGCGCTACTACGTGCTGGCGGGCGAGCTGTACCCGGCGCACGCCGGCGCCACCTCCCGCGCCTACTTCGGTATGCTCCCGCCCGGTGACCGGGCCGTGCTGCTGTACGGCCGCCCGATGGCGCGCTTCAGCGAGCACACGCCGACCGATCCGGTGCGGCTCGAGGAGCGCTTCTCCGAGGTGCGGCGCGACGGCTACGCCTACTCCGAGGGCGAGTACGATCCGGACAGCGCGGCGCTCGCGGCGCCGGTTCTGGTGGGCAGACGTCCGGTGGGCACCCTGACTCTGGCCGCCACCCCCGAGGTGCTGCGCCCCCGCCGGGAGCAGCTGATCGCGCCGCTGCTGCAGGGCGCCGCCGATCTGGGCAGGCTGCTGACGCCGACCCGGCCGCGGCGCGCCCCGCGCCGCTGAGTGGCGCGGCCTACCACCGCTCCCGCCAATTCCCCCCAAATCCCCCCACTTCTCATTCGCCGCCCCAGCCCTTCGTTCCGCCGTTCCACCGTTCCGCCGTTCCGCCAGAAAGGCCCCCTCATGCAGTTGCTGCTGCTGTCGAACTCCGCCGCGCCCGGCCGCGGCTATCTGGACCACGCACGCGAGGAGATCGCCTCGGTGCTGGACGGCGCGCGCCGGCTCGTCTTCGTGCCGTACGCGCTGGCCGACCACGACGGCTACACCGCCAAGGTGGCCACGGCCCTGGAGCCGCTGGGCGTGGAGGTCACCGGCGCGCACACCGCCGACGACCCGGCCGAGCTGGTACGCGGCGCGCAGGCGGTGTTCGTCGGCGGCGGCAACAGCTTCCGGCTGCTCAAGGCGTTGCACGAGCGCGATCTGATCCGGGCGATATGGGAACGGGTGGCCGCGGGCGCGGTCTACATGGGCTCCAGCGCGGGCACCAACATGGCCTGCCCGACTCTGCGCACCTCCAACGACATGCCCATCGTCCAGCCGCCCACGTTCGAGGCGCTGGGGCTGCTGCCGTTCCAGATCAACCCGCACTACCTCGACGCCGAGCCGGACACCGCCCATATGGGCGAGAGCCGGGCCCTGCGGCTCGAGCAGTTCCTGGAGGAGAACGACGTCCCCGTGGTCGGGCTGCGCGAGGGCACCTGGCTGCGCCGGGACGCGGACCGGCTGACGCTGGGCGGCATCGACGCCGGGGCGATCCTCTTCCGCAGGGGCGAGGACCCGGCGGAGCTGCGTCCCGGCGCCGATCTGAGCGCGCTGCTGCGGGAGGAGCCGCGCTTCGACTCCGCCGCGCACTCGTCCTGACCGCGGGGCCGGGCGTCTCACTCACCGACCGAGCCGTCGGCCAACTCCCGTACGACATCGAGCTGTCCGGCGTGGCGGGCGTACTCCTGGAGCAGGTGGAAGAGGATCCAGCCGAGCGTCGGGGCCTCGGCCTCGGTGGCGAACCGCCCGCCGATGGCCGCCCGACGCTCCAGCGGTACGCCCGCGACGGTCGCCCGCGACCAGGCGCACTGCTCCTCGTACCGCGCCCGCACCTCGGCGGACGACATGCCCTCGGGGACCCGCCATCGGCCGTCGGGACCGCGGTCGCCCCAGGGCTCGTCCACCTCCTCACCCAGGAATCCCCAGCGCAGCCAGCGCCGTTCGACATGGGTCAGATGGTGGAGCAGCTCCAACGGGGTCCAGCCGGACGGCAGTCGGCTGGTGCGCAGCTCGTGCTCCGAGAGGCCGTCGAGCTTGCTGGGCACGACGGAGCGGAAGTAGTCGAGATAGGCGCCGAGCATGTGGTGAGGCTCGGTCAGCGAATGCGGAGGCTCGTCTATCGGATTCACGAGGTCGGACATGGGGGTGATGCTACGGAACGCCACCGACATCGGGCATTGCCGAATTTGACCGTAAATCACCGTCATACGAACACGGCATAGCTGTCAACGGACGCTTTCCGGACAAGTTCTTGTCGCGATCCTGACAGGTCGAGTCCAGTGGTGCCACTCTTCCCTCGGCCGGGGGCGCAGCACATTCCCACAGCGTGACGCCGCTCTCCCCGCCGTACCCCACACCTGCACCCGCTCTGCCCTGCCCTGCCCTGCCCGGACGGCGACCCAGCCGCCCGGTCGTCCCGGCCGTGCCACCGTGCGGCCAGCGCAGAAGGAGTCAGCGTGAGATCCCTCCCCCAACGGCACCTCAGACCCAGCACCCGCGGATCCGGTCGCACCCCAGGCCATCGAGCCGTCGCGACCGGCGCGCTGGTCGTCGCGGCGGCGATGATCGGCGTCGGCTTCCAGAGCGGCACCGCCGCCGCCCGCCAGGACGGCGCCGCGGACCGCCCCGCCGCCCGCACGATATCCGGCGCCCCCGACCCCGGCGCCCTCCCCGCCAAGCTGTCCCCCGCCCAGCGCGCCGAGCTGATCCGGAAGGCCGACGCCGCCAAGGGCGAGGCCGCCAAGGGCCTCAAGCTCGGCGCCAAGGAGAAGCTGGTCGTCAAGGACGTCATCAAGGACGCCGACGGCACCACCCACACCCGTTATGAGCGCACCTACGCCGGACTTCCCGTCCTCGGCGGCGATCTGGTCGTCGACCGGGCGAAGAGCGGTGCGCAACTCACCGTCGCCAAGGCGACCAAGGCCCGGCTGACCGTGCCGACCACCGCCGCCGCCGTCGCGCCCGCCACCGCCGAGAAGGCGGCCGTGAAGGCGGCGAACGCGCAGGGTTCGCGGAAGACCGAGGCCGAGCGGGCGCCCCGCAAGGTGATCTGGGCCGCGAAGGGCACCCCGACCCTCGCCTATGAGACGGTCGTCGGCGGCCTCCAGGAGGACGGCGCCCCGAACGAGCTGCACGTCATCACCGACGCGGCCACCGGCGCGAAGCTGTTCGAGTTCCAGGGTGTCAAGGAGGCGACCGGGAACAGCCAGTACAGCGGCCAGGTGACCCTCGGCACCTCGGGCAGCGCGGGCTCGTACAACCTCACCGACTCCGGCCGCGGCAACCACAAGACGTACAACCTCAACCGCGGCACCTCGGGCACCGGCACACTCTTCACCGACGCTGACGACGTCTGGGGCAGCGGCAACACCTCCGACGCCGCGACCGCCGGTGTGGACGCGCACTACGGCGCCGCCGAGACCTGGGACTACTACAAGAACGTCCACGGCCGCACCGGCATCAGGGGCGACGGCGTCGGGGCGTACTCCCGGGTCCACTACAGCAGCGGCTATGTCAACGCCTTCTGGCAGGACTCCTGCTTCTGCATGACCTACGGCGACGGCTCGGGCAATGCCAAGCCGCTGACCTCCATCGATGTCGCCGCGCACGAGATGAGCCACGGGGTCACCGCGGCCACCGCCAACCTCACCTACAGCGGTGAGTCCGGCGGGCTCAACGAGGGCACCTCCGACATCTTCGCCGCCGCCGTCGAGTTCTACGCGAACAACGCGAGCGACCCCGGGGACTACCTCGTCGGCGAGAAGATCGACATCAATGGCAACGGCACCCCGCTGCGCTACATGGACAAGCCCAGCAAGGACGGGGCCTCCAAGGACAGCTGGTACTCCGGTGTCGGCAATGTGGACGTCCACTACTCGTCCGGCATCGCCAACCACTTCTTCTACCTGCTCTCCGAGGGCAGCGGCACCAAGGTCATCAACGGCGTCAGCTACGACAGCCCGACCTACGACAACCTCCCGGTCACCGGCATCGGACGGGACAACGCGGAGAAGATCTGGTTCAAGGCGCTGAGCCAGCGGATGACCTCCAACACCAACTACGCGGGCGCCCGTGACGCCACGCTGTGGGCGGCGGGCGAGCTCTTCGGCCAGGGCAGCGCGCAGTACAACGCGGTGGCGAACGCCTGGGCCGGGGTCAACGTCGGCACCCGGATCGCCGACGGGGTCACCGTCACCCCGCCCGGCGCCCAGACCAGCATCGTCAACCAGGCCACCAGCCTGCAGATCGCCGCGACCAGCTCCAACCCGGGCGCGCTCGGCTACGCGGCCGACGGGCTGCCCGCGAGCCTGTCGATCAACTCCTCGACCGGCCTGATCTCCGGGACCCCGACCACCGTCGGGTCGAGCCAGGTGACGGTCACGGTGACCGACTCGGCCGGCAAGACCGGCACGGCCTCCTTCGCCTGGACCGTGAACACCAGTGGCGGCAATGTCTTCGAGAACACCGCGGACATCGCCATCCCGGACGCGGGTGAGCCGATCACCTCGCCGATCGCGGTGAGCCGGGCCGGGAACGCGCCGGCCAGCCTCCAGGTGGGCGTGGACATCGTGCACAGCTACCGCGGTGACCTGGTGATCGACCTGATCGCCCCGGACGGTACGGCCTACCCGCTCAAGAGCGCCAGCCTCTTCGACTCGGCGGACGACGTGCGGACCACGTACACCGTGAACGCGTCCTCCGAGACCGCGGTCGGCACCTGGAAGCTGCGGGTCCAGGACATGTACGCGCAGGACACCGGCTACATCAACAGCTGGAAGCTGACCTTCTGACGGAGCCGTGAGGCTCACTCAGGACAGGCGCCGCCAGGGGTCGACCCGACTCCCCCTGGCGGCGCCTCTTCATGCCCTGCCCTGGTCCCGGCTTCATGCCCTGACCTGGCCCCGGCTTCATGCCCCTGACCTGGTCCTGGCCCTGCGCTGCGGTAGCCGCCGACGCTTACGCCGAGCTGTCCGGAATCCGAAGGTTGATCAGCATTCAACGAACATTTTCCCTTCGACCTGTCGTGAAACCCGTGACATGTCCGGGACTTGTATGACAGTCTGCCGAACGCATTACGCATCAGTACCTCTTGTTCAGTACCGGGCCGCACTTCCCCGCAGCCCGGCGCTGACCCCCCACAGCAACGAGGAGATCGCGTGCGCAAGACCTTCAGCATGCCCATATCCGGTGCCGGCAAGCGGCGTTCGGTGATCGCGGCCGGTACCGTGGTCGCCGCGGCGGCCCTGCTCGCCTCGGGAATGACCACCGGCACCGCGGGTGCCGCCCCGGCCAAGTCCGGAGGCCAGCCCACGGCGCTCACCGCCTCGGCTCGCGCCGAGCTGCTCCGCGAGGCCAACGCGACCAAGGCGGACACCGCCTCGTCGCTCGGCCTCGGCGCCAAGGAGAAGCTGGTCGTCAAGGACGTCATCAAGGACGCCGACGGCACCACCCACACCCGCTACGACCGCACCTACGACGGTCTGCCCGTCCTGGGCGGCGACCTGATCGTCCACCAGGCCAAGGGCGGTGACGTCAAGAGCGTCACCAAGGCCACCAAGGCCACCGTCAAGGTCGCCTCCACCACGGCCGGGATCGCTGCGACCACCGCGGCCAAGGCCGCCGTCAAGCTGGCCAAGGCCGACGACACCACCAAGGCGGCGGCCGACCAGGCTCCGCGCAAGGTGATCTGGGCCGCCACCGGCAAGCCCGTGCTCGCCTACGAGACCGTCGTCGGCGGGGTGCAGAAGGACGGCACCCCGAACCAGCTCCACGTCATCACCGACGCCGCCACCGGCAAGAAGCTCTACGAGTACCAGGGCATCGAGACCGGCAAGGGCGAGAGCGAGTACAGCGGCTCGGTCGAGCTCGGCACCAGCAAGGAAGGCAGCGGTTTCACCCTGACCGACGCCGACCGCGGCGGCCACAAGACCACCAACCTGGAGAACGGCGAGGAGGGCGAGGGCAAGGCGTTCACCGACGACGACGACAGCTGGGGCACCGGCAAGCCGGACGACCCCCAGACCGCCGCCGTCGACGCCCACTACGGCGCCGCCGCCACCTGGGACTACTACAAGAACGTGCACGGCCGCGACGGCATCGCCGGCGACGGCAAGGGCGCCTACTCCCGCGTGCACTACGGCGACAGCTACGTCAACGCCTTCTGGGACGACAGCTGCTTCTGCATGACCTACGGCGACGGCCAGGACAACAAGGCCCCGCTGACCGCGCTCGACGTCGCGGGCCACGAGATGAGCCACGGCGTCACCTCCAAGACCGCGGGTCTGGAGTACAGCGGCGAGTCGGGCGGCCTCAACGAGGCCACCTCCGACATCTTCGGCACCTCGGTGGAGTTCAACGTCAAGAACACCACCGACGTCGGTGACTACCTCATCGGCGAGGCCATCGACATCAACGGCGACGGCACCCCGCTGCGCTACATGGACAAGCCCAGCAAGGACGGGCAGTCCGCGGACGAGTGGTCCGACGGCGTGGGTGACACGGATGTGCACTACTCCTCCGGTGTCGCCAACCACTTCTTCTACTTGCTGTCCGAGGGCAGCGGCGCGAAGGAGATCAACGGTGTGAAGTACGACAGCCCCACCTCCGACGGCTCCAAGGTCGAGGGCATCGGGCGGGACAAGGCCGAGAAGGTCTGGTACAAGGCCCTGACCACGTACATGACCTCCAACACCGACTACCACGCCGCCCGTGAGGCCACGCTGAAGGCCGCCACGGACCTCTTCGGCGCCGACAGCGCCGAGTACAAGGGCGTGGACGCCGCCTGGGCCGGGGTCAACGTCAAGTAAAACCAGCTCAGTTACCGCACGACACTCTGCCGGTGCCCGGGGCCTGAGGCCCCGGGCACCGGTATGTTTTATCCACGGCAAAGCGGCATCTTTGTCGCGTTGGGCGGAACATTCGTCCAACTCCCCATCACAACTGGAGATACGCGTGGATTCACGTTCGACGTCAGCGATATCCGGCATATCACGTCTCAGACGTTCGCGTACCGCCCTCGCCGCCGGAGCGGCGACCCTGGCCGCCTCCCTGCTCGCCGCCGGCGCCACCGCCGGCTCCGCGAACGCGGCCGCCCCCTCGGCCTCTTCGGCCTCTTCGGCCTCTTCCGACTCCCGGGCCGACGCCTCCACCGTCTCGCTCTCCCCCTCGGTCCGCGCCGAGCTGCTGCGCGAGGCGGGGTCGACCGCGGTCTCCACCGCGAGGTCGCTGGGGCTCGGGGCCAAGGAGAAGCTGGTCGTCAAGGACGTCATCAAGGACGCCGACGGCACCACCCACACCCGCTACGAGCGCACCTACGCCGGACTGCCCGTCCTCGGCGGCGATCTGATCGCCCATGAGTCCGCGAGCGGCGCCTCCCAGGGTGTCGACAAGGCGACCGACGCCGACATCAAGGTCGCCGACACCAGCGCCGCCGTCGCCCCCTCCGGCGCCGAGCGGTCCGCCCTGAGCGCCGCGCAGGCCGCGGGCGACAAGGAGACCGGCGCCAAGGCCGCCCCGCGCAAGGTGATCTGGGCCGCCACCGGCAAGCCCACGCTCGCCTACGAGACGGTCGTCAGCGGGGTCCAGAAGGACGGTACGCCCAGCAAGCTGCACGTCATCACCGACGCCGACACCGGAAAGAAGCTGTACGAGTTCCAGGCCGTCGAGAACGGCACCGGCACCGGTCAGCACAACGGCAAGGTCACCGTCGGCAGCGTCAAGAGCGGCAGCCAGTGGCTGCTGAAGGACACCGCGCGCGGCGGCCATATGACGTACAACCTCAAGCACGCGTGGGAAGACACCAAGAAGGGGTCGGCGTTCTACGACGCCGACAACATCTGGGGCAACGGCAAGCCCACCATCGCGCAGACCGCCGCCGTGGACGTCCACTACGGCGCCGCCATGACCTGGGACTACTACAAGAAGGTCCTCGGCCGTAACGGCATCAAGGGCAACGGCAAGGCCGCGTACTCCCGCGTCCACTACGGCGACGCGTACGAGAACGCCTTCTGGGACGACGACTGCTTCTGCATGACCTACGGCGACGGCGCGGGCAACAAGAAGCCCCTCACCGCGCTCGACGTCGCGGGCCACGAGATGAGCCACGGGCTCACCTCGGCCACCGCCAACCTGGAGTACAGCGGCGAGTCCGGCGGGCTCAACGAGGCCACCTCCGACATCTTCGGCACCGCCGTGGAGTTCTACGCCAAGAACGCCAAGGACCCCGGTGACTACCTCATCGGCGAGAAGATCGACATCAACGGCGACGGCACCCCGCTGCGCTACATGGACAAGCCCAGCAAGGACGGTCTGTCCTACGACTACTGGAAGAGCGGTGTGGGCAACGACGACCCGCACTTCACCTCCGGTATCGCCAACCACTTCTTCTACCTGCTGGCCGAGGGCAGCGGCCGTAAGGTCATCGGCGGGGTGACCTACAACAGCCCGACCAAGGACGGCCGCACCGTCAAGGGCATCGGCCGGGCCAAGGCCGAGAAGATCTGGTACAAGGCCCTGTCCTCGTACATGACCTCGACCACCAACTACGCCAAGGCCCGCACCGCGACCCTCAAGGCCGCGAAGGCCCTGTACGGCGCGAGCAGCGCCGAGTACAAGGCGGTCGACAACGCCTGGGGCGGCGTCAACGTGAAGTAACGCTCTCCGGTCGGCCGGGCGGGCGGCTCCGTGTCCGCCCGGCCGACCGGTGGCACCCGCGGGCGGGACCCCGCCGGTGGCACCCCCTACCGCCCGCCGACCGCCAGCTGACAGGCCCGCTGGTTCTCCGCCGCCGAGCAGGGCAGATGGCCGTGCTTCTCGACGAGGTTCCGCCCGGTGTCGCCCGCAAGATAGTCGAGGAACTTCGAGGTCAGGGAGTTCGGGGGCGGCGCGGTGTAGGTGTAGGCGTACTCCGGCTCCCAGAAGGAGTACGTCCGCTCCCGCACCGCGTCGATGGACGGCTCGCGTCCCTCCAGGGCCACCAGATGGAGTGCCCCCTTGCGGGCGCTCTCCTCGGCGGAATGCAGCTCGGCGTATCCGATCGCGCCGGGTGTGCCGGCCACCGCCTTCAACACCTCACCCGTGCTGTCGAGTTCACAGCGGATGACGTGGTCCCTGGCGAATTTCGGGGTCCGGCAGTTGTCCGACGTCCGGGAGATCTCGTTGCCGCCCAGCACCCGGTTCTCGAACACGCCACGCGTTCCGGATTTCGCGTCCCGGCTCACCAGCCGCACCGGCAGATCGGGGCCGTCGGGCAGTTGATTCCAGTTGGTGATCCGGCCGGAGTAGAGCCCGCGGACATCCTCGAGGGAGAGATCCGATACCCGGATGTCCTTGTTCACCACCACGCTGAAGACGGACAGCGCCACCAGATGCTCCTTGAGCTGGGGGTTCCCGTCTCCGTCCGGGCCATCAGAGAAGGCCAGATACGCCGGGAAGCCGCCCTTCGCCGCCTCCCCGGCATCGATCAGCGTCTTCGTACCGCGCCCGCTGCCCTGCGCCTCCACGGTGACCTCGGCACCACGGCAGTCCCCCTGATACGCCGCGCCCACATCCTGGGTCACCGGCTTGAACGCGGTCGAGCCGACGATCGTCAGATTCCCCTCGGCACATCCGCGCGGCAGCGGATCGTCCCGCAACAACTGCGTGCCGAACGGCTGGAGGATCAGCAGCGCCAGCAGACTGCCGATCAGCCCGAGCACCCGGTTGCTGGGCCGCCGGAACTTCTCGTTGTTGCGGATCCTGCCTTCCTTGATCCGCCCGCCCACATGCGGCGGCTTATCCGTCCCCGCGCCCGTCAGCAGCACCAGCAGCTTGAAGTGATCCCCCTTGTTCAGCGGCACTCGCGGCAGGGAGATCTCATTGCCCGCACAGACCAGCCCGGGGTTCTCAGGGGTCCCGTGCTGCGGAAGGTGGCGCAGCAGATCCGGATGGCTGGGCTCGGTGACCGCCACATCCCGCACGATCCGATTGGGAAAGGTCGCGGTGAGCCCGCGGTGGTTCGTCGCCGGTGCGGTGATGTAGTCGTCGACGTCAAGGCTGCGGAATCCGTCGTTCTCGATCCGCAGCAGGACGAGTGAGGCGCCGGCCAGATCCGGGGTGTTCTCCAGCATCCGCAGCCGCTGATGAACCGGCCCGTCCTGAGTGCTGTCGTCTATCAACGTGTCCATCTGCACGCGATAGCCGATACGCTTCCGCCCGGGAATCAGCCGCTCGTACGAGAGCCCCCCGAGCGTGACGATCACACCGAGAAGCGCCAGCAGATTCTCGGGCGCCGTCAACTGTTCCAGCCACTTCACGATGTCCCCCCGTGCATGCCATGGCTTCAGGGGGGGCGAATGTACGCGCCAAGAACGCTTACGGGGCCGATGTGGCCCACCTCTCATGCAATGTTCGTCCCGCGTTCAACGACCGCCGTCGTGGCCCTGGGCGGAGGCTCCAACCCGGGTGAGGGCGGCGACCGTTTCACGCGGGTCGTCCGCGTGAAACCGCAGCGTACGGGCGAAGCCCGGCCCGCCGAGCGGTCGCACGAACTCCACCGGTTCCGTCAGCTCCACCGTCACGGTGGTCTGGCTGCCCACCGCGAGGTCGAGCACCCCGTCCGCGCTCACCCGCACCAGCCGCCCGTCGGGGTAGCGCCGGTCGACCCGGGCGGTGGCGATGGTGGCGGCCGGAACCCGCAGGTCGAACAGCGCGCCGTACCGTACGCGCAGCGAGCCGTCGGGCCCCACCACATGCGGCCGGACCACGCACGACGCGTGCAGGGCGAGGATCAGCACCACCCCGTACACATCGACGACGAGCAGGACCGCGTGCACGACCGGCCAGGGGATCACCAGCGCCAGCCCGACCGTTTCGACGACCGAGACGAAGAACAGCCCGTACATCATGGCCGTCTGGGGCCCGGTGTACGCGGCGGCCAGCGCACCCTCGGGGACCTGGTGGCGGCGGCGCAACACCCACAGCCCGAGGCTGTACAGGGCCCGGATCTCATGCGCGATGAGCCTGCGCGCGACCACCGGGACCAGAGTGCGCAGCGCGCCTCGCACGGCGTCCCGCCGCCCGGCCCCGGCCCGTCGCCGGAGCGCATACAGCCGCCACAGAACGACGGCCTCCAGCGCGAGCACGGTCACCACCAGCGCCTCGGCCGCTACGAGAATCGCTCCGGGTATCCGTACGCCTGCCACCACACACACCGCGACGGCCACCTCGGCGGGCAGCACCGCCCCCACCGCCACCCGCGCGGCCCGCAGGCCCATGACGGCCTCGCCGCCCTCTCCGATACGCATGACGCCAGTAGAAACCCTGCCGCTACGACAAGGTCAACCACGGCCGGAACGGCCGACCGGCGGCGTCGGCCGCCTCATGAAGGGTCAGTCAGGCAAGGGCAGGCGGATGACGGGGTCGAAGGGGCGCTTTTGGAATCCGGTCCGCAGATTGCGGCAGTCCGGCGCCTTGCACATGAAGAACTCCTCGACCGTCTTTCGGCCGGTCCGGTTCTTCAGCCAGGCTTTCTCCTCGGCAGTGAGACGACGGTGCTGCTCGTCAGAGCCGCAGGTGTAGCAGTACATCTTCTGGTCTCGCACGACACCTCCCGAAACGGGCGGACAGCCAAACCGCAAGCCTATAAGGCGCATTGGGCGACGGACAGCACCCAATCAGACAACTCGGACGATGACCTGGGCTCAGGTGGCGGCACCGGCAGGACAGGGAATCTCCGGGCGCAGACGGTGCGGACTGCAGGCGATCAGGCACACGGACAGGAATCTCTGCCCGGTGAGATACCAGCCGCCGACCACGTCCTCGCCACTCGCCACCCGTTCGACCAGGCGACCGATCACGTCGCCGAGCCGGGTGGTGTCCCGGTCGCGCTCCGAGGCGAACGCCGCTGCGGAAACCCGCACTTGCCGACCGAACCATTCGGCTGCCTGCCGCGGATCACTCCACGTCCCCTGGATGAAGGTGGCCGGCTTGAGCAGCCAGTGGGCACATTCCAAGGGAACGACCTTGCTGGATCTGAACTCCGGATGCAGGGGACGCCGCGGGCCATCCCTGACTAATTCGTGAGCGGACCCCAGCCAGGAGTAGCCGTGATGGTGCATGTGCTCGCTCTCTCGGTGAGAGCGGCCCCCACGCGGGGTGAGGGCCGCCCGCCTACATCACGCGATTACTCCCGGCCGCAGCCGTCACCGTCACCACATCCGCCCTGCTGACCGCCCTCCGTCGGCCCGTCGTCCTCGGGGTCTTGGCGGACAACGGCCTTGAATCCGCATAAGCGCATCGAGATGATTCCCTCCGGTGCTGTCGGCGCGGGGCCTTCCTCGCGCCGTCGTGCACATGCACCCGTTCCGCGCTGGGCTCGACCTGCCAGGGCTCCGGTCCAGCGGGAACGGGGGTCTCAAAGACGGCTCACCGAGTGGTGGCCTTCCTGCTCTGCTCCTCCAGCGCGGCGCGCATGAGGATTTCCGCGAGCCGATTCGCACTGTCGAGCGGAACACGTGAGTGACGGAGACGCTACGGAGCGCTCTCATCACTGCTCAACGTGATTGCTCGAAGTTGCTCAACGCTCTCGGGCGAGGTGGTGGAGCGACGGGATGGGCGAGGCCAGAAGCTGTGCCCTGGTGGTGCGTCAGCCCGCCGTCCCATACCGCAAGTTCAGACACGCCTGAGGACAGTCGGCTTCCGCGCCTCGAAGGAGCACAGAGCAACACCCATGGGTGAATGACCGTCGCAATCCCGCGCAATCGCACAGCTCCATGACGTTATCCACGACATTCTGATGACCCGATCGACTCCCGACACGAAGGGGAACTCCATGGCGTTGAGGTTCCTCGGCACGACGTCCGAGCACGGCAACTGTCCAACGCTGTACGAGATCGAAGAAACCGGCGATCTTGTCGTTCAGGGCGATCTGCTCACCGACCCCAAGCACCTTGCCCAGCTCCGAGACATCAAGGAGTCCGAGGCATTCGTCGTCGTCCCGGCGTCACGGATCTGACACGCGCGGACCACTGATTCCGTGTCGAGTACCGCCGGACGTCGACCGTTCAGGGCTATGAGGCCACCGTTATCCCGGGCTTGTTCCAGACTCCGGAGTACGCACGATGCCTGTTGCTGCAGAACGCCGAGCTGATGCGAACGCCGCGGGACACCGAAGAGGCGGTACGCGCGCGGATCAAGCGTCAGGAGGTTCTCCATGAGCCGGGCAAACGCTTCGACATCCTCATCTGGGAGGGCGTACTGCACGCCTTGGTCTGCCCCAACGACGTGATGGCGGCACAGCTTGACCGACTCGTCGGCCTCATCGGGATGAGCAGCGTCTCATTCGGCGTCATCCCCCTCGGTGCACCTCTCAAGCTCACGCCCAAGCACGGTTTCTGGATCTTCGACGACGAGCGTGTGATCGTCGAGACGATCAACACTGAGCTGCATCTCGAATCGGCAGACGATGTCGCCCTGTACAAGCGCGTTTGGGAGCGGCTGAGTGAGACCGCCGCTTACGGCGCCCAAGCGCACCGTCTCATCGCCCGTGCGAGGGCCTGTCTGACTCGCCCGTAGATCACCATCCGCACTGACGCCATCAGAAACGGTGATCGCGGGTGCATGGCCCATGGCCTCATTCGATTCCGGCCCGGCCGCCTAGCCATCGTCGCCTCCGCGCCATGTGGCCCGGACCCGGCGCCATGCCTCGATGACGGCCGGGATCTTGGACAGGAGCTCTGCTGACAGGGTCAGTATCAGTCCGGCGAGGCCGAAGGCCGCGAGGACGAGCAGGGTGACGGTGTCCCAGTCCACCAGTTCTCAACCCTTCGATCGGGTGGTCGAACCGATGGCCCGGCAGGCAGCTCAGCCCGACCACCTCTTGCGGTGGTCAGCTGAGGTCCTGCCGACGTCCAAGATCTCAATACGAACAGACGGAGAGCATCGCCCTCCGGGACCGTCGGCAATTCCGGCCACCGCATAGGCGGCGGCCGGCATTTTTCGTGCACCCCGAGACGTCGGGCATGGGATGGCACTTTCCCCCGTGCCGGACGGTCCACGGTCAGTTTAGCCGCCGAAGGCTCAACGCATCAGGACTCCCGCCGCCTCGGTCATGGAATCGCCGGGCAGCGCGGTGAGGCCCAACTCGGCTGCGGAGGCCAGGAGGTGGTGGGTGGGGAGGATGCGAACCGTGTAGCCGAAGGGGCCGGTGCGGTCGAGGGCCAGGGGGCCTTCGTAGAGGCGGCGGCCTTCGGTGTCGGGGCCCGTGGTGGGTTTGAGGGGGACGTGGGTGGCGTCGGTGATGCGGTCGGTGTCGTCGACCCGGCCCGCCACCGCCTGGACCTCCACGTCCGCCGGGGCCAGTCCGGCGAGGCGCACCCGGACCCGCAGGGAGAGCGTCGAGCCGAGTTCGGCGGCGCCGCCGGGGGCGGGTGGGGTGAGCTGGGCCTCGACGTGGTCGACGGCGACGCCCGGCCAGGCGTCGCGGACCCGGGACTTCCAGGTGGCCAGTTCGGCTGCTGCCACGGGGTCCAGTGCGCGGTGGGAGCGGGCGGCCGGGGCGTAGAGCCGCTCGACGTATTCGCGCACCATGCGGCCCGCGAGGACCTTGGGGCCGAGGGTGGTGAGGGTGCGGCGGACCATGTCGATCCAGCGGCCGGGGAGGCCGGCCGGGCCGTGGTCGTAGAAGCGCGGGGCGATCCGCCGTTCCAGCAGGTCGTAGAGGGCGGTGGCCTCCAGGTCGTCGCGGCGGGTCTCGTCGATGGCGTCGCCGTCGGCGGTGGGGATGGCCCAGCCGAAGTCCGGCTCGTACCACTCGTCCCACCAGCCGTCGAGGACGGAGAGGTTGAGACAGCCGTTCAGGGCGGCCTTCATGCCGCTGGTGCCGCATGCCTCCAGCGGGCGCAGCGGGTTGTTGAGCCAGACGTCGCAGCCGGGGTAGAGCTGCTGGGCCATGCCCATGCCGTAGTCGGGCAGGAAGACCAGGCGGTGGCGCACCCGGGGGTCGTCGGCGAAGCGGACGAGTTCCTGGACCAGGCGCTTGCCGCCGTCGTCGGCCGGGTGGGCCTTGCCCGCGACGACGATCTGGATCGGCCGCTCGGGGTGGAGCAGCAGCTCCATCAGCCGGTCCGGGTCGCGCAGCATCAGGGTGAGCCGCTTGTAGGAGGGGACACGGCGGGCGAAGCCGATGGTGAGGACGCCGGGATCGAGCACCCCGTCGATCCAGCCGAGCTCGGCGGTGCCCGCGCCGCGCTGCCGCCAGGAGTCGTACAGCCGCTGCCGGACCTCGGTGACCAGCCGCTTGCGCAGGGTGCGGCGCAGCTCCCACAGCTCGGCGTCGGGCAGGTGGCCGAACTGGCGGGCGCCGAGCCGGGTGACCTCGGGGGCCGTCCAGGTGGGTGCGTGCACCCCGTTGGTGATGGAGGTGATGGGCACCTCCTCGGGATCGAAACCGGGCCAGAGCCCGGCGAACATCTCCCGGCTGACGCGGCCGTGCAGCGTGGACACCCCATTGGCGCGCTGGGCCAGACGCAGCCCCATCACCGCCATGTTGAAGAGGTTGGGCTCACCGCCGGGGTAGGTCTCCATGCCGAGCGCGAGGACCCGCTCGACCTCGATTCCCGGCAGCTCGGCGTCGTCACCGAAGTGGCGGGCGACCAGCTCGCGGTCGAAGCGGTCGATACCGGCGGGCACGGGGGTGTGGGTGGTGAAGACGGTCCCGGCCCGCACCGCCTCATGGGCGGTGCCGAAGTCGGCCCCGTCGGCGATCAGTTCGCGGATGCGCTCCAGGCCCTGGAATCCGGCGTGGCCCTCGTTGGTGTGGAACACCTCGGGATCGGGATGGCCGGTGAGCCTGCAGTACGCGCGCACGGCGCGGACGCCGCCGATGCCCAGCAGCATCTCCTGCAACAGCCGGTGCTCGCTGCCGCCGCCGTAGAGCCGGTCGGTCACCTCGCGCTCACCGTGGCCGTTCTCCTCCACGTCGGAGTCGAGCAGCAGCAGCGGCACCCTGCCCACCTGGGCGTGCCAGACGCGGGCGTGGAGGGGACGGCCGCCGGGCAGGGTGAGCGGGATCCGGACGGGCCGGCCGTCCGCCTCGCCGAGCTGGGTGAGCGGCAGCTCGTTGGGGTCCAGGACCGGATAGTGCTCCTGCTGCCAGCCCTCGCGGGAGAGCGACTGCCGGAAGTAGCCGTGGCGGTAGAGCAGTCCGACGCCCATCAGGGGCACGCCGAGGTCGCTGGCGGCCTTGAGGTGGTCACCGGCGAGGATGCCCAGGCCGCCCGAGTACTGGGGCAGGGCGGCGGTGATCCCGAACTCCGGCGAGAAGTAGGCGATCGCGGCGGGCAGTCCGGAGGGTACGGATGCGCCTGGGGACACGGAGGGTACGGATGCGCCTGGGGGTACGGACGGTGCGGACCCGCCGGAAGGTACGCCGGATGCGCCAGACGCCGCGGACGCGCCGGACCCCGGCCCCGCGCGGTCCTCGGCGGCGGTCCGCCCCTGGTACCAGCGCGGACCGGTCAGATAGTCGTGCAGATCGTCCGCGGCCGCCGTAAGACGCCGCAGGAAGGAGCGGTCCTCGGCGAGGTCCGCGAGCCGGGAGACGGGCACGGCGCCCAGCAGCCGTACCGGGTCCCCGCCCGATTCCCGCCATCCCTCGGGGTCCACGGACTCGAAGAGGTCGCGGGTCTCGGGATGCCAGGACCAGCGCAGATTGCGCGCCAGCCGGTTGAGCGGTCGCAGGGGCTCCGGAAGGACGGGACGCACGCTGAATCGACGAATGGCCTTCACCCTCCGACGGTAGCGGCCGAGGAGTCCCCGTTTCGGCTGTTTCGCCCCGCTCCCGAGAAGTCGGCCCGAAGGCGGCAACCTTTCCGGCCAAGGGGGCGACTAGGGGGCACACCTTCCCCCCCATGCCTTGGAGGACCGCGTGCGCTCTCGGGACAGTTCGCACACTCCACCCCCCGCCCATCCGCCCAGATCCCCGATGCGAAGGGCGCTGACCCGCGGCCGGATGCTCGCCGCCGTCGGCGTGGCGGGCGCGCTGACCGTCACCACCCTGACGGGCGTCTCGGGGGCCGCCGAGACCAAAGGGGCGCCAGCGGCCGGAACCAAGGCCGCGGCCCAACTGGAGAAGCTGGACCGGGGGCTGGTGAGCGTGCACACCGGCAATGACAACCTGGTGAGCTGGCGCTGGCTGGCCACCGATCCGAACGATGTGACGTTCAACCTCTACCGGGGCGCCGTCAAGGTCAACTCCTCCCCCATCACTACGGCCAACTACCTCCACAAGGACGCCCCCAACAGCGCGGACTACACCGTGCGGGCCATCGTGGGCGGGGTCGAGCAGCCCGCCTCGCCGAGCGCGATCCAGTTCCGCCCGGGGTACTACGATGTGCCGATCTCACCGCCGGCGGGCGGTTCGGACTACACCTACGAGGCCAATGACGCCTCGGTGGGCGACCTCGACGGCGACGGCGATCTGGACTTCGTCCTCAAGTGGCAGCCGACCAACGCCAAGGACAACTCCCAGTCGGGCGTCACCGGCAACACCATCGTGGACGGCTACACCCTCCAGGGGCAGCGGCTGTGGCGGATCGACCTGGGCCGCAACATCCGCTCCGGCGCCCACTACACCCAGTTCCAGGTGTACGACTACGACGGCGACGGCCAGGCCGAGGTCGCGATGAAGACCGCGGACGGCACGGTCGACGGCGCCGGGAAGACCATCGGCAGCGCGTCCGCCGACTACCGCAACTCCGGCGGCTATGTGCTCAGCGGGCCCGAATATCTGACGATGTTCAACGGGCGCACGGGCGCCGCGATGAGCTCGGTGGATTACGTCCCGCCGCGCGGCACCGTCTCCTCGTGGGGCGATGACTACGGCAACCGCGTGGACCGCTTCCTGGCCGGGACGGCGTATCTCAACGGCTCCACCCCCTCGCTGATCGAGGCGCGCGGCTACTACACCCGCACGGTGATCTCCGCCTGGAGGTTCAGCGGAGGGCAGCTCACCCGTCAGTGGACGTTCGACACCAACAGCTCCACCAACACCGGCAAGGGCTACGACGGCCAGGGCAATCACGCGCTGGCGACCGGGGACGTGGACGGCGACGGCAGGGACGAGATCGTCTACGGCTCGATGGCCGTGGACGACAACGGCTCGGCGCTGTGGACCAACAAGAACGGCCACGGCGACGCCGCCCACCTCGGCGACCTCGACCCCGCGCGGCCGGGCCTGGAGTACTTCAAGGTGGACGAGGACTCGTCCAAGCCGGGCTCGTACTTCGCCGACGCCCGCACCGGCCAGGTGCTGTGGTCGACCGCGTCGGGCGGTGACAACGGGCGCGGCGCGGCCGGCGACATCTGGGCGGGCAACGACGGCGCCGAGATGTGGTCCGCGCGGGACGACCAGATCCGCGACGAGGGCGGCGGCGCCAAGGGCCGCAAGCCGTCCTCGATCAACTTCCTGGCCTGGTGGGACGGCGATCCGGTGCGTGAGCTGCTGGACGGCACGCATATCGACAAGTACGGCACCTCCGGTGACACCCGGCAGCTCACCGGCTCCGGGGTGCACTCCAACAACGGCACCAAGGCCACCCCGTCGCTGTCCGGCGACATCCTCGGCGACTGGCGCGAGGAGGTGGTCTGGCCGACCAGCGACAACAAGGCGCTGCGGATCTACTCCACGCCGTACGAGACCGACCGGAAGATCACCACGCTGCTCCACGACCGGCAGTACCGCGAGGCGCTGGCCTGGCAGAACACGGCCTACAACCAGCCCCCGCACCCGAGCTTCTTCCTCGGCAACAAGATGGCGACCCCGCCGCGGCCGACCATCACCACCCCCTGAAACACCTCCATCACCTCAGCCGCACACCCCGACAAGGAGATCCGACATGGCTGAACAACGCACCAGGCACCGCGCGATAGCCGGCGTCCTCGGCGCCGTCGCCCTCACCGCGGGCGCGATCACCACCGGTCTGACCCTGCCCGCGGCCTCCGCCGCCACCTGGCCCACGCCCAGCGGCACCCCGCAGGCGGTCTCCAAGACCATCAGCGTCAGCGGGACCACCGACGGCGGCATGAAGCGCTACTACGGCTCCGGCGACCTCGGCGGGGACGGCCAGGAGGAGGACCAGGGCCCGCTGTTCGAGCTGAAGGACGGCGCGACCCTGAAGAACGTCATCCTCGGCGCCCCGGCCGCCGACGGCGTCCACTGCGAGGGGAGCTGCACCCTGCAGAACGTCTGGTGGGAGGACGTCGGCGAGGACGCCGCCACCTTCCGCGGCACCGGCAAGACGTTCAACGTGATCGGTGGCGGCGCCCGCAAGGCCGCGGACAAGATCTTCCAGTTCAACGGCGGCGGCACGCTCAACATCTCGAACTTCGCCGGCCAGGACTTCTCCACCTTCGTCCGCTCCTGTGGCAACTGCTCGTCGCAGTACAAGCGCACCATCAATGTGAGCAACTCCGAGATCACCGCCCCGGGCAAGGTCATCGGCGGGATCAACACCAACTACGGCGACTCGCTGACCCTGCGCGGCATCACCATCGTCGGGGACAGCAGCAAGAAGATCGTCCCGTGCCAGAAGTACATCGGGAACAACACCGGCGCCGAGCCGAGCAAGAACGGCAGCGGCCCCGACGGCACCTACTGCAAATACAGCACCTCCGACATCACCTACAGGTGATCGCCGGATAGGACGGACAGCACGGACCGCCGCGCGCCGTGCCTGACCCTCACAGGGACAGGCACGGCGCGTGCCCGTGCCGGACACTGGTGGGTATGGACGCACCTGCCGAGCTGGGAAGTTTTCTGCGCACCCGCCGCGCCGGGCTGCGCCCCGAGGACGTCGGCCTGGTCGCGTACGGGACCCGGCGCCGCGTCCCGGGGCTGCGCCGCGAGGAGCTGGCGCAGCTTGCCGGGGTGAGCGTGGCGTACTACACCCGGCTGGAACAGGGCCAGTCCACCGGCGCCTCGGACGGGGTGCTGGACGCCATCGCCCGCGCGCTGCGGCTGAGCCAGGACGAGCGGGCGCACTTGAGCAATCTGGCCCGTCCGCCGCGCACCGGGCGCCGTCCCGCGCCACGCGCCGGCTCCGCGCGCCCGGCGACCCGGCGGCTGATCGCCGCGATGGACGGCGTACCGGCCGTGGTCCTCGACCTGCGCTTCGACGTCCTGGCGTGGAATCCGCTGGGGCACGCCCTGATCGCCGGGCATCTGCCCGCCGACGCACCCGAGCACCCCGGCGCCCGGCCCAACACCCAGCGGATGCTGTTCCTCGATCCGCACACCCGTGAGCTGTATCCGGACTGGCAGGGCGAGGCGCGGCGGGCGGTCTCCTCCCTGCGGGTGGCGGCGGGCGCGCACCCCGACGACCGGCGGCTCGCCGAGCTGATCGGCGAACTGACCATGAAGAGTGGGGAGTTCGCGGCGCTGTGGTCGCGCCATCCGGTGCGCCGGTGCGCGTTCGGCACCAAGTCCTTCCACCACCCCCTGGTGGGGCCGCTGGAGCTGGACTTCGAGATGACCCGGCTGCCGGACTCGGGGGGCCAGGGCCTGCTGATGTACGGGGCGGAGCCGGGTTCGCCGTCGGAGGCGGCGCTGCGGCTGCTGGCACGGGAGGCCGTCATGTTTTACGCCCCCTGATGCGCCCTTGTCGGGATCTTTCCTCTCACGCGAGGCTAGGGTCCTTCTGACGGATCTCCGCGGCGTCGCGACGCCCGGCACGCCCTCTCGCCGCACCGCGCGAAAACCCAAGTAGCTCCGCTACGAGGGCTTCCGCGCGGCACGCCGAGAGCACGCACCGGACGCCGCTCCTTCTCCCACGGAGACCCGCCAGAAGGACCCTAGCGCCGTCAAGTTGGGGAGGGGATCGCTCCATGGCATGCGCATCTGCGGGCCGCCGGCGCAGGGTGGGGGCGCCGGCCGCCGTCGTCGCGGTGGTCCTGGTGGCTCTGTCGCCCACCCAGACCGTTCCCGCGCAGGGGGTCCAGGCCACGGGCGGGGCGGGGACCCACGGCTATATCGTCGCCCTGAAGCGGGGCGCGGGAGCGCCCGCGGCGGCGTCCGGGGCGGGCCGGGCGCTGGTCGAGCGGTACGGGGCGCGGGTGCGCCGGGTCTACGGCTCCGCGCTCAACGGCTATGCGGTACGGGCGAGCGCGGCGCAGGCCGGGCGGCTGGCGGCCGATCGGCGCATCGCCTCGGTGGCCCGGGACGAGCGGGTGTCCCTGCGGTGGACCCGGGTGCGGCGGATGGCCCCGCCCCGCGCCCAGGCGCGGCCGCCGTGGGGCCTGGACCGGATCGACCAGCCGGACCGGCCGCCGGACGGGGCGTACACCGCGCCCGGCGGCGGCGGGCGCGGGACCACGATCTATGTCATCGACTCCGGGGTCCGCGCCTCCCATGAGGACTTCGGCGGCCGGGCCCGTTCCGGCTGGGACTTCGTGGACGACGATCCGGTGGCCGAGGACGGCAACGGCCATGGCACCCATGTGGCCGCCACGGCGGCGGGCACCCGCTATGGCGTGGCGAAGAAGGCCGCGATCGTGGCGGTCCGGGTGCTGGACGACCGGGGCGAGGGCACCATCGCCCAGGTGCTGGCCGGAATGGACTGGGTGCTGCGACACGCCAGGCGGCCCGCGGTGGTCAATCTGAGCCTGGGTTCGGCGGCGGCCACCCCGCTGCCCGAATGGGACGCGGCGGTGCGGACGGGGATCGCCGCCGGTCTGGTCTTCACCGTGGCGGCGGGCAATCAGGACCGGCCCGCCGCCTCCTTCTCACCGGGCCGGGTGGCGCGGGCGCTCACGGTCGGCTCGACCGACCGCGCCGACCGGCGCTCGGGCTTCTCCAACTGGGGCCCCGGAATTGACCTGTTCGCGCCCGGCGACCGGATCGTCTCGGCCTCGAACGCGAGCGATACGGCGACCAGGACGCTGTCGGGCACCTCGATGGCGGCCCCGCATGTCGCGGGCGCCGCCGCGCTGTACCTGTCCGACCACCCCTTCGCCACTCCGGCCCAGGTCGGCGCGGCGCTGATAGCCGAGGCGAGCAGGGGCCGGGTGCGCGGCGCGGGTGCGGGCTCACCGAACCGTCTGCTGCGGGTGGCCAACTGACGTAGCGACAGAACGCATCGCGTGGACGGCCCCGCCTACGGGCGGGGTCGATTCATGCACCCGGCGTTACGGACCGGTAGTTCACGGGAACCCGGATTGTCTCCCCGTTCCACAGGGGAAGGCTTTCCACGCGCTCCCCCCATGGCCGACCTCATCCGCCCACCAGAGTGAACGCGGACAGGAGCTGTCATGCCCGCAACCCATCGCCCGGCGGCAAAACCGATACAAAGGACAAAAGCCGCCCTAGCGTCTCCATCCGCAACGCCGTCAGGTGATCCTATGATCGGTCGCATTCCCATTCTGGATATCCGCCCGCTGATCGACTGCGGCCGCCGCCCCGCCAAGGCGGTGGTGGACGAGACCTTCGAGGTCAGCGCCACCGTGTTCCGGGAGGGCCATGACGCGGTCAACGCCAATGTGGTCCTCCGCGATCCGTCCGGGCGCTCGGGCCCCTGGACCCCGATGCGCGAACTCGCCCCCGGCACCGACCGCTGGGGCGCCGAGGTCACCCCCGGCGCGCCCGGCCGCTGGACGTACACGGTCGAGGCATGGAGCGATCCGATCGCCACCTGGCGCCACCACGCCCGGATCAAGATCCCGGCCGGGATCGACACCGATCTGGTCCTGGAGGAGGGGGCCCGGCTGCATGAGCGGGCCGCCACCGGAGTGCCCAAGAACGACGGCCGGGAGGCGGTCCTGGCGGCCGTCGACGGGCTGCGCGACGAGCGCCGCCCGGTGGCCGACCGGCTCGCCGCCGCGCTCGCGCCCGATGTGACCGAGGCCCTCGACCGCCACCCGCTGCGGGAGTTGGTCACCTCCTCGCGCCCCATGCCGCTCCAGGTGGACCGGGAGCGTGCGCTGTTCGGGTCCTGGTACGAGCTCTTCCCGCGCTCGGAGGGGGCCAGGGTGGCCGAGGGGCGGCGGCCGCTCAGCGGCACCCTGCGCACCGCCGCCGAGCGGCTGCCCGCCCTCGCCGCCGCGGGCTTCGACGTCGTCTATCTGCCGCCGATCCACCCCATCGGCACCGCCTACCGCAAGGGCCCCAACAACACGCTCTCCGCCGGCCCCTTCGACGTGGGCTCCCCCTGGGCCATCGGCTCGGCCGACGGCGGCCATGACGCCATCCACCCGGACCTCGGCACCCTGGAGGACTTCGACCACTTCGTGGCGCGCGCCCGTGAACTGCGGATGGAGGTCGCGCTGGACTTCGCGCTCCAGTGCTCCCCGGACCACCCCTGGGTCACCGAGCACCCCGAGTGGTTCCACCAGCGCGCCGACGGCACCGTCGCGTACGCCGAGAACCCGCCCAAGAAGTACCAGGACATCTATCCGATCGCCTTCGACCGGGACTTCCACGGCCTGGTCCGGGAGACCGAGCGGGTGCTGCGCTTCTGGATGGAGCACGGGGTGCGGATCTTCCGCGTGGACAATCCGCACACCAAACCGGTGGTCTTCTGGGAGAAGGTGCTCGGCGACATCCACCGCACCCACCCCGATGTCCTCTTCCTCGCCGAGGCGTTCACCCGCCCGGCGATGATGAACACCCTCGGCGCGGTCGGCTTCCACCAGTCGTACACCTACTTCACCTGGCGGAACACCAAACAGGAGCTCACCGACTACCTCACCGAGCTGGCCGGGGACGCGGCCGCCTGGATGCGGCCCAACTTCTTCGTCAACACCCCCGACATCCTCCAGGCCCACCTCCAGGAGGGCGGCCGCCCCGCCTTCGAGGCGCGGGCCGTGCTCGCCGCCACCCTCTCCCCCACCTGGGGCGTCTACGCGGGCTACGAACTGTGCGAGAACACCCCGGTGCGCGCGGGCAGCGAGGAGTACCTGGACTCGGAGAAGTACCAGTTGCGGCCGCGCGACTGGGCGGCGGCCGAGCGCGAGGGCAGAACGATCACCCCGCTGCTCACCCGGCTGAACCGGCTGCGCCGCCGCCATCCCGCCCTGCGGCGGCTGCGCAACCTCAGATTCCACCACGCCGACAACGATTCCGTCATCGTCTACTCCAAGCGCGCGGGCGACTCGTGTGTGATCACGGTCGTCAACCTGGACCCTCACCACACCCAGGAGGCGACGGTCTCGTTGAACATGCCGGAACTCGGCCTCGAGTGGCATGAGTCCGTCCCGGTGCGCGACGAGCTCACCGGCGAGACCTATCACTGGGGCAGGGACAACTACGTGCGCCTGGAGCCGGGGCGTGAGGTGGCTCCGGCACATGTGCTGTCCCTGCGACCGTCCTCACCGATCGGAGGGTCACCCACAACATGATCGTCAACGAGCCCGTACCGGACACATTCGAGGACACGCCCGCGAAGGACCGTGATCCCGACTGGTTCAAGCGCGCCGTCTTCTACGAGGTCCTGGTCCGCTCCTTCCAGGACAGCAACGGGGACGGCGTCGGCGACCTCAAGGGCCTGACGGCCAAGCTGGACTATCTGCAGTGGCTGGGCGTGGACTGCCTGTGGCTGCCGCCGTTCTTCGCCTCACCACTGCGCGACGGCGGCTATGACGTCTCGGACTACACCGCCGTACTGCCGGAGTTCGGGGACCTCGCGGACTTCGTGGAGTTCGTCGACGCCGCGCATCAGCGCGGGATGCGCGTGATCATCGACTTTGTCATCAACCACACGAGCGACCAGCATCCGTGGTTCCAGGAGTCCCGCAGCGACCCGGACGGACCGTACGGCGAGTACTACGTATGGGCCGACGACGACAAGCAGTACCAGGACGCGCGGATCATCTTCGTCGACACCGAGGCGTCCAACTGGACCTTTGATCCGGTACGCAAGCAGTACTACTGGCACCGCTTCTTCTCGCACCAGCCGGACCTCAACTTCGAGAACCCGGCCGTCCAGGAGGAGGTACTGGCCGCTCTGCGCTTCTGGCTGGACCTGGGCATCGACGGATTCCGGCTCGACGCCGTCCCGTATCTGTATGCCGAGGAGGGCACCAACTGCGAGAACCTCCCGCGCACCCATGAGCTGCTCAAGCGCGTCCGGGCCGAGATCGACGCCCACTACCCCGACACCGTGCTGCTGGCCGAGGCCAATCAGTGGCCGGAGGACGTCGTCGACTACTTCGGCGACTTCGCGGCGGGCGGCGACGAATGCCATATGGCCTTCCACTTCCCGGTGATGCCGCGCATCTTCATGGCGGTGCGGCGCGAGTCCCGCTATCCGGTCTCGGAGATCCTCGCCAAGACCCCGGCCATCCCCTCCGGCTGCCAGTGGGGCATCTTCCTGCGCAACCACGACGAGCTGACGCTGGAGATGGTCACCGACGAAGAGCGCGACTACATGTACGCGGAGTACGCCAAGGACCCCAGAATGCGGGCCAACATCGGCATCCGCAGACGACTGGCCCCCCTGCTGGACAACGACCGCAACCAGATCGAGCTGTTCACCGCGCTGCTGCTGTCCCTGCCCGGCTCCCCGATCCTCTACTACGGCGACGAGATCGGCATGGGTGACAACATCTGGCTCGGCGACCGCGACGCCGTGCGCACCCCCATGCAGTGGACCCCCGACCGCAACGCGGGCTTCTCCTCCTGCGATCCGGGGCGGCTGTTCCTGCCGACCATCATGGACCCGGTCTACGGCTATCAGGTCACCAATGTCGAGGCGGCCATGAGCAGCCCGTCCTCGCTGCTGCACTGGACCCGCCGGATGATCGAGATCCGTAAGCAGAACCCCGCCTTCGGGCTCGGCTCCTTCACCGAGCTGCCGTCCTCCAACCCGGCCGTCCTCGCCTTCCTGCGCGAGGCCCCCTCCACCCGGGACGGCGAGGACGACCTGGTGCTGTGCGTGAACAACTTCTCGCGCTTCGCCCAGCCCACCGAGCTGGATCTGCAGTCCTTCGCCGGCCGCCATCCGGTCGAGCTGATCGGCGGGGTCCGCTTCCCGGCCATCGGGGAGCTGCCGTATCTACTGACCATGGCCGGCCATGGCTTCTACTGGTTCCGGCTGCGGCGCAACGAAGCGATGGGGCACTGGACCGACTGAGCCGACGCCGGGCCGGATGTCTGATGCCGGGCCACCCGGTTTCGGCCGGGGCGCGGCCCTCGCTCCGGCCCTCGCTCCGGCCCTCGCTCCGGCTCTCGCTCGTCCGTACGCGTCCATCTCGGGCGCGTACGGGCGTTTTCGACCCCCCGTCATGGGCACTCTGTACTCACATGCGCCACCGGCGGACCCGATCGCGTACACCGAGCTCGCCGTACGGACGATCCTCGCCCGACACGTCCCGCACCGTCGCACAGTCAATGCCGCAATCCGGGACACTTTGCCCTGATCTGTCGTGTGCCCGGGGAAAGGACGCGACGCCATGCCGGAAGCTCCGCTCTCCCGGGGGGCACAACACCCGCCGACCGCCGTACCACGGGATCAGCCCCCGACGTCCGCCACTCGCACCACCACGGCCGCGGGCCCGTCCGGGCTGCTCGCCTCGCTCGCGCCGCTGCTCGCCGAGTGGCTGCCCCGCCAGCGCTGGTTCGCGGGCAAGGGCCGTCCCGTCACCGGCTTCGCGCTGGTCTCCGCGACCGAGCTGCTGCCGTGGCGGGCGGGCGGCGGCATGCCCGGGCTGCTCCATCTGCTGATCCGCGCCCAGCAGCCGGAGCCGCCCGGCCACCGGCACGGCTTCGGCTGCGGCCACCGGCGCGGGGCGGCGGCCAGCGACTGCTACCAGCTCCTGCTCGGGGCGCGCCCCGCCCTTCCGCCGCCGCTCGCCCCCGCGCTCATCGGCCGGCCCAGCGGCGGGCCGCTGGACGGGCAGACGGTGTACGAGGCGCTGTTCGACCCCCGGCTCACCACGCTGCTGCTGGAGCGGCTGCGGATGCCCGGGCGGCTCGGCCCGCTGCGCTTCGTACGGGAGCCGTCCAGCGTGATCCCCTCCGCGCTGCCGCCCCGGGTGATGACCGCCGAGCAGTCCAACTCCTCGGTGATCTATGGCGATACGTTTATTCTCAAACTTTTCCGCCGGGTCAGCCCCGGCACCAACCCCGACCTCGAACTCCCCCTCGCGCTCGCCCACACCGGCTGCACCCGGGTACCCGCACCCGTCGCCTGGTTCGAGGCCGAGCCGCCGGCCGAGGGCGCCGGGCCACCGGCGGAGCCCTTCACCCTGGGGGTGCTGCAGCCCTTCCTGACCGGTTCCCGGGACGGCTGGCAGCTCGCGCTCGACGCCCTGGCCGCCGGGCGCGACTTCACCGACGCCGCCCGCGCGCTGGGGCATGCGACCGCCGAGGCCCATCTGGCGATGGCCCGCGCCCTGCCCACCTCCGTGCTGCGCCGCCCGCAGATCGAGCATCTCGCCGCCGCCATGAGCGAGCGCCTCGACTCGGCCGCCGCCGCGGTGCCCGCCCTCCAGCCGTACCGCGCGGAGCTGCACGGCGCGTACGAGGACCTGGCCGCGCTGGGGCGCGCGGGCCGCACCTGGGCGGCCCAGCGCATCCACGGCGATCTGCACCTGGGGCAGGCGCTGCTGACCGAGGACGGCGACGGAGGCGGAGGCGGAGGCGGGCGGTGGTCGCTGATCGACTTCGAGGGCGAGCCGTCCCGTCCGCTGGCCGAGCGCCGCCGCCCGCAGCCGCCGGTGCGCGATATCGCGGGCATGCTGCGGTCCTTCGATTACGCGGCGGCCGTGGGACGCCATGAGCGCCCGCAGGAGTGGGCGGGCCGCACCCGCGCCGCGTACTGCGCGGGCTATGCGGAGGCGTCCGGCACCGATCCGCGCGACGAGCCGGAGTTGCTGCGCGCCCATGAGACCGACAAGGCCGTCTACGAGGTGCTCTACGAGGCGCGGCACCGCCCCGACTGGCTCTCGGTCCCGATGACCGCGATCCGCCGCCTCGCCACCGCCCGCGCCTGACCCATGGGGCCACGGGCGGCAGCGGCCCCGGCCCGGCCCCGGGCTCCGGCTCCCACGGACCGCCGCCCCACAGTCCCCGTCCGTTTCCCCGCTTCCGACCGTCCGACGCCCGACACCTCCGGGAGGACCACCCCGTGACCGCACGACCGCCGTCCGGCCAGCACCCGTCCGACGAGGGACCGGGCCACCCACCCGCCGCCACCGGCGCCACGACCGGTCCGGCGGCCCCGGCGGTCCCGGCAGTCCCACCGACTTTTCTCCCGGGCCGCCCTCACCCGCAGCCCGAGCCCCGCGCCGAGCGCCCGGCCCCCGAGACCCCGGCGCGCCACGACCCGGAGTCGCGCGGGAGCGCGGAGCGCCCGGCGCCGACCGCGTCCCCCGGCCCGGACGGCTCCGAGACGGCTCCCGCCCCGGCACAGGAGACCGCCCCTGCGGCCGGGCCCCGCGAGGCGGCCTCAGCGGCCGGGCGTCCACGCCCCGACCAGCGCCCCGCCCCCGAGGACGCCCCGGGGCGGGCTCCGTCCCCCCGGGAGGACCCCGCGTCCGCCGAGTCGGCGGGCATCAAGCCCGCGCCCCACCGGGAATCTCCCGACTCGGCCGCCACGACGGCGAACCGGCAGGAGGCCGCCGACCGCGGCCACCCCGGCCACGAGGCGCGGGTGTCCTACGGTGCCCCGCCCGTGCCCCGCGCGGCGCGTGCGGACCAGGCGCGGCACGAGGAGACCGACGGTGCGGCCGAGCCGTCGCGTGTCGCCGGGCGGCCCGTGGCCGGGGGCGGCGGGCAGGCTGACGTGGCGTACGACGAGCACGGTGTGCGGCCCGCGCCCGCGCTCGGGGACGAGGAGCGGCGGCGGCTGCTGTCCGGGGCACATCACGCACCGCACGACCTGCTCGGCGCCCACCCCGTGCGTGGCGGTGTGCTCTTCCGCTGCCTGCGCCCGTACGCCCGCTCGGTGACCGTCGCCGCCGCCGGGCTGCGCGCCCGGCTGCGGGCCGAGGGGGACGGGCTGTTCTCCGGGGTGCTGCCGCTGCGGGAGATCCCGGACTACCGGCTGCTGGTGACGTACGAGGACGCCGAGCTGGAGCTGCACGACCCGTACCGCTTCCTGCCCACCCTCGGCGAACTCGATCTGCACCTCATCGGCGAGGGCCGCCACGAGGAGCTGTGGCGGGCGCTCGGCGCGCATCCGATGACCCACCAGGACGTGTCCGGCACCCGCTTCACCGTATGGGCTCCCAATGCCCTCGGGGTGCGGCTGACCGGCGACTTCACCTACTGGGACGGCACCGCGCTGCCGATGCGCTCGCTCGGTGGCAGCGGCGTGTGGGAGCTGTTCCTGCCCGGTGTCGGCGAGGGCGCGCTGTACAAGTTCGAGATCACCCGGCACGACGGCGGCCACTCCCTGCGCGCCGACCCGATGGCGCGGCGCACCGAGTGCCCGCCCGCCACCGCCTCCGTCGTCCATGCCTCGCACCACCGCTGGGGGGACGAGGCGTGGATGGCGCGCCGGGAGGGCGGGCGCGTCCATGAGCTGCCGTTCTCCGTCTACGAGGTGCATCTGCCGTCGTGGCGGCCGGGGCTGACCTACCGGCAGCTCGCGCAGCAGCTCCCGGCGTACGTCAAGGACCTCGGCTTCACCCATGTCGAGCTGATGCCGGTGGCCGAGCACCCCTTCGGCGGCTCCTGGGGCTATCAAGTCACCGGGTTCTACGCGCCCACGGCCCGGCTGGGCACCCCCGACGACTTCAAGCACCTGGTGGACGCGCTGCACCGGGCGGGCATCGGGGTGCTCGTGGACTGGGTGCCCGCACATTTCCCCAAGGACGCCTGGGCGCTGGCCGAGTTCGACGGCCGTCCGCTGTACGAGCCCGCGGATCCGCTGCGGGCCGCGCATCCCGACTGGGGCACGCTGGAGTTCGACTACGGGCGCACGGAGGTGCGCAACTTCCTGGTGGCGAACGCCGTCTACTGGTGCGAGGAGTTCCATATCGACGGTCTGCGGGTGGACGCCGTCGCCTCCATGCTCTACCTCGACTATTCCCGCGAGCCCGGCCAGTGGACGCCCAACGCGCACGGCGGCCGGGAGAACCTGGACGCGGTCGCCTTCCTCCAGGAGATGAACGCGACCGTCTACCGCCGCTGCCCGGGTGTGATCACCATCGCCGAGGAGTCGACCGCGTGGGACGGGGTCACCCGCGCCACCCACCATGTGGGCCCCAGCGGCTTCGGCGGCCTCGGCTTCGGGCTGAAGTGGAACATGGGGTGGATGCACGACTCGCTGGGCTATCTCGCACATGAGCCGGTGCACCGCGCCTACCACCACCATGAGATGACCTTCTCGATGGTGTACGCGTACAGCGAGAACTATGTGCTGCCGATCTCGCACGACGAGGTGGTGCACGGCAAACGGGCCCTGGTGTCGAAGATGCCCGGCGACTGGTGGCAGCAGCGCGCCAACCACCGCGCCTACCTCGGCTTCATGTGGGCCCACCCGGGCAAGCAACTGCTCTTCATGGGCCAGGAGTTCGCCCAGGGCGCCGAGTGGTCGGAGGCGCACGGGCCCGACTGGTGGCTGCTGGACCCGTCGTACTCCGCCGAGCCCGACCACCGGGGCGTCCGCGATCTGGTCCGCGACCTCAACCAGGTGTACGCGGCCACGCCCGCGCTGTGGCAGCGGGACACCGACCCCGAGGGCTTCTCCTGGATCGAGGGCGACGCCCGCGAGGACAATGTCTTCGCCTTCCTCCGCCTCGACGCCGACGGCTCCCCGCTGCTCGCCATCAGCAACTTCTCCCCGGTGGTCCGCCAGGAGTACCGCATCGGGGCGCCAGAGGCGGTGCCGGTGTGGCGCGAGGTACTGAACACCGACGACGGGCGCTACGGCGGCAGCGGCGTGGCCAACGCCGAGCCGCTGAAGGCCGAGCCCACGGGGTGGCACGGGCGACCCGCGAGCATCCTGCCGGTGCTGCCGCCGCTGGCCACGATCTGGCTGCGGCCCGCCTGAGCCGCCCCGCCTGATCCCTACGTCCCGTCAGCCGTCGGGCCCGCCCAGCCGGGTGAGCCCGTCCCGAAGCCGCTGGGCGTCGGGGTGGCCGAGGGCGTCGAAACGGGTCAGGGCCCGCTGCCAACTGTGGCGGGCCCCGGCCCGGTCCCCGGCGGCGAGCTGCGCGCTGCCGAGCCGGTGCAGGGACTCGGCCTCCCGGACCTGCTCGCCCCGCCCGTGCCGCAGCTCCACGGCGTGCCGGTAGCAACTGATGGCCTGCTGGTGGTCGCCGACGTGCTGATACGCGTAGCCGAGGCTGTCCCAGGCCGCGGACTCCCCGCGCCTGTCCCCCGCCTCCCGCATCATGTTCAGCGCCTTCTCGCAGTGGACGAGGGTCTGCCGGAAGTCGCCCAGCATGGCGTAGGCCCAGCCGACGTTGTTCATCGCGTACGCCTCGCCGCTGCGGTGGCCCGCCGCCCGGTACAGCTTCAGGGCGCGCAGCGCGTGGTACAGCCCCTCGTCATGGCGGCCCTCCCGCTCACCGGCGAAGTTGAGCGCGCCATGGGCCAGGGCCTGGCCGACGGCGTTGCCGGTCTCGCGGTGCAGGTTCAGGGCGCGCACCAGATGGCCACGGGCCCGGTCGTAGCGGCCCATCCGCAGATCGGCGAGGCCCAGGCCGTAGCAGGCGTGGGCCTGGCCGGTGAGATCGCGGATGCGGTGGGCCGAGCCCAGGGCGGTCCGGTGGACGGTGCGCTGATCGTGCCAGTGGCCGCGCTGGTCCAGGAACTCCATCAGCGACCAGGCCAGTTGCCAGGCGTGGGTGTCGAATCCGGTCTCGGCGGCCTGCTGCAGCGCCGCGATCAGCGCCGGATAGGTGAGGCCGAACCAGAGCAGTGCCTGTGCGTGCCCCGTGAACTCCCCGACGCTGACCCCGGGCCGGACCGGCTCGACCGCGATCGGCTCCCGGTGCGGGGTGAAGGCCGCCCCGGCGGCCACGGCGGTGTGCAGATAGTGGTCGAGCAGCCGGTGCAGCGCGGTGTGGCGCTCGTCCTGCCCGTCGTACGCCCGGGTGAGCTCCACGGCGTAGGCGCGCAGCAGATCGTGGAAGCCGTACTGGCCCGGGGCGCGTTCGGTGATCAGATGCGCCCGGGTGAGCTGGATCAGCAGCCGACGGGCCTGCGGGACCGGGACCCCCACCAGGCTGGCGGCGGCCGGGGCCGCGATGTCGGGGCCCGGGTGGACGCCCAGCAGCCGGAACAGCCGGGCGGCGTCGGGGCCCAGGGTGTGGTACGACCAGGAGAAGACGGCCCGGACATCGGTGGTGGCGTCCCCGCCCTCGAACGCGTCGAGGCTGCCGCGGGCGTCGCGCAGCTCCCCGGCGAGCGCCTCCAGGCCGAAGCGGGGGTGGGCGGCGGCGCGGGCGGCGACGATGGCGAGCGCGAGCGGCAGCCCGGCGCACACCGTGATCACCTCGGCCACGGCATCGGGTTCGGCGGCCACCCGCTCGGCGCCCACCCTGCTGATCAGCAGCTCGCGCGCCTCCGCGCGGTCGAGCAGATCCAGCGGCAGCGGCTGGGCCTGCTCGGCGACGACCAGGCTGGTGAGCTCGTTACGGCTGGTCAGCACTACCAGACAGCCGGGGGAACCGGGCAGCAGGGGCCGCACCTGCTCGGCGTCACGGGCGTTGTCGAGCAGGATCAGCATCCGGCGGTCGGCCACCAGGCTCCGGTACAGGGCGGTCTGCGCCTCGACGGTCGCGGGGATCCGGTGGGCGGGCACCTGGAAGGCGTCCAGGAGGCTCCGTACGGCCTCGGCGACGGCCATGGCCGAGTCGGTGGGGCCGAAACCGCGCAGGTTCAGATAGAGCTGACCGTCGGGGAACCGGTCGCGGACGCGGTGGGCCCAGTGCACCGCGAGGGTCGTCTTGCCGAGGCCGCCGCTGCCCGCGATCACGGTGATCATCGCGGCCGTGGGCGCCCGTCCGCCGCCCTCACCCGAACCCGCGTGCAGCAGGGCGTCCAGCCCGGCCAGTTCGCGTTCGCGGCCGGTGAAGTGGGCGACGTCGGAGGGGAGTTGCTGCGGTACGGCGGTGATGACGGAGATCGGCTCGGGGACGGTGGCGAGTGGACTGGCGGTGGGCGAACCGGCGGCGGAGGTGGGTACGACGATGGGCTCGTCGCCGGCCCCGGTGACGGACCCGGTGCTGGGCTCGGGCGCCTCGTCGGCGGCCGGGACGCCCTCCGGGGCGGGGGCCGGGACCGGCATCGCGTCGGAGGGTGCCGCCGCCGCGGGAGCGCTCCCGTACGATCCGGGCGGCCCCGACGGATCCCCGGACCGGCCGCCCCGAATGTCCCGGCCGTCTCGACTCTCACGGCCGTCTCGACTCTCACGGCCGTCCCGGCCATCCCGGCTGTCCTCGAGTGCCTCCCGGTGGAGCCTCTGCAACTCGTCGCCGGGCTCGATGCCCAGCTCCTCCACATACCTCCGTCGGGTGGAGCGGAAGAGCGCCAGGGCGTCGGCCCGCCGGCCGCCGCGCCGTAGCGCCTCCATCAGCAGCGCCACCGAGCGCTCCCGCAAGGGGTGTTCGGCCACCAGGGCGGACAGCTCCGTGGCGGCCTCGTGGTGCCGTCCGGAGTGCAGATCGATCGCGGCGAGCTCCTCGACCGCCGTACGCCGCTCCTCCTCCAGCCCGGCGCCCAGGGTGTCGGGGAGCCAGCCGCCCGCGACATCCGCCAGCGCGGGCCCGCGCCACAACTGCAGCGCGGCGCGCAGCAGCTCCCCGGCCCGGTCCTCGGCGCCCTCGGCGGACCCGGCAGTCGACCCGGCGGCTCCGGTGGCCGACCCTGCGGCCCCGGCAGCCCCGCTGCCCTTGGGAGCCTCCCGCGCCGCCCGCACCAGATCGCGGAACCGGTGCAGATCGACCTGCTCACGCGCGACGGTCAGGGAATAGCCCTTCGCCGATGTCGTCAACTCGGCCCCGGGCAAGGCGGAAAGGATCCGCCGCAGCTTGGAAATCTGCACCTGCACGGCGTTTCGCGCGGACCCCGGCGGGTCCTCGCCCCATACTGCCAACACCAGCCTGTCGACGGACACCACGCGGCCGGTGGCCATCAGCAGCATCGCCAGAACAGACCGCTGCTGCGCGGCGGTCGGCCCCAGGAGACGCTCGCTCTGCCATATTCCGACCGGTCCCAACAGGCGAAACTCGGTCCCATCCACACACTGCCCCCGTTGGTACCAGAGATTTCACTGTGACCATGTGGAAGCCTACCCACGGGTTCGGGTCAGCGAGGCATCAGCGGGATATCAGCGGCTCGTAGCACCCTACGGTCATCGAGGGCCCCATGGGCACCAGAAGGTCACCCGGTCACCGCGGCGGCGGCGACCGAACCGGAAGTGTCCGGTCCGGGGCCCTCATCCACCAATGAACGGGGGACAGCATGGCAGTGAGGTGCCGAGGAGGCGGCTCATGACCACGGCTGAAGGAACACGAAGCACACCTCGGATCGGCGAGCTCGTCTACGACCTCGAACGCGAGGCCATGGGCCGCGTCGCCTACGTCGACACCGGCGGCAACATCGCCTGGGTCAAACCCCTGCACGAGGGCCCCGAATGGACGGCCCTCCCGGAACAGCTGCGCCGCGCGCCGGACGGCGAGCGCTGAGGCGCCTTCGGCGCCGAAAGGACCGCCAAAGGGCAGTGGCGGCGTAGCCAATGGCGGCGTCTCGCGTCTTCCAACGGGGGGAAGACGCGGGGCGCCATTCGCCGTGTGCGCGCAACGTATGTGCCTGTGAAACGCCCGCGGCCCTGCCCCGATTCAGGAGGGCAGGGCCGCGGCGCGCACAAGGTGTCAGGCGGGCACGTGCTCCTTCGCCGTGTCACCGTCACGCCGCTCGGGGAGGGACTTGCCCTCGGCCCCGTCGGAGTCGTCGGCGGCCGGGCCGTGGCCGCCGCCGTGGCGGGCGAAGCCCTCGGCGTCGAACGGCAGCCGCCCGCCCAGGACTTCGTTCATCCGCTCCTTGTCGATCTCCTTGGTCCAGGTGCCGACCAGGACGGTCGCGACCGCGTTGCCCGCGAAGTTGGTGAGGGCCCGGGCCTCGCTCATGAAGCGGTCGATGCCGACGATGAGGCCGACGCCGTCGACCAGTTCGGGCCGGTGCGACTGCAGACCGCCCGCCAGCGTCGCCATGCCCGCGCCGGTCACACCGGCGGCACCCTTCGACGCGACGATCATGAAGACGAGGAGGGATATCTGCTGGCCTATGGAGAGCGGCTCGCCCATGGCCTCGGCGATGAACAGCGAGGACATGGTGAGATAGATGGCGGTGCCATCCAGGTTGAACGAGTAGCCGGTGGGGACGGTGATGCCGACGACCGGCCTGCTGACCCCCGCGTGCTCCATCTTCGCGATGAGCAGCGGCAGCGCCGACTCGGAGGACGAGGTCGACAGGATCAGCAGGAACTCTCGCGCCAGGTACTTCAGCAGCAGGAAGATGTTCACTCCCGCGACCAGCCGCAGGATCGTCCCGAGGACGAGGAACACGAACAGCACACAGGTGACGTAGAAGCCGACCATGATGACCGCGAGCGCCTTGAGCGCGTCAAGGCCGGTCTCGCCGACCACGGCGGCGATCGCGCCGAAGGCGCCCACCGGAGCGGCCCACATGACCATCGACAGCAGCTTGAAGACGAGCTGCTGTATGTGGCCTATGCCGCGCAGCACCGGCTGGCCGGCCTTGCCCATCGCCTGCAGGGCGAAGCCCGCGAGGAGGGCCACGAACAGGGTCTGCAGCACCTCGCCCTCGGTGAAGGCGGAGACCAGCGTCTTCGGGATGATCCCGAGCAGGAAGTCCGCCGTCGACTCGGAGGCACCCTCGGCCTGGCTCTGCCCGGCTTCGGCCGCGTCATGGCTCATGTGCAGGCCGCTGCCCGGCTCCAGGAAGTTGCCGACGACCAGGCCGATGGCGAGGGCCACGGTCGACATCAGCATGAAGTAGCCGAGCGCGAGACCGCCGACCGCGCCGACCTTCGCGGCCTTGCGCACCGAGCCGACCCCGAGCACGATCGTGCAGAAGATGATCGGCGAGATCAGCATCTTGATCAGGTTGACGAAGCCTTCGCCGATCGGCTTGAGCTCCACCGCCGTATCGGGGGCCACAAAGCCCACCAGGATGCCGAGCGCCACCGCGCCGATGACGGCGAGGTAAAGGTAGTGAATCCTTTCTTTCTTCGGCTTCGTCCCATCCGGCTCCGTACGCCCGGATGCGGGCGGCGTGGTGTCCGCAGCCACGGTGCTGCCTCCTTCTGATCAGCCGTCCAACTGTCCCGGCGCTGTACTGTGTGCGGCTCGCACACCGCCTTGAACGGTCCCGGCGACTATGCCCCACCCCTGTGACGGGGGTCACCCTTCCGTTCATTTCGTTCATACAAAGATGCGTGTGCAGACTGATGTCCATGCGCATCCCCCACCCCCGGAGCCTGGCCGGCCAGCTCTTCGCGATGCAGGTCGTGCTGGTCGCCGCCCTGGTGGCCGGATGCGCCGTCTTCGCCTACGTCACCGACCGCGAGCAGGCGGTGGTGGCCGCGCGGCAGCGGGCGACGGCCGCCGCGGTGGCCGTCGCCGACTCCCCGTCGGTCGCCGAGGCCGCACGGTCCAAGGACCCCACCGCCCGGCTCCAGCCGTATGCGGAGAAGGTGCGCCGGGACACCGACGTCACCTTCGTCACGATCATGGATACCCACGGTGTGCGCTGGGCGCACCCCGATCCGCGCCAGATCGGCGCCACCTACCTCGGCCACATCAAGCCCGCGCTGCGTGGCCGGATCTTCGCCGAGACCTATACGGGCACGCTCGGCTCCTCCGTGCGCGTGGTCGCCCCGGTGCGCGACGACCGCGCCGGCGGCCGGATCACCGCGCTGGTCAGCGCGGGCATCACCGTGGACACCATCAGCGCCCAGGTGCGCCGGCAGCTACTCGCGCTGCTCGGTGTGGCGGCCGCCGCGCTCGCGCTCGGCGGCCTGTGCGCGTATGTCATCAACGCCCGGCTGCGCCGCCATACGCACGGGATGAACGCGGACGAGCTGAGCCGGATGCACGACTACCACCAGGCCGCGCTGCACGCCGTGCGCGAGGGGCTGCTGATGCTCGACGGCGGGCGGCGGATCGCGCTGATCAACGACGGCGGGCGGGAGCTGCTCGGCCTGCCCGAGGACTCCGTCGGCCGCTACGTCTCCGACCTGGGCCTGCCGCCCGCGCTGACCGGCGCCCTGCTGGCCACCGAGCCGCGGGTGGACGAACTGCATCTGACCGCGGAACGGGTGGTGGTCGTCAATACCTCCCCGGTGAGCAGCGGCGAACAGCGCGGCACGGTCGTCACCCTGCGCGACCACACCGAGCTCCAGGCGCTCTCCGGCGAGCTGGACTCGGTGCGCGGCTTCGCGGAGGCGCTGCGCTCCCAGGCCCATGAGGCCGCGAATCGGCTGCATGCCGTCGTCTCGCTGATCGAACTGGGCCGGGAGGACGAGGCCGTCGACTTCGCCACCGCCGAGCTGGAGCTGGCCCAGGCGCTGACCGACCAGGTGGTGGGGGCGGTCGCCGAACCGGTGCTGGCCGCGCTGCTGCTGGGCAAGGCGGCACAGGCCAACGAACGCGGCGTCGAACTCGTCCTCGCCCCCGACAGCCGCATCGACGACGGCGTCCTCCCGCCCGGTCTGCCCGCCCGCGACCTGGTGACCATCCTCGGCAACCTCATCGACAACGCCACGGACGCGGCCGCCGAGGGCGTCGGCCACGGCGGGGCACCCCGCAGCGCCCGCGTCACGGTCACCGCCCGCACGGACGCCGGCGAGCTGACGCTGAGCGTCGCGGACACCGGGGCCGGGCTCGACCCGGCGGCGGCCGAGGAGGTCTTCCGGCGCGGCTGGAGCACGAAGTCGCAGGGGCGCGGCCTGGGCCTGGCCCTGGTCCGCCAGGCCGCCCGCCGCAACGCGGGCACGGTGGAGGTATCGGCCGCCCCGGACGGCGGCGCCGAATTCACGGTCCGCCTGCCTCTGGCAACCCCGGCCGCCACACCGTGAGCCCCTTCACTGCCCCGGGCACCCCACCGGCCGACCGGCCCGCGCCCGGGGCCGAGGCGCCCCCGGGCGGGCCCGGCCGGACGGCCGCCCGGCCGAGCACCGCGTATCAGCACGGCGCGCCGCACCCGCCGAGGCCCCGCCCGGCATCGGCGCGCCACCGATGCGGGGCACGGCTCCCCGGAGGCGGCGCCGCCCGCCACCCCCGGCCGCCGGGCGGCCCTATCCAGCCGCGCACGGACGGGCCGCGGGGCGGCCAAAGCCCCGGCGGGACCGGCCCGCCCGGCCCGAGCGCCGACCGCCGCACGGCGTACCACCCAGCCCGGTACCGGGAGCGGCCACCCGGCCTCCTCGCGCGAACCGCCGCCACATCCCGCCACGGCCAGTCGACACCCACCGGACGACCGCGAACCCGGCGCCGCCCGGCACCCCGCCCGCGGCCGGGGCCATATTCGGCCGCGCATGGGCGGGGACCCGGTGGGCAAATGCCCCAGCACGAGCGGTAGGGGAATCATCACCGTAGGGATCTGGCCACCTGCGGTTACCCTCCGTAAATTGGAGCCCTGAGCTTCCGCGCGCATCGCGTTCCGCACCTCGTCCGAGAGTCATCCGAGAGGAATCCGTCCATGAGCCCGCCGCAGGCGAAACCGGGGGATCCGGCGCCGATCCGGGTTCTCGTCGTCGAAGACGACCCCGTCGCGGCGGACGCGCACCGGATGTACGTCGACCGCGTCCCCGGCTTCGCCGTCGTCGGGACTGCGCGGAGCGGCGGGGACGCCCAGCGGCTGCTGGAGCGGACGCCCGCCGATCTGCTGCTGCTGGACCTCTACCTCCCCGACGGGCACGGCCTGCAGCTCGTACGGGCGCTGCGCGCGGCCGGGAACGGGGCGGATGTGATCGCGGTCACCTCGGCCCGGGACCTGGCGATGGTCCGCGACGGGGTCTCCCTCGGGGTCGTGCAGTACGTGCTGAAACCGTTCACCTTCTCCACCCTCCGGGACCGCCTCCTCCGGTACGCCGAGTTCCGGGCGACCGCGGGCGAGGCCAGCGGGCAGGACGAGGTGGACCGGGCGCTGGCCGCGCTGCGGGCGCCGCAGCCCGCCGCGATGCCCAAGGGGCTGACCCAGGCGACCCTGCACGCGGTCACCGAGGCGCTGCGCGGCGCGGGGGAAGGGATCTCGGCCGCGGCCACCGCCGAGACCGTGGGAATCTCCCGGATCACCGCCCGCCGCTATCTGGAACACCTGGTGGAGGCCGGACGCGCCGCCCGCGCCCCGCACTACGGACAGATCGGCCGTCCCGAGCTGCTGTACCGCTGGCTCAGCGAGCACTAGGGCGGCCGTCTCCGGCTGCGATCGCGGCTTCGTACGCTTGCTGCAACCGCTCCGAAGCGGTGGGGCTCTTCGGGTTTTCGCGAGTGACGCCGAGGTGGAGCTCGCGCAGTTCGTCCATGAGCTCATTGACGAGGTGCGGGGAGCCCTCCGCGAGGAGTCGGGCTCGCACCGCGAGCTCGGGGGTTGTGGGCCGGTGCCGCAACCCCCACGCGCCGAGGGCGACCATCACCGGGAGAGTCTGGATGCCGGCTTCGGTGAGGGTGTAGGTCGCTTTCTGGCCACGCGTGGCATCGTCGCGGCTGAGCAGCCCTCCCTCGACGAGCTTGCGCAGGCGGCTGGCGAGGATGTTGGACGCGATGCCCTCATCGTTCCGGGTCAGCAGATCGCGGAAGTGACGACGTCCACCGAAGATCACGTCGCGCAGCACGATCAGCGTCCACGGGTCCCCCAGGACCTCCACCGCGGCGTTGATCGCACAACCCGAACGCGGCTCCTCACGCATCGCGCACGCACCTCGCTGACTGATGACAACCGACTGCCACTGATTGCAACTCGCAACCCCTCCATCGTAGAGTTCCCTCAACCAGTTGCAGTTCGCAATCACTTACGGGAGGTGGGCCGCATGGCCAGGGTCCGAGTGCACAACTTCTCCGTCTCCCTCGACGGCTACAGCGCAGGCGAGACGATCACGCTCGACAAACCCATCGGGGGCGCCGAGAGACTGTTCGCGGGCTTCGACGGGCGGTTCATCCACGGCGTGGACGTCGCGGATGAACCGATCACCCTCGATCGCGCCCTGACGAGCACCTGGGGTCAGGGCATCGGGGCCGAGATCATGGGCCGGGGCAAGTTCGGTCCGCAGACCGGCGAGTGGACCGACGACGGCTGGCGAGGCTGGTGGGGCGACGCACCCCCCTTCCGCACGCCCGTGGTAGTGCTCACCCACCATCGACGTGACGCCATCCACTTCGACAACGGGACGAGCTTCCACTTCCTCGACGCCACGCCCGAGGACGCACTCGCCTACGCCCAGGACCTCGCCGACGGCCAGGACGTTCGCATCGGCGGTGGCCCCTCCACCGTCCGGCAGTTTCTGACGGCCGACCTCATCGACTTCATGCACCTGGTCACCGTGCCCATCACCCTCGGCACCGGGGTCTCGCTGTGGGACGGGCAGGCCGAAGTCCAGGACCGTTTCACCGTCGAGTCGGCGACCTCGGCAAGCGGCCTCACCCACCACTTCTGGAATCGGACCATCGCCGGCTAGGCCCGACCCGGCATCGCTCAGGCCGCCGTGACGAGCCACGAGGTGCTGCGCAGCCGGACCGTGCCGTCCGGCCCCTCGTGGGCCCGAAGGTGGTCGATCAGAGTGCGGCGGGCTCGCTTCCGCGCCGGCGTGTCAACCGGTTCCATGATGCGGCGGCCGGGGCCGGTGTTGAGCAGAAAGTCGGCCGCGTCCTCGGCCCCCTGCCCCCACTCCCCGTCCGCCTGGGCGTGGTTGACGGCGATGGCGGTGAAACCGGCCGTGGTGAGGACGTCGCGGATGCGCTCCGGATCGGCCAGGGAGAACATGCCGGGCAGCCCCGGCCGCCCGAACTCGCCGACCGGCAGGATGTCGCACAGCGAGTCCATCGCCACTGCCCAGCCGTTGAGTTCGGCCTCGGCCGGGCAGACGAAGGCCAGCCGGCCGCCGGGCGCAAGCGCCCGCCCGACATTGGCGAACGCGGCCACCGGGTCGTCGAAGAACATCACCCCGTAGCGGCTGATCGCCGCGTCGAAGGCGCCCGCCTCGAAGGGGTGGACCTGCGCGTCGCCTTCGGAGAAGGAGGCGTTGACAATGCCCTCCCGCCGGGTGCGGGCACGCGCCTCGGCCAGCATGGGGCCGGACAGGTCGAGGCCCAGCGCGTGCCCCTGGGGCGCCCTGAGCGCCGCGAGGCGCGTGGTCTGTCCGGAACCGCAGCCGAGGTCCAGGACGCGATGGGCCGCGGTAATCGCAGCGGCGTCGAGCAGCGGTTCGTCGAAGCCTCCGTTCACGGCGTTCCAGCGGTCCTGGTGGCGGGCCCAGTGGCTGCCTTCGGGGCCGTTCCATGCGCGCGTCTGCTCCGTGTTGACGACCTCGGGCACGGGACCTCCTGTGGTGGATGACGGAGAACGCGCACACCCACAGGGAACGGGCGTGCATCCGAGATGAATGGGCATCCGCCCAAACCCCGTACACCCCAAGGTATGGGCATCCGCCCAAACCCGCAATCTCCGCTAGCATCACGGGAGTCGCCCGCCGTGCGAGCGGCGGAAGCGGAACGGAAGAGAGGCCCATGTCACCGCGCGGAGTGGCGACGCCGGACGTGTGCGAGCAACTGTTCGCGGCCGCCGAGCGCGTCGTGGAGAAGCACGGACCCGGCGCCCTCACCAGCCGGGCCGTCACCACCGAGGCGGGGTGCGCCAAAGGGCTGCTCCACGCGCACTTCGCGGGGATGGACGAGTTCGTGGCCGAGCTCTGCCTGAACCGGTTCGCACGGACCACCGCCAAGGCGCGGTCGCTGTCGGAGCTCGCGGGGCGGCACACGGTGGCGCGGAACCTCAACACCGTCGCCCTCGCCCTGTTCGACTCCGGCGGCCCGGCGATCTCGGGGCTGGCCATGACCCGCCCCGGCGCCACACTCCGCATCCGCGAGGCGCTGGAGGGTGGGGCGCCCGGATTCGACGCGATCCAGCAGGCCATCACCGGCTATCTGCGGGACGAACAGAAGCTCGGCCGGGTTGCGGAGACCGTCGACCCGAGCACGGCGGCCCTCGCCATCGTCGGCGCCGCCCACCATCTGCTGATGACCAACTGGCCGGGCACGCCCGATCCAAGGCCCGCCATGACGCGCCTGGTGACCACACTGGTCGAGGGCTAGGGGCACCCCGGCACAGCTCAGGCAGCGGCACGGCACGGCGAGGCGACACCCCGACACGGCTTGACCAGGGAGTGTCCGGCGGGCCGTGACGCCTGCGGCTGACCGCTCCCCTCCCCGCCCCTTCCCGCAGCATCGATTGCGGCTCCGCCTCAGCCCCCGGGGTCCAGGGGCGGAGCCCCTGGTAACGGGGAGAGGCGGGGAGGGGAAAGATCCGCCGGACACCCCCGTAACCCTGTCGGGCGGATCTCGCCGGGCGGCCCACGACGCACCCCGCGCCCGGACTCGGTGCCACCGCCGGGAGGCGCCCTCCGCCCCAGACGCCGGGGGCCCAGCGGGGCCCAGACGCCGCGCGCCCAGCGACGCCGGCCGCTGCTGCCACAGACACGGAGGCGCGCCGGACACGGCCTGGCGGCCACCACGAGCAACAAGGTCGATAGGAAAGTTTCCTATCCGACATCTTGTCGCGGCCATGCCGCCTCGCTAGGTTCAGCCTCGCCAGATTGCGCCTCGCTCGACTTCCCTCCCACCCCCCACCAGGAGGCTCCGTCAGCCATGCCTCGTTCCCGGCATCACCGCAGACTCGCTCTCGCCGCCGCTGTCGGCATGCTCGCCGCGGGCGTCACCACGGCGGCCACCGCCCAGGCGGCGCCGCAGCACACCGCCGCCGCGCCCAGCGGGCTCAACGGCCCCTACCTCTACCTGGGTTGGGGTTCCCCGCCCAAGGCCACGGACGTCATGTCGGCGACCGGCACCCAGCAGTTCACGATGGCGTTCATGCTCTCCGACGGCGGCTGCAACCCCAAGTGGGACGGCTCCCGCGCGCTCACCGGCGGCAACGACCAGTCGACGATCAACTCCATCCGCTCGGCGGGCGGCGATGTCACCGTCTCCTTCGGCGGCTGGAGCGGTAACAAGCTGGGCGAGAAGTGCTCCTCCGCCTCCGCCCTCGCCGGCGCGTACCAGAAGGTCATCGACGCCTACCAGCTCAAGTCGATCGACATCGACATCGAAGCGAGCGAGTTCGAGAACGCGACGGTCCGCCAGCGCGTGGTCGACGCGCTCAAGACGGTCAAGCAGAAGAACAGCGGCATCAAGGTGTACGTCACCTTCGGCACCACCACGTCCGGCCCCGACGCCAATGGAACGGACCTGGTCAAGCGCGGTGCCACGGCCGGGCTCGACGTGGACGGCTGGGCGGTCATGCCGTTCGACTTCGGGCAGGGCTCCATCGACATGGCGGGGGCCACCAAATCGGCGGTGGACGGTCTGAAGAACACCGTGGCGAGCGCGTACGGCCTCTCCTCCGACGCCGCCTACCGCAAGGTCGGCTTCTCCTCGATGAACGGCAAGACCGACGTCGCGGGCGAGACCATATCCCTGAACAACTTCAAGGACATGGTGTCCTACGCCAAGAGCCACCACCTGGCCCGCGTCAGCTTCTGGTCGCTCAACCGCGACCGCAAGTGCGGCTCCGGCACGGACGGCGACGCCTGCAGCGGGATCGACCAGGGCACGTACGACTTCACCAAGGTGCTCGCGGGGTACAGCGGCTGACACCGGCTGCCACCGGCTGGGCCACGCCCCCGTACGCCCGGGGCGTACACCCGCGGCGGCGTTCGATCAAGTGACGATCCAGGTCACGGGGATTGACCTTCCGTTGAAGCCGACCTTACGGTCAGCGCGCAGCCCACAGAGGCCAGCAAGGAGGTCGTGCCCGTGCGCCCCACCGCCCCACTGATCCTCGCCGCCACCCTCGCCGCCACCGCAGGACTCACATCCTGCGGTGGCGGTTCGGGCAGCGACCCGGACACCGTCAAGGTCGTCTACAACCGCTCCACGGACAACAAGATCCGCTTCAAGGACAACCATCTGGCCGAGGTGAAGAAGCAGTTCGAGAAGGCCAACCCCGGCAAGAAGGTCAAGCTGGTCCCGATCCAGGCGCAGGACAACGACTACGCCACCAAGGTCCAGCAGATGATGCGGTCCCCCAAGACCGCCCCCGACCTGGTCTACGAGGACACCTTCCGGATCAACTCGGACATCAAGGCGGGCTATCTGCGCCCCCTCGACGACTATCTGGCCAAGTGGAAGACCTGGGACCAGTTCGTCGACACCGCGAAGGCGGCGGCCAAGGCCGAGGACGGCAAGACGTACGGCGTCCCGGACGGCACCGACACCCGTGGCCTCTGGTTCAACAAGAAGATCTTCGCCAAGGCCGGGCTGCCGGCCGACTGGTCGCCCAAGAACTGGGACGACATCCTCAAGGCGGCGCGCACGATCAAGCAGAAGGTCCCCGGAGTCACCCCGCTCAACACCTACACCGGCAAGGCCCCGGGCGAGACCTCCGTGATGCAGAGCTTCGAGATGCTGCTGTACGGCACGGGCGAGGCGGGCGGAAACCCGCTCTACGACCCCGACGCCAAGAAGTGGGTCACCGGCGGCAAGGGCTTCCAGGACGCCCTGGGCTTCCTCCGGACCGTCTACTCCGAGAAGCTCGGCCCGGACATCTCCGACGCCCTCGATCCCAACGTCGGCACGACCGTCTTCAGCGAATGGCTCCCCGAGGGCAAGCTGGCCATCGCCCTGGACGGCTCCTGGCTGGGCCAGAACTGGCTGAAGACCGGCGGCAAGCCGTGGCCCGAATGGTCCAAGACCCTCGGCCAGGCCCCGATGCCCACCCAGAACGGGCAGGCGCCCGGCCAGGTCAGCATGTCCGGCGGCTGGACGTGGGCGATCACCGCGAAGTCCAAGAACCCCGATCTGGCCTGGAAGTTCATCCAGCAGCTCCAGACCAAGGACAACGCGGTCACCTGGGACATCGTCGACGCCCAGATCGCGGTCCGCAAGGACGTCGCGCAGGACCCGAAGTACACCTCCTCCATGCCCGGGATCACCTTCTTCACGGGCCTGGTGAAGTACACCCACTACCGCCCCACCACCCCCGTCTATCCCCAGGTGTCCACGGCGATCGGCGAGGCCATGGAGGCGGCGACGGCCGGCGGCTCCTCACCGGAGAAGGCCGCGAAGTCCTACGACGACCAGCTCAAATCCATCGCCGACGGCGCCACGGTGGCGGCGAGCGGCCAGGGCTGAGGGCCGCCCCCGATGGCAACCGCGACCAAAGTGGCGGCGGCCCCGACGGACACCCCGGCCCGGCCGGGCCCCCGTCGCGGCCGCCCCCTGCGCTGGCTTCCGCTCGCCCCCGCCACCGTCATGCTGCTGCTCTTCCTCGGTGGCCCCATCGCGTACTGCGTCTATATCGCCTTCACCAATATGCAGCTCACGGGCGCGTCCTCCACGGACTTCGTGGGGCTGGACAACTTCCAGCGCGCCTTCGGGGACGACGACTTCCGCAACGCCGTCGTCCTCACCCTCGTCTTCACCCTGCTCTCCTCCCTCGTCGGCCAGAACACCCTGGGCCTCGCCCTCGCCGCCCTGATGCAGCGCGCCTCCCGGCCGGTGCGGACACTGACCGGCGCGATCGTCATCGCGGCCTGGGTCGTCCCCGAGATCGTGGCGGGCTTCCTGCTGTACGCGTTCTTCCGCCGCGAGGGCACGCTCAACGCGCTGCTGGACTGGCTGGGCCTGCCGTCCCAGAACTGGCTCTACACCCTGCCCATCCTCGCCGTGTCCTTCGCCAACGTCTGGCGCGGCACGGCCTTCTCGATGCTCGTCTACTCCGCCGCCCTGTCCGAGATCCCCAAGGAGATCACCGAGGCGGCGGAGGTCGACGGCGCCGGCGGCCTCCGCCGCTTCTGGCACATCACCCTGCCCATGATCCGCCGCTCCATCGGCACCAATCTGATGCTGAACACCCTGCAGACGCTGTCGGTGTTCGGCCTCATCTGGGCCATGACCCGAGGCGGCCCGGGAAACCGCAGCCAGACGCTCCCGGTCTTCATGTACGACCAGGCGTTCAACAAATCCCTCATCGGCTACGGCACGGCGGTGGCGCTGCTGTTGCTGCTGGTGGGGGCCCTGTTCTCGATGGTGTACCTGAGGCTGATGCGCGAGGAGGTCTGAGCCCCACCCTGAGCTCCGCCCCGCACTCCGCCCCGAACCCCGCCGGGGTGATGGACCCGGCCGGGTCCCCGGTGGCGGCTCCTACGCCGGTGACGGTTTCCACGCCGGTGGGGGCTCCCACCTCAGGGGCGGCTCCCACGCCGGTGGCTACGCCTTCCGTCCGCACGCCGAGGCCGGACCCGGGGGCCGCGAGCGCGGCCCCCGTCATCACTCCCGCGGCCAGCAGGGCGGTTATCGCCGCGATGGAGGCCGTCGACGTCCTATGCCTCCATGTCACACGCATGTCAGCCCGCCTGGGAGGGCGGCTGCTTGTTGCCGTCGACGACCGCGCGCTCGGTGATCGCGCTGGTGAAGAGGACGGTGCCGCGCTTGATCGGGCCGTCCTTGGGGGGCTGGACCTGGACCGTGCGCTCACCGAGGAAGGCCAGGGTCTTCTTGTCGAAGATCCACTCTTCGCGCTGGCCATCGGCCTCGTTCAGCCTCGCCACCGCGACCCCATGACGGCCCGTGGCGTCGACCGCGTCGTCCACCGCGACCACGCCGGGGATCTTCGCGGCGGCCTTGTAGAGGGCGGGTGCGAGCTTGGCGGGCGGGTAGCTCTCGGTCAGCAGATCGCCGATGGCGACGAAGGCCGCCTGGTCGCGGGGAACCTCCTTGTCCCGGTTCTGGTCGACGTCCTGGTAGATGTTCTGCAGCAGCGCGTCGGGGTCCGTGGGCAGCTTCACCAGGGCGTTGTACGCCGCGCTGATCGGGTGCTCACCAGCCAGGGTCATGCCCTTGTCGCTGGTCTGACCCGGCTCGATCAGCCAGCCGTCCTTCCCCTCCGGAGACTGCCAGACCTGGCGGGAGTGCAACTCCTCGCTGACCACCGTGGTCTTGTCGTCCACGGTCTTGGGGTAGGTGTTGGCCACCTTCGAGGCGATGTAGATGAACTGGCCATCGCCCACCGTGGGCCCGGAGGTGTCGGCCGAGGCCAGGGAGATGCGGTTGAGCAGCTCGGGGGCGGCCTTGGCGTCGGCGGTGCCGACCTGAGTGGTCAGCGCGGGGCCGGTGGCCAGGGGGGTCTTACCGTCGCCGCCATCGCCCCCGGCGAGGGCGAAGCCGCCCACGACCGCCGCGGCCACGGCGCAGGCCATGGCGGGCAACAGCATGTTCCGGCGCAGGAACGGGTTGCGCTGCCGCGCGGGGGCGGCCGGGGTGCCGTTGGTGGTGCGGAGGTCGTCGTGGATCTGGGCCATCAGTTGCTCCTTGTGGAACTCGTGGCGGCCCGCCGGCAGACCCCGCTCCTCGGCGCCCAGGAGCTCCTGGGTCTCCGGCCACTCAGCCGGGTGCGGCTGGGAGGGGCTGGCGTGGTTCATCGGATTCCTTCCTCTGCGGACCGGATCGCGTGAGTGCGATCGCCCTTTACCTGCCGGGTTCGCGGAGTGAGTTCCCGCTTTTTGCGACCCAGTTCGGCGTCGGCGAGTTTGCGCAGCTTGGTACGGGCTCGGGACAGCCTGGAGCGGACGGTTCCGATCGGGATGCCGAGGGTTTCGGCGGCCTCGGCGTACTCCATGCCCTCCCAGAGGCAGAGGACGAGGACCTCGCGTTCGGCGCGCTTGAGCGAACTCAGCGCGGTGAGCGTGGCGTTGATCCGGCGCCGGTCGTCCACGCGTCCGGCCGTCTCCTCGGCGTGGTCGGGGATCCGCAACGAGGCGGGCCCCGCCTCAGCGGCAGCGGCGGCTGCGGCCCGGTAACGCCGGTTGCTGCGGCAGTGGGTACGGGCCACGTTGGTGGCGATACCCAGGAGCCAGGGCCGCAGGGATCCCCCTTCGGGGTCGACCGCCGTACGGCGCCGCCACGCCTCCATGAACGTGGCCGACATGACGTCCTCGGCCACGGACCAGTCGGCGGTCAGGCGGAAGGCGTGGTGGTAGACGGCCTGTGCGTAGGCGTCGAACAGCTCCGCGAAGGCGTCTGGCTCCCCGGCCCGCACCCGGGTTCGCATATCTGTGGTCACATGTGTTGGCTGACCGGGAGAAGGGGCGAGTTCCGGTGATGCGCGTCACATCGCGTTCTGCCTGGGCTCCTGGGTGAGGGCAACCCGGAAGTCCGCCCAGGCGGCGGGGGTGAACCGGAGTATGGGGCCGCCGGGGTTATTGGAGTCACGTATCGCCACAGTGCCCGGCACGTTCGTGGCCACCTCCACGCACTCCTGCGTTCCGTTGCTGTAGCTCGACTTGCGGAAATCGAAGGTCGTCATGAGCTCACAGTTTCTTGATCAGCGCCCTGATGAAGGTGCGGGACTCGGCTTCGGGGAGAGCAATCCTCGCAGTCTCATCGAACAGTTTTGCGTGTTGCGCGGCTCCATCGCCACCCTCCACCCACATTTCGGAGAGCGGCAGCTCCATGTAGACCACGTCCATGGCCCCCGGCTCGGCGAAAGAGAGGACGTTGAAGGATCCTGTGAGGCTCGCGGCAAGTCCGGCGCTGAACGGGAGCACCTGGATGGTGACGTTCGGCCGCTCTCCCCAGTCGAGGAGGCTCGACAACTGCTCACTGGCCACCTCTGGTTCGGCCCCGGGAATGCGCAGCGCAGCCTCCGGGATGATGGCCCAGAGGGAGAGTGGCGAGTCTTCTGAAAGTCTGCGCTGCCGCGCGGCTCTGGAGGCGGCGAACTCCTCGGTCCGGTCCGGATGCTCCTCCGGCACCGTCACTCGGCGCAGCGATCGTGCGTAGCCAACGGTCTGGAGCAAGCCCGGGATGAAAGAAACCTGCCATGCCTTGATCGCGGTGGCGGCGCTCTCCAGCGGCACGTACTCCTTCATGGTGCCGGTGAACGCGGCCTCGTTCCACCAGCCCTTCGCCTTACGACGTTCTCGGTCGATGCGCGCCAGCTCCAGCAGCCCGCCCACCGCCGCAGGGTCGCTCAGGCCGTACAGCTCGCAGAGCGCGCGGATGTCCGGGTCCCGCATCGGGACCCAGCCGCCCTCCATCTTGGCGACCTTGGTTGTGGACCCGGTGAGCACCTTGGCGGCATGCGTCTGCGTCAAGCCCGCCGCAGTGCGGAGCTTGGTCAGCTCACCACCGAGCCTGCGTCCCAGAACGGTCGAGGTGCTATTGCCCTGCATCGGCTGACTTGTCGTCACGCGCACAGTCTGGCCGCCCGGCGCGGCCGCCGCAAACCAGATCGGGGGAAATCCTCCAAGAGGAACTTGTGCGGGGGAAGTCAACGGGGCTACGGTCCGTGATGAACCGCTCGCACAGGGACGTCAGTTGGCGGACGCGCTCCGCCCTGCCCTGCCCACTGGAGGTACGCGATGGCATTCGCGCCCCAAGACCCCCGGATCCCGGACCCCAGCGACCCCGTCATCGATGAGGGCCGCGTCGACTACGTCCCGACACCGATAAGCGTGACCAGGGCCCGCCAGTACGCGACGCGACTCGTGGCCGAGTGGGGGCATCCCGCACTCGCTGACGACGCCGCGCTCATCGTGTCCGAGCTGGCCACCAACGCCGTACGGCACGCCCGCATCCCCGGGCGACTCTTCCGGGTGCAGCTCACCCTCACCAAAACCCGCTTACGCATTGCCGTATCCGATCCCCGGGGCGAGCGGCTCCCCCGGCCCCGCCATCCGTCGCCCCGCGACAGGCACGGCCGTGGCCTGCTCATCGTCCGCGCCCTCGCCGCACGTTGGGGCGTGCGCGAGCGGACCGTAGGCAAGGAGATCTGGGCCGAGCTGGACCTGACCAGCTCACCGACCCAGGCCGAGCCCTAACAGAAACTGCGTGCCCCGCAGATTTGCGGGGCACGCAAAAATTGCTACTCTCGTCGCATGGGACTGCGAGAGCGCAAGAAGGCCCAGACGCACGCGGCACTGAGCTGGGCCGCGATCCGGCTGACCGTGGAGCGCGGGTTCGACAAGGTCAAGGTGGAGGACATCGCCGAGGCGGCCGGTGTCTCGCCGCGTACGTTCAACAACTACTTCTCGAGCAAGGCCGAGGCGATCGCGTTCCGCCACCTCGACCGCTTCCAGCGCATCGCGGAGGTGCTGCGCGAACGGCCGGACGAGCCGCTGTGGGACGCGATCACCGACTCCGTACTGCTGCAGTTCGCGGCGGACGCGGAGTCGATGACCCATCCCCCCGCCACCGACCCGGCGCAGTGGACGGCGGGCGTGCGCGTGATGGTTGCCGAACCGGCCCTGCGCGGCGAGATGCTGCGGGCCGGGGCCGTCGCCGAGGCCGAGATCGCGGCGGCGATCGCCGATCGCACCGGCGGCGATCTCGATCAGGACCTGTACCCGCACCTCGTGGCGTCAGCGGTGGTGGCCGCCGTACACACCGCCATCGCCCACCATCTCCGCACCGATCCCCCCGTGCCTGTGCGCCGCCTGCTCACGGACGCCCTCGCCCGGCTCGCGGCGGGGCTGTCCACCCCGTAAAGCCCCTCAACTCCCCTCCCCCGAAAGGGAATTCATGATCGAGGTCGTCATCGCAGGCGCGGGGCCCAACGGCCTGATGCTCGCCTGCGAACTCGCCCTGGCCGGTGTGCGCCCGGTCGTCCTGGAACGCCTCACCGAGCCAACCGACACGCAGCGTGCGAACGGCCTCGTGGGCCAGGTCATCCGCATGCTCGACCGGCGCGGGCTGTACGAGCGGCTGGCCACGCCCGGCACCACGCCCAGTCCGGCGCCCCGTTTCACGTTCGGCGCGTTCCCGCTCGATCTGAGCGATCTGCCGGACAACCCGCTGTACACACTGTTGGTGCCGCAGCTCCGGATCGAGCGGATGCTCACCGAGCGCGCGGCGGAGCTTGGTGTCGACATCCGGCGCGGGCACGAGGTCGTCGGCCTGACGCAGGGCGAGAAGTCGGTGACCATCGAGCTGCGCGAACAGGGCTCGATCGAGGCGGAGTTCCTGGTCGGCGCCGACGGCGGGCGCAGCACGGTCCGCAAGCTCACCGGAATCGACTTCCCCGGCGTGACCAGCGACGACTCGGTGTCGCGCACCGGACATGTGAGCGTGCCCGCACACCTGATCGGCCCGGATGGCAGCCTGACCGTGCCCGGTTTCGGCGTCATACCGCCGTTCCAGCATCTGCGGACCGAACACGGACTGATCGCCTGGGCGCCCTCCCCGGACGGTGACCCGAAGCTGACCACCGTGGAATGGGGGCAGCCGGAAGAGGGCGAGGCGTCACTCGACGAACTGCGGGCCAGCGCCCGCCGGGTGCTCGGCACGGACATCACCCTCGGCCCGCCGACCGGGGCGGGGCCGCATCTGATGCGGCGGCTGTTCGGCGGCAACACCCGGATCGCCGAGCGGTACCGCGATCGCCGTGTCCTGCTGCTCGGCGACGCCGCGCATGTGCACTCGGCGATCGGCGGCCCGGGACTCAACCTGGGCCTCCAGGACGCGGTCAACCTCGGCTGGAAGCTGGCGGCGGAGGTGCGCGGCCACGCGGCGGAGGGGCTGCTGGACACGTACGAGTCGGAACGGCATCCCGCGGCGCGGCGGGTCGCCATGCACACGCAGGCGCAGTCGCTGCTGATCCGGCCGGGCGGCGATGTAACGGCGCTGCGCGAGCTGTTCGGCGAATTGCTCGACCAGCCCACGACCCGGCGCCACATCGCGGGGCTGCTCGCCGGCGCGGACATCACCTACGACATGGGCCCGGCGACCGGCCCGCTCGTCGGCCACTGGGCCCCGGACCTCCCGGGCCTGCGCGACCTGACCCGCACCGCCCGCCCCCTCCTCCTGGACCCCACGGCCACCCTCGACCCGGGCCCCTGGGCGGCGCACGTCGACACCGTGCCCGCCCCCGACCTCGACACCGCCCTACTCCTCCGGCCCGACTGCTACATCGCCTGGCAGGGCACCACGAACGACTGTCTGCACAAGGCGCTGGCCACCTGGTTCAGGCCCGCCTGAGAGACACCCCCGGCCCCACCGGCCCCAGCGTCACGTCCCGTTTCGGTCGCCGAGTGCGGCTCCCAGACGGCGCCACTGCCGCATCGGGAGCTCCTGCAAGTCGCCGGTCAGCACCTGGAGAGCAACGTGGTCGGCGCCGGCGGCCAGATGTTCGTCGACGCGCCGGAGGATGGCATCTTCGTCACCCCATGCGACCAGCGCGTCCACGAGCCGGTCGCTGACGGTGTCCACGTCGTCGGCGGAGAACCCCGACTGCAGCATCTTGTTGGCGTAGGTGGCGAAGGCCAGGTAGCCGCTCAGGAATTCCCGGCCGATGGTGCGTGCTTCGTCGGCGTCGTCGCTGAGGATGACCGTCTGTTCCGGTGCCAGCAGCGGTCCGGTGCCGAGGATCTCGCGGGCTTCGCGGGTGTTCTCGGGGGTGATCAGGTAGGGATGCGCGCCGACCGCCCGTTCGGCCGACAGTTGCAGCATCTTCGGGCCGATCGCGGCGAGTACCCGGTGGTCGCTCGGCACCGGGACCGGTGCGGCGTCCAGGTCGTCAAGGTACGTGCGCATCGCGGCCAGCGGTTTCCGGTACCGGCCGGGTTCCGCCGCGTCGACCACCGCCGCCTGACTGACGCCGATGCCGAGCAGGAACCGGTCGGAGTGCGCTGCGCGCAGCTCGGCGTAGGTCGCGGCGACGTCTGCGGGGTCATGCATCCAGAGGTTGAGGACGCCGGTGGCGATCAGCGTGTGCTCAGTGGCCTTCAGCAGGTTTTCCACCGATTCGAGCACTGGTCCGCCGGTATCGGGGATCCATAGGGCGGTGAAACCGAGTTCGTCGAGTTCTGCGGCGGCTTCGGCAGCCCTGCCCGGATCGCCGTAGCGCAAGTGGTGACTCCACACGCCGACGCCGGTCGGCCTCAGGGGGCGGTGCGCGGTCATGCGGTCACCCCGCCATCGCGGCCATGCCGCTCCATGGCCGACGTTCGTGTCCGGGCCTGTTCAGCCCTGAAGGGGGGACTGAGCCGCATGCCGAAGCTCCTCACATCGCAACCGGAGATTGTCTCCGATTACGATATGGAGGCAGCCTCCGCTTGTCCACCGGCCACCGGATCGCGGCGCGTCCACCGGCCACCGGATCGCGCCGCGTCCGCCGCGCGCCGATGTGAGTCGGCGGGCGCCCCGCGCACCCGGATGCGGACGCCGCCAGGGCGCGACCGGCTACGCCTCCGCCACCACCACGTACAGCGTCGCCGAGGCGAAGAACGGGCGGTGGGCGAGGTGGTGCAGCCAGACGGCCGCCTGGTACTCGCTGAGGTAACCGGCCTCGACGGCGCGGCGGGTGGTGCGCTCGAATCCGAAGACCCGGTCCGCCGCGCGGACATCGCGGAAGACCTGGGTGACCGGAATGACCTCCGGCACGCGGAACCCGGCGTCGGCGGCGAGACGGGCGAGCTGGCGGCCGATGGCGGCGTTGCGGATCACCTGCTCAGTGATGTGGCGGGTGTAGGCGCGGGAGAGCGCCGGGTGGGGGTGGTCGACGGCGAAGGTGTCCCAGTCGGGCTCGCCCATCACCAGCCGCCCGCCCGGCCGCAGGACCCGGTGGAACTCGGCGAGGGCGCGGGCCGGGTCGTCCACCCACTGCAGCACCCGGTCGGTGCGGGCGCGGTCCACCGAGGCGTCGTCCAGGGGGAGGGCGTGGACATCGCCGCGCCGCAGCTCGACGCACGGATGCGCGGCGGTGCGCGCCGCCGCCCCGTCCAGCATCTCCTGGTCGCGGTCGATCCCGATGACCGTACCGCCGGGGGCGACCGCCTCCGCGAGGGCGGGGAGATCGGCGCCGGGGCCGCAGCCCGCGTCGAGGACGGTCAGCCCGGCCCGGAGGTCGAGCGCGTCCAGCATCCGCCCCTTGTAGTCGCGCCCGGCGTCGCTCGCGGCGAACCGGGTGAGGTAGTCGGCGGACGCGGGCCTGGTGGTCTCGAAGACAGACGCATCGGCAGAGGTCATGGGCGTCAGTCAAGCAGAGCCGCCTCGTGGAGGTGGCCGCTTCCGCGTGTGCACTACGTGATCCGGCCGCGCGGCGGGTGGCGACCCGGGAATTCTTATCCATTCGCGCTGCATCACCGGACCCGCTCCGCACCCCGCAACTAGCGTGCGACCAACCATGTTTGAGGGCAACCGGTCGAAAAAACGCCAGGAATCCAGCCACGTGGCCCGAGGAGGGCGGCACAAGCGGTCCCGCGACCCGCGCGCGCACTGGCTGCTTCTGCTCCTCGTCCTTCCCGTCATGTTCGGCCTGCTGATGTTCCAGGGCTGGACCACCCACGAGGTCGACGCGGCGAAGGCGCGGCGGCCCTGCACCAGCCCGGTGCCCCGGGCCCTGGCCGACGGTGGGCCGGTGGTGCAGATCAACGGCGATCAGGTGCGGACCGTGGGCATGCCCGCCGGAACGGTCGCGCTCACCTACGACGGCGGGCCCGACCCCGTCCAGACCCCGCGCCTGCTGGACCTGCTGCGCCGGTACGACGCGCGGGCCACGTTCTTCGTCTCCGGCGCCAAGGCGGCCCAGTACCCGGATCTCGTACGCCGGATCCGCGCCGAGGGCCATGAGATCGGGTCGAACACCTACACCGGCGCCGACATGGGCACCGCCTCCCCCACCCGCTCCCGGATGGAGCTGTCCCTCACCGAGTCGGCGCTGGCGGGCTCGGTGGGGGTCCAGCCGAGGCTGCTGCGGCTGCCGCTGACCACCGATGTGGACACGCTGTGCGGCGACGAGTGGCAGGCCGCGCGGCGGGTCGCCGAGGAGGGCTACGCGCTGGTGGCCGCCGACCGGTCGGCCAGGAAGCCCGCGCAGGGCGTGGTCCGGCAGTTCAGCCAGACCGACACCGCGTACCAGGAGACCGAGAAGCTGCTGAAGGACCCGCGGGCGAAGAAGTTCACCACCGTGACCGGCGGGCTCGGCGTGCCCCCGGTCGACGTGCCGGTCTCCGACCTCGAACGCTGGGAGGGCAAGGCGCTGATCTGGGTCGCGGCCATCGGCCGCGGCTTCGTGTCCACCATGACCTGGGTGCTGGGGATCGCGGGGGCGCTCGGGGTGCTGCGGCTGCTGATGCTCGTGCTGTTCGCCCGTACCCATGTCCGGCGGCTCACCCGCTTCCGGCCCGGCGCGCCCTGGCTGCGGGAGGTCAACGAGCCGGTGACGGTGCTCATCCCCGCGTACAACGAGGAGGCGGGCATCGAGGCCACCATCCGGTCGCTGCTCGCCTCCACCCATCAGCGCCTGCAGATCGTCGTGATCGACGACGGATCGGCGGACCGTACGGCCGATATCGCCGCGAGCGTCAACGACCCCCGGGTGCTGGTGGTCCGCCAGCCCAACGCGGGCAAGGCCGCCGCCCTCAACACCGGACTCGCGCACACCCGGCACGACATCGTGGTGATGGTCGACGCCGACACCGTCTTCGAACCGGACGCCGTCCACCAGCTCATCCAGCCCCTCGCCCACCCGGCCATCGGCGCCGTCAGCGGCAACACCAAGGTCGGCAACCGGCGCAGCCTGCTGGGCCGGTGGCAGCACCTGGAGTACGTCTTCGGCTTCAACCTCGACCGCCGGATGTTCGAGGTGCTGGAGTGCATGCCGACCGTGCCCGGCGCCATCGGCGCCTTCCGGCGGGACGCGCTCATGGGCGTCGGCGGAGTCAGCGAGGACACCCTCGCCGAGGACACCGACCTCACCATGGCGCTGTGGCGGGCCGGTTGGCGGGTCGTGTACGAGGAGACCGCCGTCGCCTGGACCGAGGTGCCCACCTCCCTGCGCCAGCTTTGGCGCCAGCGCTACCGCTGGGGATACGGCACCCTCCAGGCCATGTGGAAGCACCGCCGCGCCGTGGTCTCCCTGGGCTCGGTGGGGCGGTTCGGCCGCCGGGGGCTCAGCTATCTCACGCTCTTCCAGGTGCTGCTGCCGCTGCTGGCGCCCGTGATCGACCTCTTCGCCCTGTACGGTGCGCTCTTCCTCGACCCGGGGCAGGCGGCCGGGGTGTGGCTCGGCTATCTCGCGATCCAGATGGTCTGCGCCGGATACGCGCTGCGGCTGGACGGTGAGCGGATGCGAGCGCTGTGGTCCCTGCCCTTCCAGCTCTTCGTCTACCGGCAACTGATGTATCTGGTGGTCATCCAGTCCGTGGTCGCCCTCCTGCTCGGGACGCGGCTGCGGTGGCACCGCATCCAGCGCTCGGGGACGGCCGCCCAGGCGCTGGGCGAGGCGCCCGCGTACCGGAGCCTGACATCGAAGTGAGGGTATGGGAGTGACGGCATCGACGTGATGGCACCGACGTGACGGCACCGACGTGACGGCACCGACGACCTGACGGATGGAGACCACCCCCGCGTTCAACGCAGCACCGAAGTTGTCATAGCTCTATGAAGCGACGGCGGGCCCCTCCGGCCGCTCGGCAGACTGCGCCCATGAGCGATCCGTTGGACGGGTGGGCCGCCGCGAACCGGCCGTCGGGGCGGGCCTGGGACATCTCCACGGCGGAGACGCAGAGCATCCCCGTGCAGGGGACCACCCAGAGCATGCCCGCGCAGGGAACCCCAGGCGTCCCGACGAAACCCGCGCCGTACCGCAGGGGCGAGGAGACCGTCAGCACTCCCACACTCACCCCCACACCCGAACCCGAACCCGAACCCGAACCCACCCCAACACCCACACCCACACCCACACCCACACCCACACCAACCGTCCGGCGCCGCGCCCCCAAGGAGCCCCTCAGCCGGCGCCGCCGGATCATCCGGCTCGCCATCGTGACCGTCTCCGCGCTGCTCCTGGCCTCCGGCAGCGCCTACGTCTGGGCCGACACCCAGCTCAACCGCGAGGTCGACCTCGGCAAGTCACCGGACCGCCCACCGCCCGGCAAGGGCACCAACTACCTCATCGTGGGCTCCGACAGCCGGGAGGGCCTCTCCGAGCAGGCCAGGAAGAACCTGCGCACCGGCTCGGCCGAGGGCCGCCGCACCGACTCGATGATGGTGCTGCACACCGGCTCCAACGGCACCACGATGATGAGCCTGCCGCGCGACTCCTGGGTGACCATCCCGGGGTTCCTCCGCCCCGACACCGGCAAGACCTTCGCCCCGTCCCAGAACAAGCTGAACGCGGCGTACTCGATGGGCGGCCCCGATCTCCTCGTCTCGACCATCGAGCGCAACACGGGGCTGCGCATCGACCACTACGCGGAGATCGGCTTCTCCGGGTTCGTGGACGTCGTGGACGCGGTCGGCGGGGTACGGATGTGCGTGGACCGCGACATCAAGGACCCCAAATCCGGGCTGGACCTGCAAAAGGGCTGCCACACCCTCGACGGCGCCAAGGCGCTCGCCTTCGTCCGCCAGCGCAAGCAGGAGGCCAAGGGCGACCTGGGCCGCACCCAGAACCAGCAGAAGTTCCTGGCCGCCCTCGCCGACAAGGCCGCCACACCGGGCGTCCTGGCCAACCCGTTCGCGGCCTTCCCGACCGTACGCGCGGGCCTGGACACGCTCATCGTGGACAAGGACATGGGTCTGCGGAACCTGATGTCCCTGTTCGAGGCGATGAAGGGCGTCACCTCGGGCGACGGCAGGCAGCTCAACGTCCCGGTGGCCAACCCCAACCTCCGGACCTCCAAGGGCAGCGCCGTGCAGTGGAACGTGACGCAGGCGAGGCGCCTCTTCGACCAACTGCGGAACGACCAGCCGGTGGACATCGCCCCGCCGACACCGTAAGCCCACGCCGTAAGCCCACGCCGTAAGCCGACGCCGTAAGCCGACGCCGTAAGGAGAGCGAACCGCGCACGCGTCTTCCCCAACGCGACTGGCAACCGGTTTCATGGACGGCACGCTGATCGACTGCGCTCGCAAGCGCGCGAGGAGGTCCGAGGTTGTCCACGCTCTCCGCCCGCCCCGCCCGCCCATGGCCCGGCTCCGCCACGTCCCGCCCGCGCCCCCGCTGGTCCCCGAGCCGACGCCGCCGACTGGCCGCCGACGCCGCGCTGCTGCTCATCGCGGCCGCGTTTCTGCTCCCGCTCGCCTGGCTGGTCCTGGCCTCCATCGACAGCGACGCCACCCTGCGGGTCTCGGCGCCCGGCTCGCCCACGCTGGACAACTTCTCGGCGGTGTGGACGGACGAGATCACCTTCACGCCGATGCTCAACAGCCTGCTCCTGTGCGGCGGCGCCACCATCCTGACCGTCGCCTGCGCCGCGCTGGCCGCCTATCCCCTCTCCCGCTTCCGCTCCCGCGTCGTACGCCCGTATCTGCTGACGGTGCTCTTCACCACCTGTCTGCCAATCACCGCGATCATGGTTCCGGTCTACGGACTCTTCGTCCAGGTGGACCTCATCGACACCATGTCCGGCACGGCGCTCTTCCTCGCCGCCTCCCAACTCCCCTTCGCCGTCTGGCTGATGAAGAACTTCATGGACGGCGTGCCGGTGATCCTGGAAGAGGCCGCCTGGACCGACGGCGCGTCCTGGCTGCAGAGCCTGACCCGGGTCATCCTGCCGCTGATGGGCCCGGGCATCACGGTGGTGATGATCTACAGCTTCATCATGATGTGGGGAAACTTCTTCGTCCCCTTCATGCTGCTGCTCTCCCCCGAACAACTCCCCGCGTCCGTCTCGATCTTCACCTTCTTCGGCAACTACGGCCAGGTCGTCTACGGCCAGCTAGCCGCCTTCTCGATCCTCTACTCGACGCCCGTGCTGCTGCTCTACATCCTGATCTCCCGCCGCCTGGGCGGCGGCTTCGCCCTGGGCGGCGCCGTCAAGGGATGACGGCGCCGCCGCCGGGTCGGGCACTTCGGCCGGTCAGGCCCGTGGTTCAGCCCTCGGGCAGGCTCGGCGCCGCGCAGCCGTGGTGTTCGGCCGAGGCGGCGGCGAAAGCCGCCAGGGCGGCGCGTTCGTAGGCGAGGTCGGGGCGGCGGCGGGTTTCGCCGTCGGCATCGGCGGCGCGGATGAGGTAGAGGGCGGACTCGGCGCCGCGCGGACAGGTGGCACCGGCCCAGTAGGCGCTCTGGCCGAGCCGCCCGGCGGGCTTCTCGGCGGGGGTCACGTTCTCGTAGTCGTAATCCCGGGTGTACTGGGAGCGGGCGTCCTCCGCGTACGGGCCGTAGTACGCCTCAAGTCGGTAGAGCGGGGAGCCGTCCCGCATGCCGAGGACGCAGCTCTCGCGCGGTGCGCGGTCGCGGGCGGTCTCGCGGGCCGTGGAGACGGCGGAGCGCGAGGCGGTGGGGACGGCCGCGCAGGTGCCCTTGGCGCCGAGCAGCGGTTCGTACTCGTCCTCGTTCACCGGCAGGCCGACCGTACGGACGGGTGTGCCCAGGCGGGCGCCGCAGCCCCAGTGGTCGTTGGCCGCCTCGGCGGTGGCGGTGGCGGTGCGGACGAAGTCGGGGCGGACGGCGGGGTCGTCGAGGGTGGTGGCGCCGCGCAGCGCGGTCTCGACGGTGATCAGCAGGCTGTCGCCGCGCCGGGCGCAGTCGAGCAGCACGGCGGTGGTGGCCGTGCCGTCCTCGGCGTCGTCCAGCCGTGCGGTCTCGGTGGCGAACAGGCCGGACCAGCCGTTGCCCAGGGGGACGGGAAGCGTGTGGCTCGCGGGTACGGCGTCGTAGAGCTCGCCGTATCCGTACTCGGCGCGGGGGCGGGGCGAGCCCGCGATGGTGACGGCGATGTGGCCGGTGCCCTCGGCGGCGATCCGGCAGCGGACGGACAGGCTGTTGGCCCGCCTGCCGCCGCTTTTGACGGCCTTGTCTCCGAAGGCGCCCTCGGTGCGGTTGGTCACGTCCAGTTCGGCGTCCTCGCCGAGCACCGAGCGGACGTCGCCGACCGGAAGCACCCCGTCGCAGGCCCCGTCCAGCGCCCGGTCCTCGCTGCCCGCGAACCAGACGATCGCTCCGGTGAGGGCGGCCAGCGCCACCGCGACGGCCGCCAGGGCCCGGACCCCGCGCCGGGTGAGTGTGGGTCGGGTCAGTGCCACTGCTCCACCTCCCCGAGCACCTTGGTGTCGCGGCAGTCCGCCGACGTGGGCCAGCCGTCCTCGGCGTCGAGATAGCGGTCGAGGACGGTACGAGCGGTGGTGGAGAGCCTGGTGCGGTCCTTGCCGCTGATGAGGGCGGTCTCGCCGTCCTCGAGCCGGATCTCGGGGAGGACGGCGACCCGGTGGTAGGTGGTGCGGCCGGCGCACACCGACTGGGCCCACAGGGCGAGTTGGGGCCGTCCGCCGTAGGAGGAGACGCGGTCCTCCTGCCGCACACCACGATCGGCGTCCGCCTCGGAGTCCGCCTCGGAACCGGCCTCGGAACCGGCTTCTGAGGGGCTCTCGCCCTCCTGCGCTCCCCACCCGGGCACATGGCCCTCGCGTTCATAGGAGTCGTAGGCGGACCGGCCGAGGACCCCCGACCAACTGGCCGCCTCGACCTCGGTGACCTGCCACTCTTTCGGGCGCGGGCGCTTACCGGCGTTCTTCTGCGCGTCCCACTCCCCGGAGCAGGCGCTCAGGCCGGTGGACTCCTGCAGATCGCCGAGGGTGGTCCAGGAGCCGGAGGCGATGCCGGGGAGCGAGGAGCCGTCGATCCACTCGCATTTGCGCAGGGCCCGGCCGGGCGCGCCATGGGTCTCGTCCGTGTCCACCACGGTTTTCGGCATCGCGAGCGGACCGGAGCCGCAGTGCTGGGCCTTGGTGAGGACGTTGGCGACCTGTACGGCGGTACGGAAGCCGAGGCGCGCGGTGGCGCGGTCCGGCTTGCCGTTCCCCGCCGTCGCCTCGCCGGCGTTGTCTGCCTCGTCGGTCTCGTCGGCCTCTTCTGCCCCGTCAGTCCCGTCAGTCCCGTCAGTCACCCGGGCCGTCACATACAGATCCGTCGTGGGCCGGACCCGGCCGCCGAGCCCGCCCAGGCAGTCGGTGACCAGCCAGGCACCCCGCTTGCCGTACTGGCCGGTGGTGCCCGGTGCCACGAAGGTGCCGTGGCCACCGGCCGGTTCCAGCAGGTCCCGGGTCTCGACTGCCTGGGGCACGTCGGACACCAGCGCCTCGGCATGGACCGTGACCCCGTATCCGTCTCCCCAGGACAGCGAGCAGTCCAGCAACGAACGGCTCTCCTGGCCGGGGGCGAGCATCGTGCCGTGCTGTCTGAGCTTGCCCGGCCGCTCGTCACGCACCAGCCGTTCGAGGTCCCCGTACGGCAGGGTGCCGTCGCACGCCTTCCTCAACTGCGCCTGGTTGGCGGCGAGATGGCCGCCGCCGCTGTCCCTGGTGGCGAGGACGGCTCCCGCGATCCCCACCACCGCCATCAGTACGACGAGGGGCTTGCGGCGCTGCCGCGCACGGCCCCATAAACCACGCATCCCGCCCTTAACTCCTCACATCTCCTGACCAGTTCCCCCTTGATCAGGCGGGGACAGTACCAGAGGGGCGGGAGCACGGCGGCGGCGCGGCTATCCCTTCGCGCCGGAGGGCTCCCCGCTCGCCTCGGAGGATCCCCCCTTCGCCCCCGAGGGCTCCTCCTTCGCCCCGGAGCCCGCCGGGTCGAAGCGGAAGACCTGCCCCGGGGCGCCGGACCGGCACGGCAGTTGGACCACATGGGCCCAGCGCCGGGTCGTGCCGTCGGGCAGCCCCAGACACTGGCCGGTGTGCGCGGGCCGCAGGCGGAACCCCTCGGCGGGCCGGTCGACGGCCTCCAGCCGGAACTCCTCGCCCGCTCCCCGGGTCTCGCAGTAGTCGTCGCCCAGCCAGGCGCCCTCGGCCTTGCTCTGGCCCATGATTCCGGAGCAGCCCAGTCCGTGCTCGGGGTGGAGGGTGGCGATCCGCCACAGCCCGTCGTCCAGGTGCTTGAGCGAGAACGAGGGGAAGACGTCCTCGCACGGCGCCTGATAGACCCAGGCGATCTTGTCCTGGGGGCGTTCGGACAGACACAGCGACGAGTGGACGGCCCGGATCCGGTACTTCCCGGGCGCGGGCGCCGGGTCGTCCGAGGAGACCGCCGCGGACCCGCCCTTCTTGCCCGGTCCGTCGCCCCCGCCGCCCCCGCCGCCCCCGCCGCCCCCGTCGTCGTGCGCCCGCCAGGCGAGCACGGCCGCCGTGGCGGCCACGACGACCGTCAGCGCGAGCGCGGCGCTCAGCATCGGCTTACGGGAGCGCCGGGCGTCCGCCTCGGGCGTACGGGAGGAGGGGGCGGTCGGAGGTGCGGGCGAAGCCTGCTCAAGCGGCTCGACCGGGGTGGCGTCCGCCGCGGCCTCCGCGAGGGGCACCGCCCCCGGTTCGGCGGCGCGGGTCGCGAGGTCCTTGCGGACGGCCAGCCAGGCGGTGAGCTCCGCGGGCCCCACCCCACAGGCCCGTACGAAGGCCGCGACCAGTTCCTCGCGGGGCAGCGTGGCGCGCCCGAGCATATTGGCGATGGTGCTGCGCGGCAGTACGTCCCCGACCGCGTCGGCCCGCGCCGCCAACTCCCGGTAGGTCAGCCGGGACCCGTCCTTGAGCGCCTGCAGCGCGGCGATGAACTCGCGGGCGCTCTGTGCCCGCCGTGGATCCGGAGCCCTGTCGGCATCGGCCATCTGTGGTTTTCTCCCCCGCCCCTGTGTCCCGGCCCTGTGTCCCGGCCCTGTCCGGGACTGCTCCGGGGCATGTCCCGGACAAGGGACAGCCTTGTTCACTCCGGCGGTTCGTTCAAGAGTGAACCTCGCCAACGGCGCACGGCCGCAGCGGCGTTGATCTTCCACGGGGGGATGATCAAGACCGCTGCGGCCGATGAGAGAGCCAACCAGAGGCGAGAAAGGCCCGACGAGCGGGACTGAGCGCCCAAACGACCGGGAGTGACCGCCCACCGATCGGGAGAGCACCCCCAACCAGCGGGAGAGCGCAAGCGCGTGACGGATCAGAAGACCGACTCGGCCTCGTCCATCCGCTCGACCGGAACGGTCTTGAGCTCGGTGACCGCCTCGGCGATCGGCACCATCGTGATGTCCGTGCCGCGCAGCGCGGTCATCATGCCGAAGTCGCCGCGGTGCGCCGCCTCGACGGCGTGCCAGCCGAAGCGGGTGGCCAGCACGCGGTCGTACGCCGTGGGCGTGCCGCCGCGCTGCACATGACCCAGGATGACCGGGCGGGCCTCCTTGCCCAGGCGCCGCTCGAGCTCGGCCGCGAGGCGGTTGCCGATACCGGTGAACCGCTCATGGCCGTACTGGTCGATCGCGCCCTTCTGGTACTCCATGGAGCCCTCGGCCGGGTGCGCGCCCTCGGCGACGCAGATGACCGCGAACTTCTTGCCGCGGGCGAACCGCTCCTCGACCATCTTCACCAGCCCGTCGACCTCGAAGGGCCGCTCGGGCAGACAGATGCCGTGGGCGCCGCCGGCCATGCCGGACTCCAGCGCGATCCAGCCCGCGTGGCGCCCCATGACCTCGACGACCATGACCCGCTGATGCGATTCGGCGGTGGTCTTCAGCCGGTCCATCGCCTCGGTGGCGACGCCGACGGCGGTGTCGAAGCCGAAGGTGCGGTCGGTGGAGGAGATGTCGTTGTCGATCGTCTTCGGGACGCCGACGATCGGCAGCCCGGCGTCGGAGAGCATCCGCGCGGCGGTGAGGGTGCCCTCGCCGCCGATCGGGATCAGCACATCTATCCCGTAGTCACGCGCGTGGTCCTTCGAGGTCTGGCACGCCTCGCGCAGCCGGGCGCGCTCCAGCCGGGAGGAACCGAGGATGGTGCCGCCGCGGGCGAGGATGCCGCTGACGGCGTCGAGGTCCAGCTTGTGGTGACGGCCGTCGAGGAGGCCCTTGAAGCCGTCCTCGAACCCGATCACCTCGTCTCCATGGCCGGCGACCGCGCGGTGCACCACCGACCGGATCACAGCGTTGAGGCCGGGGCAGTCGCCGCCTGCGGTGAGAACTCCGATGCGCATCGTGCTGTGTCTCCTGCTCCCTACGGGTAGATGTGAGCCAGTCCGATTGTTTCATGAGCGGGGTAGTGCTGTATCCCCTAAGCGGCCAGCCACATAATCACGGTCGCAGGTATTGTCAAGAGGACCGGGCCGTTCAATGTGGCCAATTTGTGTCCCATGGGCGCACAAACGGAAAACACCCAAGAACGCCAGAGGAACGGAGAGTGCGCGTGACACGCAGCGTGTACGTGACCGGAGTCGAGCGTGGCGACGGACGCCAGGTCGTGGAGCTGGGGGTGATGGAACTCCTGACCCGTCATGTCGACCGGGTCGGCGTCTTCCGCCCCCTGGTGCACGACGACCCCGATCGCCTCTTCGACCTGCTGCGGGCGCGCTACCGGCTCGGCCAGTCGCCGGAGTCGGTCTTCGGCATGACGTATCACGAGGCGGCCACGCTCCAGGCCGAGCGGGGCGCCGACGAGCTGGTCTCGCAGCTCGTCGGCCGCTTCCACGAGGTCGCCGACGCGTATGACTACGTCCTGGTGCTGGGCAGCGATTACGCGGCCACCAGCCTCCCCGACGAGCTGGGGCTGAACGCACGGCTCGCCAATGAGTTCGGCGCCTCGGTGATCACGGTCGTCGGCGGGCAGCAGCAGACCGCCGAATCGGCCGGTGCCGAGGCCCACAACGCCTACCGCGCCTACGAGGCGCAGGGCTGCGATGTGGTCGCGGTGGTCGTCAACCGGGTGGTGCCCGGGGACCGCGAGGCCATCGCCGAGCGGCTGGCCGCCAAGCTGCCGGTCCCCAGCTATGTGCTGCCCGAGGACCAGTCGCTGTCGGCGCCCACCGTCTCCCAGATCGTCCGCACCCTGGGCGCGGAGGTGCTGCTCGGCGATGAGACCGGGCTCTCCCGGGACGTGCGGGACTTCGTCTTCGGCGGCGCGATGCTGCCGAGCTTCCTGCCCGCGCTGACCGAGGGCTGTCTGGTGGTGACGCCCGGGGACCGCGCGGACCTGATCGTGGGCGCGCTGGCCGCGCACAGCGCCGGCGCCCCGCCGATCGCCGGGGTGGTGCTCACCCTGGACGAGCGGCCGGGCCCGGACATCCTGGCGCTGGCCTCGCGGCTGGCCCCGGGGACCCCGGTGGTGTCGGTGGCGGGCGGGTCCTTCCCGACGGCGGCCGAGCTGTTCGCCATCGAGGGCAAGCTCACGGCGAGCGCGCCGCGCAAGGCGGAGACGGCGCTCGGCCTCTTCGAGCGGCATGTGGACACCGCCGCGCTGACCGAGCGCATCTCGGTGGGCCGCTCCGCCCGGGTCACCCCGATGATGTTCGAGCGCGAGCTGATCGAGCGGTCCCGGTCCCGTCGCCGCCGGGTGGTGCTGCCCGAGGGCGCGGAGGAGCGGGTGCTGCGCGCCGCCGACGTACTGCTCCGCCGCGATGTGTGCGATCTCACACTGCTGGGCGAGGAGGACGCGATCCGCAAGCGCGCGGCCGAGCTCGGCATCCAGCTCGCCGAGGCGCAGATCGTCGATCCGCAGACCTCCCCGCTACGGGAGCGCTTCGCCGAGGGGTACGCGAAGCTGCGCGCCCACAAGGGCGTCTCCTACGAGCTGGCGTACGACGTGGTGGCGGACGTCTCCTACTTCGGCACCCTGATGGTCCAGGAGGGCCTGGCCGACGGCATGGTCTCGGGCGCGGTGCACTCCACCGCCGCCACCATCCGGCCCGCCTTCGAGATCATCAAGACCGCCCCAGGCGCCGAGATCGTCTCCTCGGTCTTCTTCATGTGCCTGGCCGACCGGGTGCTGGTGTACGGCGACTGCGCGGTCAACCCCGACCCGGACGCCGAGCAGCTCGCGGACATCGCCATCCAGTCGGCGACGACGGCCGCCCGGTTCGGGGTGGAGCCGAGGATCGCGATGCTGTCGTACTCCACCGGCACCTCGGGCTCCGGCGCGGATGTGGACAAGGTCCGCAAGGCGACCGAGCTGGTCCGCGAGCGCCGCCCCGATCTGCTGGTCGAGGGTCCGATCCAGTACGACGCGGCGGTGGACGCCGCGGTCGCGGCGACCAAGCTGCCCGACTCCGAGGTGGCGGGCAACGCCACCGTGCTGATCTTCCCGGACCTGAACACCGGCAACAACACCTACAAGGCCGTGCAGCGCTCGGCGGGCGCCGTCGCGGTCGGCCCGGTGCTGCAGGGTCTGCGCAAGCCGGTGAACGACCTGTCCCGCGGGGCGCTGGTCCAGGACATCGTCAACACCGTCTCGATCACCGCCATCCAGGCCCAGTCCCCGGCGTCCCCGGCGTCCCCGGCGTCGGCGACCTCCCCGGCATCCCCCACACAGAAGGCGCAGTCCGCGTGAACGGCTCCCGAGTCCTCGTCCTCAACTCCGGCTCCTCGTCCGTGAAGTACCAGCTTCTGGACATGGCCGACGGCTCCCGGCCCGCCTCCGGCATCGTCGAGCGGATCGGTGAGGGCCCCGTCGCCGACCACGCGGCGGCCCTCAAGCAGGTCGCCGACGAACTGGCCGCCCAGGGCCTGGGCCTCGACTCGCCCGAGCTGGCGGCGGTCGGCCACCGGGTGGTGCACGGCGGCACCCGGTTCACCGAGCCGACCCTGATCACCGACGAGGTGGTCGAGGAGATCGAGAAGCTGATCCCGCTGGCCCCCCTGCACAACCCGGCCAACGTCACCGGGATCAAGGTGGCCCGCGCGCTGCGCCCGGACCTGCCGCAGGTCGCGGTCTTCGACACGGCGTTCCACTCGACCATCCCGGAGGCGGCGGCGCGCTACGCGATCGACGTGGCGACCGCCGACCGCTGGGGGGTGCGGCGCTACGGCTTCCACGGCACCTCGCACGCGTATGTCTCCCGGGCCACCGCCGCCCTGCTGGGCAAGGACCCCGCGGAGGTCAACACGATCGTGCTGCACCTGGGCAACGGGGCCAGCGCCTCGGCGGTGCGCGGCGGCGTCTGCGTGGAGACCTCGATGGGGCTGACCCCGTTGGAGGGCCTGGTGATGGGTACCCGCTCGGGGGACATCGACCCGGCGGCGATCTTCCATCTGTCCCGGGTGGGCGGTATGTCGACCGATGAGATCGACACGCTGCTCAACAAGCGCAGCGGACTGGCCGGTCTGTGCGGGGACAACGACATGCGCGAGATCGGCCGCCGGATGGGCGAGGGCGATCAGGCCGCCCAGCTCGCCTTCGACATCTACATCCACCGACTGCGGAAATATGTGGGCGCGTACACCGCGGTACTCGGGCGGGTGGACGCCATCGCGTTCACCGCCGGTGTGGGGGAGAACTCCGCGGCGGTACGGGAGGCGGCGATGCGCGACCTCACCGCGTTCGGCATCGAGGTGGACGGCGTCCGCAACGCGCTGCGCTCCGCCACGGCGCGGCTGATCTCCACGGAGTCCAGCCGGGTCGCGGTGGCCGTGGTGCCCACCGATGAGGAGCTGGAGATCGCCAGCCAGACGTTCGACCTGGTCAGCGCCTAGCCTCCGGTTCCGGCTCCGCCAGCCCCAAGACTGAAAAATTCCGCTCCGAAACAAACCGATAGGATCAGCCTCATGCGCCGTTCCAAAATCGTCTGCACTCTGGGCCCCGCTGTCGACTCCTACGACCAGCTCAAGTCCCTCATCGAGGCCGGGATGAACGTGGCCCGGTTCAACATGAGCCACGGAACCCACCCGGAGCATGAGGAGCGGTACCACCGCGTCCGCAAGGCATCCGAGGAGACCGGGCACGCGGTCGGCGTCCTCGCCGACCTCCAGGGCCCCAAGATCCGTCTGGAGACCTTCAAGGACGGCCCGGTGGAGCTGGTCCGCGGGGATGAGTTCATCATCACCACCGAGGACGTGGAGGGTGACCGCACCATCTGCGGCACCACCTACAAGGGGCTGCCGGGCGATGTGTCCAAGGGCGACCAGGTCCTGATCAACGACGGCAATGTCGAGCTGCGGGTCACCGCGGTCGAGGGTTCCCGGGTCCGGACCATCGTCATCGAGGGCGGGGTGATCTCCGACCACAAGGGGATCAACCTGCCGGGTGCGGCGGTCAATGTGCCCGCGCTGTCCGAGAAGGACATCGAGGACCTGAAGTTCGCCCTGCGGATGGGCTGCGACATGGTCGCCCTGTCCTTCGTCCGGGACGCGTCCGACGTCCGGGACGTCCACCGCGTCATGGACGAGGTGGGCCGCCGGGTGCCGGTGATCGCCAAGGTGGAGAAGCCGCAGGCGGTCGCCAATATGACCGAGGTCGTCGCGGCCTTCGACGGGGTGATGGTGGCCCGTGGTGACCTCGCGGTGGAGTATCCGCTGGAGAAGGTCCCGATGGTGCAGAAGCGGCTGATCGAGCTCTGCCGCCGCAACGCCAAGCCGGTGATCGTCGCGACCCAGATGATGGAGTCGATGATCACCAACTCCCGGCCGACCCGCGCCGAGGCGTCCGACGTCGCCAACGCGATCCTGGACGGCACCGACGCGGTGATGCTCTCCGCCGAGTCCTCGGTCGGCTCGTACCCGATCGAGACGGTCAAGACGATGTCCCGGATCGTCCAGGCCGCCGAGCAGGAGCTGCTCTCGCGCGGTCTGCAGCCGCTGGTGCCCGGCAAGAAGCCGCGCACCCAGGGCGGTTCGGTGGCCCGCGCGGCCGCCGAGATCGCCGACTTCCTGGGCGCCAAGTCGCTGGTGGCCTTCACCCAGTCCGGCGACACCGCCCGCCGGCTCTCCCGTTACCGCGCCCAGCAGCCGATCCTGGCCTTCACCACGGATGCGGCCACCCGCAACCAGCTCACCCTGAGCTGGGGCGTGGAGTCCTTCGTGGCGCCCTATGTCGAGCACACCGACGCGATGGTCGACCTGGTGGACGCCGAGCTGCTGAAGCTGGGCCGTTACAACGAGGGCGACACCATGATCATCACCGCCGGCTCGCCTCCCGGCGTCCCCGGCACCACCAACATGGTCCGGGTGCACCACCTGGGCGGCGCGAGCCAGTAACGCGCCCGACGCGCCCGTGGGCACCGTCTCCGAGTGGAGGCGGTGCCCACGGTCGTTTCCCTCCCGGAGGAGGGGGGTGCGGCTCCCGAACGGGTCCTTGATGTCGCGGGGTCACTCCCCGGTCTTGGACAGATGCATACCCGGGATGGTCAGGTCGCCACCGAACTGGCCGGCCTGCGTGACGGTGACATCGGTGAAGAACACCTCGGGGATGTTGACCGGCGGCGGGCTCTTGGGGCTGAAGGTGATCGGGATGAGCCCCAGCAGGTTCCCCTTCAGCTCCTCGGTGTACATGGTCACCGTGCCGTTGCGAATGGTCGAGGTGGACCCTTCGCGCCCCTGCACATGGGTCGTGGTCCCGGCCGGGCCCACCACGAGCTGGTGCAGATCCTTGATGTCCACGCCCGAGGCGGTGAACTTCAGGACCTTCTTGATCTGGCCGCCCTGCGTCTTGACCTCCACGATGCCCTTGTAGTCCAGGCCGTGCAGGGTCAGCAGGGTGCTCTTGAGGGTCCAGGGGTCCTCGGGCAGCAGGCTCGAAGTCGGCTCGGTCTCGGCGTTCTCGTACGCGTCGGCGTCGAACTTCGGGCAGGGGAACGCCTCCTTGCCGTTCGCGTCCTTCGAGGCGGACGAGGAGGGCTTCGGAAGCGCCTTGTCCGCCTTGTCCTTGGCGTCCTCGACGGTCTTCCCCACCCCGTCCACGGTGTCCTTGAGGCCCTTGCCCACCTTGTCCACCGTGTCCTTGACCGGATCGGCGGGCTTGTCGGAGCTCTTGGACTTCGACGCGGACGGAGACGGCGACGAGCTGGGCCCGGCGCTCGACGAGGGGCTCGGCGAAGCGCTCGGCTCGGCCGACTCCTTGGCCTTCTCCTCCGGCGTCAGGATGTCGTGGAGCGCGTCCCCGAGACCCAGCGGGTCCAGGGGGTTCTTGGACTTCGACGGGCTCGGCGAGGCCGACGGCTCCTCGTCCCCGGCACCGGACGACGGCGCGGAGGAGGAACGGGACGGAGACGGCGTGGAGGTGGCCTTGTCGTCGTCCGAGCCCGCCTTGCCGTCCGAGGACTTCTCAGAACCCTTGGAGCCGTCCTGGGAGCCCTTCTCGGGCGAACCCTTCGAGTCCTCGGCGCCCTTGTCGTCCTTGTCCTTGGCGTCGCTCTGCGAGTCCGAGGCGTCCTTGCCGCCCTTGGAGTCGTCCTTGTCCGCCTCGTCCGGCTGGGACACACACGGCCCGGGCTTGTAGCGGTCCTCGGGCCGGGGGTTGGCCGAGGCGAGCTGCGGAGTGAGCCCCATGCCCATCAGCACGGCCGTCGGCATCGCGGCCAGCGCTATGGCCTTGCCGGCGGGCACCTGAAGGCGGGTGAGTACCGACTTCTTCGGTGCCGCGTGCCGCGGGCCCGTTCTGACCCGGCGCGGGCTCACTCCCTCCGGCTGCTCGGGTCGGTCTTCACCCCGCACGGTGCCTCCCATTCCTGGCTTCCTGATCCGGTGCGGAACCGGCCCCGGCCGGTTCCGGCACGCTCTCACCGTTCCCGTCGTCCTTTGACGCTGCTCCCGGCCCCTCGGCCGGCTGCGCGGAGGGAGCCTCACCGGGTGCCCAGGAGATGCTCATGCCGCCGCCGAACAGCGCGAGCAGGAATCCCATCAGGAAGCCGCCGAAGTTCGAAACGGGGATCGACACCAGGCCGAGCAGGATCGTGGCGACTCCGGCGAACACCCGCACCATGGGCTGGAACCACATGGTCAGGCCCAGGACCACCAACAGCACGCCGATGATCAGCGAGGCCGATCCGGCGGTGGTGGACATGTTGATGGTGAATCCGCCCGCGTTGACGTCGTTGTACGGGAAGTACATGATCGGCAGCCCTGCCAGCAGGCTCAACAGCCCTGCCCAGAACGGGCGCTGCCAGCGCCATGCCCTGAAGGACCCCCGCCAACGGCTGATACGGTCACTCGCCCCCGGCGACTCGGCACTCATCGAAAACAGCTCCCTGGGGCCGGCGATCGGTGTGATCGCGGTTGTTCTACAGCAGTACTAGCGTGGCGCATACGCGCTGCTGGTCGATGCCCGGGTGAGGGGCAGCGCCGCGGCCCCTCACCCTCAGCTCACCGGATCAGAAGCACTCGTTCTTGCCCTTGCTGACCTTCATCGAAAGGCCAGAGAGCTTGAACGTGCCCGCACTGGTCGCCCAGGCGGTCTGCTTCACACCGGTCAGCGTCGCGGAATCGGCCTGCTGGCCGAACGAACCGGGATCGGCCGCATCGCCCTTGTTGATGCCGGGACCCTTATGAGCGTCACCCGCCGCCACACCGATGTCGATCCCGCGGAACGTGGCGTCCGCGTCGAGCTGATCGAGATCGATGAAGAGGTTTTTGGCCTCGACCTGCTTGCTGCCGTTGCCTGCCGTCAGCTTCAGCGTCACATCGCCGAAGACGGGAACCGGGACCACGACGGACTGGCACAGGCCCTTGAGCTTCGCGCTCTTGAACGCCGACACCGCGACGGGGATCTTCTTGCCCCCGTGCTGGGTGTCAAGCGCGCCGTACTGCGCGAACCCGGTGCCGTCGAGCCGGTCGACCGAGACCTTGAACTGCTGACCGGACACGTTGAACGAGGCCGCGAGCGCACCCTGGGACAGGGCGACGCCGATCGCGGCCGTGGCAGCAACGCTCGGCACCATGACAACGGCGAACCGCTTCCATCTGGTGCCGCCACGAGCCACGGACTCCATGACTTTCCTCCTTCTCGGACGTACATCTCCGGCCGGGGCGAAGCCCCGGACCTGGGATGGGAGAAGTGCTACGTCCTCGGGAAGGAGAGCGCCCACGTCTCACAGGCGCACACCGCACCCGCAACACCGGCGATCACCCCCGAGCGACAACCACTGGCCACGCAATCTCGCGCAACCTCCTGGACAGGCCCTGCCTTTTGGGCAGAGACCCCCCTGTCCACGGCCGACGCCACTGCCGCCGGCCTGCCCGGTGGGGACCCAACCACACCGACGCGCCGACCGGATGCCGAGCTACGGGGGGATGGACCGAGCTTGGCCGATCGTGGTCCATTCCCGGCTCAGGCACAAGGGGCTCGTTACTAGCGAGTAACGGACGGATAACCGAACTGCGGCAGGACGGTCGAGATCGGGCACACAGGGTTGCCGGACAGTGACCGGAAAGAGAGGGAGATTTACTCCAAGACCGGACAAAGCCCGGGCCCGCATTTACTGGCAGTAACAGCGACCGCGTTTACCAAGTTTTGGTAAAGAGCGGCCGCTGTGCTGTTTGAGGAGCCCGAGGTCAGAACAGCACGCGCGCCAACGCGCTGCGCGCCGCCACCACTCGGGGGTCCTCACCGCCGATCACCTCGAACAGGCTCAGGAGATGAACGCGGGCCGCGTCCCGATCGTCCCCCGCCGTACGACGCACCGTCTCCACCAACCGCCCGAAGGCGTCTTCCACATGACCGCCCACCAAGTCCAGGTCGGCCGCCGTGATCTGGGCCTTGGCATCCGCGGGGCTCTCCGCGGCCGCCTTGCGCGCCTGCGTGGCGTCCACTCCCTGAACGCGCTCCAGCAACTGGGCCTGGGCCAGGCCCAGCTTCGCCTCGTCGTTGGCGGGGTCGTCGGCGAGCACGCTCTGGTACGCCCGCACCGCACCGCCCAGGTCCCCGGCGTCCAGCGCCTGATGGGCCGCGCCGAGCGCGGTCTCCTGCGGCGACTCGGGGACCTCCGGGAGGGCCTCCTCGGCGCCCTCGTCCTGGGCGCCGGGTTCAACAGGCGTACCCACGATGCCGAACTGCTGCTCGGCCGCCTGGACGAGCTGGTCCAGCACCTGGCGGATCTGCGCCTCGGGCGCGGCACCCTGGAAGAGCGGCACCGGCTGGCCCGCGATCACCGCGAAGACCGCGGGGATGCCCTGGACGCCGAACTGCTGGAAGAGCATCTGGTTGGCGTCGACGTCGATCTTCGCGAGGACGAACTGCCCGGCGTACTCCGTGGCCAGCCGCTCCAGGATGGGACCGAGCTGCTTGCACGGCTCGCACCACTCGGCCCAGAAGTCGATAACGACCGGCACTTCGGTGGAGCGCTGCAGGACGTCCTGCTGAAAACCCGCTTCGTCGACATTGAAGATCAGACGGGCGGGCGCGACAGCGCCCCCGGAGCTGGCCGCCTGGGCCCGCGCCTTCTCCGCCTTCTGCTTCGCTTCTCCGGCCGCCTTCACCGCGGCGAGGTCGACCACTCCACTCATGGACATGTTCCGTGGCTGCATGGTCCCATCCTCCCCTCTTCCCGCGGTGAAGGGAAAAGCGCATCGGCCGATGGCCCGGCCGTGGCACACCCTTACGCTACGAGCCGTAGCGTAACTCACCCGGGACGGTGTGCGGTACTGGCGGGTAGGGTGCCGCGCATGAGCCCGTCCGCACGCCGCACCGGGCGCCCGCGCAGCGCCGAGGCCGACCGAGCCATCCTGGGCGCCACGCGTGCCGCCCTGGTGGAACTGGGCTGGGCGAAGCTGACGCTGGGCGATGTGGCGGCCCGCGCCGGGGTCGCCAAGACGACCCTCTACCGCCGCTGGGCGAGCAAGTGCGAGCTGGTGGTGGACGCCATCGCGGCGGTCTTCGACGAGCACCTGGACGCGACCGACCGCGGCAGTCTGCACGCCGATGTGGAGGCCGTGGTGATCCGGCTGGGGTCACTGCTGGAGCGCCCCGAGACGGGCACCGCGCTGATGGCCGTCATCGCGGAGGCCATGCACGACAAGGCGCTGCGGTGCCGGGTGCGCTCGGCGATCGTGGACCGGCAGAAGCGGCTGGTCACGGTCGGCCGGGAGCGCGCCCGGCTCCGCGGTGAGCTGCCGCGCGAGGAGGACCCGGAGGCGGCGGCCCGCAACGCGGATCTGATCTTCGACACGGTCGCCGGGGCGGTGCTCCACCGGCTGATGATCAGCGCGGAACCGGTGGACCCGCGGTGGGCCCGGGACTTCACGGACCTGCTGCTGTACGGACTGACCGGGGCGGATTCCGGCGGCGCCGCGGCCGGACCCGCCCCGGAGGGGGCTCAGAAGCCGGCCGGCTCCGTGTAGATTCCCCACTCGTCGCGGAGGGCGTCGCAGATCTCGCCGAGGCTCGCCTCGGCGCGCACCGCCTTCAGCATCGGCTCGATCATGTTGGAGCCCTCGCGGGCGGCGGCGACCAGCGCCCCCAGCCCCTCGGCGATCTCGGCCTCGTCCCGGCCGGCCTTACGGGCCCCCAGCGCCCGCACCTGCTCGCGCTCGACCTCGTGGCTGACCCGCAGGATCTCCAGATCGCCGGTGACCGAGCCCTCGTGGCAGTTGACGCCGACGACCTTCTTGTCCCCCTTCTCCAGGGACCGCTGGTACCGGAAGGCCGATTCGGCGATCTCGCCGGTGAACCAGCCGTCCTCGATGCCCTGGAGGATGCCGGCGGTGATCGGCCACTCGGGCTGCTGTCCGTCCGGCACCGTACGGCGGCCGCGCTCCTTGATCTGCTCGAAGATCTTCTCGGCGTCGGCCTCGATCCGGTCGGTCAGCGCCTCGATGTACCAGGAACCGCCCAGCGGATCGGCCACATTGAGGACCCCGGTCTCCTCCATCAGCACCTGCTGGGTGCGCAGGGCGATCTCGGCGGCCTGCTCGCTGGGCAGCGCCAGGGTCTCGTCCAGGGCGTTGGTGTGCAGCGAGTTGGTGCCGCCGAGGACCGCGGCGAGGGCCTCCACCGCCGTCCGCACCACGTTGTTGTACGGCTGCTGGGCGGTGAGCGAGACCCCGGCGGTCTGGGTGTGGAACCGCAGCCACTGCGCCTTCTCGGTTCTCGCCCCGTAGACATCGCGCATCCAGCGGGCCCAGATCCGGCGGGCGGCGCGGAACTTGGCGATCTCCTCGAAGAAGTCGACATGCGCGTCGAAGAAGAAGGACAGCCCGGGCGCGAAGGTGTCGACGTCCAGCCCGCGGGAGAGGCCGAGCTCCACATAGCCGAAGCCGTCGGCGAGGGTGTACGCGAGCTCCTGGGCGGCCGTCGCCCCGGCCTCGCGGATGTGGTAGCCGGAGACCGACAGCGGCTTGTACGCCGGGATGCCCTCGGAGCAGTACTCCATCAGGTCGCCGATCAGCTTCAGATGCGGCTCGGGCGGGAAGAGCCACTCCTTCTGCGCGATGTACTCCTTGAAGATGTCCGTCTGGAGCGTGCCGTTGAGCCGCGAGACGTCCACGCCCTGGCGCTCGGCGGCGACCAGGTACATACAGAAGACGGGGACGGCCGGACCGCTGATGGTCATCGAGGTGGTGACATCGCCGAGCGGGATGTCCTTGAAGAGGATCTCCATGTCGGCGGCGGAGTCGATGGCGACACCGCAGTGGCCGACCTCGCCGAGCGCATGCGGATCGTCGGAGTCGCGGCCCATCAGGGTCGGCATGTCGAAGGCGACCGACAGCCCGCCGCCGCCCGCCTTGAGGATCATCTTGTAGCGCTCATTGGTCTGCTCGGCGTTGCCGAACCCCGCGAACTGGCGGATGGTCCACGCCCGGCCCCGGTAGCCGGTGGCGTAGAGGCCACGGGTGTACGGGAACTCGCCGGGCCAGCCGATCCGCTCGAACCCCTCGACGGTGTCGCCCGGGGCGGGTCCGTAGACCGGCTCGACGGGGTCCCCCGACAGCGTGGAGCGCGTCCAATCCCTTGGGGGCTTCGCCCCCAAACCCCCGGCGGCGTCGCGCTTGTGTGCCGCGTCGTACCGGGCCTGCCACCGTCGGCGGCCCGCCTCAATGCCTTCGGTGTCCATGCTTCAAAAGTACTAGGGCGTCCTACTAATTGTCGACGCGAGACTCACCACATTGGGCTGAACGAGGACATTCCACTCCCCGGCCGCGCGCCTCGTCCAGCCCCGGACGGGACGCGCGGAAGGGCAGGAAAACGCTGGTCAGACCTGCGCGGGCGCGGGCTCGGCGCCGCTGACCAGCGGCTCGACCTCGCGGGTGACCTTGCGCTCGACGAAGAACGCGGCCGTCGGGATGGTGCCCGCGACCAGGACCCACAGCAGCTTGCCGAACGGCCATTTGGCCTTGGAGCCGAGATCGAAGGCGAAGACCAGGTAGATGATGTAAAGCACACCGTGGATCTGGGAGACCACGAGCGTGAGGTCCTCGCCCGTGTCGAAGCCGTACTTGAACACCATGCAGGTGCAGAGCACGAGCAGCATCACTGCGGTGAGGTAAGCCATGACCCGGTAGCGGGTCAGCACGCTGCGTTTCATGCCCTGAGCGTAACCGCCCGTTCCGGGGCGATCTTCGCCGCCCCCGGGTCTTCGTCAGCCGTCCTCGAAGTCCTCCGCGGCGACCCGCAGCGGGCGCAGCAGCTCGAAGATCTTGCCGCAGTCCTCGGCGTCGTAGACCCCGAGCCCGAATTCCATCGCCATCAGATCGCGGGTGGCCGATTCGACCACCTCACGGCCCCGGTCGGTGATCGAGGCCAGGGTGCCGCGGCCGTCGTTGGGGTTCGGCCGCTTGTCGACCAGACCCGATTTGACCAGGCGGTCCACCGTATTGGTGACCGAGGTCGGGTGGACCATCAGCCGCTCGCCGATCTTGGACATCGGGAGCTCACCGGACTTGGAGAAGGTGAGCAGCACCAGCGCCTCATAGCGGGCGAAGGTCAGTCCGTAGGGTCTGACGACCGCGTCGACCTGGCCGAGCAGAATCTGGTGGGCCCGCATGATCGAGGTGATCGCGCCCATGGAGGGCACGGACCCCCACCGCTGCTTCCAGAGCTCATCGGCACGGGCGATGGGGTCGAACGACAGGCTGAGCGGCTTCGGCACACCACCGACCCTACCGGCCGGTCATATCGTGGTCAGCTCTATCTCACACTTCGGGCCGGGCGGGCCCGGAGACGGTGCGCCGCACCTCCAGCGCCACCAGCAGCGAGCACAGCGCCCCGCAGCCACCCGCCGTCGCGGCGACGACATGGACCGGTACGAACTCGGCGACCGCGCCGGAGACCGCCATGCCAAGGCCCTGCGCGGTCATCAGCCCGGCCGTCAGCACCGTCATCGCCCGGCCGCGCAGTTCGTCCGGTACGGCGGCGAGGAACCACTGGTCGAGGCCGAGGCTGTAGGCGATGCCGCAGCCGGTCAGCATCTGCAGGGCCAGCGCCCAGCCGAACGAGGGACGGACGGCGTACCCCAGGGCGGGCAGCATCGCGAGGACGCCGACCGGCAGCGTCAGCCGGGCCCGGGCCCGCGGTCCCAGCAGCGAGCCCACCAGCGCCTCACTGGCGATCGCGCCGACCGGCATCCCGCACATCAGCAGCCCGAGCCCCACCGAGCCGAGCCCCAGCCCATCGGAGTACGGCGTCAGCAGCGCCTCCGGCATCACCACGAACATCGGCGGCACCCACGACAGCAGCATCAGCGCCCGGATCCTGCGGTCCGCGAACAGCCGCCGCATCCCGCTCAGCGAGTCCCCGAGCAGGGGGCACCTCCCAGCGGTAGCTGGGGGAGCCCCGCCCCCGGCCACCTGCCGCGCCGGGCGGCGGCGGGTGCCGAAGCGGAGCACCAGCGCCGAGCCGACGAGCGCCGCGGCCGTGAGCGCCAGCGCGGCCCGCGGCGAGACGGCGACGAGCAGCAACCCCCCGACCCCGAACCCGGCGAGCTGCGCGGTCTGGGCGGTGATCCGGATGACCGAGCGGCCCAGGACGAAGGCGTCGCCCTCGCCGAGGATGTCGCCGAGCGTCGCCGACCGGGTCCCGCTGAACACCGGCGAGATCGCGGCGGGCACACAGCGCAGCGCGAGCAGCGCTGCCACCGGCATCCCCGGCACCACCATGGCGGCCACGCATCCGGCGTGCACCAGATCGCAGATCACCAACACCCGGCGGGCCGGGAAGCGGTCGGCGACGGAGGACAGCAGGGCGCCGCCGATCACATACGGCAGCATCGAGGTGGCGAACGTCAGGGCGCTGAGCAGCGGCGATCCGGTGAGCCGATAGACCAGCACGGACAGCGCGAGCTGGCCGACCACCTCGCCGAGCATGGAGACCAGGTGCGCGGCGAAGACGGCCCGGAACTCCCGGACCGCGAACACCGCGCCGTAGCCAACGCCCCCCGGACCCCGCGACGGCCCCTGGTCGTCACCGGGCGCGAGCTCGGGTCGGGAGGCGTGCGCGTCGGGGCGCGACTCGAGAGGGCCCGTCGTACCGGGCCCGGAGGGCGTTGCCATGCCGGAAGCGTGCCCGTACGGGCGGGGCGGGCTCTAGTGTTTCGGCCTGAGCCGAATCTTCGTGATCGGGGGGCGACGCCATGCCACTGCATATGAACTTCGGCGCCGGCGATCTGCTGCGCTGCCGGTTCGCCATCTCGCCCCTGTGCCAGACGCACGAGGCGGTGCGCACGCTGCGCCGGACCGAGCGGCACGGGTACCACCTGCCCTGGCTGCGGCGGGTGCGGGAGGCGGTGGCCGGGCTCGATCTGTCGGAGCTGTGGCTGCTGATGCCGGGCCGGGGCGGCTACACCCCGGACTTCCTGGGTCCGCCGCCGGAGGTGCCGTACGCACCGTTCGAGGACGAGCTGGCGCGGATGCGGGCCACGGACCCGGCCGCCGCCCACCGTGAGCTGGTCCTGTCCCTGGCGTGCACGCCGGGGGCCGCCGAGTCCCCGCGGGGCCGGGCGATGCTGGCCGATCCGGCGCGGGCCGTGCAGCGGCTGGCCGAGGTGACCGAACGGGCCTGGCGGGCCCTGGTCGCACCGGACTGGCCCCGGCTGCGGGCCCTGCTGGAGGCCGATATCGGCTATCGCTCACGGCAGTTGGCCGACGGCGGCCTGGAGCGGCTGTTCGCGGATCTGCGGCCCGCGCTGCACTGGACCGACGGCACGCTCACCATCCGTACCTCCGCGAGCCCCGCCCGGACGCAGGACCTCAACGGCCGGGGGGTGCTGCTGATGCCCAGCGTCTTCGTCTGGCCGGATGTGGTGAGCGGCTTCGCCCCGCCGTGGCAGCCCACGGTGATCTATCCGGCGCGCGGGGTCGGCGGGCTGTGGCGGGAGCCGGACGCGGAGGGGAGGGACGCGCTCGTACGCCTCCTGGGCGCGGGCCGCGCGGCGGTCCTCGCCGCTCTGGAGGAACCCGCCTCCACCTCGGCCCTGGCCGCCCGCCTCGGCCTCGCGCCCTCGTCGGTCTCGGCCCATCTCGCGGTGCTGCGCGGAGCCGGACTGCTCAGCTCACGGCGCCAGGGCCATCAGGTGCTGTACGAGCGCACACCGCTCGGCATGGCCCTGGTGGGCGGAGGCTGAGGGGCCCCGAGGCGGTCAGTCGGACAGATGACGCTCGACCGTCTCGACCTTGGAGGTCAGACCGTCCGTGACGCCCGGGCGGATATCGGCCTTGAGGACCACCGAGACCCGGGGCGCCCGCGCCTCCACCACGGCGACGGCGCGCTTGACGACGTCCATGACCTCGTCCCACTCGCCCTCGATCGAGGTGAACATCGCGTCCGTACGGTTCGGCAGCCCCGACTCACGGACCACCCGCACCGCGTCGGCAACGTACTCCCCCACGTCCTCGCCGACGCCCAGCGGCGTCACCGAAAAGGCGACGATCATGCGTTGACCACGCCCTCCTTACGGGCGCGGGCCGCGATCACACCGGCCTCGGTCTCCCGCTTGAGCTTGCGCTCGGCGAAGAAGCCGCCGGTGGGCAGGACGGAGAGGACGAAGTACAGGACCGCGGTCTGCCACTTCCACTTGGTGCGGTTCCAGGCGTCCGCCCAGAAGACCACGTAGAGGATGAAGAGCACGCCGTGCACCATGCCCATCACCGGCACCGCGTTGAAGTCCGAGGTGCGCTTGAGCACCGAGCAGATGAGCAGCAGCAGGAACGACACGGCCTCGGGCGCGGAGACCAGGCGGAGCCGGCGCAGCGCGGTGGCGGTCTTGAAGTCCACGAGAGCACCTTCGTGTGAAGAGGGGTACGGCAGAACACAGACCGGCTTGTGAATCAATGCACAAGCCTGCGCCCATTGTCGCAGCTTCGCGGGCGATCATGGCCCGGGGGGCACCCCACGCCCCGGCGCTCCCTGTCCGCCGATGTCAGAGCCCGCTACCGTCGGCTCCGTGGCTCAGTTTCGGCTCCAGGGAAGCAGGGTGCTCGCGGTCGACCTGACCGGCGACTCCGTGAAGGCCAAGAACGGCGCGATGGTCGCCTACGAGGGGGATATGACCTTCAAGAAGAAGACCGGCGGCGGCGAGGGGCTGCGCGGGATGGTGACCCGGCGGCTCACCGGGGAGCAGATGGCGGTCATGGAGGTGAAGGGGCACGGCACGTGCTACTTCGCCGACCGGGCGAGCGAGATCAACCTGGTGTCGCTGCACGGCGAGAAGCTCTATGTGGAGTCCAGCAATCTGCTGTGCACGGACGCCGCGCTGCGCACCGGCGCCTCCTTCACCGGGCTGCGCGGCTCCTCCCAGGGCAACGGCCTGTTCACCACGACTGTGGAGGGCACCGGCCAGGCCGCGCTCGTCTCGGCCGGCACGGCGATCGTGCTGCGCGTCACCCCGCAGACCCCGCTGCAGGTCGACCCGGGCGCGTACCTCGCCCACACCGGCGGTCTCAAGCAGCACTTCCAGGCGGGGGTGAACTTCCGGGCGCTGATAGGCGAAAGCGGCGGGGAGTCCTTCCAGATCCGCTTCGAGGGCGACGGGCTGGTCTATGTCCAGCCCAGCGAGCGGAACACCATCGGAGGTGAGATCTGATGCCGTTCAGGTTGCTCACCTCTCGCATGGTCGAGGCCCAGGTGCTGCCGGGGCAGACCCTGTTCAGCCAGCGCGGCGCGATGCTCGCGTACCGCGGGGACGTACGGTTCACCCCCAGCATCACCGGCGGGCAGCGCGGGGTGCGGGGGATGATCGGGCGGCGGATAGCCGACGAGGACACCCCGCTGATGACCGTCGAGGGCCAGGGCACGGTGATGTTCGGGCACGGCGGCCATCACGTCCAGGTGATCGACCTGGTCGGCGACACCCTCTATGTGGAGTCGGACCGGCTGCTGGCCTTCGACGGCTCGCTGCGCCAGGGCACGATGTTCCTGGGCTCCCAGGGCGGGGTGATGGGCATGGTGCGCGGCCAGGTCACCGGACAGGGCCTGTTCACCACCACCCTGGAGGGGCACGGCTCCGCGGCGGTCATGGCGCACGGCGGGGTGCTGGAACTGCCGATCGGCCCGGGACGTCCGGTGCATGTCGATCCGCAAGCCTATGTCGCCCACCGGGGTGATGTTCGCAATAAGCTCTCGACGGCGATCGGCTGGCGCGAAATGGTGGGCCGCGGCTCGGGCGAGGCGTTCCAACTGGAGCTGTCCGGCACCGGCATGGTCTATGTCCAGGCATCGGAGGAGAAGCTGTGAACGGCCCCGTCATCCACGACGCCTGGACGCTGCCCGTCGACGACAACATCAATCCGTACGCCTTCAGCGTGGACCTGAACGGCCAGTGGTTCCTGCAGAAGGGGAAGATGGTCGCCTACTACGGGCAGATCGACTTCCATGGCGTCGGGCTCGGCCACCTCGACCACCTCATCGCGTACAGCTTCCACTCCCCGCTGCACGCGGCGGACTGGGTGGTGGCCGAGGGCAAGGGAAAGATGGTGCTCGCGGACCGCGCCTTCGACGTCAACTCCTATGACCTGGACGACGGCAACCTGTCCATCCGGTCCGGCAATCTGCTGGCCTTCCAGCCGTCGCTGTCGCTGAAGCAGTCCATCGTCCCGGGCTTCCTCACCCTCATCGGCACCGGGAAGTTCGTGGCCGCCTCCAATGGGCCCGTGGTCTTCATGGAGCCGCCGATCCGGGTGGATCCGCAGGCGCTGGTGGGCTGGGCGGACTGCCCGACACCGTGCCACCACTATGACCACCAGTATCTGCGCGGCTTTCTCGGGGCCATCAGGTCGCGCACGGGGATCGGAGGCGCCTCGGGCGAGGAGCACCAGTTCGAGTTCGTGGGCGCGGGGACCGTACTACTGCAGTCCACCGAGCAAGTCGTCGCCGAGATATCGGTTGGCGAGACAGGGGGTACCGGTTCGTGAGCGCGAGCGTGCGGAGTGTAACGTCGAACAGGTGACCTCTAGCCCGATACATCCATTGGTTCGGAATTCAACTTCTATAGGTAGAATACATCCCATGGAGACCGAGAACGGCACGCGCTGGCTCAGCGATGAGGAACAGCGCGCGTGGCGCACCCACCTGGATGTCAGCCGACTGCTGACCTACCAGCTCGAAAAAGACCTGCAGCCGTTCGGCCTGACCATGAACGACTACGAGATCCTGGTCAACCTCTCGGAGTCGGAGGACCGCCGGATGCGGATGAGCGACCTCGCCTCCGCGACCCTGCAGTCCAAGAGTCGGCTGTCCCATCAGATCACCCGGATGGAGAACGCCGGCCTGGTCCGCCGCGAGAACTGCGAATCCGACCGACGGGGGCTGTACGCCGTGCTGACCGAGCACGGCTGGGAAACCATGCGCAAGGTCGCACCCCACCATGTGGCGTCCGTGCGCAACCACTTCATCGATCTGCTCGCGCCGGAGGACCTCAAGGCGCTGTACGGATCGCTGGTGCCCGTCGCCGAGCATCTGCGCGCCCAGCGGGGCCGGGTCTAGGGGCCCGCAGGCAGCCGCAGCTCGAACAGGGCACCGCCCTCGGGTGCCGCCCGGACGGCCAGGGTGCCGCCGTGGCGCACCGCCACGTCCCGCGCGATGGCGAGGCCGAGCCCGGCCCCGCCATCGTCGCGGCTGCGGGCGTCGTCGAGCCGTACGAACCGCTCGAAGATCCGCTCCCGCTCGCCCTCGGGCACCCCCGCGCCGTCGTCCGCGACCTCCAGCACGGCCCACCGGCCCTCCTCGCGCACCGCCACCCGCACCCCGCCCCGGGCATGCCGCTGCGCGTTGTCGACCAGATTGCCCAGCACCCGGGCGAGCTGCCCGCGCGAGCCCGGCACCGCCACCGGAGCCACCTCCGCACGCACCGGCACCCGGTCCCCCAGCCGCTGGGCCAGCTCCTCGCGCACCAGGGCGTCCAGCGCCACCGACGCGTGGGCGGGCCGCTCCCCCGCGTCCAGCCGGGCCAGCAGCAGCAGATCGGCCGCCAGCCGCTGCAGCCGCACCACGTCCTCCACCGCGCCGTCCAGGTCCAGCAGCTCCGGATGGGCGGCGCCCACCTCCAACTGGGTGCGGAGCGAGGCCACCGGGGAGCGCAGCTCATGGGAGGCGTCCGCCACGAAGGCCCGCTGCCGCTCGACCGACGCCTCCAGCGCCGTGAGCGTCTCGTTGGTGGTCCGGGCCAGCCGCGCCACCTCGTCGTGCGACCCCGGCACGGGCACCCGCCGGGACAGATCCGTACTCGCCGTGATGGCGGCCATCTCCCGCCGGATGCCCTCCACGGGCCGCAGCGCGCGCCGGGTCACCAGCCAGGTCACCCCGGCCACGACCACCAGCAGCAGCGGCAGCCCGATCAGCATCGCCTGCCGCACGGTGCCCACCGCGCCCTGCTCGGTGGCCAGCGGGGCGCCCGCGTAGACCGTGACGTCCTCACCGCGGGCATCGGTGACCTCCAGGGCCGCCCAGCGGTACTCCGCTCTCTCGCCGTCGATCCGGGCCGTACCGGCGCTGTACTCCGGGGTCGAGGAGACCTCCCCCGCGCCGTCGTCGTCATCGTCCTCGCCGGGCGCCGGAACAGGCCGCACCGAGGAACTGCCGGTGCCCGTCACGGCCTGGAGATCGTCACTGACCGCGCGCACCCGGTGGTCCTCGTCCACGATCTGCACCGGGGTGTCGTCCCCGAGGTCCAGCTCCCGGTACGCCACCCCACCGGCGACCTTCGAGGCGACGGCCCGGGCGGTCGCCCCGGCATCCACCTCGGCCCGGTCCGCCAGATTGCTCCGCAACACCCCGAGCACCGCGAGCCCCGCGGCCACCAGCGCCACCGCGACCACCACGGTCGCACCCAGCGCCGCCCGCGCCCGTACGGAACCGAAGACCTTACCCACGGAGCCGGTACCCCGCTCCCCGCACGGTCTCGATCAACCCGGCGCCCAGCTTGCGGCGCAGCGCGCTGATGTACACCTCGACGATATTGGGGTCGCCGTCGTACGCGAAGTCCCAGACGTGCTCCAGGATCTCGGCCTTGGAGACCACGTCCCCCGGCCGCAGCGCCAACTGCTCCAGTACGGAGAACTCCTTCGCGGTCAGCGCGATCTCATCGCCACCCCGCTCCACCCTGCGCGCACCCCGGTCCACCGACAGCTCCCCGACCCGCACCACCGGTGAGGCCCCGGCCCCCCGCCGCCGCAACAGCGCCCGCACCCGGGCCACCAGCACCACGTACGAGAACGGCTTGGTCAGATAGTCGTCGGCGCCGGTATCGAGCCCCTCGGCCTCGTCGTACTCGCCGTCCTTGGCCGTGAGCATCAGGATCGGCACATCGCTCCCGGCCGCCCGGAGCGCCCCGCACACGTGGTAGCCGTTCATCCCCGGCAGCATGATGTCGAGAACGATCAGGTCGTAGTCGCCCTCCCGCGCACGGTGCAGCCCCTCGCGCCCGTCGTGGACGACATCCACGGCGAACCCCTCGGCCTGCAGCCCCTTGGCCAGCGACAGGGCCAGCCGCCGCTCGTCCTCCACGATCAGCAAACGCATACGACCAGCTTCCCAAAGCGAACCTGAAGATCTCTTCAGGCGGCTTCAGCTCAGCTTCAGCATCGCTCCCCGATGGTGGTTGACGTCCGAACACGACCCGGGGAGGAACCCTCATGAAGCGCAACATCGTCATCGCATCCGTCGCCGCGGCCGCCCTGCTCACCGGCGGCACGGCGGTCGCCGTGGCGGGCACCCAGTCCTCGTCCACCGGGGCGCCGACCACCCACGCGGCCGACGCGGCCGGGACCACCGCCGGCGAGTCCTTCTCCGACGCCGCCCACGCGTCCGGGACCACCGCCCGCGCATCCTTCTCCGACGCCGCGCACGCCGCGCTCAAGGCCGTCCCGGGCACGCTGGACTCCCTCGACCTGGACCACGGCGCCCGGACCACCTGGGACGCGGAAATCCTCGGCAAGGACGGCAAGTGGCACGAGGTCACGCTGGACGCGTCGAACGCCAAGGTCCTGAACCAGCACATCGACAGGGACACCGACGCCGAGGACGCCGCCGAGGCCAAGGCCCTGCGGAACGCCGACGTCTCGGCCACCGAGGCGGCCCGGAAGGCCGCGTCCAGCGGCACCGTGACCTCTGTGGAGTTCGACGGCGACCGCACCCCGGTGTGGGAGGTCGAGACCGTCAAGAACCACAAGGAGCGTGACCTGAACGTGAACGCCCAGTCCGGCAAGGTCACCCAGGCCCCGTCCGACGACGACGGCGACGACGACTAGGGAGAGCCGCCGACGAGACGGGAGACGAGACGGGAGGGGACGGGGCCGCACCCAACACCCGGCCCCGGGACCGAACACCGAGTGCGGACCGTGGACGCCTCCGGCGGATAACCCCCACCCCGCCCCTTCCCGAAGGAGGGGGCTCCGCCCCCTCACCCCCGCCGGGGCTCCGCCCCGGACCCCGCTCCTCAAACGCCGGAGGGGCTGAATCTTCCGCCCCGGACGATCCGGAACCCACACCACCCGTGCCACCGGCGGGTAGCCGTGGGACGGCGAGAGGGGGCAGGGTCGCACCCACCCCCACCCAACACCCGGCCCCCGAGCTGAACGCAGGACGTACAGGCACCCCGGTGCCACCGGGGCGCGGTCGCCAGCGAGACGGGAGGGGACAGGGCCGCACCCACCCAACACCCGGCCCCTGGGGTGAACGCAGGACGGACAGGTGCCCCGTGCCACCGGCGGGCAGCCGCGAGACGGCGGGAGGGGACGGGGTCGCACCCACCCCCCACCCAACACCCGACCCCCGAGCTGAACGCAGGACGTACAGGCACCCCGGTGCCACCGGGGCGCGGTCGCCAGCGAGACGGGAGGGGGCGGGGTCGCAGGGGTGGGGTCCTGGACGCTTACGTGTATTTGTGGCGCCAATCTCCGACCAACTCCACGCCTCCGGTCAATGGCGCCGTAAATATACGGTCCAGGGCCCCGCCCCGGAGGCCCCGGCCCCGCACCCACAACGCACCCCGGGCGCACCCGAAGCGCACCCCGGGCACCACGCCCACGCACCCAGGCGCACCCGTCATCCCCGCTCCGTCACCCCGGCCACCAGCTCATCCGCCGCCGTATACGGATCCAGCTCACCGGCCACGACCCGCTCCGCGAGCGCCCCCAGCCGCCGATCCCCGTGCAGATCGCCGATCCGCTCCCGCAGCGCCGTCACCGCGATCGTCTCGACCTCGCCCGCCGCCCGCCGCATCCGGCGCTCCGCGAGCACCCCGCGCTCCTCCATCCACGCACGGTGCTTCTCCAGCGCCTCGACAACCTCATCGATCCCCTCGCCGCGCGCCGCCACGGTCTTCACGATCGGCGGCCGCCAGTCCCCCGGCGCCCGCCCCTCGCCCAGGCCCAGCATGTGGTTGAGCTCGCGGGCCGTGGCATCGGCCCCTTCCCGGTCGGCCTTGTTGACCACGTACACATCGCCGATCTCCAGGATCCCGGCCTTGGCCGCCTGGATCCCGTCCCCCATCCCCGGCGCGAGCAGCAGCACACTCGTATCGGCCTGGGCGGCGATCTCGACCTCGGACTGACCGACGCCCACCGTCTCCACCAGCACCACATCGCACCCGGCCGCGTCCAGCACCCGGATGGCCTGCGGGGCCGACCAGGCGAGCCCGCCGAGATGGCCGCGCGTGGCCATGGAGCGGATGTAGACGCCGGGGTCGGAGGCGTGCTCCGACATCCGTACGCGGTCGCCCAGGAGCGCCCCGCCGGAGAACGGCGAGGAGGGGTCGACGGCGAGGACGCCCACCCGCTTGCCCATCCGCCGGTAGGCGGAGACGAGCGCGGAGGTGGACGTGGACTTGCCGACGCCCGGCGAGCCGGTCACCCCGACCACATACGCGCCCCCGGCCAGCGGAGCGAGCGCGGCCATCACCTCGCGGAGCTGCGGCGAGGCACCCTCGACCAGCGAGATGAGCCGGGCGACCGCACGCGGCCGCCCCTGCCGCGCCTGCTCCACCAGCGTGGGCACATCAGCCATGGGTGCCGTACTCCTTACCGCTCCATCATCGCTACATCACAACGGAAACCGAGGCCCTACAGGGAAACCCAAGCCCCGCAAGCGGAACCGCAACCGCAACCGAACCCAGGCCCCCAGGGGCAACCGCCTACTCCCCCGCCGGCACCCGCAGGATCAGCGCATCCCCCTGCCCACCCCCACCGCACAACGCCGCCGCCCCGGTCCCGCCCCCACGCCGCCGCAGCTCCAGCGCAAGATGCAGCGCGATCCGCGCACCGGACATCCCGATGGGGTGGCCGAGGGCAATCGCGCCCCCATTCACATTCACCCTTTCGGGGGAAACACCTAGATCCTTCATCGACTGCACGGCGACCGCGGCGAACGCCTCGTTGATCTCGATGAGGTCGAGATCGTCCACCGTCAGCCCCTCCTTGCCCAGGGCGTGCGCGATCGCGTTGGACGGCTGGGACTGGAGGGAGTTGTCGGGTCCCGCCACATTCCCGTGGGCGCCGATCTCGGCGATCCACTCCAGCCCCAGCTCCTCGGCCTTGGCCTTGCTCATCACGACGACCGCGGCGGCCCCGTCCGAGATCTGCGACGACGTGCCCGCCGTGATCGTCCCGTCCTTGGCGAACGCGGGCCGCAGCCTGCCCAGCAGCTCGGCCGTGGTCTCGCCGCGGATGCCCTCGTCCTTGTCGAAGACCACCGGCTCGCCCTTGCGCTGCGGGATCTCCACGGGGGTGATCTCGGCGTCGAAGAGGCCGTTCTTCTGGGCGGCGGCGGCCCGCTGGTGGGACTGGGCGGCGAACTCGTCCTGCTCGGGGCGCTGGATGCCCAGCCGGGTGTTGTGCTTCTCGGTGGACTCGCCCATGGCGATGGACTCGAAGGCGTCGGTCAGCCCGTCGTGCGCCATCGCGTCGAGCATCTCGACCGCGCCGTACTTGTAGCCCTCGCGGGACTTGGGCAGCAGATGGGGGGCGTTGGTCATGGACTCCTGCCCGCCCGCGACCACGATGTCGAACTCGCCCGCGCGAATGAGCTGGTCGGCCAGGGCGATCGCGTCCAGCCCGGAGAGGCAGACCTTGTTGATCGTGAGGGCGGGCACGCTCATCGGGATGCCGGCCTTGACCGCCGCCTGCCGGGCCGGAATCTGCCCGGCGCCCGCCTGGAGCACCTGCCCCATGATCACGTACTGCACCTGCTCGGCGCCGACTCCGGCCCGCTCCAGCGCGGCCTTGATCGCGATTCCGCCCAGGTCCGCGCCGGAGAACGAGCGCAGGCCGCCGAGCAGCCGTCCCATGGGCGTCCGGGCGCCCGCCACCATCACAGAGGTCGTACGAGTCATTGGTGCGTCCCCTTCACGAGGAGAAGGAAGTTAACGAGGGTTATCGTCAATGTACTGACGAGTACCCGCGCGGTCACCGGCGCATCGGTGTGATCGCGCGCACGTTGCGTAACCGGCTGTGCGGCGGTGCACTGTTCCCATGCTGACGAGAATTGACCACATCGGGATCGCCTGCTTCGACCTCGACAAGACCGTTGAGTTCTACCGTGCCACGTACGGCTTCGAGGTGTTCCACTCCGAGATCAACGAGGAGCAGGGCGTCCGCGAGGCCATGCTCAAGATCAATGAGACCTCCGACGGCGGGGCCTCGTACCTGCAGCTTCTCGAGCCGATCCGGGAGGACTCCGCGGTCGGCAAGTGGATGGCCAAGAACGGTGAGGGCGTCCACCACATCGCCTTCGGCACCGCCGATGTCGACACCGACTCCGAGGCCATCCGCGACAAGGGCGTCCGGGTCCTCTACGAACAGCCCCGCCGTGGCTCGATGGACTCCCGGATCACCTTCCTCCACCCCAAGGACTGTCACGGTGTGCTGACCGAGCTCGTCACCGCCGCGGGACCCGCCGCCCACAAGGGCGAAGAGGATCACTGAAGCGGACCACTGACCTACCCCTTCCCCGGCCGGTAGAGTGCAGCATCGGCCGGGGTACGGAATCGGAAAGGGATCGGGGTCCGGCCCGGGCTTCGCCGATGATCTGACACCATTTCTTCGGAAGGGCCAGCTCCGGTCCGACCCGGCACGCACCTCGCCTGGTCGGTACCGCAAGGGAACCGTCGGGGAACCCCTGGGCACCGCAAGGGACCACGGGGGACCACGAGGGTGACGGAGCCGGCCGCCAACGCGACCAGGGGACGGATGGGACCGCGCAGTGCGGGGCTACGACCGCTACGAGCCTGACGATCAGCTCTCCAAGTTCGAGGCCGAGATGGAGCGGCTGAAGACCGAGCGTGAGAAGGCCGTCCAGCACGCCGACGACCTCGGCTACCAAGTCGAGGTGCTGCGCGCCAAGCTGCATGAGGCGCGCCGTAACCTGGCGGCCCGTCCCGCCTACGACAGCGCCAACGTCGGCTACCAGGCAGAGCAGTTGCTGCGGGACGCCCAGCTCCAGGCGGACCAGTTGCGCGCCAACGCCGAGCGTGAGCTGCGCGAAACCCGGGCGCAGACCCAGCGGCTGCTCCAGGAGCAGGCCGAGCGGCAGTCCCGGCTGGAGGCCGAGCTGCACGCCGAGGCCGTGGCCCGGCGTCAGCGGCTGGACCAGGAGCTGGCCGAGCGCCGCGCCACCGTCGAGTCGCATGTCAACGAGAACGTGGCCTGGGCCGAGCAGTTGCGGGCCCGTACCGAGGCGCAGGCCCGCCGGCTCATGGACGAGTCCCGGACGGAGGCCGAGCAGGCCCTGGCCGAGGCGCGCGCCGAAGCGCAGCGCATGACCGAACAGGCCCGTCAGAGGCTGGGCTCCGAGGCGGAGGCCAGCCGGGCCGAGGCCGAGGCGATTCTGCGCCGGGCCCGCACCGACGCCGAGCGGCTGCTGACCAACGCGGGCACCCAGGCCCAGGAGGCCACCGACCACGCGGAGCAGCTACGCACCACCACCGCCACCGAGGCGGACCAGGCCCGTCGTCACGCGGCCGAGCAGACCCGCGCCGCCGAGCAGCGGATGCACGAGGCCGAGCAGGCGCTGCGCGAGGCGCGCAGCGAGGCCGAGAAGGTCGTCACCGAGGCCAAGGACGCGGCGGCCAAGCGGCTCACGGCCGCGGAGTCGGACAACGAGCAGCGCACCCGTACCGCCAAAGCGGAGGTCGCCCGGCTGGTCGGCGAGGCCACCAAGGAGGCCGAGCGGCTGCGGGCCGAGGCCGAGCAGCTACGGGACGACGCCCGCGCCGAGGCCGAGCGGATGGTCTCCGAGGCGGGCGACGACGCCCGGGCCAGGGCCGCCGAGGACTCGGCGGCCCAGCTCGCCAAGGCGGCCCGGAGCGCCGAGGAGGTGCTGACCCGCGCCTCGGAGCAGGCTCAGGCCACCACCAAGGCGGCCATCGACGAGGCCGAGCGGATCCGGGGCGAGGCCGAGGAAGAGGCGGACCGGCTGCGGGCCGAGGCGCACGACACGGCCGAGCAGCTCAGGGGCACGGCGAAGGACGACACCAAGGAGTACCGCGCCAAGACCGTCGAGCTGCAGGAGGAGGCCCGCCGGCTGCGCGGCGAGGCCGAGCAGCTCCGGTCGGAGGCGGTCGCCGAGGGCGAGCGGGTCCGCACCGAGGCGCGCCGGGAAGCGGTCCAGCAGATCGAGGAGGCGGCCAGCACCGCCGAGGACCTGCTGACCAAGGCGAAGGCCGACGCGGAGGAGACCCGCTCGGGTGCCACCGCCGAGAGCGAGCGGGTGCGCACCGAGGCCATCGAGCGGGCCAACGCGCTGCGCCGGCAGGCCGATGAGCTGCTGAAGCGGGCCCGCGGCGAGGCCGAGGAGCTGGTGACCTCGGCCGAGGAGCAGGCCGAGCGGGTCAAGTCGGAGGCGTCCACCGCGGCCGAGGAGATGCGCGAGGAGGCCGAGCGGGCCGCCGAGGACCGCCGCTCCGAGGCCGAGGGCGAGCTGAACCGGCTGCACCAGGAGGCCGAGCAGCGGCTCTCCTCCGCCGACGAGGCGCTGGGGGACGCCCGCACCGAGGCGGAGCGGCTGCGCAAGGAGACCGCCGAGGAGATCGAGCGGCAGCGCACGGAGTCCGCCGAACGGCTGAACGCGCTGCGCCAGCAGGCGGAGGACGAGGCCGTACGGCTGCGCGACGAGGCCGCCGCGGACGCGTCGAACGCGCGCGCCGAGGGCGAGTCGGTGGCCGTACGGCTGCGCGGCGAGGCCGCCGCGGAGGCCGAGCGGCTGCGCTCCGAGGCCCAGGAGACGGCCGACCGGGTGCGGGCGGAGGCGGCGAGCGCCGCCGAGCGCATCGGCGCCGAGGCCGCGGAGGCCCTGGCCGCCGCGCAGGAGGAGGCGGCCCGCCGCCGCCGCGAGGCCGAGGAGCTGCTCGCCGACGCCCGCGAGGAGGCGCAGGCCGAGCGGACGGCGGCGCGGGAGCAGAGCGAGGAGCTGCTGGCCGCCGCCCGGAATCGGGTCTCCGAGGCGCAGACCGAGGCGCAGCGGCTGGTCGAGGAGGCCGAGCGGCGCTCGGCCGATCTGGTGGCCGCCGCCGAGCAGACGGCGCAGCAGGTGCGGGACTCGGTCGCGGGGCTGCACGAGCAGGCCGAGCAGGACATCACGGCGCTGCGTACGGCCGCGGAGCACGCCGCGGAGCGGATGCGCGGCGAGGCGCAGGGCGAGGCCGACCGGGTCCGCGCGGACGCCCAGGACGAGCGGGAGCGCGCCTCGCAGGACGCCACGCGGGTGCGGCAGGAGGCCCGGGAGGAGTCCGAGGCCGCCAAGTCGCTCGCGGAGCGCACGGTCGCCGAGGCGATCGCCGAGTCGGAGCGGCTGACCGAGCAGGCCCGCGAGGAGGCGGGCAGGCGCCGCGCCGACGCCGGCGAGCAGGCGGACCGGCTGGTCACCGAGGCCACCCACGAGGCCGAGCGGCTGCGCGCGGAGGCCAACGAAACGCTCGACGAGGCGCGCCGTTCGGCCCACAAGAGCCGTGCCGAGGCGGCCGAGCAGGCCGATACGCTGGTCGGCGGCGCGACCGAGGAGGCGCAGCGGCTGGTCTCGGAGGCCACCACCCGGGCGCAGACGCTGCGTACGGAGGCGTCCGACGCACGCGCGACGGCGGAGCAGGACGCGGCCCGGACCCGCGCCCAGGCCCGCGGCGATGCCAACAACATCCGCTCGGAGGCGGCCGAGCAGGCCGACCGGCTGGTCGGCGAGGCCCGGAACGAGGCCGCGCGGCTGCACGCGGAGGCCAGCGGCGAGGCGGAGCGGCTGCGCAGCGAGGCCGCGGAGACCGTGGGTTCGGCGCAGCAGCACGCGGCGCGCACCCGCGCCGAGGCCGAGCGCATCGAGACCGAGGCGGCGGCCGAGGCGGAGCGGATCCGCAACGAGGCGCAGGCCGAGGCCGACCGGCTGGTCGACAGGGCGCGCGAGGACGCCAACAAGCGGCGTTCCGACGCCGCCGAGCAGGCCGACCGGCTGGTCACCGAGTCCTCGGCGGAGGCCGAGCGGCTCACCTCCGAGGCGCAGGAGGCCGCGCTGCGCACGGCGACCGCGGCCGAGGAGCAGGCGGACACCATGGTGGGCGTGGCCCGCCAGGAGGCGGACCGGGTGATCTCCGAGTCCACGGCCGAGGCCAACGGCATGGTGGAGAAGGCCCGTACGGACTCCGACACCATGCTCAGCGAGGCCCGGGGCGACGCCACGGCCATCCGGGAGCGCGCCGAGGAGCTGCGCACCCGTACCGAGGCCGAGGTCGAGGAGTTGCACGAGCGGGCCCGCCGGGAGTCCGCGGAGCAGATGAAGGCCACCGGCGAGCGGGTCGACAAGCTGGTCGCGGCCGCCACCGCGCAGCTGATGAAGGCGGAGGAGAAGGCCAAGTCGCTGGTCGCGGAGGCGGAGAGCGAAGCGAGCCGGGTGCGGATCGCGGCGGTGAAGAAGGCCGAGGGTCTGCTCAAGGAGGCCGAGCAGAGGAAGAGCGAGGCCGAGCGGGAGGCGGAGCGGCTCCGGAACCAGGCCACGGACGAGGCGCAGCAGATCGTGGACGAGGGCAAGCGCGAACTCGAGTTGCTCAAGCGACGCCGCGAGGACATCAACGCGGAGATCTCCCGTGTCCAGGACGTGCTAGAAGCGTTGGAATCCTTCGAGACCCCCGCGTCAGGTGGCGCGGGCGGCAAGGAGAACAACGGAGTCAAGACAGCGGCGGGCGCGGGTGCGACGAGGAGTGGAAAGCGGTCGGAGGGGTAACCGTATGCGGGGGACGAGGGTCGGCTGTGCCCGTCCGCGTCAATTTCGCGTAACTCTCGCGTCGGTCTGCGTCCATCACGGCATGTCCGTATCATCCCGACGAGTGACGAGGTCTCCGTCTTACTGCCACTCAAAAGGCTGGACATTCTGCAGATCAAACAGACGTTGACTCGATGACACGCCGCTCGGACCCCTAGGATTCCCTCTATCACCTCACCGGTCTCTTTCGACAGGAACCCCATGAGCGACACTTCCTCCCCCTTCGGCTTCGAGCTCGTGCGGCGTGGGTACGACCGCGGTCAGGTGGACGACCGCATTTCCAAGCTCGTCGCCGACCGTGACAGTGCACTGGCCCGTATCACCTCTCTGGAAAAGCGCATCGAGGAGCTGCACCTCGAAACGCAGAACGCTCAGGCCCAGATCAACGATTCGGAGCCGTCCTACGCGGGGCTCGGCGCCCGGGTCGAGAAGATCCTTCGTCTCGCCGAGGAAGAGGCGAAGGATCTGCGCGAAGAGGCTCGGCGCGCCGCCGAACAGCACCGTGAGCTGGCCGAGTCGGCCGCCCAGCAGGTCCGCAACGACGCCGAGTCGTTCGCCGCCGAGCGCAAGGCGAAGGCCGAGGACGAGGGCGCGCGGATCGTCGAGAAGGCGAAGGGCGAGGCGACCACGCTGCGCCAGGAGGCGCAGAAGGACGCCCAGTCCAAGCGCGAGGAGGCGGACTCCCTCTTCGAGGAGACCCGCGCCAAGGCCGCGCAGGCCGCCGCCGACTTCGAGACCAACCTCGCCAAGCGCCGCGAGCAGTCCGAGCGCGACCTGGCGTCGCGTCAGGCCAAGGCCGAGAAGCGGCTCGCGGAGATCGAGCACCGCGCCGAGCAGCTCCGCCTCGAGGCCGAGAAGCTGCGCACCGACGCCGAGCGCCGCGCCCGCCAGACGGTGGAGACCGCGCAGCGCCAGGCCGAGGACATCGTGGCCGACGCCAACGCCAAGGCCGACCGGATCCGCAGCGAATCCGAGCGCGAGCTGGCGGCCCTCACCAACCGCCGCGACAGCATCAACGCCCAGCTGACCAACGTCCGCGAGATGCTGGCCACGCTGACCGGCGCGGCCGTGGCCGCGGCCGGTGCCCCGGGCGAGGACGAGGCGGCCACCCGCGGCGTCCCGGCCCAGCAGTCCCGGTGACCCTCGGTCCCAACGGAGCGTACGATGCCCCGCGCCGCCACGAGCGGCGCGGGGCACGCGCATGTCCGGGGCAGACGGCCCGAGTTCCGGCCGCGCCGCACCCGACACCGCCCACAGCAAGTGAACGCCGCCCCACGGGCACCTGAACAACCGTGCGCCGCACCCGAGCCGGAGCCCCAAGGCCCCAACTCCCGGGCACGACACCCCAGCCCCGCCAGTGCCTGAGACAACCCAGCCCCTCCGGCACATGAGGAAATCCAGCCCCTCCGGCGTTTGAGGAGCGGGGGTCCGGGGGCAGAGCCCCCGCGCAAGGCCGGGGCCGAGCCCGGGACAACCCAGCCCCTCCGGCGATTGAGGAGCGGGGTCCAGGGGCGGAGCCCCGGCCGGGGCCGGGCGGGGGCCCGGTTTCGGGAAGGGGCGGGGTGGGGGAGACACCCCTCCGTGACCGACCGCACCCTCCCCACCCTCGGCTTCGCCGACATCCCCGCCAAGCACCCCCTCACCTACCCCGGCCGCCCCATCACCCGCCCCACCCTCCTCACCGCGGGCGAACTGTGGGAGCTCACCCCCACACCAGGCGGCCGCCTCGGCACCTGGACAGTCGACACAAGCCCCGGCGAAGGGCCGAAAGAGAACCCGGAGCCACTCGACACCCTCCTCACCACCCTCGGCCACCCCCCAACCCCCAACCGCCACCCCATCATCGCGGTCGGCTCCAACGCCTCCCCCGCCCAGCTCCACCACAAGCTGTCCCGCCCCGGCCACCCGGCCACCGTCCCCATGGTCCCGGTCGACGTGCACGGCATCGCGGTCGGCTGCTCGGCCCACATCGGCCGGTACGGCTACGTGGCCTCCGCCCCGTACACCGCGCCGGGAGCCCGTACCCCCCTGGTCATCAGCTGGCTGGACGCCGAGCAGCTCGCGGCCGTGGACGCGACCGAGTACCCCAACTACCGCCGCGTCCTGCTGCCCGGCACGGAGTACCCGATGGTGATGCCGTCCGGCGAGCGGCTCGGCGGCGCGTATCTCTACGTCGGCGAGCGTGGAGTGCTGATGTCCCCGGACGCCACCGAACGTCCCCTCCCCGGCGGCGGCGACCAGAGCGCCCTGCTCACCCGGCTGCTCGCCGGTTCGCCGCGGCTGCGCGAACTCCTCGGGCCCGACCCCGGCGCCTGGGTCGCCCGCGCGGGCGCCGACCCCGCCGTACGGAAGTCCGGCACCCGGATCTTCCAGGAGGAGGGCTGGGCACTCCCACAGCCCGACCTCCTCCGCTGCCCGGAGGACGACCACGACGGCCCTGGCGGGCCCGCAGACCCCGACGGTCCCGGAGGCCCCCGAAACCCCCGAGGCCCCAAGAGTTACGGTGCGCTCACATCTCCCGAATAGCGGGAACCGTCAACACCCCGGCTATCCTCCTAACCCTCACCGGGGGCGAGCACGCCCGACCCATGCTCATGAGGGGCGGAGAATGATCGAGGCAGTCGGTCTGACGAAGCGCTACGGCGCCAAGACGGCCGTGTACAACCTGTCCTTCCAGGTGCGGCCCGGCGCCGTCACCGGCTTCCTCGGGCCCAACGGGTCGGGCAAGTCCACCACGATGCGGATGATCCTGGGCCTCGACGAGCCCACCGCCGGCCATGTCACGGTCGGCGGCTACCCGTTCCGCAAGCTGCCCAACGCCCCCCGCCAGGTGGGCGCGCTCCTGGACGCCAAGGCGGTGCACGGCGGCCGCAGCGCACGTCACCATCTGCTCTGCCTGGCCCAGCTTTCCGGGATCCCGGCCCGCCGGGTCGACGAAGTGCTGGGCGTGGTGGGCCTGCAGAACGTGGCGCGCAAGCGCTCCAAGGGCTTCTCGCTCGGCATGGGGCAGCGTCTGGGCATCGCGGCCGCCCTCCTCGGCGACCCGCAGGTGCTGCTCTTCGACGAGCCGGTCAACGGCCTGGACCCCGAAGGCATCCTCTGGGTCCGCAACTTCATGAAGCAGTTGGCCTCCGAGGGCCGCACCGTCTTCGTCTCCAGCCATCTGATGAGCGAGATGGCGCTCACCGCCGACCATCTGATCGTGATCGGGCGCGGTCAGTTGCTCGCGGATATGAACGTCAAGGACTTCATCTCCTACAACTCGGCGGACTTCGCACGCGTCCGCACCCCCGAGGGCGACCCGGGGCAGCGCGAGAAGCTGACCGCCGCGCTGAGCGAGGCGGGCGGCCAGGTGCTCCCCGAGCAGGACGGCGCGCTGCGGGTGACCGGGCTGCCGCTGCCGCGCATCAGCGATCTGGCGCATGGGGCGGACGTCCGGCTGTGGGAGCTCTCACCGCACCAGGCGTCGCTGGAAGAGGCGTACATGCGGATGACGCAGGGCGCGGTGGACTACCGCTCGACCGTCGACGAGCGCGCCGCCCTGCAGCAGCAGGTCCCCGCCGCGGTGCCGCAGGGCGCGCCGTACGGCTATGCCCCGGGAGCGCCGGGAGCCCCGGGAGCGCCGATGGGCTTTCCGCCGGGGACGGTACTGCCGGGGTACGCCGAACCGCCGGCCCCGCCGCAGCCACAGCCGCACGCTCCGGGCATGGCCATGCCCGGAGCCCCTGCCGCACCTCCCGCTCCGGCCGCCCCCGCGACGCCACCCCCGGCTCCCCCCGCTCCCCCCGCTCAGCCGCCCGCGGCGCCCCCCGCCCCCGCCGATCTGACCAAGAGCGACAACGAGGACGACGCCCGATGACGACCCCGTACCAGCACCAGTCCCAGGCGCCCGTCCCCCCGCAGGCCCCCCAGGGCCCTCCGCAGGGTCCTCCCCAGACCGCACCGCAGATGCCGCCACAGGCCCCGCACCAGGCAACCCCGCACCAAACACCCCCGCACCAAGCGGCCCCGCACCAGGCAGCCCCGCACCAAGCGGCCCCGCACCAGGCAGCCCCCCACCACCCCGCGCCCCAGGCGTACCAGCAGCCGGTGCCGTCCGGGCCACCGTCGCAGCCGTACGCCGGTATGGGCCCGTACACCTCGCCGATCCCGGTCCGGCGTACCCACCTCGGCAACGCCCTCGCCTCCGAGTGGACCAAGATCAAGTCGGTGCGCTCCACGATCTGGACGCTCGGCGTCATGGTCGCGCTGGTGATCGGAATCGGACTCCTGGTGGCGGCGACCACGAACGACGCCGACTACGGCAGCGTGCCCACCACCCTCCCCGGGTTCTTCGGCACCCTGCTCGGCCAGTTGTGCGTCGTCACCCTCGGGGTGCTCGTGATCACCTCCGAGTACGGCACCGGAATGATCCGGACCACCCTCACCGCCTCCCCGCAGCGCTCACGCGTGCTCACCGCCAAGGCGCTGGTCTTCTTCACCCTCTCGTTCACCACCACGACCGTCTCGCTCGCGCTGGTGGCCTACGCGAGTATGGGGATGCACGGCGGGCCGGACGTCCCGGAGCCGACGGGTGACGAGATCCTCGGCGCGACGGTCGGCGCGGGGCTCTATGTGTCGCTGCTGGGGCTGCTCTCGCTGGCCGTCGGAGCCATCCTGCGGCACTCCGCGGGGGCGATCACCACGATGCTCGGTGTGGTGCTGCTGCCGGCCATCCTCCCCGCTTTCCTGATGATGTCGGACAGCCTGCGCGACCTGGGAGAGAAGATGCTGGAGTACTCCTCGCCCCAGTCGCTGGCCTCCCTCTTCCGCCTCGACGAGAGCCTGAACAGCGGCTGGCCCCAGCTATCGGCGCTGGCCGTGGTCACGGCGGGGGCGATGATCGCCGCGTATGCGCTGCTGGAGAAGCGGGATGTGTAGCGCTCCGTAGCCCCTGCGGAGGCCAGGGCCCGGGTGCCAGGGCCCGGGTCAATATCGCGGTGCGTTACGGGACCGCTGGAGCTTGGCGCTCCGGCGGTCCCGTGCGCTCCAGCACGCCTTGTGCCAGTGGCGCCGGTCGTCCGCGCCCATATGCTGCTGCCAGGCGACCACATGCGCCACCCCCGGCGAAATCTCCTGGTCACAGCCCGGACAGCGGTAGTGCTTGGCAGCGGCCCCGCCGCCGACCTGCCGGACCACCCACTCCTCGCCCTGCCAGGTCTCCATGCGATCGAGACCGTAGCGATTCGCACTCTCGTGGCCGACGGGCTGCTCGCCGCCTCGCGGGCGGTTTCGGCGTGGAGACACAGGGCACCTCGACAGAACTGTGACTAACGGGCTGTGACCAGCGTACGCGCTACGGTCACCGTCCTGGAAAGTCGTTGTCCACACCCACCCTCTGATCATCATGAAAGATTCATGCACGGCCGTGCCCTTGGCACGTGTCAGGCGTTAATGCCTACAAGGGGGGATGCCCGCGCCGGCACATCAGCCGCGACAAGGAGGCAGGATCACGATGGATGTGGGGGCTTTCATCCTGGCCGCTCAATTCCCAGGCCAGGGGCAGGAGGAGGCGCTGCACCGGGCGGTGCGGTCGGCCGAGATCTCCGAGGAGGCGGGGCTGGACGCGGTCTGGGTCGCCGAGCACCACTTCGTTCCGTACGGCGTCTGCCCGTCCGCGGTCACCCTCGCCGCGCTGCTGCTGGGACGTACCCGCCGGATCGGCGTCGGTACAGCGGTGAGCGTACTGCCGACCGCGCATCCCGTCGCGCTGGGTGAGCAGGCGGCACTGCTCCATCTCCTCTCCGGTGGCCGGTTCACGCTGGGCGTCGGCCGTGGCGGCCCCTGGGTCGACCTCGAGGTCTTCGGCTCGGGACTGCGGGCGTACGAGCGGGGCTTCCCCGAATCACTCGATCTGCTGCTGCGCTGGCTGCGCGAGCCACGGGTGGGGGCGGACGGTGAGCGGTTCGCCTTCCGCGAGGTGGCGGTGGTGCCGCGCTCCGACGACGCGCTCGCCGGGCAGGCGGTGGACGCCCCGCCGGTGGTCGTCGCCTGCACCTCGCCCGCGAGCGTGCGGCTGGCCGCCGAGCGCGGGCTGCCCATGCTGCTCGGCATGCACTGCGGGGACGAGGAGAAGGCCGAGGTGATCGGCCTGTGGCGGAAGTCCGCGCTGGAGGCGGGCCGTTCACCGGAGGACGTCGAGGCGGTGGCGGCGCGCCATGTCTCGGCCGGGGTGGTGCAGATCGCGGACGACCGTCCCGCGGCGGCCGAGATCCTCACCAAGGCGATGCCCGGCTGGTTACGGCAGGGGCTTGAGGCGCATGTGACGGTCGACGGCCGGGAGCGCCGGATGCGCGACCCCGTGGCCTATGCGGAGCTGCTGTGCGAGCTGCATCCGGTGGGATCGCCGCGGCTGTGCGCCGACCGGCTGGCGGCGACCGCGGAGCGCACCGGGATCCACCGGTTCGCGCTGCTGGTCGAGGGGTCGGGCGACCTGGTCGCCACGGAGGAGAACGTACGACGGCTCGGTGGTGAGGTGCTGCCGCTCCTGCGCTGATACACCTCCCCCTGGTGGAGCGGCAGCGGACATCCCGTCAGCAGTCGCGGAGTGTGGGTGACTGGTTGAGCAGCTGCCCCCGGACCGAGGTGAAGCGGGCGAGGCGTTCGTCGGCGGATGTGTCCATCGGGAAGACGGCCACCCGGTGACAGTTCTGGAAGGCCAGCCGCACCCCGAAGTGGCGCTGCAACGCGCCGCGTATCGCGTCACTGGCGAGTGCGCGCAGCAGTTGACCGCGTGCCTGCTCATTGGGCGGCGGCGTCTGGTTGTCGGCGAACTCCCCGCCGTCCACCTTGAGCTGAGCCACCAGCGAGCTGATCATCTCCCATGCGTAGGGTAGGGAGTTCCGGACGCAGTCGACGAAGGCTGCTTCGTCGACCTCGCCTCGCTCGGCCTGTTCGAGCAGGGCCGGTGAGACGTCGAGCGACATGGGTTCTCCTCTCGCGACCCCGCGAGCGGGGTCTCAGGGATGGGAAGGGCGGACGGCGACGGAGCGTACCCGTCCGGCGACCGCCCGCTTCAACGGTAATTCGGCCACTCCACCCGCACCAGGAGAATGGGCACACAACCAGCCATCCCCGAAGGGGTCCATCGACGGACGAATCGCGTCGGGCGGCGGTGGTCGAGTAGCGTTGCCGACCATGCGTCTCGTCATCGCCCGGTGCTCCGTGGACTACGCCGGCCGCCTCACCGCCCACCTCCCCTCGGCACCCCGCCTGATCCTCGTCAAGGCCGACGGAAGTGTGTCCATCCACGCGGACGACAGGGCCTACAAACCCCTCAACTGGATGTCTCCGCCGTGCACGCTGAAGGAAGGCGACGACGATGTGTGGACGGTCGTGAACAAAGCGGGCGAGAAGCTCATCATCACCATGGAGGAGGTCCTCCATGACTCCTCGCATGAGCTCGGCGTCGACCCCGGCCTGATCAAGGACGGTGTGGAGGCCCATCTGCAGGAGCTGCTCGCCGATCGTATCGAGACACTCGGCGATGGCTGGACGCTTATTCGGCGTGAATACCCCACTGCCATCGGTCCCGTGGACATTCTCTGCCGCGACGCGGACGGGACGACGGTCGCCGTGGAGATCAAACGCCGTGGTGAGATCGACGGTGTCGAGCAGCTCACCCGCTATCTCGAACTCCTCAACCGGGACCCGCATCTCGCCCCGGTGAAGGGCATCTTCGCCGCCCAGGAGATCAAGCCCCAGGCCCGCGTCCTCGCCACGGACCGGAGCATCGGCTGCGTGGTGCTGGACTACGACGCGCTCCGGGGCATCGAGGACGACAAGCTCCGCCTGTTCTGACACGGGGCTGACGCCGGGCCGACACGGGGGCGCCGGGGCCGTCGGGCCCCGGCGCCCTTCCGTCGTACGGGCGCCATGGGGGCGACGAGATCACGCCACGGAGGCCGGGCGCCGTCTGGCGTGTTCCTGTGCCCATGGCCCGCGCCCCCGTGCGGCGTTCCCCGGCTACGCGACCGGAGAGGCCGTGCCCGATGCCGCGTGGGTCGTGGGCGCGCTCGCCGTATTGGACGTATCGCCCGTGGAGGTCGGCGTCGGGGCGGAGGTCGTGGGCGTCGGCTTGGTGGGCTCGCCGGTCGGGGTCGGCGGCTTGGTCGTCGGCGGCTTGGTCGTAGGCGGCTTGGTCGTCGGATCCGACGACGGCGGCGAGGGCGGCTGCTCGGTGTCGGAGGGCGAGCCACTGGTGGACGACGGGTCACTCGACGCCGTGGTGCCGCTGGGCGAGCCGCTGCTGCTCGGGGCGGTCGGGGAGGTGGACGCCTTGGGTGTTCCGCTGAGGCCGGGCTGGGGGGCCTGGCTGGTGCCGCGCGTGGGCTCGTCGGCGGTCAGACCCTTGTCGTCGTCCTGCTGAGAGGCCGACCGGTCCGGCTTGACCTTGTCGGAGGGGCTGTCGGAGTCGTCGCCCGAGGTGGCGCCCAGGGTCACGACGGTGCCGAGCACGGCCACCAGCAGCACGCCCGCGGACGCCGCGACCACATTGCGCCGGGCACCCTGCACCGCCAGCCGGCGCAGACCGCGCGGCTCGCCGTCCGAGGGCCCGGCGGGGGCGGAAGGAGAAGCGGAGGCGAGGGCCGAGGGAGTGGCGGAGGCGGCCACCGTGGTCCGGGAGACGGCCGGGACCACCGCCGTCACCGCCTTTGTCGGGGCCGGGGTGCCCATGGCGGCCATCGGCGTCGTCGTGGCCGCCTTCGGGGTGACGATCGTGGTCTCGGTGTCGTCCGGCGCGGCGCCCGCCGCCGGGGGCGTCACGTCCTCGCCCTTACGGCTTCCGCCGCTCGCCCCGAACGCCCCGGCCATCGCCGAACCGGGCGAGCGGTCGGCGACCAGCGCCAGCGCGCGCCGGCCCGCGACCGTGCCCCGCTTGTCCGCGAGGACGCCCCGCAGCCCGATGGACGCCTCCAGCTCCGCGCGGGCCCGGTCCAGATGGCCCGTGCACAGTGCGAGGACGCCCAGCTCGTGGTGGAAGTACGCCTCGTCCGCGACCTGTCCGGCCAGCCGCGCGGCCTCCTGGCCGTGCCGCACCGCGCGCTCCCAGGCGCCCCAGTGCAGCGCCGCGGCGAAGGCGGGCGCGGCGGCGCGGGCGAGGAGCACGGCGGCGTCCGCGTGGCCCGCCTCGCGGCTGCCGATGAGCGCCGTCATCGCGGCGAGGATCGCGTCGGCCTCGGCGGCGACGCGCTCGGGGGCCACCGAGGGGTGCCCGGCCCACCAGGCGTAGTGCCCGGCGACGGCGTGGGCGCGCCCGGCGTCCGCGTCGGCGTAGCCCTCCTCCGCGAGCTGGGCGGTGACGCGCGCCGCCAGCCGGTGGTGCGCCCCGGCCGCGGTGACGAGGCCGCAGCCGAGCAGCTCGCCGAGGGCCGCGTCCGCGTGGGTGTCGGCGGACAGCGCGCGCAGATGCACCTGGTGCGGGCATTCGCCGCCGAGCGCGACCGCGAACCGCAGGGCGTCGTGGGCCGCCTCGCTCAGCCGTCCGGCGAGCAGCGCGGCGGGGGACGCCGCCTCGGCGATCGAGGGCAGCGGGACGTCATGGCCCCCGCCCGCCTCCCGCGCGGAGGGGTCGTCGCGCAGGGCGTCGCGCTGCCGCAGCAGCGCGCCCGCCTGGACAAAGCGCAGCGGCAGCCCCTCGGACTCGAACCACAGGTCCGCCGCCCAGCTCGCCTCGTCCTCCTCCAGGGGCCGTCGTGCGGCCCGCGCCAGCAGTTCGAGACCGGCCGTACGGCTGAGCCCGGAGAGGAAGACCTCTTCGAGGTGGGAATCGGGGGACGGCGCCGGGACATCGGGGGTGGCGGAGATCAGGAACGCGCATTCGGGGGTCGCGTCGAGGAACTCGTCCAGCGCGGCGCCGCCGAAGTCGATGTCGTCGAGGACGACGACCGCACCGACCCCCTGGACCGACTCCAGCAGCTCCGCGCGCTCGGGCCGGTACAGCGGGGCGCTGAAGACGGCGGCGTAGAGGTCGTGGAGAAGGTCGGCGGGGGTGCGGTGGTAGCCGGAGAGGCGTACGACACCGTCGGGCGCGAGCCGCTCGCAGTCGGCGGCGACGGCCTCCAGCAGGGTGCTGCGGCCCGCGCCGGAGGGCCCGGTGACCCGCACCGAGCGGCCGCGGGCGAGCAGCCGGGCGAGCCGCTCCCGCTCCTCGTCGCGCTCCAGCATCGGCAGGTCGGGCAGGACGGCGCCGGAGGGACGCGGCGCGGCGGCGGCGTGGCGCAGCTCGGCCCGCTCGTCGGGGCCGTGGCGCTCGGGCCGGGCGGGGCGCTCTCCGGGCGGGCAGGGTTCTATCTCGCTGCCGTCGACGGGGTTGACGGTGAGCAGGTAGTCACCGGTGACGATGCGCGCGGTGCGGGCGGGGGGCCCAGAAGGATCAGAAGAAACGGAAGATGCGGAGGAGGCCGAGGAGGCGGAGGAGCCGGGCACCGGGCTGCCCAGAGGCGGCGTCGGTACGTCCCCCGGCAGCCCCGGCGGCGCGGGCGGGCGCGACGGCGAGCCGGCGCCGGGAGTGTCCGCGGCAGGCGGCCCACTGGACGCCGCGCCCGGCCCGGACTCGTCCCAGCCGTGCTCCTGCGATCCGCGGTTCTTCGGGTCCATGGTCCTTGCCCCCCAGATGCGTGGCGTGCTGTAAGGCTCCCCGGCCTGCCTTCGCTTCTGGTCCGGTGCCGCCGTAGGGAATGTGTCCGGCATCCACCGAACCCCGGGCCGTATCACACGGCCTGGACCTGCTCACAGTATCCACCGCGCGGGAGGGGGCCCACGCCACCCCGGGTAACCCACCACCCCCGGATATCCGGCCCGCGCGGCTCACACTCGCGGCAGTGACTCCGCCTCCAGCCCGCCTTCGATCGCCAGGATGCGGTGCAGCCGGGTGGCCACCAGCAGCCGCTGCATCTGGGGCGGCACCCCGCGCAGCACCAGCCGTCTGCCCACCCGGCCCGCGCGGCGGTGCGCGCCCATGATCACCCCGAGCCCGGTGGCGTCCCAGGAGTCCAGTTCGGTCAGGTCGAGAACGAGATCCCCGCCGCCGGCGTCGACGGCGGTGTGCAGGGCCGTACGGGCGTCCGCCGCGCTCCGGACGTCCAGTCGGCCCCCGACGACCAGCTCGGCGTGGTCGCCCCTGATGTGCATATGCGCTCCCCTATACGGTGCGTCGTGTCGTCAATGCGCCATTTCTGTCTACAGAACTGACTGCCTCTCACACCCGGAAGTTGCCGTCTGTAAGCGAACCGATACCGAATTCACCCGGGAGGGTGAGTTCCGGGCCTGGCGCCGCACCAGGGCCCTCAGTAGCGGTAGAAGCCCTCGCCGCTCTTACGGCCGATGTCCCCCGCGTCGACCATCCGGCGCATGATCTCCGGCGGTGCGAACTTCTCGTCCTGCGACTCGGTGTAGATGTTGTCGGTGGCGTGCAGCAGAATGTCCACGCCGGTCAGGTCGGCCGTCGCGAGGGGTCCCATCGCATGGCCGAAGCCCAGCTTGCAGGCCGTGTCGATGTCCTCGGCCGTGGCGACCCCCGACTCGTACAGCTTCGCCGCTTCCACGACGAGTGCGGAGATCAGCCGGGTGGTGACGAAGCCCGCGACATCGCGGTTGACGACGATACAGGTCTTGCCGACGCCCTCCGCGAACTCCCGTGCGGCGGCCAGGGTTTCGTCACTCGTCTTGTGACCGCGGACCAGCTCGCACAGCCCCATCATCGGGACGGGCGAGAAGAAGTGGGTGCCGACGACCCGCTCCGGGTTCCGGGTGGCCGCGGCGATCTTGGTGATCGGGATGGCGGAGGTGTTCGAGGCCAGGATCGTGTCGTCCTTGACCAGTTCATCGAGGGTACGGAAGATCTCCCGCTTGACCTCGACCTTCTCGAAGACCGCCTCCACCACGACATCCGCGTCGGCGGCGGCGTCGAGGTCGGTCGTGGTGGTGATCCTGCCCAGCGCCCGCTCGGCCTCCTCCGCCGCCAGCTTGCCCTTGGAGACGAACTTCTCGTACGAGGCCCTGATGCCGTCGGTGCCGCGGCGCAGCGCCTCATCGGTCACATCGCGCAGCACCACGTCCCAGCCGGCCTGGGCCGAGACCTGCGCGATACCGGACCCCATGAGTCCGGCTCCGATGACCGCGAGCTTCTTGGCCACGACACACACCCCTCTGTTCCATCTGATCTGGTCAACAGTCCGATGTGCCGGACCTTAACGTCCGTTCACCCTCGTCGGCAGCCCCTCGTAACGCGCGTCACGGTGTGTTCTTCACCGCATAGTTGAGCACCGTGTCGCTCAGGAGCGACTCCATGACGTCGACATTGCGGAGGGCGTCCTCGGCGACCTCGTCCACGCCGCCGCCCTCCGCGAGCCCGCGGATGATGGAGCGCAGGACGGCGTTCTGCAACCCGATGAGCTGGTGCGCGATGAACTCGGGCGTCGGGTCCCGCGGATCGGCGGCGGCCTCCTCGCGCAGGGTGGCGCCGAGCTGGTGGACCGTCCTGCCCTGGATGGCGAAGAGTCTGGCCATCAGCGTCGGGGACTCCACGATGACCTGACGGAACCGCTCATAGCCCTCGGTCAGCCCGACGTAGGGGTGCCGTTCGCGGATGTCCTGGCGCAGTTGCTCCATCAGCGCCTGCGCCGCCGACCGTCCGGCCGCGCGCTCGCGTACGAGCCGGGAGGGGCGGTCGACGACCTCCTCCTCGCGGTCGACGAAGAGGTCCTCCTTGGCCGGGAAGTAGTTGTAGACCGTGTTGACGGAGACCTCGGCCGCCTCGGCGATCTCCGCGATCGTGACCGCGTCGAAGCCGCGCTCCATGAACAGCCCGGTCGCGACGTCCGAGATGTGCTGCCTGGTCTGCCGCTTCTTCCGCTCCCTGAGTCCTTCCGCCATGGCCTCATCCTAGCTTCGCTGGGGCTGCTTGATTTTTGGGGTCGTTGCAAAATTATTGAGACTCTGTTTTTCTGAGTCGCATGGCAGTCATCACGACGAACGGCCTCACCCACACCTTCCGGACCAAGCGCGGCCCCGTGACCGCCGTGCGCGGTATCGACCTGACCGTCGAGCGCGGTGAGATCCTGGGCTTCCTCGGGCCCAACGGAGCGGGCAAGACCACCACGCTGCGCATGCTCACCACGCTGCTCCCGCCCACCGGCGGCAGCGCCACCGTCGCCGGGCGCGACCTGGCCCGCGATCCGGCCGGGGTGCGCCGGCGGATCGGATACGTGGCGCAGTCCGGCGGGGTCGATCCGACCGTCTCCGTACGGGAGGAACTGGTCACCCAGGGGCGGCTCTACCGGATGGCCAAGGCCGAGGCGACCGCCCGCGCCGGGGAGCTGGCCCGGGACCTGGGCCTGACCGAACTGCTGGACCGCCCCTGTGCCGCGCTCTCCGGCGGACAGCGGCGGCGGCTGGACATCGCCCTCGGCCTGGTCCACCGGCCCGAGATCCTCTTCCTGGACGAGCCGACCACCGGCCTCGACCCCGGCAGCCGCGCCGATCTGTGGGAGCTGATCCGCGGGCTGCGCTCCGAGCACGGCATGACGGTCTTCCTGACCACCCACTACCTGGACGAGGCGGAGGCGCTGGCCGACCGTCTGGTCATCGTCGACCAGGGCCTGGTGGCCGCCGAGGGGACTGCGGAGCGACTCAAGGCCGGGCACGGCGGCTCACCGGACGCCACCCTCCAGGACGCCTTCATCGCCATCACCGGGCGCGGCGCCGCCCCGCAGAAGCCCGCCCCGCTCGCCGTCTGACGCGCAGTCACCGAGGCACCCCGGCACCGCAAGCAGTCCTCCCAAGGAAGGCCCCATGCCCCCACTCATCGCCGACACGGCCCTGATATTCGGCCGCTACGCCCGCCAGACGCTGCGCTCCAAGCCCGCCCTGATCTTCGGGATGGTCCAGCCGCTGCTCTTCCTCGTCTTCTTCGGCCCGCTGCTCACCGATCTGTCGCTGGGCGGCCAGGCCGGCTCCTGGCAGACCATCGTCCCCGGAATCCTCGTCCAACTCGGGCTGTTCAGCGCCTCGTTCACCGGGATCGGGCTGATCCTCGAGCGGCGTACGGGCGTCATCGAGCGGATGCGGGTCACCCCGGTCAGCCGGCTGGCACTGCTCATGGGCCGGGTGCTCAAGGACGTCGCCCTGCTGCTGGTGCAGTCCCTGCTGCTGGTGTGCGTCGCCGTGGTGCTCGGGCTGCGTGCCCCGGTGCTGGGCGTGGCGATCGGCTTCGTCTTCGTCGGGGTGCTGACCGTCTCGCTCGCCTCGCTCTCCTACGCGCTGGCGATGCGGGTGGCGTCCCCGCAGGGGTTCGCGCCGGTCATCAACTCCATCACCATGCCCGCGATGCTGCTGTCCGGGATTCTGCTGCCGATGTCGCTCGGGCCCCGCTGGCTCGACATCGCCTCGCACTTCGTGCCGTTCCGCTATCTCGTGGACGGGGTGCGGGCCGCCTTCGCCGGCGAGTACGGGGACGGGAAGATCGCGCTGGCCGCGCTGGTGGCCTCCGCGCTCGCGGTCGTGGCCGTCACCCTCGGGGCGCGGCTCTTCCGGCAGGCCGGGGCGTAGGGCCGCCGCGTAGGCTCGGGCCCATGGTCAATCTCACCCGCATCTATACGCGTACCGGGGACACGGGCACCACCGCCCTCGGCGATATGAGCCGCACCGCCAAGACCGATACGCGGATCGCCGCGTACGCCGACGCGAACGAGGCGAACGCCGCGATCGGAGTGGCCATCGCCATGGGCCAGTTGCCCGCCGAGATCGTCAAGGTGCTGGTCCGCGTCCAGAACGACCTGTTCGACGTGGGCGCGGATCTGTGCACCCCCGTGGTGGAGAACCCGGAACACCCTCCGCTCCGCGTCGAGCAGAGCTATATCGACAAGCTGGAGGCGGACTGCGACGGATTCCTGGAGGGTCTGGAGAAGCTGCGCAGCTTCATCCTCCCGGGCGGCACCCCGGGGGCCGCGCTGCTGCACCAGGCGTGCACGGTGGCGCGCCGCGCCGAGCGCTCCACCTGGGCGGCGCTCGCCGAGCACGGGGAGTCGATGAACGCGCTCACCGCCACCTATCTCAACCGGCTCTCGGACCTGCTGTTCATCCTGGCCCGCGCGGCCAACAAGGAGGTCGGCGACGTCCTGTGGGTCCCGGGCGAGAACCGCTGAAACCCCCGGTCCCGTCAGCCCCGGCGCTACGCGGATGCGCGGCCGGGGCCGACGGGGCGGGGGCGGGGCTCGGTGACCTGCCCGCTACGGGGGTTAGCGGGCAGAGGAAGCCGAGCGCTCCCGCTTGGGAAAGAGTGTGTAGCTGAGCGCGATGAGCACGTTGATGCCGATCAGGTACAGCATCTTGGTCTGCCAGTCGCGCAGCGAGCCGATCTCGCCGTCGTCGCCGACGTACCAGATCGCGCCCTGGAGCAGAGCGATGGCGATGACCGCCGCCAGCACCCAGCGGCCGGCCGTCTTCCACTCGTGAAGCGTCTTCGCCGCGCCGTACTTGGCCGGCTTGACCGGCGGCGGACCGCCGAAGAAGCGGTGGGCCACCCGGACGTCGACCCATTTGATCGTCGAATGGCCGAGTGCGGCCGAGTATCCGATGTAGACCGCGGCGAGGCCGTGCTTCCAGTCCGGTTCGGCGCCGTTCCGCAGGTCGATCACGGTCGTCACGAACAGCACCAGCTCCAGCAGCGGCTCGCACAGCAGCACCACGGTGCTGGCCTTCGGCATCTTCGCCACGTACCGCAGCAGGAGCCCGATGGCCAGCAGCACCCAGAAGCCGACCTCACAGGCGATGATCAACGCGACAACCACGATGTTTCCTCTCTCGCTCTGCCCTTGGCCCCACCCTCTCCCGGCGATCAGGGCGCCCGCGTCGTCGTCGGCGATGAAACCCGGCTGCATCCTTCGATGTACGCGGCCGGGCGTCGGGCCCGGACCCAGGGGGGAGGCCCGCGCGGCGCGCCACGTGGTGTGATGGGTGCCATGCCGTCCCGTCCCCACCTCCCACGCCCACATCGGCATGACGTCCTGATCGGTCTTGGCGGACTGCTCGGCGGGATCCTGATGTGGGCGCTGGGGATGCACAACACTCCGTCGTACTACGGCATGCCCCGATGGCTGGGGCTGGTCGCGCTGTTCGTGATGTCCGCGGCCGAACTGTTGCGGCGCTCCAGGCCCCTCATCGGCCTGGGCGTGGGGACCGCCGCGCTCGCCGTCGACGTCCTCAGCGGCGGGCTGGCCACGACCATGCTGATGTACACCGACCTGATCTACGCGGCCGTCTTGCACTCCGGGCCCGTCGCCGCCCGGCGCATCCCCCGGATCTGCTGGCTGCTCTCCGGGCTGGCGACCGTGGTGCCGCTGGCCATCTACAACGACCCCTTGGCGCTGCTGTCCGGAGCGTTCGTCGCACTCCTCACCGTCACCCCGGCGTGGACCGGGTCGGTGGTCCGCAACCACCGCGAAGAGGCCCAGGCCGCCCGTCTGGAGGCCGAACGCGTCGCCCTGCTGGCCGAGTTGGACCGGCGGGAGGCGGTCGCCTCCGAGCGCTCCCGGATGGCGCGCGAACTCCACGACATGGTGGCCAACCACCTCTCGGCCATCGCCATCCACTCCAGCGCCGCGCTCTCCCTGAAGGACCCCGCCGCGACCGACGAGGCGCTCGGCGTCATCAGGGAGAACAGCGTGCGGGGCCTGGCCGAGATGCGCCGGCTGATCGGGCTGTTGCGGGACCCGGGGGACACGGCGGAACCGGCCGCCATCTCCACGCTCGACGCGCTCGACACCCTGCTGGACCAGGCCCGCGCCAACGCCCGCCCCGGCGGGCAGGACATCGTCCTGTGCGATGAGCGGCCGGCCGGCGCCGACCCGCTGCCCGCCCCGGTCGAGCTCGCCGCGTACCGCATCGTCCAGGAGTCGCTCACCAACGCCCTCAAGCACGCCGCACCCGGCCGGGTGGACGTGACGCTGGCGCACCACGCGGACGGCCCGCTCGAAGTCAGCGTCATCAGCCCCTACGGCGACCGCTCGGGCCCCCGGGCGCCCGGCTCCGGCACCGGGCTGATCGGGATGCGCGAGCGGGTGAACCTGCTCGGCGGCAACCTTGACGCCGGACCCGTCGCCGGGCCCGAGGGCTCGGTGTGGCAGGTGCGGGCCACGCTGCCGCTGGGTGACGAGAGCGCTCAGAGTGTGCCATGACCCTTCGACGACCAGGAGCCGCCGTGACCCCGCCCGCCCCGCCCTCAGGTACCGCGTCCGAGCCGATCAGGGTTCTGGTCGCCGAGGACCAGAGCGCGGTGCGTTCCGGGCTGGTGCTGATCCTGCGGTCCGCCCCCGATGTCGAGGTGGTCGGCGAGGCGGTCGACGGCCTCCAGGCGGTGGAGATGGCCCGGGCGCTGCGCCCCGATGTGGTGCTGATGGACGTCCAGATGCCACGGCTGGACGGGGTGTCGGCCACCCGTCAGGTGGTCGCCGAACAGCTTGCCGATGTGCTGGTGCTCACCACGTTCGACCTCGACGAGTACGTGTTCGGGGCGCTGCGCGCGGGCGCCTCCGGATTCCTGCTCAAGGACAGCGAGGCGGCCGATCTGATCGAGGCGGTCCGTACGGTGGGGCGCGGTGAGGGGATGATCGCCACGGCGGTGACCCGACGCCTGATCGCGGAGTTCGCCCGGCCCCAGGCCGCCCCCTCCCCCACCACGCCCAGCCCCGCGGCGCTCGCCTCGCTCACCCCGCGGGAGCGGGAGGTGCTGGCCTGTCTCGGTCAGGGGCTGTCGAACGCGCAGATCGCGGTGCGGCTCAGCATGGCGGAGGCGACGGTGAAGACACATGTCAGCCGGCTGCTGAACAAGCTGGAGCTGCGCAGCCGGGTCCAGGCCGCGGTCCTGGCCCAGGAACTGGGCGTGCGATAGCGCAGGGGATGACGTGGGTGCCGCGGGTGACGAGGCGGCTAGGCCACGTTGACGCGCTGACCGGGGGGCGCGGCCTCCAGCCAGGCCAGGAAGCCGGTCAGGGCGTCCTCGCTCATGGCCAGCTCCAGCCGGGTGCCGCCGTGCCGGCAGGCGAGCACCACCGCGTCGGAGAGCAGCGCCAGCTCCTCCTCGCCCTTGGGGGTGCGCCGCTCCAGCACCTCGATCGAGGCGCGCTCCAGCACCCGCCGGGGCCTGGGCGCGTAGGAGAAGACCCGGAACCACTCGATGCGGTCACCGTTGTAGCGGGCGACTCCGTACACCCAGCCCTTGCCGCTGGTCTCGGATTCGCTTGCGGGTGGGTCCCAGCGCAGGGAACAGTCGAAGGTTCCGCCGGACCGCTGGATCAGCCGCCGCCGGAGACCGAAGACGAAGAGTCCCACCACCACCAGCGCGACGACCACGCCGCCCACAAGCAGAGCGAGGACCATCTTCACCGACCTCCTCGCGTCATCCGGAAAAACCGCACCTGCATCGCCTCAGCCGCGGACCGCTGAAAGGGCTCCAGCGAGGTCCGCGGCTGAGGTTTTCCGACCGTACGTGACAGGCTCAGTGCGCTCCCGCCACCGCACGCAGCCGGACGTCGGCGCGCCGCTCGGCGGCGGCGTCCGCCGCCGACTTGGCACGCTCCAGCGCCCGCTCCGCGCGCTTGACATCGATCTCGTCGGACAGCTCCGCGACCTCGGCCAGCAGCGAGAGCTTGTCGTCCGCGAATGAGATGAACCCACCGTGCACCGCGGTCACGACCGTCCCGCCGTCGACCGAACGGATGGTCACCGGGCCGGACTCCAGCACACCGAGCAGCGGCTGGTGGCCGGGCATGACGCCGATGTCACCCGATGTGGTGCGCGCGATGACCAAGGTGGCAGCGCCGGACCAGACACTACGGTCCGCTGCGACCAGCTCGACGTGCAGCTCAGCAGCCAACGTGGCTCCTCGGGTCTCTCCCTGCCGGGTCGGGCAGGGCTTTCGTCAAAGAATAACGGGCGTACGGAGAGGGGTGGGACCGGGCCCACCCCTCCCGCGGAGCTACGGGGCTCAGGAGACGCCCAGCTCCTTGGCCTTGGCCTTGAGGTCGTCCAGGCCACCGCACATGAAGAACGCCTGCTCGGGGAAGTGGTCGAACTCACCATCGGCGATCGCGTTGAACGCGGCGATGGACTCGTCCAGCGGCACATCCGATCCGTCGAGGCCGGTGAACTGCTTCGCCGCGTGGGTGTTCTGCGACAGGAAGCGCTCGATGCGGCGGGCGCGGAAGACGGTGAGCTTGTCCTCCTCGCCGAGCTCGTCGATGCCCAGGATGTTGATGATGTCCTGGAGGTCCTTGTACTTCTGCAGGATCGACTTCACGCGCGAGGCGCAGTCGTAGTGCTCCTGCGAGATGTAGCGCGGGTCCAGGATCCGGGACGTCGAGTCCAGCGGGTCCACCGCCGGGTAGATGCCCTTCTCCGAGATCGGCCGGGAGAGCACCGTGGTCGCGTCGAGGTGCGCGAAGGTGGTCGCCGGGGCCGGGTCGGTCAGGTCGTCCGCGGGGACGTAGATCGCCTGCATCGAGGTGATCGAGTGACCACGGGTCGAGGTGATGCGCTCCTGCAGGATGCCCATCTCGTCGGCCAGGTTCGGCTGGTAGCCCACCGCGGAGGGCATCCGGCCGAGCAGGGTCGAGACCTCGGAACCGGCCTGGGTGAAGCGGAAGATGTTGTCGATGAAGAACAGCACGTCCTGCTTCTGCACATCGCGGAAGTACTCCGCCATGGTCAGACCGGCCAGGGCGACGCGCAAACGGGTGCCCGGGGGCTCGTCCATCTGGCCGAAGACCAGCGCGGTCTGCGGGAGCACGCCGGACTCGGCCATCTCCTCGATCAGGTCGTTGCCCTCACGGGTACGCTCGCCGACACCGGCGAACACGGAAACGCCCTCGTGCAGCTTGGCCACACGCATGATCATTTCCTGGATGAGCACGGTCTTGCCGACGCCCGCGCCGCCGAACAGACCGATCTTGCCGCCCTTGACGTACGGGGTCAGCAGGTCGACGACCTTCAGGCCGGTCTCGAACATCTCGGTCTTGGACTCGAGCTGGTCGAAGGCCGGGGCCTTGCGGTGGATGGACCAGCGCTCGGTGACCTCGGACTCGGCCTCGGGCTCGTTGAGGATCTTGCCGAGGGTGTTGAACACCCGGCCCTTGGTGACATCGCCGACCGGCACGGTGATGCCGTCGCCGGTGTCGGTCACCGCGGCCTGGCGGACCAGACCGTCGGTGGGCTCCATGGAGATGGCGCGGACCAGGCCCTCGCCCAGGTGCTGGGCGACCTCGAGGGTCAGGGTCTTCTTCGCCCCCTCCTGGGAGGGGTCGGCGACCTCGACCTGCAGCGCGTTGTAGATCTCCGGCATCGAGTCGACGGGGAACTCCACGTCGACGACCGGGCCGATGACCCGCGCGACGCGGCCGGCGGCCACAGCGGTTGGCTCAACAGTGGTGGTCATAGTGTCAGTCACTCCCCGCAGAGGCGTCGGCCAGGGCACTCGCGCCACCGACGATCTCGCTGATTTCCTGGGTGATGTCGGCCTGGCGGGCCGCGTTGGCAAGTCGCGTGAGCGACTTGATGAGATCTTCGGCGTTGTCGGTCGCCGACTTCATCGCCCGCCGGGTGGCCGCGTGCTTGGAGGCGGCGGCCTGGAGCAGGGCGTTGTAGATACGGGACTCGACGTACCGCGGCAGCAGGGCGTCGAGGACGTCCTCCGCCGACGGCTCGAAGTCGAACAGCGGAAGGATCTCGCCCTTCGCCTTCTGCTCGTCCGCCTTCTCCTCAAGGCTGAGCGGCAGCAGCCGGTCCGTGACCGGCGTCTGCGTCAGCATCGAGACGAACTCCGTGAACACGATGTGCAGCTCGTCCACGCCGCCGTCGGCCGTGTCCTTGAGGACGGCCTCGATCAGCGGGCCGCCGACCTTCTTGGCGTCCGCGTAGGTCGGGTTGTCGGTGAAGCCGGTCCACGACTCCGTGACCTTGCGCTCACGGAAGCCGTAGTAGGCGACGCCCTTACGGCCGACGATGTAGGCGTCGACCTCCTTGCCCTCGCCGGTGAGCCGCTCGGTGAGCTGCTCGGCCGCCTTGATGACGTTGGACGAATAGCCGCCGGCGAGACCACGGTCGCTCGTGATGAGCAGCAGCGCGGCCCGCGTCGGGTTCTTCGCCTCGGTGGTGAGCGGGTGCTGGGTGGTGGAGCCGGTGGCAACCGCGCCCACCGCCCGGGTGAGCTCACTGGCGTACGGACTCGACGCGGACACCCGGCGCTGCGCCTTGACGACGCGCGAGGCGGCGATCATCTCCATCGCCTTGGTGATCTTCTTGGTCGCAGAGATGGATTTGATCCGCCTCTTGTAGACCCGGAGCTGGGCACCCATGCTCAGCCCTCGCCCAGCAGCTTGCCGTCCGAGGTCTCGAACTGCCGCTTGAAGCCGTCGACCGCCTCGGCGAGCGCCTGGATCGTGTCGTCGGACATCTTGCCGCCCTCGACAATGCTGGTCAGCAGGGACTTGTGCTCACGGTGCAGGTAGTCCAGCAGCTCACGCTCGAAGCGGCGGATGTCCTCGACCGGGACATCGTCCATCTTGCCCGTGGTGCCGGCCCAGATGGAGACGATCTCGTCCTCGGTGGAGAACGGGGCGTACTGCGACTGCTTCAGCAGCTCGACCATGCGCGCACCGCGCTCCAGCGACGCCTTGGAGGCCGCGTCCAGGTCGGAGCCGAAGGCGGCGAACGCCTCGAGCTCACGGTACTGGGCGAGGTCCACGCGGAGCCGGCCGGAGACCTGGCGCATGGCCCGGTGCTGGGCGGAGCCACCGACGCGGGAGACCGAGATACCGACGTTCAGAGCCGGGCGCTGACCGGCGTTGAACAGGTCCGACTCCAGGAAGCACTGGCCGTCGGTGATGGAGATGACGTTGGTCGGGATGAACGCCGACACGTCATTCGCCTTGGTCTCGACGATCGGCAGACCGGTCATCGAACCGGAGCCCATCTCGTCGGAGAGCTTGGCGCAGCGCTCCAGCAGCCGGGAGTGCAGGTAGAAGACGTCGCCCGGGTAGGCCTCACGGCCCGGCGGACGGCGCAGCAGCAGCGAGACGGCGCGGTAGGCGTCGGCCTGCTTGGACAGGTCGTCGAAGACGATCAGGACGTGCTTGCCCTGGTACATCCAGTGCTGGCCGATGGCCGAGCCGGTGTAGGGGGCGAGGTACTTGAAGCCCGCGGGGTCGGACGCCGGGGCGGCGACGATGGTGGTGTACTCCAGGGCACCGGCCTCCTCCAGCGCGCCGCGCACGGACGCGATGGTGGAGCCCTTCTGGCCGATGGCGACGTAGATGCAGCGGACCTGCTTCTTCGGGTCACCGGAGCGCCAGTTGTCGCGCTGGTTGATGATCGTGTCGACGCACAGCGCGGTCTTGCCGGTCTGCCGGTCGCCGATGATCAGCTGGCGCTGGCCGCGGCCGATCGGGGTCATCGCGTCGACGGCCTTGTAGCCGGTCTCCATCGGCTCGTGCACCGACTTGCGGTCCATGACCGTGGGGGCCTGCAGCTCGAGGGCTCGGCGGCCCTCGGTCTCGATCTCGCCGAGGCCGTCGATCGGGGCACCCAGCGGGTCGACGACGCGGCCGAGATAGCCCTCGCCGACGGCGACCGAAAGGACCTCGCCGGTGCGGTGCACCTGCTGGCCCTCCTCGATACCGCTGAACTCTCCGAGGACGACCGCACCGATCTCGCGCTCCTCGAGGTTGAGGGCGAGGCCGAGGGTGCCGTCCTCGAACTTCAGCAGCTCGTTCGCCATGGCCGAGGGAAGACCCTCGACCCTCGCGATGCCGTCGCCGGCAACGCTGACCGTACCGACCTCCTCGCGCGAGGCCGCGTCCGGCTGGTACGCCTGGACAAAGTTCTCCAGCGCGTCCCGGATCTCCTCCGGCCGGATCGTGAGCTCCGCCATCTGGGTTCCCTGCTCTCCTTGTTGGGCCCGAAGTATCTGACTACGGCCCAACTCGGGCCGCTTACATGCTTGTTGAGTTGGTGGCTGTGTCAGCCGGCCATCCGCCGGGTCGCCTCGTCGAGGCGGTCCGCGATGGTCCCGTTGATGACCTCGTCGCCAATGCGCACCGAGATCCCGCCGAGGACCTCCGGGTCCACGTCGAGATTGAGGTGCATCTTCCGTCCGTACAGCTTCCCCAGTGCCTCACCGAGCCGCTGCTTCTGCCGGTCACTGAGCGGCACCGCGGAGGTGACGACCGCGACCGTACGGTCCCGGCGCGCCGCCGCCAGCTTGGACAGCTCGTCGAGACCCGCCTCCAGGCTACGACCCCGCGGGTGGGTCACCAGACGGATCACCAGTCGCTCGGTCACCTGGTCGGCCCGGCCGCCGAGCAGCTCACGGACCAGCCCGGCCTTGGCCGAGACGCTCGCGCGCCGGTCGGTGAGCGCACCCCGGAGCTCGGACGAGGAGGAGACGATCCGGCCGAACCGGAACAGCTCGTCCTCGACGTTGTCGAGGGCACCCGTCCGCTCGGCCGCCACCAGGTCGGCGGCGCTGGCGAGCTGCTCCAGCGAGTCCACCAGGTCGCGCGAGCGCGACCAGCGGGACCGGACCAGGCCGGAGACCAGATCGATGGACTCGCCGCCGACCTGTCCGCCCAGCACCCGCGCGGCCAGCTCGGCCTTGGCCTCGCCGGGCTGCGCCGGGTCGGTGAGGACCCGGCGCAGCGAGACCTCGCGGTCGAGCAGCGCGGTGACGGCGGCCAGCTCCTCGGCGAGCTTCGACGCGTCGACGGCGGTGTTGTCCGTCAGGGCGTCGAAGCGCTCGCGCGCGGCTGCCAGTGCCTCCCGGCTCGCTCCGTTCATCGGCCGGCCTCGGCCTTCGAGCCGTCGTTCGTCTTGGCCTCGAGCTCGTCGAGGAAGCGGTCGATGGTGCGGCTCTGCCGGGCCACGTCCTCGAGCGACTCGCCGACGATCCGGCCGGCCAGGTCGGTGGCGAGCCTGCCCACGTCCTGGCGCAGGGTCTGAGCGGCCTGCTTCCGATCGGCCTCGATCTGGGCGTGACCGGCCGCGATGACCTCTTCACGCTGCCGCTGGCCCTCCGCGCGCATCTCGGCGATGAGCGCGGCGCCCTGCTCCTGCGCCTCCTGGCGCAGTCGCGCGGCCTCGTGACGGGCGTCGGCGAGCTGGGCTCGGTAGTCCTCGAGGACCTGCTGGGCTTCGGCCTGAGTGGCCTCGGCCTTCTCCATGCCGCCTTCGATCGCCTCACGGCGCTCCTCCAGAACCCGGTTGATGTTCGGGAGGAGCTTCTTGGCGAGGAAGAAGAAGACGATGGCAAAGGCGATCAGGCCGATGACCAGCTCCGGGATCGGCGGGATGAGGGGGTTCTCACTCTCCTCAGCCGCCACCTGTACCAGGGCGTTCACATCAGTGCCTTCCGTCTGTCGTGGTTAAAGCGGTCCGTTCAGGACTTGAAAAGGAAGCCCATGACGATACCGATCAGCGCGAGCGCCTCACAGAAGGCGAAGCCCATGATCTGGTTGGCGCGGATCAGGCCGGCGGCCTCGGGCTGACGGGCCAGGGCCTGGGTGCCGTTACCGAAGATGATGCCGACGCCGACGCCGGGGCCGATGGCGGCGAGACCGTAACCGATCGAGCCGAGGTTGCCGGTGACGCCGTCGGCGGCGAGGGTCTGGAGAGCGGACATGCCGGTTCTTCCTTTGCGTTTCATGGGCCGGTGGGGGTTGGCCACCGGACGTCTGATGGTCTGGGAGCCAGGTCCGCTCAGTGGTGCTCGGCGAGCGCGCCCTGGACGTAGTTGCAGGCCAAGAGCACGAAGACGTACGCCTGGACAGCCTGGATGAAGAGCTCGAAGGCGGTCAGCAGAATCGTCATCACGAACGACGCGCCCGCGTAGACGATGCCAATGCCGTTCAGCAGGTACCAGGTGCCGATGGTGAACATCAGCAGCAGCAGATGGCCCGCGAACATGTTGGCGAAGAGCCGGACCGCGTGGGTGAAGGGCCGGATGATGACGTTCGAGAAGAACTCGATCACGACGATCATCGGCAGGATCGCGCCGAGCTCCTTGTCGTAGCCGGTGATGTTCTTCCAGCCGCCGACGAAGCCGTGCTTCTTGAAAGTCAGGTACATCCAGAGGATGTAGACGATCGCGGCCAGACCGGCCGGGAAGGCGATGATCGACGTCACCGGGAACTGGGCGACCGGAATGATCGACCAGAGGTTCATGATCCAGACGAAGAAGAAGATCGAGACCATGAGAGGGACGTACTTCTCGCCCTCCTTCTTGCCGAGGGCCTCATAGACCAGGCCGCGGCGCACGAAGTCGTAGCCCGCCTCACCGATCATCTGCAGCTTGCCCGGCACGACCTTGGCCCGGGCGAAAGCGGCCCAGAAGAACCAGACGATGGCGACCGTACCCAGCAGGGCCAGCAGCATCGGCTTGTTGAAGTCAAAGCCGCCGATGGAGAAGAGCGGCTCGAACTTGAAGGAATGGAGTCCGGGTGCCGGGAAGCCGCACCCGTCGAAGATGTGGCAGTTCGTCTCGAAGGCGAGCGTCTGGTCAGAACTCACCGCGAGACTCCTTCAGCGTGGCGCATGGGTACGGCAACCTCGTTGTGTCGGCGCGGCACGCGGCCACGGAACGGCACTGGACTGGTCTTACGGATGTGGGGGCGGCTGATCGGCGCGTGGCCGAGTGGTATGTCGGGCATCAGCTGCATGGGCCGCCGATTCCGTCCCGTGGAATCCGGGGGTTCAGCTACCTGCGCCCGCTGTGCCTCAGATGGCACGGGACGATAGCAGGTGAGCGCACATGCTCTTATCCCGGCCCTACTTCTCACGACGTGGACCCGGCGGGAGCGGACTTCTTCGCCCCCTCGGGCTTACGTTCGTCCTCGGCTTCGGGCTCCACATAGAGGATCTTCGCCTTCATATGCGCACGGGTCTGTGCGCCGACCCACACCAGGGTCGCGGCGAGCAGCGCGAGGGCGAAAGCCTTGACGTTGAACAGCGTGGTGTCCTGGAACACCGCGAGCACGACCGCCACCAGCAGGAACTCGGTCATGAAAAGCACCATGCCCATGGCCTGGAACAGATGCGGGAGATGCTTCGCGGTGCGCTCCAGCACGATCAGCCCCGAAGCCATCACCACCATGGCGACGAATGTGCCGAAGCCCGCGCCGATCGCTCCCTTGCCACCTGCGAACGCGGCACCGACAGCGACGGCGACCACGCCGGCGACGGCGGTGGGCACGGCGCAACTCAGGAGCGTTCTGGCGTCGTTGGACTGCATGAAGGGTTTCTCCGGCAAGTGTCGGAAGCAACGATTCGTCGTGGACGAGCGTATCCCCGGGGACAGAGGAGACCTCACGACGAAGAGCCGTCGCCCTACGGCCCCTCGCGGTCTAAGCACCGGGTTTAGTGAACGGTATCACAAACTATTTGATGAGGTCTTTACCCTTCGGATGTGCTGCACGTCACACGGGAGAGTTATCGGCTGTGTACCGTGCTGACGCCGTCCTGTGATCTTCGACGCTCTCCCCCCCCGTTCCCTCCGGCACTTACTGGGGGAATTACCAGGGCGGTTACTGGGGTGTTCCGATCCTGCGGCGGTGAGTGAAGCGGGACCGGTCGCCGATCGCGGTGGCGCCGTTCACACCGCCGTTCGTCCCGCCGCTCGCGCCGCCGTTCATCCCGCTGTTCGTCCCGCCGTTCATCCCGGAGCCCACCGGCTCGGGCGCGGCCATCTCCGGATCCGACAGTGCGGACCCTCCGCCGGCCACGGCCGCCACCGGCTCCGCGAGCGCCTCGGCGCCCTGCTCGGCCCGCGCGATCCGGTTGGCGCGGCGGTAGCGCGGCGGAACGAATGCCTCGGCCCAGCGCGGAACGCGCGGGGTGAACCGCGGCAGCAGCAACAGCACCAGCCCGACCCCGCTCAGCGTGACGATCGCGAGGACGAACCACACACCGGCCGAGTTCACCGAGTACGCCACGGCGCCGAAGGCGATCAGCGCCGACCAGAAGTACATGATCAGGACGGCCCGGCTGTGCGAGTGGCCGATCTCCAGCAGCCGGTGGTGCAGATGGCCGCGGTCCGCGGCGAACGGCGACTGGCCCTTCCAGGTACGCCGGACGATGGCCAGCACCAGGTCCGCGAAGGGCACCGCGATGACGGTCAGCGGCAGCAGCAGCGGGATGTAGACCGGGACGGTGGCGTGCACCGCGGCCTGCTCGGACCCCTCGAACAGCTTCATCGCGTCCGGGTCGACCTGGCCGGTGATGGAGATGGCGCCCGCCGCCAGCACCAGCCCGATCAGCATCGAGCCCGAGTCGCCCATGAAGATCCGCGCGGGGTGCGCGTTGTGCGGCAGGAAGCCCAGGCACATCCCCATGAGGACGGCGGCGAACAGGGTGGCGGGCGCGGCCGCCTCCAGGCCGTAGCCGTACCAGATGCGGTAGGCGTACATGAAGAACGCGGCGGCGGCGATGCACACCATCCCCGACGCCAACCCATCAAGCCCGTCAACGAAGTTGACCGCGTTGATGGTGATGACGACCAGGGCGACGGTCAGCAGCGTGCCCTGCCAGGGCGTCAGCGAGACCGGCCCCACCCCGGGCACCGGAAGCCACAGGATGGTCAGACCCTGGAGCACCATCACACCGGCGGCGATCATCTGGCCGCCGAGCTTGATCAGCGCGTCCACGCCCCACTTGTCGTCCAGCACGCCCAGCAGCCAGATCAGCCCGGCACCGGACAGCAGCGCCCGTGGTTCGTTGGAGACCTCGAAGACGTCCTTGAGGTTGGTCAGATGGGCGGCGACCAGCAGCCCCGCGCACAGCCCGCCGAACATGGCGATGCCGCCGAGCCGCGGAGTGGGCTCGCGATGCACATCACGGGCGCGGATCTCTGGCATCGCACCGGCCGCGATGGCGAATTTCCGCACCGGCCCGGTCAGCAGATAGGTGACCGCGGCCGTGATGCACAGAGTCAGCAGGTATTCACGCACAGGCTGCCCCAGAGGTATCGCTGGCCATCACAGCCTCACACCTTATGCGTGTCGGACGCCTCGCGGTGAACGTACTTACAGACGTCCTACACCTTCGGATGGTTGCATGATTCGGCCCTCGTCCGGATAGGGCGGAAATCTCCCGGCCAGTTCCGCCACCTTTTCGCGTACCACGCCTTCGTCCCGCAAGACGGTTCCCATCAGGGCCGCTATCCGCTCCATTTCCGGCGCTCCCATTCCCTGGGTGGTCACCGCGGCGGTGCCCAGCCGCACCCCCTTAACGCATCCCCGGGGCTCCGTGGCGGACGCCAGCGCGCAGGTGTCCAGGACGATCCCGGCGGCCGCGCAGCGGGCCTTCGCGGCCCGTCCGTCCAGGCCCAGCGGGGCCGTATCGGCGGTGATCATATGGGTGTCGGTGCCGCCCGTGGCCACCGCGAGACCCTCCGCGACCAGGGCGTCCGCGAGCACCCGGGCATTGGCCACCACCCGCCGCGCATAGGCGGTGAAGGCGGGCGCCGCGGCCTCCCCAAACGCCACCGCCTTGGCCGCGACGGTGTGCATCTGGGCACCGCCCTGGGTGAACGGGAACACCGCCCGGTCGACCCGCTCGGCGAGCTCCGCGCCGCACAGCAGCATTCCGCCGCGCGGCCCGCGCAGCACTTTGTGTGTCGTTGCGCACACCACATCCGCGTACGGCACCGGGGACGGCGCCACCTTTCCCGCGACCAGACCGATCGCATGGGCGGCGTCGGCGATGAGATACGCGCCCACCTCGTCGGCGACGGCACGGAAGGCGGCGTAGTCCAGATGGCGCGGATAGGAGATCGAACCGCAGACGATCGCCTTCGGCCGGTGGGCGTGGGCGAGCGCGCGGAGCTGCTCGTAGTCGATCAGGCCGGTCGCCGGATCGACGCCGTAGCCGATGAAGTCGAACCAGCGGCCGGAGAAATTGGCGGGTGAGCCGTGGGTGAGATGGCCGCCGTGCGCCAGCGCCATCGCCAGCACCGTGTCCCCGGGCCGCAGCAGCGCGGCGTAGGCGGCCAGCACCGCCGAGGACCCCGAATGCGGCTGCACATTGGCGTGCTCGGCGCCGAACAGCGCCTTCGCCCGGTCCTGGGCGACCCGCTCGGCGATGTCCACGATCTCGCAGCCGCCGTGGTGGCGGGCGCCGGGATAGCCCTCGGCGTACTTGTTGGCCAGCGGTGAGGCGAGCGCCGCCAGCACGGCCGGCGAGGTGAAGTTCTCGGCCGCGATGAGCTGGAGGCCGCCGGAGACGCGGTCGATCTCGCTCAGGATGATCCCCGCCAGCTCCGGGTCCTGGCGGGCGAGCGCTCCGAAATCGGGGCCCCGGGGGGTGACGGCCATGGCGTGCTCACAGCCTTGGGAGGGGACGGCGGGTCGTCGAAGGTGGTCACCCCCAATGTAGGCCCCGCAGGCCCTCGTGGCGCGCCGTGAGCCGCGGGAAACCCCCGTTGGCGCGCCCCTGGGCCCCGCCAGGGGGCTACGCGGGGGCGGGAACCCCCGTCAGGGCCGTGACGACCGGGTCCAGGGCCTGGTTGATCTCGTCCCCGATGGAGCGGAAGAAGGTGATCGGCGCCCCGTACGGATCGTGCACCTCGTCCGCGTCCTCGGTGGGCGCCAGCAGCCAGCCGCGCAGCGCGGCCGCCGCCTGCACCAGGGCGCGGGCGCGCTCGACCACGCCGCCCGCCTCCGCCGGATCGGGCAGCGTCGCGGGGTCTATGGCCCGCACCAGCCGGGTGAACTCCTTGAGCGTGAAGGTGCGCAAGCCGGCCGAATGCCCCATCGAGATGACCTGCGCCCGGTGGTCGCGGGTGGCGGTCAGGACCAGGTCGGCACGGATGACGTGCTCGTCCAGCAGCTCACGGCCGAGGAAGCCCGCCGGGTCGGCGCCGAAGTCGGTCAGGACCGTCGCGGCGTGCGCCTCCATGGGCGCGCCCTCATGGCCCCAGGTGCCGGCGCTCTCCACGATCAGACCGCGGGTGCGGACGGTGCCGAGGCGGTGCGTGAGGGCATGCCGGGTCAGCCGCTCGGTGATCGGCGAGCGGCACACATTGCCGGTGCTGACGTGGAGGATGCGGAAGGTGGCCTCGGGCTTCTTCTCACGGTGTTCCGCTATGCCACGCCCCTCAGGGGCTGTCAATTCGCCACCTCGAGGTCGGGTACGACCTCGCGGAGCTGCTCGGCGGTGAGCGCGCCCGCCCGGAGCAGCACCGGCACCTTGCCGGTGACGTCGACGATCGAGGAGGGCACGGCGGCCGGGGTGGGCCCGCCGTCGAGGTACACCGAGACGGAGTCCCCCAGCATGTCCTGGGCGGCGTCGCAGTCCTGCGGAGAGGGGTGTCCGGTCAGATTGGCGCTGGAGACCGCCATCGGGCCGAAGTCCGTCAACAGCTCGATCGCGACCGGGTGCAGCGGCATCCGCACCGCGACGGTGCCCCGGGTCTCCCCCAGGTCCCAGGTGAGCGAGGGCTGGTGCCGGGCGACGAGGGTGAGCGCACCGGGCCAGAAGGCGTCGACCAGCTCCCAGGCCATCTCGGAGAAGTCGGTGACCAGTCCGTGCAGGGTGTTCGGGGAGCCGACCAGCACCGGGGTGGGCATATTGCGGCCGCGGCCCTTGGCCTCGAGCAGATCGCCGACCGCCTCGGCGTTGAAGGCGTCCGCGCCGATCCCGTAGACGGTGTCGGTGGGCAGCACGACCAGTTCGCCGCGGCGGACGGCGGAGGCGGCCTCGCGCAGGCCGGTCTTGCGATCGGTCGCGTCCCCGCAGTCGTATCGCCGTGCCATCTTTAACGGACCTCCTCGTACGTGGCCAATGTGTGGTGCGGTGCCGCCGTCACGGCATGGCCTTCCGCGCGGTGGCGAACCGGGGCCGGTTGTTCAGGTCGGGGTGGTCGGCGGCGTCCGCCCAGCCACGCTCCTCCGTGAAGATCCACGGCACCTGGCCGCCCTGGGTGTCTGCGTGTTCGATGACCACCACGCCCCCGGGGCGCAGCAGCCGGTGGGCGGTGCGCTCCAGGCCACGGATCACATCGAGGCCGTCCTCTCCGGAGAAGAGCGCGAGCTGGGGGTCGTGGTCGCGGGCCTCCGGCGCCACGTACTCCCACTCGGTCAGCGGGATGTACGGCGGGTTGCTGATGACGAGGTCCACCTGTCCGTCGAGCTCGGGCAGGGCCGTCAACGCGTCCGCGTGATGGAGAACGACGCGGGACCCCTCGACGTTCTTGCGGGCCCAGCGCAGGGCGCCCTCGTCCAGCTCCACGGCGTGCACCCGGGAGCGCGGCACCTCCTGGGCGAGCGCCAGGGCGATGGCGCCGGAACCGGCGCACAGATCGACGATGAGCGGTTCGACGACGTCCATCGCGCGGACCGCGTCTATCGCCCAGCCGACCACCGACTCGGTCTCCGGCCGGGGCACGAAGACCCCAGGTCCCACCTGGAGCTCGAGATAGCGGAAGAAGGCGCGGCCGGTGATGTGCTGAAGGGGCTCGCGGGCCTCGCGCCGGGCGACCGCCTCCCAGTAGCGGGCGTCGAAGTCGGCGTCGGGCACGCCGTGCAGCTCTCCCCGCTTGACGCTGTGCACAAAGGCGGCGAGCTCCTCCGCGTCGAAGCGCGGTGAGGGCACGCCCGCGTCGGCCAGCCGCTGAGTGGCCTGCGCCACCTCGGCGAGCAGCACGTTCACTGAATTCCTCCAGCCGGTCCGGACAAGAGCACGAAGCCTACGACGGTGGGTGGCTCAGCCCGCGGCCGCCAGCTTGGCGGCCGCGTCGGCGTCGACGCACGCCTGGATGACCGGTTCGAGTTCACCGTCGAGCACCTGGTCCAAGTTGTACGCCTTGAAACCGACTCGATGGTCCGAGATCCGGTTTTCCGGGAAGTTGTACGTACGGATGCGCTCGGAGCGGTCGACGGTGCGGACCTGGCTGCGGCGCGCGTCCGACGCCTCCCGCTCGGCCTCCTCCTGGGCCGCGGCCAGCAGCCGCGAGCGCAGGATGCGCAGCGCCTGCTCCTTGTTCTGGAGCTGGCTCTTCTCGTTCTGGCAGGAGACGACGATGCCGGTGGGCAGGTGGGTGATGCGCACCGCGGAGTCGGTGGTGTTGACCGACTGGCCGCCGGGTCCCGAGGAGCGGTAGACGTCGATCCGCAGGTCGTTGGGGCCGATCTCGACCTCGACCTCCTCGGCCTCGGGCGTGACCAGCACACCGGCCGCGGAGGTGTGGATACGGCCCTGGGACTCGGTGGCGGGCACCCGCTGCACCCGGTGCACCCCGCCCTCGTACTTCAGCCGGGCCCAGACGCCCTGGCCGGGCTCGGTGGCGCCGTTCCCGCCCTTGGTCTTCACCGCGACCTGGACGTCCTTGTAGCCGCCGAGGTCGGACTCGTTGGCGTCGAGGATCTCGGTTTTCCAGCCGACGCGCTCGGCGTACCGCAGATACATCCGCAGCAGGTCGCCGGCGAACAGCGCGGACTCCTCGCCGCCCTCTCCGGCCTTGACCTCCAGGATGACGTCCTTGTCGTCGCTCGGGTCGCGGGGGACGAGCAGCAGCCGCAGCCGGTCGGTCAGCCCCTCGCGGGACTGCTCCAGCTCCTTGACCTCGTCCACGAAGTCGGGGTCCTCCTGGGCCAGCTCCCGGGCGGTCTCGATGTCCTCCCCGGCCTGCTTCCAGGCCCGGTAGGCGGCGATCACCGGGGTCAGCTCGGCGTAGCGCTTGTTGAGCCGACGCGCCTCCCGCTGGTCTGCGTGGACCGCGGGGTCGGCGAGCCGCTTTTCGAGGTCGGCATGTTCGCCGATGAGTTCCTCGACCGCCTCGAACATCGGGGGGCTCCCTGGGTGGTCTGCGTGGGGGTGTTGCGGAGAAGAAGTGCCGGAAGGGCCGGTGACGACAAAACGCCGGTCCGGTCGCCCCAGGGAAGGGGCGACCGAAGACCGGCGCCGTGCGGGTCGCTACTTCTTGGCGGACCCGGCGTTCTTGCCGAAGCGGGCCTCGAACCGCGCCACGCGGCCACCGGTGTCGAGGATCTTCTGCTTGCCCGTGTAGAACGGGTGGCACTCGGAGCAGATGTCGGCACGGATGGTGCCGCCGCCCACGGTGCTACGGGTGGTGAAGGAGGCGCCACAGGTGCAGCTCACCTGCGTCTCGACGTACTCCGGGTGGATGTCGCGCTTCAAGGGAATCTCCTAGGTTCGGGAGGGCACCGGGTCGACGGGCGGAATGCCCTGTCGTGAACCGGGACCGACGATCCAGTTTGCCAGTACTGGCCGCATCTCCCAAAACCGGGGGTCGGGCCGGGATATTCCCGACCCCTCCCGGGACGCTATTCGACGACCTTGCCCGCGTCGGTGGCGTCGCCCGCGGAGCCCTTGGTGGCCGAGGCGGGGACCGGCTGGTCGTGGCGGAGCGCCGTCCATATGAGCTTGGACTTGCGCTCCATGGGCAGCACCCGGGCCGGGTTCTGCGGGTCGTACTCGACGGGCAGCGTGGTCATCTTCATGTCGCCCGAGCCGATGCCCTTCATGGATTCGGCGAAGCCCTTCAGCTTGCTCACCGAGGCCAGCTCGGAGTCGGTGGTGAGCGCCTTGGTGGAGGTGTCGGCGAGGTCGTAGAGCTTCTTCGGGTTGCCGAACACGTCGACGTGCTTGACCTGGTCCAGCAGCGCCTTGACGAACGCCTGCTGGAGCTTGATCCGGCCGAGGTCGCTGCCGTCGCCCACGCCGTGCCGGGTGCGCACCAGGCCCAGGGACTGCTCCCCGTCCAGCGTGTGCGGGCCGGGCTCCAGGTCGAGGTGGCTCTTCGGGTCGTGAATCGGGGCGGTGGTGGTGATGTTGACGCCGCCGAGGTCGTTTATGAGCTGCTTGAAGCCGGAGAAGTCGACCTCGAGGAAGTGGTCCATGCGTATGCCCGTCATGGACTCGATGGTCTTGATGGTGCAGGCCGGGCCGCCGGCCTCGTACGCGCTGTTGAACATCGCCGCCTGCACGGCAGGCGTCTCCTGCCCGCCCTTGGTGGTGCAGGACGGCCGCTGTATGAGGGTGTCGCGCGGGATGCTGACGACGCTGGCCTTCTTGTGGCCCTTGTAGACGTGGACGATCATCGCCGTGTCGGAGCGCGATGTGCCCTCGTCCTTGCCGTACTTCGCGTTCTTGCCGGCCCGGGAGTCGGAGCCGAGGACGAGGATGTCCATCGAGCCGTTGTCGACGTTCTTGGGGCGGTCGGCACCGAGGGCGGCGTTGACGTCGACGCCGGTGAGGTTCCCGTTCAGCTTGTAGTAGAGGTAGCCGAGTCCGGCACCGCCCAGCACCAGCACGGCGGCCAGCGTCCACACCGTGTAGACCACGGCCCTGCGGCGCGTGCTGGGCCGCTTGCGGCGGCGGCCCGGCGCTGCTCCGCGGGCGCGGTGGCGGCCCGGGTTTACCGGTGCGTTGCTGCTGTCCTCGGCCATGTGCTCCTCAGTCCTCTATGTGCTGCCCGAGTACCCCCTGCCGTCACGGTCAGGCGTGGCGTCGCGGTTTCGCGGTGGAGTCTGCCTGTGTTCCGGCCCCGTATTCCGACCTGACAGATGGAAGGCCGTGCGCCAGGGTTGCATACGTGCCATGGCCGGTTTTCGTGCGGGCCGCCGGGCGCTCCGTTCGTCCCGTTCGTCCGCCTTACCGCTCTGACCTGCACTTTCGCGGGCGATAACATGATCAGGACCGGTCCGTGGCCCGGCTTGCCGCTGTGGCTCACCTCTCATCGAACGCAGCGAGGCCCCCCGCGGTGCGGGGGGCCTCGTCTACGGAGCGTTCCGGCGGATATCCGCTCAGTCGCCGTTGTTGCCCGGAGTGGGCGTGGTCTTGGCGATCTGCATCAGGAACTCGGCATTGGACTTCGTCTGCTTCATCTTGTCCAGCAGCAGCTCGATCGCCTGCTGGGAGTCGAGCGCGTGCAGCACCCGGCGCAGCTTCCAGACGATGCTCAGCTCCTCCGGCGCCAGCAGGATCTCTTCCTTACGGGTGCTGGACGGGTCGACGTCCACCGCCGGGAAGATGCGCTTGTCGGCGAGCTTCCGGTCGAGCTTGAGCTCCATGTTGCCGGTGCCCTTGAACTCCTCGAAGATCACCTCGTCCATGCGCGAGCCGGTCTCGACCAGCGCGGTGGCCAGGATGGTCAGCGAGCCGCCGTCCTCGATGTTGCGCGCGGCGCCGAAGAACTTCTTCGGCGGGTAGAGCGCGGTCGAGTCGACACCACCGGACAGGATGCGGCCGGAGGCGGGCGCCGCCAGGTTGTAGGCACGGCCCAGGCGGGTGATCGAGTCCAGCAGGACGACCACGTCATGGCCCAGCTCGACCAGGCGCTTGGCCCGCTCGATCGCCAGCTCCGCGACGGTGGTGTGGTCCTCGGCCGGGCGGTCGAAGGTCGAGGAGATGACCTCGCCCTTGACCGACCGCTGCATGTCGGTGACCTCTTCCGGCCGCTCGTCGACGAGGACGACCATCAGATGGCACTCGGGGCTGTTGCGGGTGATCGCGTTGGCGATCGCCTGCATGATCATGGTCTTACCGGTCTTCGGCGGGGCCACGATCAGACCGCGCTGCCCCTTGCCGATCGGCGCGACCAGGTCGATGATCCGGGTCGTCAGCCCGCCGGCCTCGGTCTCCAGACGCAGCCGGTCCTGCGGGTAAAGCGGCGTCAGCTTGCCGAACTCCGGCCGCCCGCGCCCGGTTTCGGGCGCCATGCCGTTGACCGAGTCCAGCCGCACCAGCGCGTTGAACTTCTCGCGGCGCTCGCCCTCGCGCGGCTGACGGACCGCGCCGGTGACGTGGTCGCCCTTGCGCAGACCGTTCTTACGGACCTGGGCGAGCGAGACGTACACGTCGTTCGGACCCGGAAGGTAGCCGGAGGTCCGGATGAACGCGTAGTTGTCGAGGATGTCGAGGATGCCCGCGACCGGGATCAGCACGTCGTCCTCGGACACCTGCGGCTCGTTGCCGAAGTCGTCGCGGCCACGGCGGCCACGGCGGTCCCGGTAGCGCCCGCGGCGTCCGCGGCGGCCACCGTCGAAGTCGTCGTCGCTCTCGTCGGGGCGCTGCTGGGCCTGGCCGCGCCCGTCGCGCTGCTGACGGCCGCCGCTCTGCTGGCCGTCGTCGCCCTTGCCACGGCGGTCACCGCGCTCGCCGCCGCGCTCGCCGCGGTCCCCGCGGTCGCGCTGACGCTCCCGGCGGTCGCCCTTCTGGCCACGCTCCTGGCGGTCACCGCCCCTGGCGCCCTTGCCCTCGGCGGTGTCGACGGCGGCCTCGGCCTTCCCGTCGCCCTTGGGCTCGGTCCTGGTCTCGGTCTTGGCGGAGGCGTCCGTACGAGTCTCCGTCTTGGTCTCGACAGCGGTGGCCGTGCCCCCGGTCTCGGGGGTGGTGGCGGGCGCGGTGGCGCGGCGACGGCGGCGCTCACCGGCCGGCTGCTCATCGCCCGCGGGCTCACCGGGCTGGCCCGGGATCTCGATCTGCTGCTGGGCGACGGCCTTCTCCTCGGCTTCGGCCTTGTCGGCCTTCTCCGCCTTCCCGGCGGACTTCGAGGACTTGGCGCTGCCGGCCTTCTCCTCGGCTTCATCGCCCGTACGGGTCCGCGAGGTGGCACGGCGCTTCGGCTTGGTCGCGCCTTCCGCGGCGGACGGGCTGCTCTCGGAGCCCTCGGCGGAGCCGGAGCCCCCGGCCTGCTTCTCCTTGATGACCTCGATCAGCTGGCCTTTGCGCATCCGTGCGGTGCCCTTGATGCCAAGGCTCGAGGCGAGCTGCTGCAGCTCGGCCAGGACCATGGCGTCAAGGCCGGTGCCCGAGCGGCGTCGCCGCGGGGCAGCGCCAGTGGCAGCACCGTTGGCGGGCGCGGAAGCGTCCGTGGCGGGCGCGTTGTTGCCGACACCGCTGTCGGAGGTGCCGGAGGCGTTCACGCCCATCAGATCGGTGGTGTCGCTCACGAAGGGTCCTTCCCTGGAGCGGGCGTCGGCCTGTCTGGCTCGGCGACCGGTTGTGCTGTCCGGCTGTGGTCCTTCCGTAACGGACCGGGCCGGGGCGGTGGTCCGCCGGGGTACGGCGGAGAGATCAATTCATGGTTCCGACGCGGTGGAGGGTTCACTGAGATCCGCCACGCCGATTCCGGAGCGTGCTCGCTACTGCTCAGGCAGGCTGCTCAGGCAGTGGGGGAGGCTCCCGGAAGAAGGGTGGTCCCGGATGGGGACACTGAGCACCTCGCCTCCGAATAGATCCAAGAGGCATCAAGTGCTGACTTGAGGTTAACACTACCGGATCCAACAAACATTCCCCCTTTCCAAGACCGGCTATCGAGTTTTCCCGGGCCCGGGACGCCCCGGACCGCGGTGTCAGGTGAGCGGCAGGACGCTCGCCCCCCCGGCGTCGAGAGCCAGCCGGTTGGCCGCCCACCCCTCGCCCGCCAGTCGTGCGACCTTGTCGGCCGCACCGTCCTCGACCAGCGCGAGCACCGTGGGGCCCGCACCGGAGATGACCGCGGGGACGCCGTCCGTCCGCAGTCGGTTCACCAGGCTCACGCTCTCGGGCATCGCCGGAGCACGGTATTCCTGGTGCAGCCGGTCCTCCGTTGCCGCGAGCAGCAGCTCGGGACGCCTGGTCAGGGCCTCGACGAGCAGTGCGGCCCGGCCCGCGTTAACCGCCGCGTCCACATGCGGGACGGTGCGCGGCAGCAGCCCGCGGGCGGTTTCGGTGAGCACCGGCCGGCCAGGGACGAAGACCACCGGAACGATGGAATCCGCAGGGTCCATCCTGATCGCCCGGGCGGATCCCGCGTCCGTCCAGGCAAGGGTGAAGCCGCCGAGCAGACAGGCGGCGACATTGTCGGGGTGGCCCTCGATCTCGGTGGCCAGCTCCAGCACCGCCTCGTTGTCGAGCCGCTCGGCGCCGCCTATGGTCACCGCGCGCGCGGCGACGATCCCGGCGCAGATGGCGGCGGAGGAGGAGCCCAGGCCCCGGCCGTGCGGAATGCGGTTGGCGCAGACCACTTCGAGGCCGCGGGGCTGCCCGCCCAGCAGGTCGAAGGTGGTGCGCAAGGAGCGTACGAGCAGATGGCTCTCGTCGCGCGGCAACGTCTCCGCGCCCTCGCCGGCGATGTCGACGTGCAGACCGGAGTCGGCCACCCGGACCACCACGTCGTCGTAGAGGCCCAGGGCCAGGCCGAGGGCGTCGAAGCCGGGACCGAGGTTGGCGCTCGAGGCGGGGACGCGCACTCGGACGGCGGCGGCGCGGAACGCTGGACCGGCCATCGCTCGATGACTCTCCTTGTGGTTACGTGCGATTGCTCGAAGAGGTACGGAACACCGCGGGGGCCGCGACACGTACGGCGACGCCGCGCAGAGGCGAGCACTCTGCGTCGGGGCGGATTCAGTACAGCCTATCGAAGGAAGGTTCTGTGGCGACATAGGGCGCACGGGAGGCGCACGATGCGTGTCGCGCTCCCTGCAACCATCCGCGACCACTCTACTGGGTCGCTCCGCGCGCCCTCGCGCTACTCTGCCACCACTTGAGTGGATCTTTAGAATACGGTCTGGAGGGGGCCCGGCGAGCCACGGAGCTGCGGCCCGCCGAAACCCTCATCGCCCCAGGTCACGGCCCCGTTCCGGGCCGGGCCGGGGCACGCCGTGTCGAGACCCTCGCGGGGCCGGAATCAGGCCAGCCCGAGCCGTACGGCCGCGGCGTCCGCGTCCACCGGGACCACGACCGGCTGCGGCGCACCCGCCACCGCCCAGTCCGGGTCCTTGAGCCCGTTTCCGGTCACCGTGCAGACGATGCGCTGGCCGGGGTCGACCAGCCCCTGCTCGGCCGCCTTCAGCAGACCCGCCACGCTCGCCGCGGAGGCCGGCTCCACGAAGACGCCCTCCTGCGCGGCGAGCAGCCGGTAGGCGGCGAGGATCTGACGGTCGGTCACCTCGTCGATGAAGCCGCCCGACTCGTCGCGTGCCTGCTCGGCGTAGGCCCACGAGGCCGGGTTGCCGATGCGGATGGCGGTGGCGATGGTGCTCGGCTCCTTGACCGGCTCACCGCGCACGATCGGCGCCGAGCCGGACGCCTGGAACCCCCACATCCGGGGCGTACGGGAGGCGCGCGGGTCGCTGTCGGCGAACGGCGCCGCGTACTCCTTGTAGCCCTTCCAGTAGGCGGTGATGTTGCCCGCGTTGCCCACCGGCAGCACATGGATGTCGGGCGCGTCCCCGAGCATGTCCACGATCTCGAAGGCGGCGGTCTTCTGCCCCTGGATCCGGGCCGGGTTGACCGAATTGACCAGCGCCACCGGGTACTTCTCCGACAGCCCGCGCGCCAGCGTCAGGCAGTCGTCGAAGTTGCCGTCGACCTGGAGGATCTTCGCGCCGTGGACGAGCGCCTGGCCCATCTTGCCCAGCGCGATCTTGCCCTGCGGGACCAGCACCGCGCAGACCATCCCGGCCCGAACGGCATACGCCGCCGCGGAGGCCGAGGTGTTGCCGGTGGAGGCGCAGATGACGGCCTTGGCGCCGGCCTCCTTGGCCTCGCTGATGGCCATCGTCATCCCGCGGTCCTTGAACGACCCGGTGGGGTTGGCGCCCTCGACCTTGAGGTGCACCTCGCAGCCGGTGCGCTCGGAGAGCACCTGCGCGGGAACCAGCGGCGTACCGCCCTCGCGCAGGGTGACGACGGGCGTCGTCCCGCTCACCGGGAGACGGTCGCGGTACTCCTCGATGATGCCCCGCCAGCCGTGCCACTGGCGGGTGCCGGACATTCGAGGCCCGGCGTCGGCGATTGCGTTCATGATTTTCCTTACTCTCCGCTCACCCTCTGTTCGGCCTCAGCGCGGCCGCTACCCGGCCTCTACTCGCCCTCGACCCGCATGATGCTCGCGACATCGCGGACGGTGTCGAGCCGGCGGAGCGCCTCCACGGTCGACGACAGCGCGGCGTCGCTCGCGCGGTGGGTCACGACGACAAGGGACGCCTCGCCGTCCTTCCCCTGCTGGCGGACCGTATCGATGGATACGCCATGCTCGGCGAAGACTGTGGCGACCTGTGCGAGAACTCCCGGTTTGTCGGCGACGTCCAGGCTGATGTGGTAGCGAGTGATCACATCGCCCATCGGGCTCACCGGGAGCCTGCTGTACGCGGACTCCCCGGGTCCGGTGGCCTCCGCCAGCTTGTTGCGGCAGGCGGCGACGAGGTCGCCGAGGACGGCCGAGGCGGTCGGCGAACCGCCCGCGCCCGGTCCGTAGAACATGAGCTGCCCCGCGGCGTCGGCCTCCACGAAGACCGCGTTGTACGCCTCGCGGACGGAGGCGAGGGGGTGGCTCAGCGGAATCATCGCCGGATGCACCCGCGCGGTGACCGAGCGGCCGTCGGCGGCCCGCTCGCAGATCGCGAGCAGCTTGACGGTGCAGCCCATGCGCTTGGCGGAGGCGATGTCGGCGGCGGTCACCTCCGTGATGCCCTCACGGTGCACATCGTCCAGGGTGACCCGGGTGTGGAAGGCGATTCCGGCGAGGATCGCGGCCTTCGCGGCGGCGTCGAAGCCCTCGACATCCGCGGTCGGGTCGGCCTCGGCGTAGCCCAGGGCCGTGGCCTCGTCCAGCGCCTCGCTGTAGCCGGCGCCACTGCCGTCCATCCGGTCCAGGATGAAGTTGGTGGTGCCGTTGACGATGCCGAGGACCCGGTTGACCTTGTCGCCCGCGAGCGACTCGCGCAGCGGCCGGACCAGCGGGATCGCCCCCGCGACCGCGGCCTCGTAGTAGAGGTCCGCACGGCGCTGCTCGGCCGCGGCGTGCAGCGCCGCGCCGTCCTGCGCGACCAGCGCCTTGTTGGCGGACACCACGCTCGCGCCGTGGTCGAAGGCGGTGGTGATGAGGGTGCGGGCGGGCTCGATCCCGCCGATGACCTCGACCACCACATCGATGTCCCCGCGTTTGACCAGGGCCGTGGCATCGGTGGTCACCAGCTCCGCCGGCACCCCTTCCCGGACCCGGCCGGGGCGCCGCACGGCGATCCCGGCCAGCTCGACCGGGGCCCCGATGCGCGCCGCGAGATCGTCCGCCTGCGTCGTCATGATGCGCGCCACCTCTGAGCCGACCACTCCACAGCCCAGCAGCGCCACTTTCAGCGGACGCGTACGCATCATCCGACCTCGTTTCTCATCCATCGCGTTAATGCATCAGCGCGTTAGTGCACCAGTCTCAGGCACTGGACGGGATTTCCTGTCCCAGGTCCAGTATCCGAGATCCTTTTCTCGCTAGCCGACATCGAGCCGCAGGAGATCTTCCTCCGTCTCGCGCCGGACGATCTCGCGCGCCTGACCGTCCCGTACGGCGACGACGGGCGGACGGAGCGCGTGGTTGTAGTTGCTCGCCATCGAGCGGCAGTACGCGCCGGTGGCGGGGACGGCGATCAGGTCGCCGGGCGCCAGATCGGCGGGCAGGAAGGCATCCCGTACGACGATGTCGCCGGACTCGCAGTGCTTGCCGACGACGCGGGAGAGCATCGGCTCGGCGGTGGAGGAGCGGGAGACCAGCGCCACGGAGTACTCCGCATCGTAGAGCGCGGTACGGATGTTGTCGGACATCCCTCCGTCGACGCTGACGTACGTCCGCAGCCCCGGCAGCTCCTTGACCGTGCCCACCTCGTACAGCGTGAACGCGGTCGGCCCGACGATCGCCCGCCCCGGCTCGACCGACAGCCGCGGCACCGCGAGCCCGGCCGCATCGCACTCCCGGTGGACGATGTCGCGCAGCGCCTTGGCGATCTCCTGCGGCTCGCGGGGGTCGTCCTCCGAGGTGTACGCGATGCCGAGGCCGCCACCGAGGTCGATCTCGGGCAGCTCGACGCCGTGCTCGTCCCGGATCTCCTTCAGCAGCCCGACGACGCGGTGGGCGGCCACCTCGAAGCCCGAGGTGTCGAAGATCTGCGACCCGATGTGCGAGTGGATCCCGATGAGCTCCAGCCCGTCCAGCTTGAGCGCCCGCCGTACGGCCTCGGCGGCCAGCCCGCCCGCGAGCGGAATGCCGAACTTCTGGTCCTCGTGGGCGGTCGCGATGAACTCGTGCGTATGCGCCTCCACACCCACGGTGATCCGGATCTGCACCCGCTGGCGCTTGCCGAGCCGCTGGGCGATGTGCGCGACCCGCGCGATCTCCTGGAACGAGTCGAGCACGATCCGCCCGACACCCGCCTCGACGGCCCGCTCGATCTCACCGGTGGACTTGTTGTTCCCGTGCAGCGCGATCCGCTCGGCGGGCATCCCGGCGGCGAGCGCGGTGACCAGCTCCCCGGCGGAGCACACGTCTAGGTTTAGCCCCTCCTCGGTCAGCCAGCGCACGACGGCGCGGGAGAGGAACGCCTTCCCGGCGTAGAACACGTCCGCGTCCTCCCCGAACGCCTCCCGCCAGGCCCGGCAGCGGGCCCGGAAGTCGTCCTCGTCGAGGAAGTAGCCGGGGGTCCCGAACTCCTCCGCGAGCGTCTTGACGTCGATCCCGCCGACGGTGGCGACGCCGTCGGCGTTCCGGCCGACGGTATGGGACCACACGCGGGGGTCGAGCTGATTGAGATCGGCGGGCGGCGCGGCGTAGTGCCCCTCGGGAAGGACATCGGCGTGGCGGGGCCCGGCGGGGTGGGCGGAACGGCTCATGCTGTCTTCGCTGTCTCTCTCAAGGTCTTACAGATGTTCGGGTGCACTGATGCCGAGCAGGTGCAGGCCGCCGGCGAGCACCGCCCCGGCGGCGTCGGCAAGGACCAGCCGGGAACGGTGGACGGCCGAGGGTTTGCGCTCGCCGGAGGACTCCTCCCCGGAGGGGAGGACCGGGCAGGCGTCATGGAACCGGAAGAAGGCGTCGGCGGTGGCGACAAGGTGCCGCGCGAGCCGATCGGGCGCACGGTGCCGGGCGGCGGCCTCGATGGTGCGGGGATGATCGGCGAGGAGGGCGAGCAGGGCGGCCTCGGCGGGGTGGCCGTAGGCGCTGGTCGCGGGCTCGGGGTCGGACACGGGCTCGGCGGGGTCGTCGTACGCCCGGGACTGGGACTGGGACTGGGACTCGGACACGGACTCGGGCTCGGGCGTGATACCGAGCTGGCTCGCGTTCCGCATCAGGGCCCGGGTGCGGACATGGGTGTACTGAACCCGGAAGAGGGCGTTGTCCTCGCGCTGGGAGAGCAGATGGGCAGGGTCGAGATCGGGCAGATCGTGCCCGGCGGGCCGGAGCAGCGCCCAGCGGGCGGCGTCGGGCCCGAGACGGGTGAGCAGATCACGCCCGGAGACCGGAACGGCCCGCACGACGGGCCCGTCACCAGGAACAACGACTCCCCCGGTGGCGTCGACAAGCCCCCGCACCACATGAGCGACGAGCGCGGCCCGGACCTCATCACCGGCCCCGAGCGGAACCGACACCCCGGCGAGCGAATCCCCGTGCCCGTAGCGAAGCCCCTGGGACAGCACGTCCCGCACGAGCTGAGCATGGGAGGTGCTCTCGAGGGTGATGTTGAGGAAACCAGGGTCGGCGATATCAACGCGGGCGATCCCAGGAGCGCGAACAAGCCGCCGCCGCAAAACCTCGGCGATAACGAGCGCATCCCCCTGCCCCCCGGCCCCCCTGGCCAGCAGCAGGGCGACATTGGTGGCGTAATCCCCACACCCAGGCCGAGGAGGAGTCCGCACCTTCACCCGCTCCGGCACGGCAACGCACAGCTCGTCGTCCTCAACGGCACGACGCACGGTGTGCAGCACAGTGCGGGAGAGCTGGGCGGGAGTCACGGGACCAGCGTATGGGAGGAGGGGGGTACCGAAGCGAACCGGTTTCGCCCATCGGACGAGCAACGGGCCGCGCCATGCACCCACCCAAGGCGGATCACACCGGGAAGCCAAGGCCCGGGCCACCAAGAGCCCCGACAAGAACGGAACCAGACCCCGGAACGAACCCGGAAAACAGGACCGAGCGCCGGCACGAACCCAGAAAGCAAGTCCGGGGCCCGGACCCCGGACCCCGGACAAGACCAACACCCCGGAACCAACACCCCGGAACCGAGCCCTCGAACCCAGGCTCCAGGGCCCCGGACCGGAAGAGGGCCGGGCCGGGGCCCACCCACTACCCGGTGGGCCCCACAGCCGGCTCGGCATCGCCAGGGGCCGCCGCACCGGCCGCCCCCTGCCTCATCAGCCTCCCCACGAGCTCGACCAGATCGGCGGGCTCGAAGGGTTTCGCGAGGAAGGCATCGACGCCCAGCGCCTTCCCGCTGTCCATCTCGTACTGCGTACACGCACTGATGATCGCGACGGGCACATGACACGTTCGAGCATCAGCACGCAACCTCGACGCCGTATGCAGCCCATCGAGTCTGGGCATCACAACATCGAGAGTGATCACATCGGGCCGCACCTGGTGAACGATCTCCAGGCACTCGGCACCATCGGCCGCGGTCACGACCTCGAAGCCCTCCAGCTCGAGGTTGACCCTGATCAGCTGCCGGATGACCTTGTTGTCGTCGACGACAAGGACCCGGCCGGACAAGCCAGGCACACCCTGAAGAGTAGGCGCGCAGCCACGACCGCGTCCGGGTTTTCCCCACTTCCGCCCCGTGCGAGGGACCTTTCCCCAAGACCCCTGCACCCCCACCTCCACATGCGGTATACGCCCCTCCGCTCCCCCGCCCACCGGCCCCCCGATAAGCGTTCATGACCACCCTGATCGAACTGGTAAGGTTCTACCCGTCGCCGCAAAACAGCAGCGACCGGCCCCCGTAGCTCAGGGGATAGAGCAACGGCCTCCGGAGCCGTGTGCGCAGGTTCGAATCCTGCCGGGGGCACTCGCCAAAGGTCAGCAGGAATCATTCGCTGACCAGGGCGGATGCCGATACGAGAGGGCGGGAGTCAGTCTCACTGACTCCCGCCCTCTCTCGTTGTCTCTCAGTGGTCACGACACACCTCCGACACAGCTTCCTTTATCAGAAACGATCTCATCCCTCCGAACAGCATCGGCTGGGGATGCTGGCCAGCTCTGACTCACTCTGAGGTGTCCAGAAGGGGCTGGCCTACGCTGCCGCCCGCGGTTTGATCGCGCCAAAGCATTGCATCGGCCGGGCGCCTGTTCTAAAAGTCTGCGCCCCTCTGTTCGCACCGTGTATAACGCGGGTCTAGTACCTGAAGCTCATCTCTAGGGGGATCACGATGACGGATCTGACACGACGCGGCTTAGCAACAGCCGTCAGCGTGGTAGCCGCTGCGGGTGTCGGAGTAGTTACCAATATCGCGACAGACGAGGCTGCTTGGGGGTGGTGGGTCGGGCTGGGCGTCCTGGTGACCGTGGGAGTCGGGCTCCAGGTCTTCTTGAACGCCGCCCCGGCTCATCGCGCCCCCGGTCCCGTACTAGCCCACGGCGCAGGATCAGTTGCCGTCGGCGGATCGTCACGGGGGCCTATCTCCACGAAGGCCGTGGGACACTCGCCCCCTTCACGAAGTGATGATCGGCAAGCCGACCTTGAGGCATCAGGGCCCGGCGCAGTAGTAATCGGCGGTGACGCCGGCGATTCCATCACGACCGACGTGCGCGAATCCTAATGCGGGGTATAGAGCGTCGCCCCTCGGCAGAGGCACCTGGGGAAGCAGCGGTAGCTGTGGCGGGAGATAACTCTGCGCCCATTCTCACAAACCCAACGTTCATTCTGAGCGCTCAAAAGCACGATCCACCTGGGGAACCCCGCCTATTACCTCCTGCGGCGCCTGACTTCACGGGACGTGAACAGGAGATAGACATCCTGGAAACCGCCGAAGGCAAGGTCGCGCCACCAATCACAACGGTAATATCTGGAAAGCCCGGCGTGGGTAAAACTACGCTTGCAGTTCGAGTTGCGTACCGGCAACGCAGCAGCTACACCAGGGGCGCCTTGTACGCGGACCTCAGGGGTGCGGATAAGCACCCCGCATCTCCCGAAGAGATTATGGGACGCTTCCTCAAAGCACTGGGCGTACCAGAGACGGAAATTCCAGGAGATCAATACGCACGGCTGGACGCCTATCGTAATGCAGTCGCAGGCAGATCCCTCGTCATCATTCTAGACAACGCGGCCGACGAGTCACAGGTGCGCCCCCTAATCCCTCCCGGGGACTCGGCACTCACACTCATTACAAGCCGCAGCCAGTTGAGCGGTCTCGAATCAGCACATCGCATGGATCTAGAGACTTTCCCACCTTCAACGTCACTCGCCTTTTTACGCAAAGTGATTGGTGATGCTGCTGTCGACGGAGACGGAAAAAGCGCCATGGAGGTGGTTCAATCCTGTGGGCACCTACCTCTCGCCCTCCGTATTGCAGCAAGCAAGTACTCCTCCAGTGGCGGCATGTGCCTGTCTGACCTCGCCACCGAACTACGCGACCAACGTGAAGTTGTCGGCGCACTTGAAGCAGGGGATCTTGCTGTCAGAGCAGCGTTCAACCTCTCGTACAGGAGGCTAGGCAAAGGAGCGAAGAACACCTTCAAGCGGCTTTCCAGCGTACCCGGAGGCGACTTCGGTGCAGGCATATGTTCGGCTCTTATCGCTGTAGATGAGCGGCAAGCGCATAAGATGCTGTTGAAACTGCGCGAAGCCAACCTCATCGAGCCAGCCGCGAAGTACGGGCGATACAAGTTTCACGACCTATTGAAGGCGTACTCTCGGGAGCTGGCAGAGACAGACTCTCGACGCAAAGGAGCAGCCGCCACGGACCGTTTGCTCGATTGGCTGCAACACTCTGCACTGAAGGCTCATTTCACCCTGATAGGGCAGGCAGATAAGATCCGGGAATCGCAACGGATGGCGAACATCAATTCTGTTGAGTTGGCTGCTGCATGGATTGAAGATGAGCTACCCAACGCGATCGCATCCGTAGAGATGCATGCGGCTAGGTCCCCTGAAATCGCCGCCCTATTTGCGCTTTCCCTAACAGCATTGGCCGAACTTGCCGGTAACGGTCAACTTTGGGAAGACGCTCTCCAGAGCGGCCTGCAAATCCCAGGAAAAGATCAAGAAACTACGATTCTACTCCTGATCCAGCAGGTGAATCTTGGTCGCTACCGGAGAGACTTCCACAATGCGCTAAACCAGTCCCAAGAGGTATACAGACAGGCGAAAGAAGCCGGGAATAGCAGCCTCGTCGGGCAGGCAGCCAAGCTGCAGGGCGCGTTGAGAATGGACTGCGGGCAGCATGGTGAGGCGCGCCCGCTCATCCAGGAGAGTTTGGGGATTTTCAAGGCATTATGCATGACGGATGAAGTGGGTCAGGCGCTGTACAATCTCGGAACCATCCATAGGGCGGCAGGAAACATCAGCGAAGCATTGGCGTGCTTCGAAGAGGATTTGCGGATATGCACAGGGATCGGCGATGAACTAGGTTCTGCAGAGACTGCGAACACCCTCGCATTAGCCTATGCAGACCTGGGGGAGTTCGAGAAAGCAGAACGCCTCCAGCGGCAAGCTCTGGCAGGTTTTGAGAGGCTGAGGAATCCCTACAAAGTCAGCATGGTATGCAATGACTTGGGCGTCACGCTCAGACGTCAAGGGAAGTTGGAGGAAGCACTTAAATTCCATTTCAGAGATCGCGAAACCTCTACCTCTCAGGGGAATCAGTCAGGTGAAGCTCTAGCGCTAGCCAATATAGCGGAGACATATCATGTGCTTGGGCGCCTTGATGAGGCGGAGCCCTTTTTCTCAGAAGCCATATCCACCCTGCGGCTACTTGGCGACGAACTGCGGTTGGCCCGCACCTTGGTTGCCCAGATAGCACTTCTCTTTGATATTGAACAGATCGCTTCCGCCGAAGATTGCGCAGCGGAGGCCGCGGAGATCCTGACTCGGCACGGCCAGCTGCAGGAATTGACCGAACTACACAACGTCCTCGCCAATGAGTTATTTGAAGTGGAGAACTATAGCGCCTCTTTGGTAAGCGCCAAAGAGGCATTAAGGATTAGCGAAGAATTCGATAATCCTTATCTGCGCGCCGTCTCTTTGATGTTCGCTGCGCGGAGCAGCGCAAAATTGGACAGGCCAGATGTCGCGGATGAATATCTGCAGGAGCTTCAGGGTCTGTGCAGCGAGCACCCCAGTCTCACTCAGCGACTAGAACATGCCTTGCAGCGCCGAGGCGGAAAGTGAAAGTGGGAATCTCATGCACGCTGCCTCGTGCTTGTTAGGGGCGACGTCAGTTTTTGGTCGCCCCTAACAAGACGCGTAGGTGTACTAGGGTCCGTTTTCAAAGATCATCGGATAGTGGATCATGGCTGGGTGATACGCCGCCATGAACTCACCGATCAGGAGTGGGAGTTACTCGCTCCGCTCGTACCGCGGGCCGTGACGGGACGGCCACGTGTCTCGGACCGGCAGGTCATCAACGGGATGGTCTACAAGATCCGGACCGGGATCTCCTGGCGTGAC
>NZ_JAGFNO010000059.1:0-30135 GCF_017592595.1 Streptomyces sp. NEAU-YJ-81 | reverse complement strand
GGGCGGTGGGTTCCTGGGGCGTAGTCCCAGGTTGTTGCCGCGCCCTCCGGTGTGACTTGTTCCGTCAGCCTCGTGCCGTCCCAGGTGAAGTCCACCGATTCGGCGACCGTGCCGTCCTTCGCCAGCCGCTGCTTGGCGGTGCGGCGGCCCAGCGGGTCGTACATGTAGTGCCAGCGCTCGCCGTCCGGCGTCGTCGCGTCGGTGAGGCGGTCTTCCGCGTTCCAGGTGTAGGTCCAGGTGCGGGTCTGGCCGTTCAGTAGCTTGCGGGTGCGGCGGGTCAGGCGGCCCTGGGCGTCGTGTTCATACTTTGTGCGGCCCGCGCGGTGGATCACCGTGCCGGTGAATTCGCGGTCGCCGGACGCCTCGTGGTCAGGGGCCGTGGCGTGCGTGAGGTTGCCCGCCGCGTCGTAGGCGTAGGTCTCGGTCCAGCCGTGGGCGTGGACCGACGTCACACGGCCGACCGGGTCGAGGTCGAAGCGGCGGGTGCCGGACGTCAGTTCGCGGATTTCGGTGAGGTGGTCGTCCGGGCGGTAGGCGTATGCCCGGTGTTGGAGCAGCGCCCCGGCCGCGCCGGAGGCGTCGTGGGTCAGGGCTTGGGTCGTCAGACGGTCCAGGCTGTCCCAGGTCTGGGTCAGGCTTACGCCGTCGCCGAAGGTGCGGGACGTTTCCCGCCCCGCCGCGTCGTAGGCGAAGCGCAGGGAGTTGTCCGCCGTGGTGAGGGACATCGGGCGGCCGACCGCGTCGTACGTCCACGCCGACCGCAGGCCGCTCGGCGTGATCCGCTCGGTGCGGTTGCCCGCCGCGTCGTATCCGTACGCCGTCGTGCGACGACCGCCCACCGTCTCGGTCAGGACGCGCCCTCGCGCGTCATATGTGCGGTGCAGGTCCGTGTCCGGGTTCGCCGCCCGCGTCAGGCGGCCCACCGCGTCGTACGCGAACGTCGTCGCCGCGCCGTCCGCCGTGCGCGTCGAGACCGTGCGGCCCAGCGCGTCGCGCGTGTACGCCAGGGCTTCGCCCGCACCGTTCTCCCGGGATATCAGGCGGCCCGCCGCGTCGTGCTCGTACGACAGCGTGCGGCCGTTGAAGTCCGTCTCAGCCGTGACCTGGCCCGCTCCGTCATACGTGTACGTCCACGTCCGGCCCTGCGGATTCGTCACCGCCGTCAGGCGCAGCTCGGTGTCGTACGTGAAGGCGTACTCCGCCCCGTCCGGGTCCGTCCGCGTCGCCGGGAGGTCGAAGTGGGTGTGGGTGTGGCGGGTGGTGTTGCCCGCCGGGTCGGTGTGTTCGGTGAGGTTGCCCTCGGCGTCCCAGGTCCACGTCTCGCGGCTGCCGTCCGGCCGGGTGCGCCAGGCGGGCTTGCCCTCGATCGTCCAGCCTTGGCGGGTGACGTGGCCCAGGGGATCGGTGACGCGGGTGATGCGGCCATGGGTGCCCCGGCGGACGGCGGTCGTGTTGCCCAATGCATCGGTGACCTCGACCGGGAGGCCCGCCGCGTCGCACACGACCCGGGTGGTGTGGCCCAGCGGATCGACGACCGAGGTCAGGTTCCCCGACTCGTCATACGCGTAGTGCGTCTCCGCGCCCATGGGGTCCGTCGTCCGTACGCGGTTGCCCCGGTCGTCGTACGCGTGGCGCCACACCGCGCCGTCCGGTTCGCACACCTCCAGCGGCCGGCCATCCCCGTCGTACGTGGCCGTGGCCGCCGTGCCGTCCGGGCGGTCGACGCGTATCAGGTTGCCGGAGTCGTCGTACGCGTAGCGCGTGGTGTGGCCCAGCGGGTCCGTCACCGACAGCGGCAGGCGGCGCGTCTCCGGGTCCCACTCGGTGTGCGTGGTGTGGCCCAGCGCGTCGGTGCGGGACACCGCCCGGTACGCCTCGTCGAAGACGTATGTGATGCGGTGGCCGAGCGAGTCCGTGTAGACGGTGGTGCGGGACGCCTCGTCGTAGTGGAAGCGGCCGGTCATCATGTCGTCCGAGCCGATGGTGCGCAGCACCCGGCCCCGGTGGTCGTAGACGTACCCGAAGCTGGTGCCGTTGCGGTCGGTCCATGAGGTGACGCGGTGCTGGTCGTCGTAGGTGAACCGCATCGGCTCGTCGGCGGAGTTGAAGACCTCGGTCAGGTCGCCCGCGCCGTTGTAGCCGAAGGAGACCAGCGTGGTGCCCCCCTCGGCGGCACCGACGCCCAGGAGCCGCAGCCCGGTGATGCGCGCGAGCTCCGGATCCGTGTCGATCGCGATGCGATACCCGCCGGAGTGCGCCACCTCGCGCGGGGTGCCCTCCTCGTCGTAGGTGAACGTGATGGACCGGCCATTGCGGTCCTCGATCACCTCGAGAGGGAGCTCATTGGCGTCGCCGCCCAGCGGGGTGAAGTGCAGCGTGCGGGCCCGCTCGGGGATCTCGATCCGCATCGTGCCGCCCGCCACGCCGTCCCAGCGCAGGGGCCAGCGCGGGCCCCGCGCCGGATATGTGTCCTCCCCGGGCGTCGGCACCCCGTAGCGCAGCACCATGCCGTCGGCCGTGACGAACACGATCCCGTCCGCGTCCAGCTCCAGCCGCTGGTCGAGCGTGGCGGCCCAGGTGCGGCCGAACCAGCCGCCGCAGGTGTGCCCGGAGACGAAGGTGCGCTCCAGGACCAGGGGGAGTGCCCCGGGCAGGGACACGTCCGTGGCCGGCATGACCATCTCGCCGGTGGCGACATCGACCGGGTCGTCCTCGCAGTCCCTGTCGTGCGTATGCCGGTCGTGCGTGCCCTCACTGTCCGCCCGGCCCGACGCCTCGCCGTCCCGGCCCAGGACCCTCTTACGGAGCGCCAGCCGCTGCGCGGCGTTCTGGCCCGTCCGGAGCTCCTTGCGCAGCGCGCTCGCGCCGCCCGTGGCCAGGGCCAGCAGCAGCGACGGGGTGATCTCGCCCGCCGCGCGCAGCGGGTCCTTGGACCACAGGTCCCAGTTCGTGACCGCCTTGGCGAACTCCTTGGGGTGCTGGGCCGCGTACGCCGCGCCGTCCGCCATGCCGGCCAGCTGCATCGCCAGGCCCTTGCCGTCGCCCTTGGCGATCGAGGCCGGGATCTCGCCCAGGCTCAGGATGCCGTGGTGGACCTTCCACAGCCCGTCCTTGAAGCTGTCCCCGACCTTCTGCCAATTGCTCGGCTTGTTGGGGGCCTTCTCCGCCGCCTTGTCGATCTTCTTCTTCGACGCGTCGACGACCAGCTGCAACTCCTCGATCAGCTTGTCCAGCCGACCGACACACGACTCCATCGCGGCGATGCCGGGATCGGTCTCCGAAGGCCGGTCCGGTAACTGCTCGTCGCCGCGCTTCACCGCGTCGTCGTACGTCTCGACCTTCGTGTTGTGCGCCTTGGACGCCGCCCGTGCCGCGTCCGCGTCCTCGATGATCGGCTCACAGCGCTTCTGCACCGACCGCAGCTTGGTCGCGTACGCCGCCAGCGCGCTCGCCGCATGGGTGAACTGGTCGTGGCCCGAGGTCAGTTCCTTCGGCAGCCGGTCGACCGACTTACGGAACTCGCTCGCGCCCTTGCCCGACCAGTCCGCCAGCTCCAGCGGCCTGAGCTTGTCCTTGCCGTCCTGGAAGGCGCCCGCATACGCGCGCAGCTCCAGCACCAGGTCGTCGATGTCGTCCGGATTGCCGGGGATCAGGTCCTTGGGCTTGGCGTCCACCGGTATCCGTATCTGCGGAGCCCGCCCCGCGTCCGGATCGCCCATCAGGACTCGTCCTCGTACTCACTCAGCAGCTTGCGCGAGAACTTCGACAACCCCGTCTCCTCCGGGCGCTTCTCCATCTCGGGCGCGCCCACGTGCTCCCAGGACCACTTGCTCGCCGCGCCCCCCGAGGGGAGCTTGGCCATGTTCTCGTCCGAGGGCCAGAAGTCCTTCACCCGCAGCAGATCCGCCAGCATGTACCCGGCCACCGCCTCGTACAGCCGCTCCACGACCGCATCCGCGTGATCGGCCAGTTCCCCCATGCCGAAGCCCCACTCCTTGAGGAATCCCTTGCCGGATTCCAGGAGTTCGGGCGCGCCGCAGTGCTGGAGGTAGCCCGTCAGCTTCTCCTGGCCGTTCTTCACGGCGCGGGCCCCGACGACCGACTCCTCCAGCGGGGCGATCAGGCCTCTTACGGAGGCGATCTCGATCTTGTAGCCGTCGGCGCCTTCGTTTCCGCCGTATTTGCCGTGTTCGCCGCCCTCGCTGGGGGCGCGGTTCACATTCCGCGCGTCAGGATCCGCCACCGTCAGCCCCCTCGCTGTGGCTTTCCGCTTCCTGGTCCCCGGCTTCCCGGGCGTCGGCTTCCTGGTCCCCGGCTTCCCGGGCGTCGGCGTCCCGGTCCTCCGCGTCGCGCAGCGTCCGCGCGTCCAGCAGGAAGGGGCGCTCACCCAGCGGATCCACCAACGCCCGTACGCCCTCGGGCAGCAGGTCCACCAGGTCCTCGACCGTCGTGGACGCCCAGCCGCACGCCCCCGCGAAGAGCGCGAGCCCTTCGAGCGAGGTGAAGACCGGGACCAGCGGGCCGCCTTCGGCGGTCTCCGAGATCAGGAAGCCCGGGTGCTCCGGGCGCTGGAAGTACAGCCGCGCCGTCCGCAGCGCCGCCCACTTCTCGTGCTCCGTCATCCGCGCGGCGGTCTCCTGGCGGACGAGCTCTGCCAGCGTCATTTTGCCGCCCTGAGCAGGCGGCCTACCGTCCCCTCCCCCAAACATGAGGGTCATCTTCGCACGGGTGACCGACACCTTCCGTAATCGACGCGCCGCTCCTCGCAGTCGCCGACCCGATGCGTTCCAGGACGTCGATGGCTTCCGTCCGCTGAGTGCTAGTCCGCCGTTTCCGCGCCCGCGTGTTCGGCGGTGGCGCGTACGAGGTTCTGCTCCAGGTGCTCCAGAGTGCGCAGGGCCGCGGTGCTTTCGTCGTCCGAGAGGCCCGCCGTCGAGATCTCCTCGAGCTGACTCCAGACCCGCTCCACCTCACGGCGCAGCGCGTGGCTGGCCGCTGTGGGCTCGATGAGCGAGGCGCGCTTGTCGGTGGGGGAGGGCCGACGGCGGACGAAGCCGGCCTGTTCCAGGCGCCGGACGGTGCGGGTCATGGTGGCGGCGTCGGAGTCCATCAGCCGCACCAGGTCGGCCTGGCGCTGGGGGCCGAGTTCCCACAGATGCATCATCACCAGCTCCTGGCCCGGGTGCAGGCCGATGCGGCGCAGTAGCTGTCCCGCGAACATGCGGTGCAGGCGGGCCAGGCGAAAGATCGCATGGCTGACCGGCCCGCCTCTGGCGGCGCCCGGCATCGGGACGGTGGCCTCCTGTCCCATCCCCACGGTGCTGTTCCCGGCCTCCGGCGTGGACTGCGTCATCTCTTACTCGCCTTTCCTGCTGCTTGGTCACCTTGATCCTACTGTCTCCCTCGGTGTATTGCTGCTCGGGCAGGAATGCACTGGGCGCTGTGATGTGCGCTCCGGTCGTACCGTGCGTACGGTCTGCTGCCTGGGTCGATCACTCAGCAGTGATGTGGCTCACGATCGATCGGGAATGCGGCATCGCGATTTACTTGTTCGGACAGTCAATGGTGTGATGAACACCAGGACAGCGGCGCGCCGCACCTCACGGCGGCCTCCACGTCGAACTAGGAAAGTGATCATGACGACGGCATTCGACTCGTACGACCTGGGCGGCACCCGCCTGGCCAACCGCATCGTGATGTCCCCGATGACCCGCAGCCGCGCCTACGGCCCGGGCACGAGCCCGACCGATCTGACCGCGACCTACTACGCGCAGCGGGCGAGTGCCGGGCTGATCGTCACCGAGGGGATCCAGCCCTCGGTGATCGGACAGGGCTACCCCGACACCCCGGGCCTGCACTCCGCCGAGCAGATCGCGGCCTGGCGGAAGGTGACCGACGCCGTGCACCGCGCGGGCGGGGTGATCTTCGCGCAGCTCATGCACGCCGGCCGGATCGGCCACCCCAGCCTGCTGCCCAACGGCCTGGTGCCGGTCGGCCCCTCGGCCGTGACGCCGCAGGGGAAGGTGTTCACCCACGACGGCCCCAAGGACTTCGTCACCCCCAAGGCGCTGACCGAGGCCGAGATCGCGCAGACCATCGACGACTTCGCGGCCGCGGCGCGCAACGCGATCGCGGCCGGGTTCGACGGCGTGGAGATCCATGGGGCGAACGGCTACCTGGTCCACCAGTTCCTCGCCCCCAACGCCAACCGGCGCACCGACGCCTGGGGCGGCTCGGTCGACGGCCGCATCCGCTTCGGCGCCGAGGTGGCGGCCGCGGTGGCCGGGGCCATCGGCGGCGAGAAGGTCGGCTTCCGCATCTCGCCCGGGAACCCCGTCAACGACATCGCCGAGGACGACCTCCAGGAGACCTACGGCGCCCTGGTGGCCCGGCTGGCCCCGCTGGGCCTGGCCTATCTGCACCAGATGGAGGCCCCGGGCGTACGCGACCTGACCGTACGGCTGCGCAAGGAGTGGCCCGGCACCCTCGTCCTCAACCCGTCCACCGGCGACGATCCGACCGGGCCGGGCGAGCTGATCCTGGTGGCGGACGGTACGGCGGACCTGCTCGCCTTCGGCGCGCTGTTCCTGGCCAACCCCGACCTTCCGGCCCGCCTGGCCGCCGACGGCCCGTTCAACACCCCCGAACGCGCCACCTACTTCGGCGGCGACCACCGCGGCTACACCGACTACCCCGCCCTCGGCTGAGCCGCGATCAGAGTCCGCATCCGATCCGCATACCTGACCGAACACGATCAGCTGAACCGCGAAAGAGGAGAGCGAACATGACCACCCACCACGACAAGCGGACCATTCTGGTCCTGGGCGCGACCGGCAACCAGGGCGGCTCCGTCGCCCGCGAGCTGCTCCGCCGGGGCCACCCGGTGCGCGGGCTGACCCGCGACCCGCACTCGGCGAAGGCACAGGAGCTGGCCGCGGCGGGCGCCGAGGTCGTCTCGGGCGACCTCGACGACCCGCGTTCGCTGGACGCCGCGTTGAGCGGTGTGTACGGGGTCTACAGCGTGCAGACCTTCATGGGTCCCGGCGGGATCGAGGCCGAGGAGCGGCAGGGCCGCGCGGTCGCCGAGGCCGCGGCACGGGCCGAGGTGGAACACCTCGTCTACGGCTCGGTCGGCGGCGCCGAGCGCAACTCCGGAGTGCCGCACTTCGACAGCAAGGCCCGTATCGAGAAGCACATCGTCGGCCTCGGGCTGCCCGCGACCATGCTGCGCCCGACCTACTTCATCAACAATTTCGCCTTCATGGGCCCCGTCCGCGACGCGGACGGGCTCGTGGTCAGCCTGGCCCTGAAGCCCGGGACGGCACTGCAGATGATCGCCCCCGAGGACATCGGCCTGTTCGCCGCCGACGCCTTCGACCACCCCGAGGAGTACATCGGCAGCCGGCTCGAGCTGGCCTCCGAGGAGCTCACCGGTCCGCAGCTGGCCGAGGTGTTCGAGAAGGTCTCGGGCATTCCCACCCGCTTCGAGGAGCAGGATCTCGATCGGCTGCGGCAGGCCGGCTCCGAGATGGGCGCCATGTTCGCCTGGTTCAACGACCACGGCTACCGGGCGGACATCCCCGCCCTGCGCGCTCAGCACCCCGAGCTGACCACCCTGGAGACCTGGGCCCGCCGGTCATGGACCGCCCCCGCCGCCCAGTAGCCCCAGGGCCCGGACCGGCCACCCCGGCGGACCCGGGGTGGCCGGTCCGGGCGTGACGCGCCCCGAGGGCCCGCGGCCACGGCGTTTCTGTAGGAAGTCGACAGGGAGGGACACACGCCCCTGTGGGCGCCCGATTCCTCCTCGGCGGCCTTGGACCGATAGTTTGCGGGGGTAGGAGTCGGCGCGCGCCGTGAATCGTCCCGGCACGTCACATCGACAGACGCCGACAGACACCGACGCACGCCGACAGACACCGACAGACATCGACAGCCGTCGACAGAGATCGACAAGAGAAGGTGGTCCCTTGAGCCGCTCGGTTCTCGTCACCGGAGGCAACCGCGGCATCGGCCTCGCCATCGCCCGTGCCTTCGCCGATGCTGGCGACAAGGTCGCCATCACCTACCGGTCCGGCGAGCCGCCGGCCGACTTCCTCGCGCTCAAGTGCGACATCACCGAGCCGGAGCAGGTCGAGCAGGCGTACAAGGAGATCGAGGAGAAGCACGGCGCGGTCGAGGTCCTGGTGGCCAACGCCGGGGTCACCCGCGACCAGCTGCTGATGCGGATGTCCGAGGAGGACTTCGCCACCGTCCTCGAGACCAACCTCACCGGCACGTTCCGCGTGGTCAAGCGGGCCAACCGGGGGATGCTGCGAGCCCGTAAGGGGCGCGTGGTGCTGATCTCGTCGGTCGTCGGGCTGATGGGTTCGGCCGGTCAGGCGAACTACGCCGCGTCCAAGGCGGGCCTGGTGGGCTTCGCCCGCTCCCTCGCCCGTGAGCTGGGCTCGCGCAACATCACCGTCAATGTGGTCGCGCCCGGTTTCGTCGACACGGACATGACGCGCGCGCTCAACGACGAACAGCGCGAGAACATCGTGAAGCAGGTACCGCTCGCGCGTTACGCGCAGCCCGAGGAGATCGCCGCCTCGGTCCGCTTCCTGGCCTCCGACGAGGCCGCGTACATCACTGGAGCCGTCATCCCTGTCGACGGCGGATTGGGCATGGGTCACTGAACGTCATGAGTGGAATTCTCGCTGGCAAGCGCATCCTGGTCACGGGCGTCATCACCGAGGCGTCCATCGCCTTCCACGCCGCCAAGCTGGCCCAGGAGGAGGGCGCCGAGGTCATCCTCACCGGCTTCGGCCGGGTCTCCCTCGTCGAGCGGATCGCCAAGCGGCTGCCCAAGCCCGCCCCGGTCATCGAGCTGGACGTGCAGAACCAGGAGCAGCTGGACGGCCTGGCCGACAAGGTGCGCGAGCACCTGGGCGAGGGCGTCGACCTCGACGGTGTGGTGCACTCCATCGCCTTCGGCCCGCAGGGCGCGTTCAACTTCCTCGAGGGCAGCTGGGAGGACGTCGGCACGGCCGTGCACGTCTCGGCCTACTCCCTCAAGGCGCTCACCATGGCGTGCCTGCCGGTGATGCCGCGCGGCGGCTCGATCGTCGGCCTGACCTTCGACGCCCAGTTCGCCTGGCCGAAGTACGACTGGATGGGCGTGGCCAAGGCCGCGCTGGAGTCCACCAGCCGCTACCTCGCCCGCGACCTGGGCGAGAAGAACGTGCGCTGCAACCTGGTCTCCGCCGGGCCGATCAAGTCCATGGCCGCGAAGTCCATCCCCGGCTTCGAGGAGCTCGCGGATGTGTGGAACCACCGGGCCCCGATCGGCTGGGACCTGACCGACCCGGAGCCGGCCGGCCGTGGCGTCGTCGCGCTGCTGTCCGACTGGTTCCCGCGCACCACGGGCGAGATCGTGCATGTCGACGGCGGTGTGCACATGATGGGTGCCTGAGCCCACGGCGTTTCCGCGCGACGGCCGCCGTCCCGCCCCTGCGAACCGGGGGTCCGGGGCGGCGGCCGTTCCGCGTGTGCGTTCACCCGTTCGGGGGAGCAGGACGCGCGTCCGGGTGGTGGACACGCGCACTGTGGAGTCATACGACGAACCGACTCACCGGAGCGCCGGCGCCAGCGGCACGGCCGAGGAGGTCCCGCATGCGTACGACCCGCCGTGTCGCGGCCGCGCTGCTGCTCGTCGCCACGGTGGGTCTGGTCATCGCCGCCTCCAGCTCCGCCGCGCAGGAACGGCCCCGGAAGCGCGAGGCCGCCTGCAGCACCTCGGTCCGCGGCTCGCACGCCACGGCCAGTTGCTTCAACCCCAACCCCCGCGTCGACCGGGTGCAACTGCATGTCGAATGCGCCCGCTGGTGGGATCCGGACATGGACGCCCGCCCGGTGGAGGTCGGCCCGGCCCAGCGCGTGGACCTCGCCGAGCGCTGCTGGAAGGAGATACGGAAAGCCTGGGTGAGCCACCACGCTGAGCGCTGAACCCACGCGCCCGAAGGCTGCCGCCTGCGTTCGGTCGGCCGCCGGTCGCTCAGTGCCCGCGGATCGCTCAGCGCCCGCCGGTCGCTCGCTCAGCGCGCGCGGAAGCGGCAGCCGAACGGGTGGGTGCTGGCCTCGCCCGCCGCCCGCTCCCCGTCCCCCTCCCGGATCGCCTCCACCAGCCGTCCGTGGTCCACATACGTGTCCGGGCCCATCCCGCTGTCCACGTCCGCGCGGAGGAAGTCCCGTACGACCGCGCCCAGATCCGCGTACAGCTCCGCCAGCACATCGTTGTGCGACGCGGCGACGACCGCCATGTGCAAGGTGGCGTCCGCCTCGACGAACGCGTCCGGATCGCCCGCCTCCCAGGCCAGCTCGCGCCGGTCCAGTTGTGCGTCCAGTTGCTTGAGGTCCTGTTCGGTGCGGCGCTCCGCGGCGAGCTGGGCGGCCTTGGTCTCCAGGGCGCTGCGCAGCTCGGCCACATGACGGGGGTCGGCGGCGGCGAAGCGGCGGTGCATCACCCCGGCCAGTTCGCTGGTCGCCAGCACATAGGTGCCCGAGCCCTGGCGGATGTCCAGCAGCCCGTTGTGCGCGAGGGCACGTACGGCCTCCCGCACGGTGTTGCGCGCGACCCCCAGTTGCTCGACCAGCTCGGGCTCGGTGGGGATCCGCGAGCCCACCGGCCATTCGCCCGAGGTGATCTGGGCGCGCAGCTGGGCGATCACCTGGTCGGCGAGGGCGGAGCGCCGGGGCGAGGTCAGCGGCATGACTCTCCTGTGCGTGGGGCGGATGTGGCCCGAGGTGAGCGAACGGGCCCTTCCATGATGCCGTCAGGCCGTTACCGGGCGGTTACTCACCACTGGACGGGCATTCATCCCATCATTCTATGATGGTCGGCATGCACACGCCCCCGTCTGACGATCTCGCGACGCTCGACACCGCCGACTCCGCGCCCCACCCGGCGGAACCGGGAGCGCCGCGCCGCGCCGCCTCACCCTGGCGAGGCCGCGTCATGGCGGCAGGGCTCATTCTCGCCGCGCTCAATCTCCGCCCCGCCGTCACCAGTCTCGGTCCGCTGCTCGAAGAGGTCCGCGCCGACCTCGGGATGAGCGGCACCGTCGCCGGAGTGCTCACCTCCGTGCCCGCGGCGTGTTTCGCGCTCTTCGGGTTCACCGCACCCCGGCTGGCCCGACGCTGGGGGCCGGTGGCCATCGTCTGCGCCGGGCTCGCCGCCATCGCCGCCGGTCTGCTGCTGCGTCCGCTGGCCGGCGGGACCGTGGCCTTCCTGGCGGCCAGCGCGCTCGCCCTGGCCGGGATCGCGGTGAGCAACGTCCTGATGCCGGTGATCGTCAAGCGCTGGTTCCCGGATCGGGTCGGCTCGATGACCGGGCTGTACTCGATGGGTCTGTCGCTGGGCACGGCCGCCTCCGCGGCGGTCACCGTGCCGATGACCGACGCGCTGGGCGGCTCCTGGCGGACCGGCCTCGGGGTGTGGGCGCTGCTCGCCGCGGTGGCGCTGGTGGCGTGGCTGTTCCTCGCCCGCGACCGTACGAGCGGTTCGCGGGCGGACGGCGCCGAGGCGACTCGTACCGAGGCGGGCGGTAAGGAGGCGGGCCGTACGGACGCGGACGCACCGGCCACGGCCGAGAGCGTCGCCGCGGCCGAGACCGCCGCCCCGGCCGACGGGCCCGCGATCCGCATCACCCGCAGCCCCCTCGCCTGGGCGATGGCCGTCTTCTTCGGCTTCCAGGCCACCGCCGCGTACATCTCCATGGGCTGGATGCCGCAGATCTTCCGGGACGCGGGGGTCTCCGCCTCCACCTCCGGATTGCTGCTGGCCGTGATGATGGCGATGGGCGTGCCGCTCGCCTTCGTCCTGCCGCGGATCGCCGCCCGGCTGCGGCACCAGGGCGTCCTGGTCGTCATCCTCGGTGTCTTCGGCCTCACCGGTTACGCCGGGCTGTGGCTGGCCCCGGCCGGCGGCGCCTGGGCCTGGGCCCTGCTGCTCGGCATCGCCAACTGCGCCTTCCCGCTCGCCCTCACCATGATCGGCATGCGGACGAGGACCCACGCGGGCGTGGTCCGGCTGTCGGCCTTCGCGCAGTCCGTCGGCTATCTGCTGTCCATCCCGGGCCCGCTGCTGGTCGGCGTGCTCTACCAGCACAGCGGCGGCTGGGGACAGCCCATCGCGCTGATGGCCGGGTTCATGGTGCCGCAGATCATCGCGGGCGTACTGGCCGGACGCGACCGCACTCTTGAGGACGAGGGCTGATCGAGGTTGGGAGGACGAGGGCTGATCCGTGTCGCGTACGGGGGCTGATCGGGGCCGCGTACGGGGGATGGGAGACTGGTGCCATGCCAGTGCTCGATGAGAACCCCCCGGACGGCCAGAAGAAGCTCCTCATCATCCTCGGCGTGATGCTGGGCATCACCGTGGTCGTCGGCGTGATCGCCACCCTCGCCTCGCCCTGACCCTGGGCGGGGGACCGGATGGTGGGGCTGGCCCCACCATCCCCTAGGGGGCTGGGCTCAGGGGTAAGTGGGTGGCTCACCGGATGGGAGCCGCCCCGCCCGCTCCGTACCGTCGAACCATCGACACGTTCGGCGACCCGGAGGCGATCCCATGTCCGCCCGCACACGTACCCGGCCCGCACACCCGGTGGACAGCGGCATGGATGTCCGGCTGCCGTGGTGGGCCGTCGTTCTCCCGACCGTGGCCTTCGTGGCGCTGCTGCTCCTGCTCACCGGGCCCACCGACGCCCATGCCGAGAGCGGCGTCTCCGGACCGATCTCGCAGGTCGTGGAGTTGGTGCACCGGACCTTCGGGGACGCGGCACCGTGACCACCGTAGGCGGTGGTGATCAGCCGTGTCCGCCGTATCGCGGGTGTGCTCACGTTTGACAAGGTCGTTCCAACACCCTGCGCCTCGTGCACCGATTCATGCGAAGCTGGGACGCATGAGCGTCGATGTGCCCCGCAGGATTGTCCTCCTTCGACACGCCAAGGCCGACTGGCCCCAGGTGGCCGACCATGAGCGCCCGCTCGCGGAGCGCGGCCGCAATGACGCCCCGATCGCCGGGCGCCGGATCGCGGAGGCCGGTCTCACCCCCGAACTCACCCTCTGCTCCACCGCGCTGCGCACCCGTGAGACCTGGAAGCTGGTGGTCCACGAGCTGCCGCACCGCCCCAAGACCGTCTACGAGGAGCGGCTGTACGACGCCCCGGTCGGTCAGCTCATCGAGGTGATCAATGAGACCGCGGACGACGTCACCGATCTGCTGGTCGTCGGTCACAACCCCGGGATGCACGGCCTCGCCGACGCGCTGGCGGGCGAGGCCGACGAGGGCGCCAGGGAGCGTATGGAGCGTGGTGCCTTCCCCACCTCCGCGTTCGCCGTCGTGACCTTCAGCGGCTCGTGGAAGTCGGTCGAGATCGGCTGCGGGCGCCTCGCCAGCTTCTGGGCGCCCCACGATTGATGCCCGATTCCCGGGTGATCCCCCGGGCGTGATCTCAGGGCACCGGCCCCCGCTCCGCCGTCGTACGGGAGCGGGGGCCGGTGCGCGTTCCGGGCCGGGGCCCGTCAGCCTTCGGTCGTCAGTTCTCGGTCCGTCAGCCTTCGGCCACCGTCCTCGGCCTGAGTTCTCGCCTCGGCCCTCGGGTCAGTCCACGTGCGCGTCCGCCGCCTCGACCTCTTCGCGGGTCACGCCCAGCAGATACAGCACCGTGTCGAGGAACGGCACGTTCACGGCGGTGTGCGCGGCCTCCCGGACTACCGGCTTGGCGTTGAAGGCGACGCCCAGCCCGGCCGCGTTCAGCATGTCCAGGTCGTTGGCCCCGTCGCCGATCGCGACGGTCTGCACCAGTGGCACCCCCGCCTCGGCCGCGAAGCGCCGCAGCAGCCGGGCCTTGCCCGCCCGGTCCACCACCTCGCCGACCACCCGGCCGGTCAGCTTGCCGTCCACGACCTCCAGGGTGTTGGCGGAGGCGAAGTCCAGCCCCAGCCGCTCCTTGAGATCGTCGGTGACCTGCGTAAAGCCACCGGAGACCACGCCCACCTGATAGCCGAGACGCTTCAGAGTGCGGATCAGCGTACGGGCGCCGGGGGTGAGCCGGACCTCGGCGCGCACCTTCTCCACCACGGACTCGTCGATCCCCGCCAGCAGCGCGACCCGCGCGTGCAGCGACTGCTCGAAGTCCAGCTCACCGCGCATCGCCCGCGCCGTGACCTCGGCGACCTCGGCCTCACAGCCCGCATGCGCGGCGAAGAGCTCGATCACCTCGTCCTGGATCAGGGTGGAGTCCACGTCCATGACCACCAGGCGCTGCGCCCGGCGCTGCAGCCCCGACGCCACCACGGCCACATCGACGCCGATGTCGGCGGCCTCGATGGCCAGCGCGGTGCGCAGCGGCTCCGTCTCGGCGCCGGACACCTCGAACTCCACGGCCGTCACCGGATACTTCGCCAGCCGGAAGATCCGGTCGATGTTGCCGCCGGTGCCGGTGATCCGGGAGGCGATGGCGGCGGTCGACTCGGCGGTCAGCGGATTCCCCAGCACGGTGACATGCGACCGGCCGGTGCCACGCGGCCGGTTGTCGCCCCGGCCGGAGATGATCTCGGCCTGGAGCCGCATCGACTCCGCCCAGCTGTGCACGGTGGCCCGCAGATCACCTTCAGCGCCGTCGGCCGTCGGGGCCGTGACCAGGACGCACAGCACGATGCGGCCCCGGGTGACGACCTGCTCTATGTCCACTATGTGCACGCCGTAGGCGGCGAGAGTGTCGCAGAGCCCGGCGGTGATACCGGGGCGGTCCTTGCCGAAGATCTTGACAAGGAGCGTGGGGACATCGTCGTCGTCCGGGACGGCGGTGGCAGGGGGGATCCGCGATGTGCTCATGGTCTTCCCACCGTATCCGGCCCTGTCCGCGGTGCGCGCGGCAGCCCGCACCGTGGACGGCCGCTTGAGGCGGAACGTTCATGTCCCGGTCGCCGCGGCGTCACCCCTCGCATGATCGGCGGCTTCATGCGCGACGTCCGCCGTCGTGCCCTTCGGGCCTCCCGTGCCCGTCGCCCCCGCCCCCGTCGTCCCGCCGCCCCACGGCCGCCCCGTCGTCCCGCCGTGCGAGCGCCGCGCCCGTGGCCCATGCCGCGAGCGCCCCGGCGGCTCCCGCCGCCGCGCCCCACCCCGCGCCCAGCGCACACGCGAGCGGAGCGTTTCCGTACAGCTCGAGCCCCGCCCCGAAGGCGTCGAAGCCGAGCACGGACAGGCTCGCCCCCGCCGAGACCCGGGTCAGCCACACCAGCAGCGGCAGCGCGAGCGCGGTCACCACACCCAGCCGCAGCGCACACCACCCCGCGAAGGCGAACGGCCGGGAGCTCCCCACGGGCGTACGGGCCGCGGTGAGCACCCCGGCGGCGAGCATCAGCAGCACACTCGCGACCACCAGCAGCCAGACCCGGCCGTCGAGCTCGGCCAGCCGCCCCACCGTGAGCGGCTCCCCGCCCGGCCCGGCGAGCAGATCGTCCACGGGGTCGGGCAGCACCTGCCTCAGCGCGCCGCTCGCCCTGCCGTACCAGGGGACGAACAGCCCCAGCGGTACGCCGATCCACACCCCGTTGGGCGCGCCGAGCAGCGCCGACCCGAGCACCAGCCCCGGATGGTCGTCCCCGACCGCCGCGTAGATCCCGGCCACCAGACCCGCGCCGACCGCGAGCACCAGCACTCCGCACAGCGCTGACACCGCCGGCCGGACCGTGCGGTGGAGTGCCTGCCCGCCGGGTGGCAGCGGGGTGCGGCGCGTGGCCAGCAGCGCGATCAGCAGGACGGCGACGACCCACACCGCGCCGCCCAGCACCGAGCGGCCGGCCGCCACGGTGAAGCCGACGGACGCCTTGGCGTCGACGAGCTCGGCCAGCCGGTCCGGCAGCAGCCCGGCGCCGATGTCCGCGATATCGCCGAGCTGCTCGGGGAGCCGGCTCAGCAGATCGTGCTCGGTGCGCTGTCTGCCGAGGCCAGGCAGGACGAGCGTGGCGCCGTCGATCGTGACCGTATCGTTGCCCACCCAGGTCAGCCCGGCGAGCAGCAGCAGGAAGAGTACGGCCACGAGGCCCGCGCGCGCGGCGAGTTCGGCGCGGCCGATCACCGCCCCCGCGGCCCGTAACGACCGTACGAACAGCCACCCCAGCAGCAGTGCGCCGACCAGGCTCACCCCGAGTGGCGCGATATCGATGGCGGCGTGGGCCTGGGCGCCCTCCAGCCCGAAGACGCCCACATCGCCGGACGGGGTGACGGAACCGCCGACCGCCAGCACCGTCGCCGCAGCGGTCATCGGCCCGAGCGCGCCCGCACGGTCGGCGCCGATCAGATGCAGGCCGAGCGCGGCGATCCCCACCATGGCCAGAAACGCCCAGCTCACGGTCGCGATCGCGGCGAGCAGCGCGGGCCCCCAGGGCACTCGTCCGCCACCGCTCGCGCTCATATCGCCGACTCCCGATCGTCGCGAGTTGCCCGGATTAACCATGATCCGCACTATCCGTCAGTGCTTACCACTTTCCGAGGGCCTTTCGGATGAGTCAATGACGCCCGAGTTGTGGTCTTGTCAAAGCCCGACTTCCGGTGAAGGGACTGAGCCTGAAATAGTTCCTCAGGATGTTCGCCATCCCTAGACTCCCTCTGTCAGGGGGGTAACTCGGGGGACAACTAGTGGGGCATGGAGTGCCGGAACTCGTACTGGAATTGAACGGACAGACCTGGACACTTGATCCGTCCAGGTCGTACAGCCTGGGGCGTGACCCACAGGGCGACATGGTGCTGGACGACGCCAGGGTCTCCTGGCGGCATGCCACGGTGCGCTGGGGTGGGCGCAGTTGGGTCATCGAGGATCAGGGCTCCACCAACGGCACCTATGTGCAGGGCCGGAGAATCCAACAGGTCGAAATCGGCCCTGGTTCGGCCGTCCATCTCGGCAATGCCACCGATGGCCCTCGGCTCAGCGTCTCCGGCGGCGGCGCCTCGATGGGGGCCGCGGGCGCGTACGGCCAGCAGGCGGCGATGGGGGGCATGCCCCAGCAGGGCCAGCAGGCTCAGCAGCCCCCCGCCCAGCAGCCGCAGCAGCAGCCCGGCCCCGGCTGGCCGCAGCAGGGTGCGCCGCAGCAGGGCGGGCCCCAACAGGGTGCGCCGCAGCCCCAGGGCTGGCCGCAGCCCCAGCAGCAGCCCCAGGCCCCGCACCAGCAGCAGCCGTTCATCCCGCAGCAGCAGGCGCCCCATCAGCAGCCGCAGCATCAGCAGGCACCCCAGCCGCCGCAGCAGCAGCCCCAGGCCCCGCAGAACAACCTCGCGCAGAACGGCCCCGGCACCGGCCCCTCCGGCCCGGCCGGCGGCGCGCCCGCCCAGGGCGACCGCAGCCCGACCACCTTCCATCAGCTGGCCGCCGGCCGGGTGATGCGCATCGGTCGTGCGCTGGAGAACGAGCTGGTCGTCTCCGATCTGCAGGTCTCGCGCCACCACGCCGAATTCCGGGCGCTGCCCGACGGCCGCTTCGAGATACGCGACCTCGGCAGCCACAACGGCACCTATGTCAACGGTCAGCCGGTCCGGCAGCAGATCATCGGCCCCACCGACACCGTCGGCGTCGGTCACTCCACCTTCCGGCTGGTCGGCGACCGCCTCGAGGAGTTCGTCGACACCGGTGAGGTCTCCTTCTCGGCCCGCCATCTGACGGTGACGGTCGACGGCGGCAAGCAGATCCTCAAGGACGTCTCCTTCGGCGTCCCGGAGAAGTCCCTGGTCGCGGTCATCGGCCCGTCCGGCTCCGGTAAGTCCACGCTGCTGAAGGCGCTCACCGGCTACCGCCCGGCCAACCAGGGCGATGTCCTCTACGACAACCGGAACCTCTACAAGCAGTTCGCCGAGCTGCGCCAGCGCATCGGTCTGGTGCCCCAGGACGACATCCTGCACAAGGAGCTGACCGTCCAGAAGGCTCTGCGCTACGCCGCCAAGCTCCGCTTCCCCGGTGATACCGCCGAGGCCGAGCGCGAGGCCCGGATCGACGAGGTGCTGCGCGAGCTCAAGCTGGACATCCACCGGGAGAAGAAGGTCACCGCGCTCTCCGGCGGTCAGCGCAAGCGGGTCTCCGTCGCGCTGGAGCTGCTCACCAAGCCGTCGCTGATCTTCCTGGACGAGCCGACCTCCGGTCTCGACCCGGGCATGGACCGCGATGTCATGCAGTTGCTGCGCGGTCTCGCCGACGACGGCCGCACCGTGCTGGTGGTCACCCACTCGGTCGCCGAGCTGGCGCTGTGCGACAAGCTCCTGGTGATGGCGCCGGGCGGCTCGGTGGCCTACTTCGGCCCGCCGGACGAGGCGCTCAACTTCTTCGGCTACGACAGCTGGGCGGATGTCTTCTCGTCCTTCGAGAACTACCGCGACTACGACTGGGCGGGCCGCTGGCGCGGTTCGCAGCACTACCAGATGTACGCGGCGGACCTCGACTCCGTCGCCCCGCAGTCCGTCCATGTGCAGGCCCCGCCGACCCGGATGCAGAAGCCACAGAGCTGGGGATCGCAGCTGTGGACGCTGATCCGCCGCTATCTGTCGGTGATCGGCTCCGACAAGGGCTTCATGGGGCTGATGGTGATCCTGCCCGCCGTGCTGGGCTCGGTGAGCGTCGTCATCCCGGCGAAGTTCGGCCTTCAGCTTGCCCCGAAGGGCAGTTTCAACCAGGCTGCCGGGACGGTTCTGCTGATTCTCGTGGTCGGCATGTGCTTCACCGGCGCGGCCAACTCCGTACGAGAATTGATCAAGGAACGGGTCATCTACGAACGGGAACGGGCGGTCGGCCTGTCCCGCTCCGCGTATCTGATGTCCAAGGTGATCGTGCTCGGTGTGATCACCGCCTGCCAGGGCGTCATCATCTCCGCCATCGGTCTCTCGACGCGCAAGATGCCCGCGGAGGGCCTGCTGATGCCGCCGGCCGCCGAGCTCTGCCTGGCCGTCATCGCGATCGGCTTCACCTCGATGATGGTCGGCCTGGTCATCTCGTCCCTGGTGAAGACCGCCGAGAAGACGATGCCACTGCTGGTCATGTTCGCGATCGTCCAGGTCGTCTTCACCGGCGTTCTGTTCAAGATCTACGGATCGCTCGGTGTGGAGCAGTTCGCCTGGCTGATGCCGTCCCGCTGGGCGGTCGGCGCGGCCGGTGCCACGCTGGACCTGGGCCCGGGCGTCGGCCACATGATGGCGCCGTGGGACAGCAAGAAGCCCCTGGACACCGACCCGCTGTGGGAGCACACCACGACCCAGTGGGGCATCGACATGATCGCGCTGATCGTCCTGGGCATCGCGTGCGGCTTCGTGGTCGCGCGGCTGCTGCGCCGCCATGAGCCGGAGGTCATGCGCAAGTAGCCGCAGCCCCCGGAGGTCATGCGCAAGCAGCCGCCGTCACCGTCACGCACAAGGGCGACGGCACCCCTCGCACACAGGGGGTGCCGTCGCCCTTCGGCGTCGCAACGCCGGGTTCTGGACGGGCCGTTCAGGCTTAGTACGGGCCGTTCACGTTGTCCATCGAGCCGTACCGGTCGGCCGCGTAGTTGCAGGCGGCGGTGATGTTCGCGACCGGGTCGTAGGCGTCCCAGGCGGTGCCCTCGACGTGGTACGTCTGGAAGGTCGGGGCTATCACCTGGAGCAGGCCCTTGGAGGGCACGCCGTTCTGGGCGTTGATGTCCCAGTTGTTGATGGCGCGCGGGTCGCCGCCGGACTCCCGGATGATGTTGCGGTGGATGCCCTCGTAGGTGCCGGGGATGCCCTTCTTCTTCATGATGTCGAGGGACTCCCGGATCCAGCCGTCGAGGTTGTCCGGGTAGGTCTTCTTCTCGGCGGCGACCGTCTCGATGCGCGCGGCGGAGCGGCTCGCGGCCTGCTTGACGGCGCGCTCCTTGGCGGCCTTGGCCTCGGCGGCCTTCTTCTGGGCGGCCTCTTCCGCGGCCTTCTTCTTCGCGGCCTCCGCCGCGGCCTTCTTCTCGGCGGCCTCTTCCTTGGCCTGCTTGTCGGCGAGCGCGGACTGCTTGACCAGGACCTTGTGGTGGGCCTGGGCGTCGGCCTTCTGGGACGTGAGGGCGACGGGCTTGTTCGGCAGGTCCTGGGCCGTCGTCTTGGCGTCGGCGTTGCCACCGGGGACGACTGCGAAGGCTATGGCGGCCGCACCGGCGGCAGCGATTCCGGCGGCGGAGTACTTGTGCGTCTTGTTGAGACGGGCGTAACCGGGGATGTTGGGCAGGGGCATGGCGGAGTAGACCTCTTCCAATCGCTTGAGTCGCAGGCCATATCGGCGCGCAGAGCGCCGTTCCTGGATCTACGGCGCCGTGCGACTGGGGGAAATTCTTAGCTGCCGCAAAAAGCTGTCGCAAAGGCGTGACATACGATGCTGCTTAGTGGATAAGTAGGCCGATCATGCCCACGCGAACGGCCGTCATCCCCGCTCAGTCGCCTATGAAACGTCCACTAAGCACGTTCGTAAGTGATTTAGGTCGTGTGTCCGGGCTCACATCGCGGAGCTTCTCATATTGCGCGCTGTGCCCACGCAAATGCTCAGGGTGTTTGTTTTTTCCACCCCTGCAACAGCCCCTTTGGGGGGCCTGTGTGCGCCGTTCGACCTAGGGCTCAGGTCTTATCAGGTGGCCGCCGACCGGCCGATATACCCGCCGGATGGCGGGTCGGTACGGTAATGGCCATGACGAAAGGACGGGGCGGTGGACCCGGAGCCGGGCTGAGTCGGGTGAGCGGTGCGCTGCTCGCCATGAGCCGACATCTGGAAGTCCGTGATGTCCTAAAGACCATCGTTGTGTCCGCCCGTGAGCTGCTCGATGCGGAGTATGCCGCTCTGGGGGTCTCCGATGATCACGGAGGTTTCGCCCAGTTCGTAGTAGATGGGGTGAGCGACGAGCAGTGGAAGGCCATCGGACCGCTGCCCCGGCAGCACGGCATTCTCGCCGCCATGCTCAAGGACGCCACCCCGCAGCGACTCGCCGATGTGCGACGAGATGTCCGTTTTGAGGGGTGGCCATCGGCTCATCCGGAAATGTCGGATTTCTTGGGTCTTCCCATTGCCGACGGCGATGAAGTTCTCGGCGCGGTATTCCTCGCCAACAAACGATGCCCCAAGCCCGAGGGCGGCTGCGGCTTCACCGCCGAGGACGAGGAGCTGCTGTCCATCCTGGCCCAGCATGCCGCCATCGCCCTGACCAACGCCCGGCTCTACGAGCGCAGCCGCGAGCTCACCATCGCCGGGGAGCGGGCCAGGCTCGCCCATGAGCTGCACGACGCGGTCTCCCAGAAGCTCTTCTCGCTGCGGCTGACCGCCCAGGCGGCCACGGCCCTGGTGGACCGCGATCCCGCCCGCGCCAAGGACGAGCTCCAGCAGATCGCCCTCCTCGCCGCCGAGGCCACCGACGAGCTGCGCTCCGCCGTCGTGGAGCTGCGCCCCGCCGCCCTCGACGAGGACGGCCTCGTGGCGACCCTGAGGACACAGGTGCAGGTGCTCGACCGGGCCCACTCGGCCCAGGTCACCTTCGCCTGCCACGGCGTGCGGGCGCTGCCCGCCGCCCAGGAGGGGGCGGTGCTGCGGGTGGCCCAGGAGGCCCTGCACAACGCACTGCGCCACGCAGACGCGCGGCAGGTCGACGTCACCCTCACCCGGCACGGCCAAGGCGCCCGGCTCCGCGTCGCCGACGACGGCAGGGGATTCGACCCCTCGGCCGTACGGCGCGCCGGGCGCCACCTCGGGCTGGTGTCGATGCGGGACCGGGCCGGCGGCGTCGGCGGCGCTCTGACCGTGGAGTCGGCGCCCGGCAAGGGCACCGTGATCGAGATGGAGGTGCCCGGTGGCTGACCCCGGACGGATTCGGGTGCTGCTCGTCGACGACCACCAGGTGGTGCGGCGCGGCCTGCGGACCTTTCTCCAGGTCCAGGACGACATCGAGGTGGTCGGCGAGGCGTCGGACGGCGAGGAGGGCGTCGCCCGCGCCGAGGAGCTGCGCCCCGACGTCGTCCTCATGGACGTGAAGATGCCCGGCCTCGACGGCATCGAGGCGCTGCGCACCCTGCGCGGCCTCGACAACCCCGCCCGGGTGCTGATCGTGACCAGCTTCACCGAGAAGCGCACTGTGGTCCCCGCCCTGCGCGCGGGCGCAGCGGGCTATGTCTACAAGGACGTGGACCCCGAGGCGCTCGCCCGCGCCATCCGGTCCGTCCACTCCGGGCATGTGCTGCTCCAGCCCGAGGTGGCCCTCGCGCTGCTCTCCCAGGAGGAGGGCGGCGGTCAGGGACGCGGCGGCTCACTCACCGAGCGGGAGCGGGAGGTGCTCGCGCTGATCGCGGACGGCCGGTCCAACCGGGAGATCGCCCGTGCGCTGGTGTTGTCCGAAAAGACCGTGAAGACCCATGTGTCCAATATTCTTATGAAATTGGACCTCGCCGACCGCACCCAGGCCGCGCTTTGGGCCGTACGACACGGAATTGGGGCATGAACAGCGTTTCTCCGTGAAATCACACCAACGGGTGGCTATCACTCGAACAGCGCAACTCACCATCAGCCGGACCGTTTTTCACGGCGTACCGCGGCGGACCGCCGCGGTGACGCGCTGATGAATGAAGGGTCTTGCCAAGTGAAGAACATCAAGAGGTTCGCTGCCATCACCATCACGGCCGGCGGACTCGCCGTCGCCGGTGCCGGTGTCGCCACCGCCCAGGGCCCCTGGGCCGACGGTGGGGCCACGATGTCCCCGGGTGTCGTCTCCGGCAACAACATTCAGGCGCCCATCCACGTGCCCGTGAACTTCTGCGGCAACACCATCTCGGTCATCGGGTCCATGAACCCGGCGCTCGGTACCCCCTGCGGCGGCTGACCGCCCCCGGCGGATACCTGACGCACCACCGGTCGGCCCCGGAGGCAGCCGCCTCCGGGGCCGGTCCCATGACATCCCCCAGGGAAGCCGGAGACCGCCAGGGAAGCTCAGAGGCCCCCGGGGATGGTCAGACCCCCGGGAAGCTCAGAGACCGCCCCGCTCCCGCTCCTCCACATACGCGTTGTACGCCGCCACCTGCGCCCGCCGCGAGGTGCGCTCCACCGGCCGCAGCGCCTCGGCCCGCGCTGTGATCTCCGACGCACTCACCGCACCGCCGTGCTCCCGGCCGTCCCCGCCCGCCAGATAGGCGATGTCCACCAGCGCACCCACCCGCTGCGCCAGCTCCAGCACCCGGATGGCCCGCGGCGGATAGCCCGGGGCCAGCACCTCGCGCCCCCGCTCGGCGCGCGCCCGATACGCCTCCAGGGCCGCCTCGGCCACCGGGCCCGATCCGGCCACATTCAGCCGTGAGAGCACCTCCGTGGCCTCCCGCAGCGCCTCGGCCAGCTCCCGCTCGGCCTCGCTCAGCGACGGCACATCGGCCGGCGGCGCCTCCCGCACGCTCTGGCACCGCCACACCACCTCGATGTGCTGATCGCCCTCGGGTCCGGCCGCCGACACCTCGGGCACCAGGCCGAGCGCCGCGCCCGTCGCGATCACCGCCTCACCCGCGTCGAGCGCCTGGGCGTTGAACTCCGGCGGACCGCTCAGCCCCAGGGGATGCCCCGCTATGGGCAGCGCCACCCGCAGCCCCTTGGCCCCGAGCGCCCGCAGCCGCCCCAGCGCCAGCGTGAGCCCCACCGGCCCGGACTCCCCCGGAAGCCCGGCCACCCGGTGCGACGCGTCCTCGTCCGCGATGCGATGCGCCGCCTCATCCGGGGAGACAAGTCCGGCGATAAGGGCATTTCCCCAAGCTGCGAGGCGCCCTGAACGTGGTTCATCGAGCATGGCACCAGCCTAAGGACTGGCACCGACAACGTGTGGCGTAGGTTTTCCTCAGGGGGCTGCGCCCACAGGTGCACGCACGACTCGAGACTGCAATGGGAGACAACGCGCTCATGAGCGAGGTTCTGGAGCTGCTGGACGTATCGGTGGTCCGCGATGGGCGGGCTCTGGTGGACGAGGTCTCCTGGTCGATCAAAGAAGGCGAGCGCTGGGTCATCCTCGGCCCCAACGGTGCCGGTAAGACCACCCTCCTCAACCTCGCCTCGAGCTACCTCTTCCCGAGCGCCGGAAGCGCCCGGATCCTCGGCGAGCAACTCGGCCGCGTCGACGTCTTCGAGCTGCGCCCCCGCGTCGGCATGGCGGGTATCGCCATGGCCGAGAAGCTGCCGCGCAGCCAGACCGTCCTCGAGACCGTCCTCACCGCCGCGTACGGTATGACGGCCCACTGGCAGGAGGACTACGACGCGGTCGACGAGACCCGCGCCCGCGCCTTCCTCGACCGCCTCGGCATGACCGATTACCTCGGCCGGAAGTTCGGCACCCTCTCCGAGGGCGAGCGTAAGCGCACGCTCATCGCCCGCGCCATGATGACCGACCCCGAGCTGCTGCTCCTCGACGAGCCCGCGGCCGGACTCGACCTCGGCGGCCGCGAGGACCTCGTCCGCCGCCTCGGACGGCTCGCCCGCGACCCGCTCGCCCCGTCGATGATCATGGTGACACATCATGTCGAGGAAATCCCCCCCGGCTTCACCCATGTTCTGATGATCCGCCAGGGCAAGGTGCTCACCGCGGGCCCGGTCGAGACCGAACTGACCTCCCGTAACCTCTCCCGCTGCTTCGGACTCCCGCTGGTCGTCGAGCGTTACGGCGACCGCTGGACCGCCCAGGGCCTGCCGCTGGCCTGATGTCCGCCCCCTGCGCCCACCGTGCCACCGGCAGGTGATCCGCGCACTGTCCCCGGGGACCGGCGACAACTACCATGACCATGTGGATCCATGGGTGTGGTGGCTGATCGCCGCCGTAGGACTGGGTATCCCGCTCGTACTGACCGCGATGCCCGAATTCGGGATGGTCGCCGTCGGTGCCGTGGCCGGTGCCATCACCGACGCGCTCGGCGGCGGCATCGTGCTCCAGGTCGTCGTCTTCTGCGCCGTCTCGGTCGCGCTGGTCGCGGTCGTACGCCCGATGGCGGTCCGCAGCCGCCGTCAGCAACCCGAGCTGCGGAGCGGCATCGAGGCGCTGAAGGGACGTCAGGCCGTCGTCCTCGCACGCGTCGACGACAGCGGCGGCGGCCGCATCAAACTCGCGGGCGAAGTGTGGTCCGCGCGCTCGCTCGACCCCGACCAGGCTTACGAACCCGGGCAGCAGGTCGACGTGGTGGAGATCGACGGTGCGACGGCCGTCGTCATGTAGACGCCGTACCGGGAGTGTCCTACCAAGAGTTGAGGGCGCCCGGGTTGAGCTGCGGAGTCGACCATGGATCTGACAGACTCCACCCTCGGGAACAGCCAGACTTGATCATCCCGACCATCCGAATCACCGCATGAAGGGCACGGGGAGCCGCTGTGGAACCGATCATCATCGTCCTGATCATCCTGGTGGTGCTGGTCTTCATCGCACTGATCAAGACGATTCAGGTCATCCCACAGGCCAGTGCCGCCATCGTGGAGCGCTTCGGGCGCTACACCCGCACCCTCAACGCGGGCCTCAACATCGTCGTCCCGTTCATCGACTCGATCCGCAACCGCGTCGACCTCCGTGAACAGGTCGTGCCCTTCCCCCCGCAGCCGGTGATCACCCAGGACAACCTGGTCGTGAACATCGACACCGTCATCTACTACCAGGTGACCGACGCCCGCGCCGCCACCTACGAAGTCGCCAGCTACATCCAGGCGATCGAGCAGCTCACCGTCACCACCCTGCGGAACATCATCGGTGGCATGGACCTCGAGCGCACCCTGACCTCCCGCGAGGAGATCAACGCGGCGCTGCGCGGCGTCCTCGACGAGGCCACCGGCAAGTGGGGCATCCGCGTCAACCGCGTCGAGCTCAAGGCCATCGAGCCGCCCACCTCCATCCAGGACTCGATGGAGAAGCAGATGCGCGCCGACCGTGACAAGCGCGCCGCGATCCTCCAGGCCGAAGGTGTCCGGCAGTCCGAGATCCTGCGCGCCGAGGGTGAGAAGCAGTCCGCGATCCTGCGGGCCGAGGGTGAGTCCAAGGCCGCCGCGCTGCGCGCCGAGGGCGAGGCCCAGGCGATCCGTACGGTCTTCGAGTCCATCCACGCCGGAGACCCGGACCAGAAGCTGCTCTCCTACCAGTACCTCCAGATGCTGCCGAAGATCGCCGAGGGCGACGCCAACAAGCTCTGGATCGTGCCCAGCGAGATCGGCGACGCCCTCAAGGGCCTCGGCGGGGCCATGGGCAACTTCGGCCCGTTGACCGGTGGCGGAAACGGCGGCGGCACCCCCGCCGCCACCGGTAAGGAGCCCGCCCCGCGCCGCGAACAGCCCACGATCGACTGAACGGACGGCAGTGAGGCGGGCCCTCCAGCGCCTGGGGCGGCCCGCCGGCGCTCCCTGCCGGGCCCCTGCGGGACGAACCCGGGGCTAAGCAGGAAGCGCCAGCCACTCCGGCAGCGCGTCCCGCTCCGTCGCCCCCAGGGCCAGCAGCAGCGCATCCGAAGGCGTCGGCTCGAACGGCGCCTTGAGCAGCCGCATCCCCGCCTGCTCCGGAGTCCGGTCCGCCTTACGGTGGTTGTCCTCCGCGCAGGAGGCCACCGTATTCAGCCAGGTGTCCCCGCCCCCGCGGGACCGCGGCACCACATGGTCCACGGTCGTCGCCCGGCGGCCGCAGTACCCGCACCGGTGCTGGTCCCGGACCAGCACCCCGCGCCGCGACCACGGGGCACGTCTTCGGAACGGCACCCGTACATAGCGGCACAGCCGGATCACCCGTGGCAGTGGCAGATCGATGTCCGCGGCCCGCACCCGCAGCCCCGGGTGGGCGTGTTCGACGACGGCCTTGTCCTGGAGGACCAGCACCACGGCGCGCCGCAGCGTCACCGTCGCCAGCGGCTCGAAGCTCGCGTTCAGAACCAGCGTCTCGCGCATCCCGACCACCCCCGCATCCCGGTATCCCGGCCCCGCGCCTGGAATGGGCGGGACCGGGATCAACTCTGGCCGGGAGCCTGGCCGAGAACAACGCAATTTCGCCGCGTCAGCCCGCGGCCGGCACCTCGTACTCCCCGATCAACTGGGCACGCCCCAGCGTGTGGAACCGCAGATTGAAGCCGACCACCGCGGGCGAGGCGTCCGCGTCCGGGCCCAGCTTCTCCGCGTCCACCGCGTAGACGGTGAACACATAGCGGTGCGGACCGTCCCCGGGCGGCGGCGCGGCCCCGCCGAAGTCACGGGTCCCGTAGTCGTTGCGCGCCTGCACGGCGCCGTCGGGCAGGCCCGTGAAATCGCCGCTGCCCGCACCCACCGGAAGCTCGGTCACCGTGGCCGGGATGTCGAACAACACCCAGTGCCAGAAACCGCTGCCGGTCGGCGCGTCCGGGTCGAAGCAGGTGACGGCGAAGCTCTTCGTACCCTCCGGGAATCCCTCCCAGCGCAGTTGCGGAGAGGTGTTCCCCTCCGCCTGCACCTGGGCGGACTTGAGCGTGCCGCCCGATTGCACATCGTCGCTCACCACCGTGAACGACGGCACCGGCGGATGGAAGTCATGGGGGAGCGGCGGCCGGTTCTGCTCGGACACGTCGAGAACCTCCTGAGGTTGCGGTGGATCATCTGCGCGGCCAGCCTAACGAGACCGCCAGACGGCGGGCTGGCACCATGGCGCCCATGACCGGCCCCACCCTCGCCCTCCACCTGCGCCTCGACGGCGTGACGGACAAGGACGGCTTCCTCGACCGCTGCGCCCGGGACCTGCGCTTTCCCGACTGGTACGGGCGCAACTGGGACGCCCTTGCCGACTGCCTCACGGATCTGTCCTGGTGGGCCGAGGGCCGCGAGCCCAGCGGCTGTCTGCTGGACATCCAGGGCTGGCTTGCCTTCCGCGACGCGGACCCCGACGCCGCCGCGATCGCGGCGGACATCCTGGCCGACGCGGAGGCGTACTGGGCGACGCAGGGACGGCCCCTGGTGGTGCGCTACGACGACGGCCCCTGACGCACGACGTACGACGCACCACACGCCGACACACGACGCGGGGCGTGCACCGACCTGCCGTCGGTGCACGCCCCGCGCGGAAGTCCGGCCCCGGGGAGGGGGAACCTCAGAACCAGTTGCGCTTGCCGCCGACCTGGGCGAGCCACTGGTTCAGATACGCGGCCCAGTCGGTGTCCTGGAAGGTCGCCAGGTTCATCGTGAACGACCGGTAGGTGTCACTGCCCTCGGTGAACAGCCCCGGCTTCTTGTCCATCTCCAGTACCACGTCCATCTCGCGGTCGTCCGCGACGAAGGACAACTCCACCTGGTTCAGCCCCCGGTACTGCTCCGGGGCGTAGAACTCGATCTCCTGGTAGAAGGGCAGCCGCTGCCGGGTCCCACGGATGTGCCCCTGCTCCAGGTCGGCGCCCTTGAACCGGAAGCCGAGCGAGCCGAAGGCGTCCAGGATCGCCTGCTGAGCGGGGAGCGGATGCACATTGACCGGGTCCAGATCACCCGAGTCCACCGCGCGCGCGATCGCCAGCTCCGTGGTCACCCCCACGTTCATACCGGTCAGGTGCCGGCCCAGGAACATGGTGATCGGGGTCTCCCACGGGATCTCCAGGCCGAACTGCACCGCGTGCACCGCGCCCGGCTGCACCTCGAACGCACCGCCGAGCTGCTGCCGGGTGAACTCCACGTTCTGCTTGTACTCCTGGTCGTCCCGCTCCACCTCGACCCGCGCCTGCAGGCCGACCGAGAGTGCCTCGATCTGCTGCGCGACCGAGCCGCCCTGGATCCGGACCTCGCCCTGCACAATGCCGCCCGGGACGACGTTCTCCTCGGTCAGTACCGTCTCCACCGAAGCGCCACCGGCACCCATACTCGCGAGCAGCTTCTTGAAGCCCATGTTCTCCCTCTCAAGGACGCGACTGCGTCTTGACTTGATCGCACTCGATCACTGTTGACACCTAGGAACGCGAAACAGCCGTCGACGGTTCCGCAGCTCATACCCTTCCAGCGGACCGGTGCCGCCTCCAACCACCGGTTCATATCTGTTCCACTACGCTCGGGCCGCGTGACAGCAGGACCTGACCGCGAGCCCCTCGACCGTGCCTTCTTCGACCGACCCGTTCTCGAGGTCGCGCCCGACCTCCTGGGCCGCGTCCTGGTGCGGCGCACCCCGGACGGACCGATCGAATTGCGCCTGACCGAGGTCGAGGCGTACGCGGGCCCGGCCGACCCCGGCTCGCATGCCTACCGTGGCCGCACCGAGCGCAACGCCGTGATGTTCGGCCCCCCGGGTCATGCGTATGTCTACTTCACCTACGGCATGTGGCACTGCCTCAACGTGGTCTGCGGACCGGAGGGCCACCCCAACGGGGTGCTGCTGCGCGCGGGCGAGGTACGGCACGGCCATGAGTGGGCCCATCAGCGCAGGCCGAAGGCGCGCAACGACCATGAGCTGGCCAAGGGCCCGGCCCGGCTGGCCACGGCCCTGGGCGTGGACCGCCGACTGGACGGCAGCGATGTCTGCGCGGGCGCCGATACCCCGCTCTCCATACTCACCGGCCACCCCGCCCGGCCCGACCAGATCCTCAGCGGCCCGCGCACCGGTGTGGGCGGCGAGGGCGCAACTCACCCCTGGCGCTTCTGGATCGACGGCGAGCCCTCGGTCAGCCCCTACCGGGCGCACACCCCGCGTCGCCGGAATGCGACGCGCCGTCAGGTCGGAACTTGACTCTGCCGGACGGGACGCCTAACGTAGCCCGAGCCGCTTGAGACGGGCAGCGCTGTCGGCACGATCGCAAGGTCGAGTCACAGCAGCCCCGGAGCGGCCAACCACTAACGACAACTCCCGAACAGGGTCCTATTTCGCTGCGCGAAATTAAGACCCGGGGCTCCGATTAGGAGCTGAGCGGGAAATTGGCTAAAGTAGTGGACACGCCGGAAGGCGCGAAAGACCCCGCTCCAGCAGGGGGCCGGAAACGGAATTCGGACCGGAAACGGAACGGAAAACGGATCTGGTAAGGTTGGAAACACCGAAGGGAAGCGCCCGGAGAGACCGGTGAAACGGTTTCAAAGGAAGCGTCCGTTCCTTGAGAACTCAACAGCGTGCCAAAAGTCAACGCCAGATATGTTGATACCCCGTCCATCTCGGAC
>NZ_JAGFNO010000058.1:0-30395 GCF_017592595.1 Streptomyces sp. NEAU-YJ-81 | reverse complement strand
CGGTTTCCCTCGGAGTTCGGAACGACCGAGGACTCACCGCCTTCCCACACGGCGATCACCGAGTTGGTGGTGCCCAGGTCGATTCCGACTGCCTTGGCCATGGCAACTCCTTCCGAGGCGGCCACGGATATCCGCCCCAGTGCCCGGTCGGGCGACGGGGCCGGGATTACGGGACCTAAGCCGCAAGGGTGGCAAAGCGGGCACATGAACGCCTGCGCCTGTGGGGTCTAATTTCCCCGCCCCAGACCGCCACCGAGGACAGGTACGAGGCGCCCTCGGACCAGGCGACCTACACCCAGGCAAACCGGCGCTTCCCAGGCCGGGCCCGGGCAGACAACCGCCCGGCGCGGCCAGGATGCACCCCGGCCTCGTGGACCTCGGGGCACCAGGACAGCGGCGCCCGGCCGCCGGGTCAGCCGGAACCGTCCGGGTGCAGGATGACCTTGGTCCAGCCCTCGTCCCGGCGGTCGAAGTGGTCATAGCCGTCGGGGGCCTGGTCCAGCGGAAGCTCATGGGAGACCACCCAGCTGGGCTTGGCCTTGCCCCCGGCGATCAGGTCGCGCAGCCGGCGGTTGTACCTCTTCACCGGTGCCTGGCCGGTGCCGATCTTCTGGCCCTTGAACCACAGCTTGCCCCAGTCGATGGGCACCTTGCCCTTGGCCTCGAAGTCGCCGATCTGGGGCTGGGATTCCCTGCCGCCCGGGTCCTCGGGGACGAACACGCCCACCACGCCGATGCACCCGGTGAAGCGGACGTTCTCGATCAGGCCGTTCATCGTGCGGGAGGCGTCCTCGTGGCCCGACGGGTCATGGGCCTGGTAGCCGACGCACTCGCAGCCGTTGTCGGCGCCGAGCCCCATGGTGGCTTCCTTGATGACCTCGCCCGGGTCCTGCTCGCGCATGTCGATCGGCATGGCGCCGATCTCCTCGGCCTTGCGCAGCCGATCGGTGTGGAAGTCGCACACCCACACCCGTCCAGCACCCTTGATCACCGCCGAGTAGGCCGCCATCAGCCCCACGGGACCCGCACCGTAGATGACGGTCTGGTCCCCGGGCTTGACGCCCGCCATCTCGGTGGCGTGGTAGCCGGTGGGGAAGATGTCGGCCAGCATCACGTAGTCCGTCTGGCGCTCTTCGGCGTCCTCGCCCAGCCGCAGCGCGTTGAAGTCCGCGTACGGCACGCGCAGGAACTCGGCCTGGCCGCCCTGGTACGGCCCCATGTCCGCGAAGCCGTAAGCGGCTCCGGCAGCCGAGGGCTCCGGCTGCATGGTCAGGCAGTAGTTGGTCAAGCCGCGCTCGCACTGTTTGCAGAAACCGCAGGCGATGTTGAACGGCAGCACCACATACATGCCGACCTTGAGCTTTCTGACCGCCGAGCCGACCTCGATGACCTGCCCCAGGTTCTCGTGCCCGAAGATGCGGCCCTTCTCGAACGACGTACGCCCTTCGTACATGTGCAGATCGGAGCCACAGATATTGGTGGTGGTGATTTTGACGATCGCGTCGCAGGGGTGCTCGATCCCCGGGTCGGGCTTCTCCTCGACCGCGACGTTCCGCGGTCCTTCGTATACAGCTGCTTTCATGATCACTCCTCGTCTCACCACCACACGCATGCGCCCTCTGCCGTCACCCGGCCCGAGGCCGCGAATGATGGTGGATGGATGGTGGCGCGGCCGTCATGTCCTGCGGCCCCGCTGCGATGGCGGCACGTGCCGCCTGCTGTGGGAGACGAGTCGCCCTGTCCTCCACGGTCTCATCCGGGCACTCCGAACGCGACCCCCTCCCCCGGCAGTCGGCGGGGGTGGGGGGGACGGCGCCCTCGGCCCCGGCTCAGTCGTCGGAGAGATCCTGCTCGGCCCAGATGGTCTTGCCATGGGCCTCCAGGCGAGTGCCCCAGCGCTGGGCGAGTTGGGCCACCAGGAAGAGGCCGCGGCCGCCCTCGTCGAGCGCGCGGGCCCGGCGCAGATGCGGTGCCGTGCTGCTGAAGTCGGAGACCTCGCAGATGAGCGCGCGGTCGCGGATCAGGCGCAGCCGGATGGGCGGGCGGCCGTAGCGGATCGCGTTGGTGACCAGTTCGCTGACGACCAGCTCGGTGGTGAAGACCAGCTTCTCCAGTCCCCAGTCCATCAGTCGGGCGGTGACCTCCTGCCGGATCCGGGAGACGACGGCGGGGTCCGGGGGGATCTCCCAGGTGGCGACCCGGTCGGGGCCGAGGGCCCGGGCGCGGGCGAGGAGCAGGGCGACATCGTCCTCGGGGCGGGCGGGGAGCAGAGTCCGCAGGACGGTGTCGCCGAGGGCGTCCAGGGACGGGCCCGGCTGGGCCAGGGCCTCGCACAGCGCCTCCAGTCCCTCGTCGATCGCGCGGTCGTGGCCCTCGACCAGACCGTCGGTGTAGAGGGCGAGGACACTGCCCTCGGACAGTTCGGTCTCGACCGCCTCGAAGGGCAGGGTGCTGAGGCCGAGGGGCGGGCCGTTGGGGACGTCGAGGATGTCGGCGCTGCCGTCCGGGGTAGCCACGACGGGCGGGGGGTGGCCGGCGCTGGCGAGCGTGCAGTGGCGGGAGACCGGGTCGTAGACCGCGTACAGGCAGGTGGCGCCGATGGCCCCGGGATCGTCCTCGGCCGCCAGCCGGGTCACGAGATCGGCGAGGTGGGTGAGCAGCTCGCCGGGCGGCAGATCGATATCGGCCAGGGTGCGTATGGCGGAGCGCAGCCGCCCCATGGTGGCGGACGCCTCGACGCCGCGGCCCACGGTGTCGCCGACCACCAGGGCGGCGCGAGCGCCGGAGAGCGGGATCACGTCGAACCAGTCGCCGCCCACGCCGGCCCAGGTTTCCGAGGGCAGATAGCGCGAGGTGACCTCCACCGCGGCCAGGTCGGGCAGGCGCCGCGGCAGCAGATTGCGCTGCAGAGCCCTGGCCGTCATGCGCTCGCGCTTGTAGCGGCGTGCGTTGTCCACGCATACGGCCGCTCGGGCCGTGATCTCCTCGGCCAGCAGCAGGTCGTCCTCGTCGAAGGGCACCGGCGTCCGGTGGCGCGCGAAGAACACCACGCCAAGGGTGACACCGCGGGTGCGCATCGGCACCACCAGCTCCGAGTGGATCCCGTACTCCCGGATCCGGGCGGCCCGTACCGGGTCGAGGGCGTCCCACCGGACCATGAGCTCGTCGGTCACCTGGTGGAGGATGGCCCGGCCCTCGGCCAGGCATTCGGCCGACGGTGAGGACTCCGGGTGGGTGTCCAGTTCGCCCACGTCGACCACGGCCTCCGGGGTTCCGAGGAGGACGGAGCGATGGGCGGCGCGGCGCATGGTGATGGGACCGGACAGCGGGCCCGAGGGGGGTTCCTCACCCTGGTCGAGAAAGGTGAGCAGGTCGACGCCGACGAAATCGGCGACCCGGGGGACGGCCACGTCGGCCAGTTCATGGGCGACATGCGCGAGGTCCAGGCTGGAGCCGATGCGCTTCCCCGCCTCGTTCAGCAGCAGCAACCGCTCCTGGGCCTGGTGCCGACGGGTCGTGTCGTACGCGGCGAAGCACACGCCGTACAGGCGGCCCGTCCGGTCCTTGAGCGGCGCGAGCGAGATCGTCCAGGCGTGCTCGCGGCTCTCCCCCGGCACCCGCAGATAAGCCTCCAGGACCTGCCGTTCGCCGCTTTCCAGCACGCGGCGCATGCCCTCCTCGGTCTTCTCGCTCTCCGGGTGCGACAGGAGCTCGACCAGGCGCATACCGCGCATCCGATCCTCGGTGACGGCGGCCGCCGCCTCCATTTCGGCGTTCGCCCGCACCAGCCGCAGGTCCGTGTCGAAGACCGCGAGCACGCACGGGGCCTGGGTGAACGCCCCCACAGCCGCGTCAGCCTCGGGCGAACGCGGTTCCCGCGCGACGGCGGACACCAGGAGCCACCCGGTGGCACCGCCGTCCGCCACCACGCGGTGCGCCAGCGCCTCCGCCTCCATGCGATGGCCGTCACGGTGGCACAGGCCCACCCGTCCGCTCCACCTCGACCGGCCGGCCAGGCAGCGCCCGACCGCCTCGGCGGCGGTCTCCCCGGCCCACAGCTCGGTCACCACTCGCCCCACGATCTCCTCGGGCCGGTAGCCGAGCAGCCGCTGGGCGCCCTCGCTCCACCCGGTCACGACGCCGTGCGAATCCATCGTGGCCGTGGCCAGGTACACCATGTCGAGAGGCTCGTTCACCACGGAGGACATCGTCTTACGGTCCCGGCGGCCACCATTCGATCATCAGAATCGTGGCGTCGTCGCTGAGTTCGTTGCACCGGCGGTCGACGATGGCGTGAATAAGCAGGCGGAGCACCTCCGTGGCGTTCTGCCCGGCGGCCGTCGACCGGATGATGTGGTCGGTGAAGCGGTCCAGGCCGAATTGTTCGCCTCCCTCATTGCGCGATTCCACGACACCGTCGGTGTACAGCAGAATCCGGTCACCGGGTTCCAGGGCCGCCTCGTGTATCTGCCGGGCACTGGCGGCCAGGCTGGCGGGCAGCCCCAGCGGAGGCTCGGAAGGCCGCTCCAGTTCCTTCTCCAGCAGCCGCTGGCGGCGGATGAGCAAGGGGGACGGATGGCCGCAGTCGGACCAGCGCATCACCCCCGTGGGCATGTGCAACTGGGTGAAGATGCCGGTGCAGAACTGATCCGGGAGCCAGGTCGACAGCGCCGAGTCCACGGCGCCGACGAGCGAGGCCAGGTCGGCGCCCGTGCGCCGGGCGTTGCGTGACCCCGCCATGGCCACGGAGGTGGCGAGGCCGGACGCCAGATCGTGGCCCATGGCGTCGAGGATCGTGGCGTGCAGGACGTCCTCGGTGAACGAATGGTCGAAGGCATCGCCTCCCAGCTCGTACGCGGGCTCCAGAACGGCCGTCGAGATCACCCGGCCGGTGCCGATCGAACGTGGGGGCAGAAAAGCCCGCACCATCTCCGTGGACAGCTGCATGGGCCGGGTCCGGGTGCGCTGCGCGAACGTGTCGATGTAGGTGCGCTTGGAGGTGATCACCAAACCGAGGAGCGAGGCCAGCGCCCGCGAGCGCCACAGCCGCAGCCCGTCCAAGGACTCCATCCGCAGTCGCAGGACTCCCAGCCGCTCGGCCCCGTTGGCCAGCGGCAGCCATACGACCAGCCCACCCGAGCCATCCTCCTCCACCCGCAGGGCGTCCGTGCGGTACGCCCATCCGGCGAGGGAGGCATCCACCGGGAGTTCCGTCTCGTCCTCGGCCAGCGGCAGCAGCAGCCGCTGCTGGAGATCTATCAAATGGACGACGGCACGGCCCAGGCCCATGGCCCCGGCATAACGGTTCAGGACCTCCGGGAACTCCGCAGGGGAGGCTTGCTGGGTGGCGCTGACCAGCTCCTCGAGCAGCTGTTCGGCGGCCCCGGCCGAGGACGGCACATCCGCGTCCACCATACGAGCAACTGTACGGCGGGCTCTCTTCCGGCGTCGTCCGCGGCCACCGTCCCGGCCGCCCCGCGGGGCCGGCTCAGCCCTCCTCCGTCGGCGGCCGGGGCGCGCCCTCGCGCTCCGCACGGGCCACCTGTTTCTCCGCCTCGTCCAGCTGAGCGCGCCGCTCCTGCCGGGCCGGCTCGACGTCCCCGTTTCAGTGGTGTCCGGCCCACGGCGCTCGTCAGCTCCTCCAGCGCCCGCACCAGCAGCTCCGCCCCGGGCCTCACCCCGGGATCCTTTCCGCTGGCGGCCCCTTCCCAGGCAGCGAGAGCCTCCTTGAGCCGGCGCCACCGCGTCGCTGCGCCCGTACCTCTTGGTGGTGAGCAGGCTGGTGCCCCGGGCGAACACCGGCAGCCGCATCTCCCGCAGTTCCCGCAGTTCCCGCAGATCGGTGACGACTCCGTCGACCACGACGCCCGCCGCGCCCGCCGCCTGCCCTCGAGGACGGCCCCGCGCGAGTGGACCAGGAGGATGCCGGGGGAGTCGTTAAGGCATCACCTTCGTGATGCGGCCCTCGCGCATGACGCCATGCGCGGGGGCCATCGGTCCACGCTGCCGACGCCTACCCGGACTGCGCGGCGTCGGCCTCCTGACGTTCACACTCCGCTTGCTCGCGGCGCTGTCGTTCCCGTTTGCCGTAGGCCGCGCGGCGGACCGCTTCGTCGCTCTCGAATTCGGATCCGAGGGCTCCGCCCACGATGGCCGCCGCGCTCGCCAGCGACGCCAGGCGCGCGTAGTCGCCCAGTCCGACCGAGCGGCCCACCTGCTTGGCCAGCACTCCGCCGTCAATGAGGAACAAGGACACCGCGAAGTCCACGACATAGAGGCCGACGAGACCGCACAGGACGCCCAGGGACAGGGTCAGGACCGTGGAGAGGTTGTACAGCGTCGCCTTCTCCCTGTCCTGGGGGGAGGGAGAATCGGGCCGCTCCCACAGACGCCGGTGGACGATGAGCCAGGTCACCATGGCCGCCACCGAGAAGAGGGAGATCACGGCGAGCCGCTCGGCCCGGATCCCGGTGGCCACGTTCCAGACACTCCCGTTCATCACGGCGATGGCGCTGGTGGCCAGCGCGGCAGCGAGCGCCTTGGCGAGGGCGGGGACCAGCCGCCAAGGGCCGTTGGCGCGCACCATTCCGAGCAGCAGGCGCAGGCGTCCTCTCGCCGGAGACCCCACGATCCGCAGATCGACAATCTCTTCGTCCGTCGCCACGCGCTTCACGGGGGCGGTCCGCTCCGGAACGATCGGTCCGATGGTGCCCTGGCCCGGCCGCGTGGAGCCGTCGCCGGTCGTGGTGAGCATCAGATCTTTCAGGAGCCGGACGACGGAGCGACGGAGCCGCCGCCGTAGGAAGATCCCACCGAGCGCGGGCAGCGACACCAGCGCCACCCGATCTTCGGCGTCCACATCGACCACCAGTGGTCGCCCGTCGGTGCGCAAGGGCAGATCGGTGAGACAGACCGCGATGTCCCAGTTCTCCCGGAGCTTGTGCTCCCGTGTCGCGCTGAGGATCGCGACGCTGTCGTGCAACGTGGCGGTCAGCGGGTCACGGACGACCCGCAGGCTCCACTCGATGTCTCGGTTCACGGCTTCGGCGAGCAGTTCCGGCAGATCCTCGGCCAGCTCCTCCGCCAGTTCCGCCGGCGCGTCCGGATCGACGAGGAGGCCCACCACAACGCGCGGCTGCCCGTTGTCCGCATCAGGAGTAGCCCGCATCACCACTCCCGTCTTCCGTGATGTGAGCAGCAGGTGCTGGGGCAGGCCGTGGGGCCGCGCCGAATCACGGTAACGGCACGCTCCCGAAGGACGGCGGCGACACGCACACCCGACCACCTCTCCGCGGTGATGCACCGTGAAAGCGTCACATGAGCCGCCTGCCAGGCCGACTTCTCACCGGTCCAGGAGAAGCTGGGGGCACTCCTCGCGCCGGATCACCTCCGACACCTGCATAAGCGTGCTACCCGAGATGATGCGAGCCGAGGCCGAGTCGGTCATGGCCGTCGTCCCCCGCGAAGTCCCCTTCCAGGTCCGCACCCCGCTGACGATCCCCGAAAGGGCCTGGCAGGGCAACATCGCCGTCTTCTTCGCCCGCGGCGCACGCAAGTCAGGTGACACCTGGGCCGTTGGAGCGCAGACCCAACCCGGCTCCGACCTCCTTGGCATGATCACCCTCGCCGGCCGAGGCCAGGACGACGCCGTCAACGCGGCCGTGAAGTGGATACGCGACCACTGCACCACGCACGACCTTGAGCTGGTCCGGGTCGAGAACTTCAACGACCGGTACCCGGAGGAGCAGCGAGCCGACTTCTCGCTCACGCGCTTCACGATCGCCCGCTCCGAGTCTCCCGGCGTGCACGGTTGGGTGCTGCCGACGGGCCTGCCGCCCGCAGCGTTCCAGACCGCGCGCCGAGCCTCGAAGGGGCGCCGGCAGGCGGCGTGAAGGCCCCTCTGTCCCCTGATCCAGGCCCGTGTCCCCTGTGTGTCCCCTGGATCTTGGTCTGAACGGACGACCGGGGGTCGCCACCTTGGAGTGGTGACCCCCGCTGTCACGTTTTCGCAGGTAGAAACGGTTCTCTGGGAGAACCTTGGGGTGGGGCGGGTGGGGCTCGAACCCACGGCCGACGGATTATGAGTCCGTCCTTCCTCAACTACCACGTCAGTCAAGTTCGCTATGAACTTGACGATCTCTCGGGCTCAACCTCTGCAATGATGCAGTCAGATCAGTTGCGATACGACGTATATCGACGTGCCCGCGTGCGGCACCTGCGGGCTTCCATAACTCGGCCGTGCCTCTTGACCAGCAAGGATCGAAGGGGCGCCGATGGCCGGGCAGGATCGTGGTTCGTGTCCTTGCGTCTGCTCTACCTGATCACCGTTCGACTGCTCAGCTGGTTCGTGTTACTCGGCCGTTCCTCCGCGTCCAAGGACGTCGAGCTGCTCGTGCTGCGCCATGAGGTAGCCGTGCTGCGCCGCGGTACCCCGAGGCCACGCCTGGACTGGGCCGACCGCGCGATCCTCACCGCCCTGGTCCGACTCCTGCCGAGAAAGCTGTACAACCACAGGCTGGTCACCCCCGGCACGCTTCTACGCTGGCACCGCCGCCTGGTGGCACGAAAATGGACTTACCCACACAAGCTCGGCCGCCCTCCCATCGACGAAGCCATCGTCACGCTCATCGAACGGCTCGCGACAGAGAACCTTTCCTGCGGATACAAGTGGATCCAGGGCGAGATGATGCGACTCGGCCGCCACATCGGTGCCTCCACCATCCGCAGGGTCCTCAAGCGCCTGAACATACCCCCAGCTCCCAAACGGCAGACCGACACGACGTGGCGACAGTTCCTGCGCTCCCAAGCCTCGACCATGCTCGCCGTCGACTTCTTTCACATCGACTGCGCCCTCACCTTGAGGCGGCTGTACGTCTTCTTCGCGATCGAGGTCGGCACCCGCTACGTGCACGGCCCCTGGACCTGAAGGGTGTCAATATTCCGATCAGGCGGCTGAGCTGGGCGTCTCCTGCGGATGTTGAGGCAGCCGGGGTGTCATGGTGCGGTACTCGTTGAGCAGTCCAAACAAGGACGGTGCGCAGGTGCCGTTCGCCGGTGATGAGCAGGCGGTCGGTACATTCAACGCGGGCTGTGCGTATCCAACGTTCGGCGAACCCGTTGGACCGGGGACTTTGCGGCGGCGTCGGGATGACGGCTGTGCCGTTGCCCGTGAAGACGGCGTCGAACGCGGCGGTGAACTTGCTGTCCCGGTCCCGGATGAGAAACCGGAAGCACCCGGCCCTGCCGCCGAGATCCACGAGCAGATTGCGGGCGAGATGGGTGACCCATGCACCGGTCGGATGGGCGGTGACACCCAGGACATGGACGCGCCGAGTGTTGATCTCCATGACGAAGAAGACGTAGAGACGTTTGAGGAAGACGGTCTCCACATGCATGAAGTCGCAGGCGAGCAGCGTGTGAGCCTGGGAGCGCAGGAAGGAACGCCAGGTCTGCCGGGAGGCGCACTGCGGTGCGGGCGGTAGACCGCAGCGGCGCAGAAGGCGGCGGTTAGTGGCGGCGGCAACCCGATGGCCAAGCCGTCGGAGCTCGCCTTGGATCCTGACGTACCCCCAGGTCGGATTCTCTCGCGCCAGGCGCTGGATGAACGCGACTGTCACTTCCGGCAACGGTGGCCGACCGGGTCCGACCGCCGTCTGGCGCCACTTCCAGCGCACCAGACGCCGGTGCCAGTTCAGCAGCGTGCCCGGGGTGACCAGCCGATGACAGCGCAAGACGGACGGCAGGTGCCGCGCGAGAGCGGAGAGCACGGCACGATCAGCCCATGAGAGCCGCGGCCGCTCGACCTGTCGGCGAAGCACAGCGACCTCATGACGAAGCGCAAGGACCTCGGCGTTGTTCGCGGCAGTCGAGCGACCCAGCAAAAGGAAGCAGCCCAGCAGCCGGCAGAAGATCAGGCAGAGCAATCGCAGACCCACGACCACTGATCATGCCCACACTTGAGCGATCGAAAAGCTCCAGGTCAACCACCGTACGGCGATAAAGACACCCTTCAGGCCGGCAATTAGAATCGCCTCTCATGTCGAAGCCTGACGAACTGCTCGTTGACGTCGCCGCCCTGGTGGAGTCCGGGCACAGCAATCAGATGTCTCTGACCGTGGTCGCCGGTGGTGCTGTCATCACGGGCCGGCTGGCTCCCGAAGCCGTCTGGAGGCAGCGGGTGTCGGAGGTCCTGGCGGACTCGGCCCGCCTGAGCGGTTTCTCCGCCGTCTTCACCGCTACGACGTGCAAGGAGGGGCCGCCCACGCATCTGCATTTCCATGTGGCGCGGATTCTGCAGGGCGCGGTGGGGATCCCGGAGACGGGCGGGATGTACCGCGTGGCGATCGAGGACGTCAGCGCCTGGACCATGGGCGACTTCAGCTACTCCGACCACTGACCCACCGTCGCGCCGAGAAACCCTCGGTACGCGGTGAGGGTCCGACCGGCGCATCCCGGTCGGGCCCTCACTGCTGTTTTGGTGGCGGCTCGCGCCTGCCTGTCGGTCAGACGGCCGCAGGGGCGCCGAGCATCGCGGAAGCCTGTTCCAACGGGTTGAGGACGCGCGCGGGCGCGGCGGCCCGGGGAAGGCCGCGGCAGGTGAAGCCGAGCTGGGTCATGGCCCGGAGGACTTCGCCGGCGCTGAAATCGCGGCGGTCCTGGCGTGTGATGACCTGGCCGACCTGCTTGACGGGGTAGGTGCGGCGGCCGATGATCACGGACTCGCCGGTGACCTGTTCGGGCTTAACGCCCTTCATAGCTTCCAGGACGCCGCTTTTGGTGAGGTCGAACGGGAAGCGGGCGATGACACAGCGCATGATGCCTCACAAGGAGAAGAACGAATAGGGATGGTTCCGCCGCGTGAGGTGGTTCAGCGGCCGAGGGCGAGGACACCCGGAGCGCTGCCTTGTTTGTCGACGACAGGCAGGGCATCGTGCTGGCGGTAGCGCATCGCGTGCTCGGCTTCGGTCATCGTGGTCACGGGCGAGGTGAACGGCCCGCGGTCGCCGAGGATGTCGCGCAGCTGGACCCGGTCCGTGTACGTGGACCTGTCGCGGACTGCGGCGAGCTGGACCTGGGTGACCAGTCCGGTGCACAGGCCGTCGTTGTCGCAGACGAGCAGGTGCCCGGTGCCGGCGCTTGCCATGACGGACAGGGCGACCTCGATGGTCATGTCGTCGCAGACCTGCGGTCCGGCTGTGTCCATGGTGTCGGCCTCCGTCGTGGGCACGGGGGTGGCATTCGCCGAGCGGAGCTGCATCTGAACCAGCGTCAAAACGTGCCTCCTACAGAGATGGGTCAGTTTTCTGATCACGAAGGCCCTAGGCCGCCTTCGCATCGAAGGAGGACTGCCGCACGGTCACGCGCCGGGCAGCCGAAGCGGGGCTGCGTCGGCCGCGTGAGGCCGCGCTGCGCTTACGCCGCTCGGCCACCGGCGCGGTGATCGTCACCGGGATGCCGGAGGGGGTCTGGGCACCGGTGATCTGGCTGAGTGCCGCTTCGCCGGAGCGGACCTGGGTGGTCTGGGGCACGATGCCGGCGGCCGTCATGAGGCGCGTCATGTCGCGGCGCTGGTTGGGGGTGACCAGGGTGACGACGCTGCCGGTCTCGCCGGCCCGCGCGGTACGGCCACCGCGGTGGAGGTAGTCCTTGTGGTCGGTCGGCGGGTCGACGTTGACGACGAGGTCGAGGTTGTCGACGTGGATGCCGCGCGCCGCGACGTTCGTCGCCACGAGCACGGTGACGTGCCCGGTCTTGAACTGGGACAGGGTCCGGGTGCGCTGCGGCTGCGACTTCCCGCCATGCAGGGCGGCGGCCCGGACACCGCTGTTCAGCAAATCCTGCGTCAGCCGGTCGACGGCGTGCTTGGTGTCCAGGAACATGATCACCCGGCCCTCGCGCGCCGCGATCTCCGTCGTCGTCCGGTGCTTGTCGGCGCCGTGGACGTGCAGCACGTGGTGCTCCATCGTGGTGACCGCGCCTGCGGACGGGTCGACGGAGTGGACGACCGGATCGGTGAGGTAGCGGCGGACCAGGAGGTCGACGTTGCGGTCGAGGGTGGCGGAGAACAGCATCCGCTGGCCCTCGGGGCGGACCTGGTCCAGGAGCGCGGTGACCTGGGGCATGAAACCCATGTCGGCCATCTGATCGGCCTCGTCCAGGACGGTGATCGCGACCTGGTTCAGCCGGCAGTCACCCCGGTTGATGAGGTCCTTGAGGCGACCCGGCGTAGCGACGACGACCTCGGCGCCACCGCGCAGCGCACTGGCCTGACGGCCGATCGACATTCCGCCGACGACGGTGGCCAGGCGCAGCTTCACCGAGCGGGCGTAGGGGGTTAGTGCGTCGGTCACCTGCTGGGCCAGCTCGCGCGTCGGCACGAGGATCAGGGCCAGCGGCTGGCGGGGCTCGGCGCGCTGTCCGACGGTGCGGGCCAGCAGGGCCAGGCCGAAGGCGAGGGTCTTGCCGGAGCCGGTGCGTCCGCGACCGAGGACGTCGCGGCCCGCGAGGGTGTTGGGCAGGGTCGCGCCCTGGATCGGGAACGGGACGTTCACGTCTTGTGCGGTGAGCGCGGCCAGCAGCTGCTCGGGCATGTCGAGGTCGGCGAACGCCTCGACGGCAGGCAGCGCGGGAGTGATCGTCTTCGGCAGGGCGAACTCGCCCTGGGCCGCTGCGGGCCGCCGGCCGTGGCCGCCCGAGCGGCGCGGACCCCCTGAACGGCTCGGGGCGGGCGAGCCGAAACGGCTACCCCGGCCCGAACCGGCGCCGGAGCGGAAAGCGGGGCCGTCGGTACGGGTGCGGGTGCGGGAGGAGCGGCCGTTCGTACGGGTGGGGTTCATTGAGAACCTTCCTTGATACGGCACGTATCAAGGAATTCCCGCAGCGGAAGAGCAGCGCGGGGAATCACAAGAACGGGCCGAATAGAATGCGAAAGTCAATCTGGCTTGCAGTGAATCTGACGCGGGGCGCAGGCGATGAAATGGGTGACGTCATGTGGACGTGAAATCCGCGACGTCGACGGGTGTAGCTCCGAAGTGACGCGCATCCCTGGGGAAGGGTCTGCGGGCGGTGTTGTCCCACAGGTGATACCACTGCGGGAAATGCCCATAGCTGGGGCCCGCGCACCCGAGGGATGCGGGCCCCAGCTGCGTCAGCATCAGACGGGAACGATGTTCTCGGCCGTCGGGCCCTTCTGGCCCTGCGCGATGTCGAAGGTGACCCTCTGGCCTTCGAGCAGCTCACGGAAGCCCTGGGCGGCGATGTTCGAGAAGTGGGCGAACACGTCAGCGCCGCCACCGTCCTGCTCGATGAAGCCGAAACCCTTGGCCGCGTTGAACCACTTCACGGTGCCAGACGCCATGTCATATCTCCTTTGGGGCAGTACGCCGGGATCCGCAATGCGCGGATCCCGGGTCGCCGCGATGATGCCCCACCCGGAAAATGACCGGAAATACAAAATGCTTCCAGCGGCTGAAAATACCGACGAGGGAGCTTCAAGTTTGGGAATCAAACTGCAACTGAAAGCGACACTAGCATGCCGTAGCGGTCTGTGCACGTTAAATGATTCCACTCTGTTCGTTGCAGTAAAAACATTCTCCGCATGGCGTGTTAAACCCTCACGTCGCGGTCATAGATATTGATCCGCCCGGAGCGCAACGTTTCAGGAAGAGCAGTCGCCGTTCACGGCTCGGAGGGCACGACTATTCCGGTGGCACGATCCGTACCGTTCAGCCCGGCGCCGGCCTCATCGGCCCGTCCGCCGGTCCCAACACGGATCAGGGCCGCGCAGCTGTTGTGCTGCGCGGCCCTGATCCCGTGCGCCGCCCAGATCCCGCCACCGTCGCCTGAAGGCCGACGCCGGCTGTTCGGATGAACCCGTCGGACAGCAGGGCCTGCCCGGGGGCAGCCGTACGCTCCGAGCGCGGGCGGGAAGGTCAGGCGGGGTTGCTGTTCTCGGCCTGCGGGCCCTTCTGGCCTTGGGTGATGTCGAACGTCACGGCCTGGCCTTCCTGGAACTCACGGAAGCCCTGGGCGGCGATGTTCGAGAAGTGGGCGAACACGTCAGCGCCGCCATCGTCCTGCTCGAATGACAGCTGACTCAGACGCTACAGTCCGTGCCCCCTGTCACCACAGGAAACGCCCTGTCACCACAGGAAACGACCCATGCGCCACGCCCCGCATGTGCGGGGCCGCCGGTACCCGGCGGGCGTGCACCACCTCAGACCTCGGGCGGTGAATTCACAGATTCAGCGGCACGGCGGTATTCGGCGTTGATGCGCTGGGCTTCTTCGAGCTGGTCTTCGAGGATGATGATGCGGCAGGCGGCCTCGATGGGGGTGCCCTGGTCGACGAGTTCACGCGCGCGGGCCGCGATGCGCAGCTGGTAGCGGGAGTAGCGGCGGTGGCCGCCCTCGGAGCGGAGCGGGGTGATCAGGCGGGCTTCCCCGACGGCGCGGAGGAAGCCCTGGGTGGTGCCGAGCATCTCGGCGGCCCGGCCCATGGTGTAGGCGGGGTAGTCGTCGTCGTCGAGACGGCTGTACGAGCCCTCTGCTGTCATTGCACCTCTCTGTGGAACGCGTGGAGGGGCCCTGGTGCCATATGGCACCAGGGCCCCGAAGGAACTGCTACACCATCTGCCGGCCCTGGTACTGCGCCGGCCTTCTGTTTCCGCGGACCCGACCTGAATGCTGTCGGGGGTGCGGGGATCGCGGTTGCTTGACCGGAGACCACCTCACTATCGATGTCCTGCGGTACCCGGGCTCAAGACTTCCGCCCGGGCGATCCTGATGGCGCGGGGCTCCTCCGTTCTTTCCCTCTGGATGAACTGCTTACCGAACGGGAACTACGTACTGCTGGTACTGCGAACTGCGCTTGCTGAACTGCTACTGCGGTACTGCTCACGGCGGCCCCTGATCACTGCGGGCCACCCGGTCCGGTCGTCAGCCTCGTCGCCGTCCTGCAACAACTCTGGCTTCGAAACTCCACCACCGCACCGTCCTACGAACTGCACCTGCGTGTACTGCTGCCCGGCAGTTCGTCTCTGCCGGGCCCTGCTTGATCTCGGCTACGAGAGAAACCATAGCCACACCACCGCCCAATGTCTACTCCGGCCGACACAGATTTCCGTGTGCTAGTCAGAGAGATAGTCGTCCTCGATCACAGAAGGGCGTGCGGTGGCCCCACTCCAGCCGGGGACACCCGCTTTGAGCAGCGCCGTTGCGCCGGCCTTGATGCCGCGAACCCCACAGCTTCCCCGCCCGACTGCGTGGATGATCGGCCAGGCACGCTCCACAGCCGGGACTTCGAGCGGTTAACGCGCCGCAGGCCGGGGCACAAGCACCGGGCGGACGAAGTCGGCCGCCCCTTGAGGGCGATCGACGTGCTCGTAGAGTTGGGCATCGGCCGTCTCGTCATGAGAGGAGCGGCACGACATGGAACCCAACTCACTGCCGGAGGACGGCGAACCGACTGCTCAACCGCAATCGGGCCGGGTGAACTTCAGACACCACGGCTCGCAACGCCGAGATACTCATCCTCCGGCACGAGGTCGCGGTGCTGCGCCGACAGGCGTGGCTGTGCGGGTATGGGGTAGGAGCCGCGCGAGTGCGGCGAGCAGCGCTCGGTCCGGCCCGTTGGGCTTCGGGAGTTCACCCGGGTATCCGAATGCCGGTGGTGACGCCCTTCAGGCCGGCATCGGCCATCAGGGCGTCGAAGGCGGCTGTGATCCCCAGCGCGGCGAGTTCGCCGTGAATCCGGCGATATCCCATTGGGCAGGTGGTACAGAAGCCCGGGATCAACCCCGCGCCCCAGCGCACGGACCAGTCCTGGGCCGCCTTCCCCAAAGCGCGGGCCACGATCGTGACCACCGACCTCTTCCACATCGACACGGTCTTCCTGCGGCGCTGGTTCGTGCTCTTCTTCATCGACCACAGCACCCGACACGTGCACATCGCCGGCGCCACGCGTAACCCGACCAGCCCCTGGATCACCCAGCAAGCACGGAACTACCTCATGGACCTCGGGGACCGTGCAGAGTCGATCAGGTTCCTTATCCGGGACCGCGGCACGTACTTCACCGACAGCTTCGACGCCGTCTTCCAAGCGGCCGACATACGCGTGATACCCACCCTGCCCGCAGTGCCACGGATGAACGCCATCGCCGAACGCTGGATCGGATCATGCCGACGCAAGGCAACCGACCACATCCTGATCACCGGCCAGCGCCACCTCCACCTCGTCATCGGCGAGTACGCGAAGCACTACAACAGACACCGGCCGCACCGATCCCTCGGACAACGGGCACCAGACCGACTCACCGACCCCGATCCGCCCACCGCCACGGCCAACACCCCCATCTCTCGACGCGATCGACTCGGCGGCCTCATCCACGAATACACGCAGGTCGCACAGGGGGACACAGTTTCCGGCACCCACAAGGTCATGGCCGCCTCCACGCTGGGGGAGCTGCTCGGGCCCGCGGACGAGGAGGCCGAGGCGGAGATGCGGCGCCTGCTGGCCACCCGATACAACGCCGTGCGCCCGTTCCTGTCCCTGCTCGGGGAGTCGTCGGCGCTGGGGCCGGTGTCCGGGAGCCAGCGGGTGCCGGCGGCGGTGAAGAAGCTGCCCGCGCTCGCGCGGCGGAAGGCGAAGGTCAAGCCGCTGCTGCCGCGCCAGAGCGGTGTACCCCACGGCGGAGAACCGCAGGACGATGCCACCGTCCTGTTCGGCGAATGGCTCAGCACCACCCCCATGCTCAGTGGCAGACCGCCGGCCTGACACGGATTCCGCACAGGTGAGCGGACGGGACAGGGTTCCGGAGGGCGGAGCAGAACTCAACCCGTGTCTTCCATGTCGTCCCCGGGCTCGCGCGCCCCGGGCCCGTGGTCCCCGATCCATTTCAGCGGGCGTACCGCCGGGCCCTGAAGCACACTGCCGTCGATGGCGAACCGCGAGCCATGACAGGGGCATTCCCAGGTCCGCTCGGCGTCGTTGAAACGCACCAGGCAGCCCAGGTGAGTGCAGCAGGCCGACAGCGTGTGCAACTCACCCCCCGCATCACGGTGGACCGCCCGCTGCCGCCCGCCGAGGCGGACGACCGCCCCGCCACCGGGCGGGATGTCCCGTACCGCGTCGGTGCCGTCCCCGGACAGCCGGTCGCCGATGAAATGGCGTGCGACAGTGGCCTGAACCTTCAGCAGTGCGGGTGCCTCGCGTACCGGATTCAGCCGCCGCGGATCGTACAGGCCCTCCCACGGCACCGGCCGCCCCGTGAGCCGCCCGGCCAGCAGCCTGCCGGTCAGCACGCCGCCGGTCATGCCCCACCCGGCGAACCCCGTGGCCACGAAGGCATGGCGGGAGGCGGGGTGCAGCGGGCCCACATAGGGCACGTGATCGGTGGTCCAGTTGTCCTGCGCCGCCCAGCGGAAGGCAGGTTCGGCGCCGGGAAAACGGTCGTGCGTCCAGTCGATCAGCCGCGCGTAGCGCTGCTCGACGCCACCGACACCGGGGGTGCACTTCTCCCCGGTGACGATGAGCAACCGCTGCCCAGGCCGGTACGGCGCGGTGCGCACCGAGCGGGTGCCGTTCTCGGGCGTGAGATACATGCCGTGCGGAGCACGGTCGGAGGGGAGCACGGCTGCGACGACCAGCTCCCGCTTCACTTCCAGACGGGGAAAGAGCAGGGCCCGGTCGAAGATCGGGTAGGCCGTCGCCACCACCACGTCGCGGGCCCGCAACCGCGCTCCGCGGTCGGTGGTCAGGCGGCACGGATGGCCCTCGTTGAGGCTCACCACGCGCGAGTGCTCGAAGACCAGGCCGCCTCGCGCGACCAGGTCCTCCACCAGCGCCAGCAGGTATTTCCGGGGGTGGAACTGCGCCTGCCCCGCCACCTCTATCGCTCCCGCGACCGGGAAGGGCAGATCGGTCCCGGTCGTGAACGAGGCGTCCAGCCCGGCCGACGACGCGGCCTCCGCCTCGGCCCGCACCTGCTCCAGGGCCTGCTCGCCTTCGGCATAGGTGAAGGCGGGGCACTCCTCCAGATCGCAGTCGATTCCCAGCTCGTCAGCCACCTGCCGTACCCGGTCCACGGCGTCGGCCTGTGACCTGGCATAGAGCCGGGCGGCCTCCTCCCCGCGCACGCCACGGATCTCCTGGTACGCCAGGCCCTGGAGGGCGGAGAGCTTGGCTGTCGTGTGCCCCGTAATCCCGGCGGCCAGCCGGGCCGCTTCCACCAATGCCACCCGGCGCCCGGCACGGGCCAGTTCCCAGGCCGTGCAGATACCCGCAATGCCCCCGCCGACCACGGCGACCTCGACATCAGGAGCGCTGCCTTCCCCGCCGGGATCCAGGGCTGGGTGGGACGGTCCCGGTGCCGATGACATCCAGTACGACGAGGGCGCGTACCCGGTGGGAAGACTCGTCATCGCCAGCTCCTCTCCCGCTTTGCTCCTGTGGCTTGCGGTCCCGATCCGGGTGCCCCCATATCGATCGGCTACCGCTCCAGAGCGGTGTACCGTTCGAAACGTCGTTGCTGCACGTCACGCCGCATATCGGCCAGCTTTCGATCACCGTGTCGAGGCCATGGGTACGGCCCGCCTGCCGGTGGGTACAAAGATCACTTCGGCCACGAGCACGGCGGCGGACCCTCCCCGGAGGCATGGCCCGTTTCCTCGGCCATCGCCCGGGAACTCGGGCGGTGACAAGCTGTGCCGGCCGCAGCCGTGGCCACCGCATGGTGAGCGGTTCTGACCACAATGGAGGCCCTCATGCTCCGCGCATTGGCAGATGTCTTCCGGTCCGTTGGTGGCGCCATCGCCACCGTCGTCACCCTGCCCTTCCGCGCCGTGGCGCGGCTCTTCGGGGGCGCTTCGGACACCGCCCACGGACACCACTGACACCCTCGACGCCTGAACGCCCGCCACAGCATGAGCCGCTCGGCTGACGGCCGTGCGGGCCAGCCGCCGTTGACGCCCAACGTGAGCAGCCCCTCCACGGACAGTTTGTGGCAGAGCCTCCCTGATCGAGCCCGGCACCAGGTTCGGCGGGGTGGAGGCGCTGCGGTCGAAGGCGAAACGCCTGGTCGCGCGGGGCTGGTTGGCCGAGCCGCAGTCGGGCCAGTTCACCCTCGCCCAGGGCCCGGCCGGGCAAGGCGGCGCGTCATGAGCAGGGTCATCGACCAGTAGACCATCGCCTCGGCGCTGGTGGTGCGGCGTTCGAAGTCGCGCACCAGACGGCGGGTGCGCATCAGGTGGGCGAAGAACCGCTCGACGATCCACCGCTTGGGCAGCAAGGCGAAGTTCCTGATCCGCGACCATGACTCGAAGTTCACCGCCGCCTTCGACGCTCTCATGACCAATGCCGGTCTCAAGGTCGTCCCCACCGGCATTCGGATACCGCCCTGCTGGATCGGACCTTGATCTGGAACCAGAGCCACCTCCCCCACGCACTGCGCGCGTACGAATGCTTCTATAACGAGCACCGCCCGTACAGGGCCCTGGAACAACCCGCCCCATGCCGCCTCCTACCACGCACACCCACCACCCAACAAGCCCAACTCGCTCCCCTGGGATTCAGTCGACGAGACCAATTCGGCGGAACCCTCCACGAGTACCAGCACGCGGCTTGAATTGCGCGGATGATTTATCGGCACCCGCAATGCTGGGATCGTCGTACCGTCTCGGGCGAGCTCTCCCATGATCGTGTGCTTGTGCTGCATGTAATGACATCGTCGGGCTTGTGCTTGGTGGCGACGGATCCAGCGGCACCAGGTCACTGCGTGGCCGCGGCGTACAGAACGGTCCCCGGGCTCAGTTACCAACAGGCGGCGGATTTCGGCTGGTGTGAGGTCCGCAGGGTCGTCGTGTCCACCTCATCACTGTCCGCTCATCTCGGTCTGCCCGGTCTTCAACTGCCCGGCTGCTCGGTTCACACCGTCGTAGCCGACATTCACATCCACCGTCAGGGCCCCTCACGTCTCCGTAGCTCGGTCAGCGAATGCCTTGTCCAGGTCGAGCGTGCCTTCTGCCAGTCCGGCGAACAACCCCGCTGCCGAGCCGACCTCGGCGATCAACGCGGTTCGGGTTGCGGTGACGGCTTGAACGAATTCGCTCAGCGCCGCCTCGACCGCCCCGGAATGCATTATTCCTGTAGCACCATCCAGGGGGTGGGGTAGCGAGAGGCGCATATCGGAGCTCATGCGGGTCAACTCACGTGCGACCACGTCGGCTTCCTGCGGGTCGCAAGCGAATTGCCCAGCCATCGACTCTTGACCTCCCCCGTGAGACCCTTGCTGGATGGCACCGCTGGAAAACCTGCTGTAAGGCTAGCGCGCGAGGGCGCTGGCCGGGGGCGATTCCGATAGGAGCGCGGCTGTGGGGACGGATTCCAGGAGGCATAACGGCTGGTGGCGGGACGGGCCCACCAAGTTTAAGATCCTTTCTGTCCAGCGTATTTTCGCGCGATAGCACTCCGGATAGCCTTACGTCAGATAGCTTACTAATTACTTGCTGTTGACGTAATCCCTTGGGGGTGTGGGTAGTGGAGGGGGCATTCTCGCGAACGCCGCAACGGCTTGTGGCGGGACGATACCGGCTGGTCAGCGTGCTGGGTCGGGGTGCGATGGGAGTGGTGTGGCGGGCGCAAGATGAGTTGATCGGGCGTTCGGTGGCGGTCAAGGAGTTACGTCTTCCGCCGGAGCTGTCGGAACGGGAGCGGTCGCTGTTCGCTGAGCGGGCGCTGCGTGAGGGCCGTACGGCGGGACGGCTCAACCATCCGGGTGTTGTGGCGATTCATGATCTCGTGCCGCCGATTCCCGAAGACGACGCTGTCTACATCGTCATGGAGTTGGTGGAGGCACCCTCGCTGGCAGAGCTCTTGGAGCGGAACGGAGCCCTGGCCGGAGAGAGAGTGGCTGGCATGGCCGGGCAGTTGCTCGGCTCGTTGGACGCCGCGCACTCGATCGGGCTGGTCCACCGGGACATCAAACCCAGCAACATCATGGTGCTGCCCGGCGATGAGGTGAAGCTCGTCGACTTCGGCATCGCCCACGCGATGGACGACACTCGGCTGACCCGCCACGGTGTCGCCGGCTCGACCGGCTACATGGCTCCGGAGCTGTTCCAGGGCGCCGATCCCACGCCCGCGGCGGATCTATGGTCGCTCGGCGCGACCTTGTTCCACGCCGTCGAGGGATGCGATCCGTTCGCCCGCCAGACCCCGGCCGCGACCTTGCACGCCATCCTCCACGACGACCTGCCGCCGCTGAACTGCCGCCCTCCGCTGTCGACACTGATCACCGGACTCCTCACCCGCGACGTCGCCGACCGGATGACCAGCGACCAAGCCGGCACCCTGATCGGGCCCACCACCACTGCGGCCACCACAGCACCGCCCACAACAGAACCAGCCCGCCTGGGCCAGGCCATGAGTGAGAACCACACCACTACTGCCAGACCGACGACCACACCACCGCGCACGCTGCCGGCTCCGCCGACTCACTCGGGTCACGCCGCCTGGGAGGGCCACCCCACCACCATCAGGCAGCACACCCACGCCCCATCGCCCGGACCCATGCCGGCCGATCCACCTGCGCCGCCGACCCCAGCACCGGACAGGAAGAGAAACAGGGCCACGTGGATCACCCTCGCGGCGGTGGTGACGATTCTTCTGGGGGGTGGAGCCTTCTTCCTCCTCAGCGACGGCTCCAACGATGACGCAGAACGTAAAGAGCAGGCGAAAAAGGTTGTATTGCAGTTTATGCGGACCTACGAACTGAAAGATTTCACTACCGCATGTCGGCTCGTGGTTCCTCATGCAACCACCATCGAAGGCAATATTTTGTTCCCTCCCTGCGAAGACGCAGAGAAACGCAAGGAAGCTGAAAAGCAGAAAATCACCGACGAGGTACGTGCCGCGATCAAGCGCTATGAGGTCAGGTCCGTCGAACTGCAGGGTGACTCAAAAGCCCTTGTCCTCGCCGGTTATGTACAGTACTACGAGTTGCAGTTGAGGCGGAGCGCAGACAGTTGGCTCATCGAGGGGATGGGATCCCGACTCCAGTGACGAGCGCCTCAGGCGCCCGCCGACGCGAGCACACATGCCTGCCAACCGCTCGGCCCTCCACGGTCCGGTTCTGTGCGCTGCACAGACCCAAAGCGTTGCCGTCAGGCTGCTCTCGAAGGCTGGAGGCCACAGTGCCCAGTGCTCTCTCCACTGGGGTTTCTACATTTTGCAGCACGACATGCCACCAGATGTCCCTCTCAGTATTCCCGTTGAACCGCTTTGGGATGGGGGTATTGCTGTGGTCGAGGACGGGGATCGGCGATGATTCTGTGCTTGACCGTTGAGGACGCTCAAGCGTCGACGCTCCAGGATATCGAGGTGCTGGCTACACCGGCCAGCATGGTGGGCTCGTTGCTGGAGTCACTGCCGGTTTCTGTGGGCGGCAGGCCGGTGTTTGGTCGGGGCCGTCGAACTCGATCCCCGCGCTGTCGTGGCCGAGAGTCCCCTGATACCCGGCGCGGTGATCAGGGTGGGGGCTCCTGGGCCGGTGTTCCGCCCTGTGCCTGGTCATACGGCGGGTGTTCTCACGGTGGCCACCGGGCCGGACACAGGTCTGATCGTGCCGTTGACTCCGGGGACGCACACCGTGGCCAGGAACTCAAAGGCAGCGGTGTGTCTACGGGATCTGGACGTCTCGCGCAACGAGCACGCCAGGCTGGAGATCTCCGAAGACGGCCGAGCCGTCGTCGTGGACGGGGGATCGACCAACGGCACGTTCGTCGGTCGTGCCAGGGTCACCGGCAGAGCGGCGTTGAAGCCGGGCACCGTGATGCAGGTGGGCGCCGACGAGTTGCTGTGGGCTCCTCACCCGGCGGAGGCGCTGGGGGCGGTGCGCAGCGCGGATGGGCGGCTGGACTTCAACCGGGCTTTCGCCGCTGCCTGTGGGTGCCGGGAATTATGTCACCCGGGATGACCTGCTGGTTTGGATCTGTCAAAGCTCAGCAGGCCGCAAGCCGTTCTCAGGCAGCATGCCGGTCGTGGTGATACGGCTGATCTACCTGCTCGCCTGCCAGACCTTCCGATGGCTTGCCCTGTTCGCTCGCTCGAGTGCAGCGAAAGACGCAGAGATCCTGATGCTCCGCCATCAACTCGCGATCGCGCGGCGGTCCCAGCCACCACCCCGCTTCTCCTGGAGCGACAGGGCCGTCATGGCGGCACTGCTCCGACTCGTCAGCAAGCAGCGGCGTACCCAGGTGGCCTTGCTGGTCACTCCGCGATCGGTCCTGCGCTGGCACTCACGGCTCATCGCCTGGAAGTGGACCTACCCGTCTCGCCGACCGGGCCGGCCACCGAAACCAGAAACGCTGCGGCAACTGGTCGTGCGGCTGGCGCGGGAGAACCCGGGATGGGGATACCGCGGCATCCACGGCGAGCTCGTCGGCCTGCGACGCGATATCGCCGCCTCGACTGTCTGGTCGATCCTCAAGGAGGCCGGGATCGACCCGTCACCGCAGCGTACGGACCGCTCCTGGCCTGTCTTCCTCAAAGCTCAGGCCACTGCGATCGTGGCCACGGACCTGTTCCATATCGACACGGTCTTCTTGCGGCGCTGGTTCGTTCTGTTCTTCATCGAGCACGGCACCCGCCCTGTACACATCGCCGGCATCACCCGACACCCCACCGGCCCATGGGTTACCCAGCAAGCACGGAACTACCTCATGGACCTGGGAGACCATGCCCAGTCGATCAGATTCCTCATCCGGGACCGCGGTACGAACAGGCCGCAAACGCGGCATCGACGCCGAAGCCGACCGCCTCCGCGCATTCTTCCGCCTCCCACAGATGCACCAACCACCCATGGTCGAACAGGCGATGGGTCGCCAGACCACAGCCCTGCTACGGCAACTGGACGCAGCCTGCACCAGCGCCGACGACCTCGCCCAAGCAGCCATGGAGTCTTTTCAAACGCACCCGGACGCCGAGATCATCACCAGCTTCCCAGGCCTCGGCCCACTCACCGGCGCCCGAGTACTCGCCGAGATCGGCGACGACCGATCCCGCTTCACCGACGCACGCGGCCTCAAAGCCTTCGCCGGAGCCGCACCCATCACCCGAGCGTCCGGAAGAACCGTCGCGGTCCTCGCCCGCCGAGTCAAGAATCAGCGTCTGGCCTCGGCCGGCTACGTCAGGGCCTTCTCCGCCCTGACCGCCTCACCCGGCGCCAGAGCCCACTACGACCGACGCAAAACCGCCGGAGACCGACACACCGCCGCTCAGCGCAACCTCTTCAACCGACTGCTCGGATGCCTCCACCACTGCCTCACCACGCGCGTCCACTACGACGAAACGACCGCATTCCCCGCGCCGACGAGCCCCAGACTCACAGCGGCCGCTTGACAGATCAACCACATCGGATGTCTTGACCCCCATATCGAAGATTCATCCCTCCAGGTCACAGACTTGATCGCGGACCGGAGCCGCTTTGCCGTTCACTGTCCGCACTCGGTTTTGTCGACACCCGCACACCCCCAACCCTCAAAACGACACCACTTGAGCGCTCCACGCTGATATCATTTCGAGTGCCACTACCCTTAGTGAGAGGAACTTTCGATGTCACGCACCATGATCGATCTCGACGATGAGATGGTGGAACACGCCATGCGCCTGTACGGCGTGAAGACGAAGGCCAAGGCTGTACGCATGGCCATGGAGGAGGCCGTCAAGCGTCGACTGCGACAGGAGGGCATCGACGCGATCAAGTCCGGTGACCTGGACCTGACCTACGACAGCCGGACGGAGCCCGACAGCAGGAACGTGGCGTGAACGAGCGCTTCCTGATCGACAACTCCGCCCTCCAGCGATGGCGAAAGCCGAAGGTGGCGGAGGTCCTCGACCCACTTCACGAAGATGGCGTACTGGCTGTGTGCGGACCGGTCGAGATGGAAGTGATGTACTCCGCACGCAACGAGAACGACGCGAAGCGCCTGCACTGGTTCCTGGCCGGCTTCGACTACCTGCCGATGCCCGACGAGGTGTGGGACCGAGCCAAAGACATCCAGCGCCAGGCCATCGCCAAGGGCAACCACCGCGCACTGTCCATGCCGGACCTGCTGATCGCCGCAGCGGCCGAACGACATCTGGTGACCGTGCTGCACTATGACCAGGACTACGACATGATCGCCGCCATAACAGGCCAGCCCATGAAATGGGTCGCGGAGGCAGGCACAGCAGACCACTGACTTCACTGCACATGACGCCCCTATTACCAAGCGGCGACGGGCCTGTACAGCGACTGGGAATGGAAGATCCCCGGAGATGTCGCCGCCGCGGGTGGCCACGGCCATGTTCAGCGCCGCGACCACGAGCTCGGCGTCGTGATGGGCGCCCATCGCCTGGGCAACCCATGCCGCAGTCGGGTGCGTGGTCGCGCCCAGGACCCTAATGCGACAGCTGGCCTGCTCGATCACCGTCAGCACGTATAGTCTCGCGCCGGTGAGTGTGACGGTGCCCTTGCCGAGAATGTCATCCGTGCAGGTCATGCGGCATGTTGGTACTCGTGGAGGATCCCGCCGAGTCGATCGCGTCGTCGTATGTCGAGACGGCTGATCTGCTCAGGATCGTCGATCGGCGTCGGTAAAGCGTGCAGCGGTCTGGCGTTCGCGATGCCCTGGTGCGGCCGGTGTGCGTTGTAGAGCTGCTCGAACTCGCGCAGGACGTGGAGCAAGTGTCGGTGGTTCCAGATCAGGGTGCGGTCCAGGAGTTCCCGTCGGCAGGTCTGCACCCTGCCCTTGCCGAAAATATCATCCGCCCTGGTGGGAGGCGGTGCGCGCGGTGTACCTGAGGTCGACCGGCGAAGTCGCCCGAACGGGCGCTCTCGCGAGGTTGGCGTTCACCGCGGCAAGATGATCGACCGTGCTGCTGCAACTGGCCTACCTGGGCGTGACGAATGCGTTCGCCATGCTGCGCCTGCTACCAATGGACGATCGAGAGAAAACTGTCGAAATACTCGCCTTGCGCCACCAGATCGTGGTGCTGGACCGCCAACTCGGCAAGGAGCGGGTGCGGTTCGCCCCGAGCAACCGGGCATTTCTGGCGGCGCTGCTGCACCGGCTCCCCATGGACGTGCTCCGCGGGGTGCGGCTGCTGGTGCGTCCGGACACAGTGCTGCGCTGGCACCGCGACCTTCTCGCACGCCGCCATGCTGCCGCCTCCCGGCCCAAGCGCTCGGGACGGCCGCGGACCGTGCACTCCGTGCGGACCCTGGTGCTGCGCCTGGCACGGGAGAACCCCGGTTGGGGGTATCGGCGCCTGCACGGCGAACTGCTTGTCCTGGGCGTGCAGGTGGCCGCTTCCACCGTCTGGGAGATCTTGCAGGAGGCCGGCATCGATCCAGCACCCGAGCGGGCCTCCAGCACCTGGGCGGACTTCCTACGCTCCCAGGCCGACGCCCTGCTGGCCTGCGACTTCTTCGAAACGGTCACCCTGTCCGGGGCACGAATGCACGTCTTCGCTGTCATCGAGCACGCAAGCCGACGGATCCGGATCCTCGGTGCCACCGGGCACCCGACCTCTGCGTGGGTGGCACAGGCCGCGAAGAACCTCGCCATGGATCTTGAGGACGCAGGCTGCCGAGCGCGTTACATGATCAGGGACAGGGACGGGAAGTTCCCCGGCCTGCTCGATGCCATTCTGGCGGATGCGGGATCCAGGTCGTGCTCAGCGGTGTTCAGATGCCGAGGATGAACTCGATCATGGAACGGTGGGTGCAGACCTGCCGACGGGAACTCCTGGACCGCACCCTGATCTGGAACCACCGACACTTGCTCCGCGTCCTGCGCGAGTTCGAGCAGTTCTACAACGCACACCGGCCGCACCAGGGCATCGGGAACGCCAGACCGCTGCACGCTTTACCGACGCCGATCGACGATCCTGAGCAGATCAGCCGTCTCGACATACGACGACGCGATCGACTCGGCGGGATCCTCCACGAGTACCAACATGCCGCATGACCTGCACGGATGACATTCTCGGCAAGGGCAGCGTTGGTTCCGTATTCTGCCGCGCTCGACCTTCCCCAGGCCCTGGTCGAGTGGGTCACCATGCTCATCGTCACCCGCGAGTGTGACCACCGCTGCAAGCTCCCACCGCACCAGCGTGCCCTGGTCGGCCTGGTGTACCTGCGCCGGCACGACACCCTCGCCCAGATCGCGGCCGGGTTCGGCATCTCCGTCGGCACCGCCCACGCCTACACGACAGCCGTCGTCGGCCTGCTTGCCGACCGCTCTCCTGGCCTGCTGCGTGCCCTGCGCGAGGCGGACCCGGACTACGTCTTGCTCGACGGCACCCTGGCAGAGTGCGACCGGGTCGGCGACGGCCGGGCCGACTTCTCCCACAAGCACCGCCGACACGGAGTAAACGTGTAGATGGTGACCGACCCGGTCGGGCGGCTGCTGTGGATCTTGCCGACTATGCCCGGCCGCGCGCACGATCTCACTGCGGCCCGCGCCCATCGGATCATCCGGATCTGCGAACGCCAGGGCGTTCCCATCCTCGCCGACCACGCCTACATGGGAGCTGGCCCGTGGGTGACGACACCCCTCAGACGCCCGCCGGGCCGTGACCTCACCCCGACCCAGCAAACCGTCAACCGAGCGCTGTCCACAGCACGGGCACCGGTCGAGCGCGGCGTCGCGCGGCTGAAGGCGTGGCGGATCTTCCGCAGGCCCCGGTGCAGTCCGAATCGATTGTCGTCAATCTCCGCGGCCGTGCTCACTCTGGAGCGGCAATGCTGAAAGAGCTCATTGACTCAGCCGCCGCTCTTGCGCCGGAACGACCGCTGGCTCGCAGCCGGGCCGTTCGCCCTACGGACCTTCGACGCCTCGACGTTCGCAGCGAGGTCAGCGGCGTCCGCCTGCACACTGCGCTTGCGCGCTAGGGCCTCCCGGAACTTGCGTTTCAGGTCGTAGTGGCCGTCGCTGTCGGGCACCAGGGCGGACGTCTCGGGGTCGGTCGGCTCCGAACCTTCTTTGGATACAGACTCTGCGGTCATGGCGACCTCCTGGGTTCGGGCAGTGGGAAGCACAGCTTGTCATGCCGAGCACACCACGAGGGCGTTCATCTCGTAGGTGTATGCACCGGAGGGTTTCGGGCCGGGCTGGAGGTTTTCCGTTCCGGGGTCGGAAGTTTTCGACTATCAGGGCGACGGTTCTCAGCCGCCGCGACGCACCAGGGCCGCCTTGCGGGCTTCGGCGAGCTTGCGGGCCTCGCCAGCCTTTCGGGACTTGCTGCCGGCGCCGCGGGAGGTGTCCTTGCTGGTGCCCAGGCCGCGGAAGGGAGCGTTGGTGTTCTTGGGCCGGGGCGCGGCCGACCCGCCATCGAGCGGGGTGCCGGAGGGGGCCTTGGCCCCGGTGATCCGGCTCAGCTCCGCCTCGCCCGAGCGTACCTTGGTGATGGTCGGCTCGATGCCGGCCTCTGCCATCAGTCGGCTCATCTCGCGGCGCTGGCCCGCCAGCACCAACGTGACGACGCTGCCGGACTCACCGGCCCGGGCGGTACGGCCCGCGCGGTGCACATAGTCCTTGGGGTCGGTGGGCGGGTCGACGTTGACCACGAGATCGAGGTCGTCGACGTGCAGGCCACGGGCCGCGACATTGGTCGCCACCAGGACGGTGATCTGGCCGTTCTTGAACTGCGCCAGGGCCCGTGTGCGCTGCGGCTGGGACTTGCCGCTGTGCAGGGCCGCGGCGTGCACTCCGCTGGCTCGCAGATGCCGGGTGAGCTGGTCAACCGCGTGCTTGGTGTCCAGGAACAGCAGTACGCGGCCGTCGCGGGAGGCGATCTCCGTGGTGACGGCGTACCGGTCGGGGCCGTGGACGACCAGAACATGGTGGTTCATCGTCGTGACTGCGCCCGCGGACGTGTCGACCGAGTGGACGACGGGATCGTGGAGGTAGCGGCGGACCAGGTGGTCGACGTCGCGGTCCAGAGTGGCCGAGAACAGCAACCGCTGACCGTCGGGGTATACCTGGTCGAGCACCTCGGTCACGTGTGGCAGGAAGCCCATGTCGCACATCTGGTCGGCCTCGTCGAGGACAGTGATCCCTACCCGTCCCAGGCGGCAGGCCCTGCGCTCGATGAGGTCGTGCAGACGGCCGGGGGTGGCGACGACCACCTCGGCTCCATCGCGCAGCGCAGCGGCCTGCCGGCCGATCGACATGCCGCCGACGACCGTGGCCATCCGCAGCCGCAGTGCCTTTGCGTACGGCGCAAGCGCCTCGGTGACCTGTTGGGCCAGCTCTCGGGTAGGCACCAGGATCAGAGCCAGGGGCTGCTTCGGTTCCGCGCGCCGCCCAGCCATCCGTGCGAGCAGCGGTAGGCCGAAAGCGAGCGTCTTGCCCGATCCGGTGCGCCCGCGCCCCAGGACATCGCGTCCCGCAAGGGCGTTGGGCAGCGTGGCTGCTTGGATCGGGAAGGGCTCGCGCACACCGAGTTCGCTGAGCGTTCGCAGCACCTCGGCTGGTAGTTCCAGGCTGGCGAAGGAAGCGACCGGGGGCACCGTTGGCGCAGTGGCCATGAGCGGGGCGGGATCGCTGTGCGAGGTGCCGGGGAGGTCAGGGTGATTCATGAAGAGCCTTCCGCATGCGAACGTACCGAGGAAGGCCCGGTAGGAATGAGCAGTCGACGAACAAGAGGAACCGGACAGGCAGGATCGCCAACCGTCACGAGCACGCAAAAGCATGAGGTTAACACGAAGTGACAGCCCCGCGTCCCGAGATCGCGTCCCGGCGGTCCCGGCCTCAGTCGGCCGTCCGCCCGCTACTTCCCCCGCTTCGCCCACGCCGAAGCCTCTGGATGCACGGCTGCAGCGTGACGTGCACGAACGAGGCGTTCAGCAAGGGCGCCACAGCCCTTAGCCGTGCCGGTGGCGAAGAACGGCCACCTGCCACCCAGGAGTTGTGCGGTGGAGCGGGCGCGCCCGCTCCACCGATGACGCACCCGTGACGCCGCGAAGGCACGGCTGCGACGGCACAGGTGCGGCCCTGCGGCCACCATGCCTGTGCATATAAAGGTCCGCACGCCGTGCCCGACGACACCGGCGGTGTCCCCGGTGCGCGATCCACGCATGCGGAGCGGGGCGGAGGTATCGGACCCTGCGTGGGCCGACCGCGCGTACGTCGAGCTCGGCCATGGAACCTGGCCCTGTGCCGCTCAGCCGATCACGTGGAGCTGAGGGCGGGGCGCGAGAGAGGAATGTCGGCAGCGATCGCGAAGGGGGCGCGGGCCGTGGAACGGAAAGTCCGCTGCCCTGGTGCGTCACACACCAGGGCAGCGGGGCAGTGGACCTTCATAGCGCAGCTGTGAGCTGGTCAGCCGATGGGGTTGACGAAGGTGCCGGGTCG
>NZ_JAGFNO010000057.1:0-31602 GCF_017592595.1 Streptomyces sp. NEAU-YJ-81 | reverse complement strand
CGGCCTGGACCGCTTCTGGGCCTCGCTGGGCGAGGCGTGGACGCGTGGTGTGAGCGTGGACTGGGAGGCGGTGTACGAGGGGACGGGCGCGGAGCGCGTCGAGCTGCCCACGTACGCCTTCCAGCACCAGCACTACTGGCTCGAAGCGGGCACCCCCGCCGCTGCCGCCACCGCCGCCGACCCCGTCGAGGCCCGCTTCTGGGAGGCCGTGGAGCGCGAGGACTGGCAGGCGCTCGCCGCCGAGCTGGACGTCGACGGCGATGAGCGGGTCAGCGCGCTGCTGCCCGCCCTGGCCACCTGGCGCAAGCAGAGCCGTGAGCAGTCCACGGTGGACGGCTGGCGCTACCGCGTCACCTGGAAGCCGCTCGCCGACGGGCAGCCCGCGCGGCTGTCCGGCGGCTGGCTCGTCGTCGCCCCGGCCGCCGAGGACGCCTGGACCGACGCCGTGGCCGGTGTGCTCGCCGAACGCGGCGCCGACGTACGGCGGATCGCCGTGGACACCGACGCCGACGGCCGGGACGAGCTGATCGAGCGGCTGCGCACCGCGCTCACCGAAACCGACGGCATCCCGTTCGCCGGAGTCCTGTCGCTGCTGGCTCTCGACGGCCACCCGCACCCCCAGCATCCCTCCGTCCCCGCCGGGGTGGCGGCGCAGCTCGCGCTGGTGCAGGCGCTGGGCGACGCGGAGATCGGCGCGCCGCTGTGGTCCGCCACCCGTGGCGCGGTCTCCGTCGGCCGTACGGACACCCTCGAATCCCCCGAGCAGGCGCTGGTCTGGGGGCTCGGCCGGGTGGCCGCGCTGGAGCACGGCGAGCGCTGGGGCGGTCTGGTCGATCTGCCCGGGGCGCCCGACGAGCGGGCGCTGGCCCGGCTGGTGACCGTGCTCGCCGGGGCCGAGGAAGAGGACCAGGTCGCGATCCGCGCCACCGGGCTGCTCGTACGCCGTCTGGTGCGCGCCCCGCTGGCCGCCACGCCCGCCGTACGGTCCTGGGAGCCGGCCGGTACGACGCTGGTCACCGGCGGGACGGGCGCGCTGGGCGCCCATGTGGCGCGCTGGCTGGCCACCAACGGCGCCGAGCATCTGGTGCTCACCAGCCGCCGTGGTCTGGAGGCACCGGGCGCGGCGGATCTGCGGTCCGAACTGACCGAGCTCGGCGCGAAGGTCACCATCGCCGCATGCGATGTGGCCGACCGCGCCCAGGTCGAGGCGCTGCTCGCGGGCATCCCCGCCGAGCATCCGCTGACGGCCGTCGTCCACACGGCCGCCGTGCTGGACGACGGGGTGATCGAGGGTCTGACCCCGGACCAGGTGGACCGGGTGCTGAAGGTCAAGGTCGACGCCACCCGCCATCTGCACGAGCTGACCCGGGAGCTGGACCTCTCCGCGTTCGTGCTGTTCTCGTCCTTCGCGGCCACCTTCGGCGCGCCCGGCCAGGGCAACTACGCCCCGGGCAACGCCTTCCTCGACGCCTTCGCCGAGCACCGGCGTGCCCAGGGACTGCCCGCCACCTCGCTGGCCTGGGGCCCGTGGGGCGAGGGCGGGATGGCCGAGGGCGGCGTCGGCGACCGGATGCGCCGCCACGGCGTCATCGAGATGGCGCCGCGGTCGGCCGTCACCGCGCTCCAGCACGCGCTGGACCGCGACGAGTCGGTGCTCACCGTCGTCGACATGGAGTGGAAGCGCTTCGTTCTCGCCTTCACCTCCGGCCGCTCCCGTCCGCTGCTGCACGACTTGCCCGAGGCGCGGGACGTCATCCAGGACATGGCCGGGGACGCCGAGGCGGACGGCGCGGGCGCGGTCGCGCTGGCGCAGCAGCTCGCCGGGGTGCCGGAGGCCGAGCAGGAGCGGCTGGTGCTGGAGCTGGTCCGCACCGCCGTCGCGGCCGTCCTGGGCTACGCGGGCGCGGACGACGTCGAGGCGGGCCGGGCCTTCAAGGAGCTGGGCTTCGACTCGCTGACCGCCGTCGAGCTGCGCAACCGGCTCAGCGCCGCCAGCGGGCTGAAGCTGCCGCCGACGCTGATCTTCGACTACCCCACCCCCACGGTGCTCGCGCGCCATCTGCGCACCGAGATCGCGGGCGGGCAGCGGGCGGCCGTGGCCGCGCTGCCGACCGCGGCGGCGCTCGCCGACGACGAGCCCATCGCCATCGTCTCCATGAGCTGCCGCTTCCCGGGCGGTGTGCGCACCCCCGAGGAGCTGTGGCAGCTCCTCACCTCCGGCGGCGACGCGCTGTCGGAGTTCCCGGGCGACCGCGGCTGGGACATCGAGTCCCTGTACAACCCGGACCCGGATGCGCAGGGCACCAGCTACACCCGCGAGGGCGGATTCCTCACCGGGGCCGCCGACTTCGACCCCACCTTCTTCGGGATCTCGCCGCGTGAGGCCATGGCGATGGACCCGCAGCAGCGGCTGCTGCTGGAGACGTCGTGGGAGGCGTTCGAGCGGGCCGGAATCGACCCGGCCACGCTGCACGGCACCCCGTCCGGTGTCTTCGTCGGCACCAACGGCTCCGACTACTCCATCGTCATGCGCAGCAACACCGAGGGCTACGAGGGCCACCTGGCCACCGGCAGCGCCGCGAGCGTCGTCTCCGGCCGCCTCTCGTACACCTTCGGTCTGGAGGGCCCGGCGGTCACCGTCGACACCGCGTGCTCGGCGTCGCTGGTGGCGCTGCACCTGGCCGTCCAGTCGCTGCGCCAGGGCGAGTGCACGATCGCACTCGCGGGCGGCGTGACCGTGATGGCCACCCCGGGCACCTTCATCGAGTTCAGCCGCCAGCGCGGGCTGTCCTCCGACGGCCGCAGCAAGGCGTTCTCCTCGGACGCGGACGGCTTCAGCCCGGCCGAGGGTGTGGGCATGCTGCTGGTCGAGCGGCTGTCGGACGCGCGGAAGAACGGCCATCCGGTGCTCGCGGTCGTGCGTGGCTCCGCGATCAACCAGGACGGTGCGTCCAACGGTCTGACGGCGCCCAACGGGCCGTCCCAGCAGCGGGTGATCCGGCAGGCCCTGGCCAACGCCCGGCTGTCCCCCGCCGAGGTGGACGTGGTCGAAGCACACGGCACCGGTACGACGCTGGGTGACCCGATCGAGGCGCAGGCGCTGCTGGCCACCTACGGCCAGGAGCGGCCCGACGGGCAGCCCCTGCTGCTCGGCTCCATCAAGTCCAACATCGGCCACGCCCAGGCCGCCGCCGGTGTCGCGGGTGTGATGAAGCTCGTGCTCGCGCTGCGCCACGGCGTCCTGCCGGAGTCGCTGCACATCGTCGAGCCCACCCCGCATGTGGACTGGTCGGCGGGCGAGGTCGAGCTGCTGACCGAGGCGCGGGAGTGGCCGGAGACCGGCCGTCCGCGCCGGGCCGCGGTGTCCTCGTTCGGCTTCAGCGGCACCAACGCGCACGCCATCATCGAGCAGGCCCCGGCCGAGGAGCCGGACGAGACCGAGCCGGCCACCCGGCGGCCCGGCGCGCTGCCGTGGACGGTGTCCGGCAAGAGCGAGGCGGCGCTGCGCGCCCAGGCCGCCAAGCTGCTGGCCCACCTCGACGCCGACCCTGCCCTGCGCCCGCTGGACATCGGCCACTCGCTGGCCACCACCCGCGCCGCCTTCGAGCAGCGCGCGGTGCTGGTGGGCACGGACCGGGACGAATTCGCCGGTGGTTTGGACGCCCTCGCTAGGGGGCAGGTCCTGCCCAACCTGGTGCAGGGGGCCTCAATCGGGGGCAAGGCCGCATTCGTGTTCCCAGGACAGGGGTCACAATGGGTAGGCATGGCCGTGGAGCTGTTGGATGCTTCACCGGTGTTCGCTGCCCGTATTGATGAGTGTGCCGCCGCGCTCGCAGAGTTCACCGACTGGTCGTTGGTGGATGTGCTGCGCGAGGCGGAGGGCGCACCGTCACTGGAGCGGGTGGACGTTGTTCAGCCGGTGTTGTTCTCCGTGATGGTTTCGCTCGCGGAGTTGTGGCGTTCGCTGGGTGTGCGGCCGTCGGCCGTGGTCGGCCACTCGCAGGGTGAGATCGCCGCCGCGTGTGTGGCCGGAGCCCTGACGCTTCAGGACGCGGCGCGGGTGGTGGCGCTGCGGAGCCAGGCGATTGGCCGGGTGCTGGCGGGCAAGGGCGGCATGGTGTCGGTGGCGCTTCCGGTGGCGGACGTACGGGAGCGGATCGAGCCGTGGGGCGAGGAGCGCATCTCGGTGGCGGCCGTCAACGGGCCGTCCTCGGTGGTCGTCTCCGGTGAGCCGACCGCCCTCGATGAGCTGGTCGCCGCGTGTGAGGCCGATGAGGTGCGGGCGCGCCGGGTGCCGGTGGACTACGCCTCGCACTCGGCCCAGGTGGAATTGCTCCGTGAGGAGCTGCTGGAGCTGCTGGCGCCCGTGGAGCCCAAGACGGCCGAGGTGCCGTTCCTGTCCACCGTGACGGGGGAGTGGGTCGACGGTTCCGAGCTGGACGCCGAGTACTGGTTCACCAACCTGCGTCGCACCGTCGAGCTGGAGGGCGCCATCCGCCGCCTGCTCGACGAGGGCTTCGGAGTGTTCATCGAGTCCAGCGCCCACCCCGTGCTGACGATGGGTGTGCAGGAGACGGCCGAGGACGCGGGCCGGGAGGCCGCCGCGATCGGTTCGCTGCGCCGTGACGAGGGTGGCCTGGACCGCTTCTGGATCTCCGTCGGCGAGGCGTGGACGCGTGGTGTGAGCGTCGACTGGGACGCGGTGTACGAGGGGACGGGCGCGGAGCGCGTCGAGCTGCCCACGTACGCCTTCCAGCACCAGAGCTACTGGCCGCAGGCGGCCGGCACCCCGGCCGACGAGTCGGGCGCGCCGTCCGATGCCGTCGACGCCCGCTTCTGGGAGGCCGTCGAGCGCGAGGACCTGGCGTCGCTGGCCGACACCCTCGCGTTCGAGGACGACGGTGAGCGGTCCTCGCTCGGCGCCGTCCTGCCCGCCCTGGCCACCTGGCGCAAGCAGGCCCGTGAGCAGTCCACGGTGGACGGCTGGCGCTACCGCGCGACCTGGACCTCCCTGACCGAGCGCCAGGCCCCGCGGCTGTCCGGGACCTGGCTGCTGGCCGTGCCCGAGTCCGCCGTCATCGACGACTGGACGCTGGGCGCGGTCCGGATGCTCACCGAACGCGGCGCCGAGGTACGGCAGATCACCCCGACCGCCGTGGAGTCGGACCGCGCGTCGCTGACCCGTCTGGTGCGCGAGGAGCTGGCCGACGCCGCGACCGTCTCGGGTGTGCTGTCGCTGCTCGCCTTCGACCAGGGGACCGCGCCCGGCACCGACGGTGTCAACGCCGGGCTGACCGGCACCGCCGTGCTGATCCAGGCGCTGGGCGACGCCGGGGTGGACGCGCCGCTGTGGTGCGCCACCCGGGGCGCGGTCGCCGTCGGGCAGACGGACACCGTCGAATCCCCCGATCAGGCGCTCGTCTGGGGCCTGGGCCGGACCGCGGCGCTGGAGTACCCGGAGCGCTGGGGCGGTCTGGTCGACCTGCCCGGATCGCCCGACGAGCGGGCGCTGGCCCGGCTCGCCGGGGTGCTCGCCGGGACCGACGGCGAGGACCAGCTCGCGGTGCGCGCGGCCGGGGTGTTCGCCCGCAGGCTCGCGCACGCCCCGCTGGCCGGTGCGCCCGCCGTACGGACGTGGAAGCCGGTCGGTACGACGCTGGTCACCGGCGGTACGGGCGCGCTGGGCGCCCATGTGGCCCGCTGGCTGGCCGCGGGCGGCGCCGAGCATCTGGTGCTCACCAGCCGCCGTGGTCTGGAGGCGCCGGGCGCGGCCGAGCTGCGGGACGAGCTGACCGAACTGGGCACCAAGGTCACCGTCGCCGCGTGTGATGTGGCCGACCGCAAGGCCGTCGAGACGCTGCTGGCCGCCATCCCGGCCGACCAGCCGCTCACGGCGGTCATGCACGCCGCGGGCGTCCTGGACGACGGTGTCCTGGACGCGCTCACCCCGGAGCGGTTCGCCACCGTCCTCGGCCCCAAGGCCGACGCGGCGCGCCATCTGCACGAGCTGACCCGCGAGCTGGAGCTGTCCGCGTTCGTGCTGTTCTCCGGTATCGCGGGCACCCTCGGCGACGCAGGACAGGGCAACTACGCGGCGGCCAACGCCTACCTCGACGCGCTGGCCGAACAGCGCCGCGCCCAGGGCCTGCCCGCCACCTCGGTGGCCTGGGGCCGCTGGGGCGAGACGGGGCTTGCCGCCGACGGCGCCATCGGCGAGCGGCTGGACCGGGGCGGTGTCCCGGCGATGGCGCCGCACGCGGCCATCACGGCGCTGCAGCGGGCCCTGGACCACGCCGACACGGTCGTGGCCGTCGCCGACATCCAGTGGGACCGCTTCGCCTACGGCTACACGGCGGTCCGCCCCAGCCCGCTCATCGGCGAACTGCCCGAGGTCCGGCGGCTGCGGGATTCCGGCGCCACGGCCGGTGAGCCCGGCGCGGCCTCGGACGGATCCCCGGCGGACGCGCTGCGCAAGCGGCTGGCCGGGATCTCCCGGGCCGAACAGTCCGTGGTCGTCCTGGAGGTCGTGCGCACCAACGCGGCCGCCGCGCTCGGCCACCCCTCGACCGACGAGGTCGGCGCCGGGCGGGCGTTCAAGGAGCTGGGCTTCGACTCGCTCATCGCGCTGGAGCTGCGCAACCGGCTGACCGCCGCCACCGGGCAGAAGCTGCCCGCCACGCTGGTCTTCGACTACCCGACCCCGGCGGTCCTCGCCGAGTTCCTGTGCGGCCGGATCGTGGGCGACGGCGGTACGGCCGCCGCCCCCGGGCTGGCGGAGCTCGAGGCGCTGGAGTCCGCGCTGTCCGTCCTCGACCCCGACAGCGAGGCGCGGGACGACATCGCGGCCCGGCTGCGGGACCTCGCGGCGAAGTGGGCGGAGCCCCGTACGGCCGAGGCCGAGGCGGCGGACGGCGAGAGCGGGACCGTGACGGAGAAGTTGCAGGAGGCGACGCCCGACGAGGTCTTCGCCTTCATCGACAAAGAACTCGGAATCTGAGGATCTGAAGGTCCCCGGGCGCAAGGTTTGTGACGAGAAGCATGGGTGAGACTCCAATGGCGGATCAGGACAAGATCCTCGACTACCTCAAGCGGGTAACTGCCGATCTGCACCAGACGCGGCAGCGTCTTCGCGAGGTCGAGTCGCAGGAGCCTGAGCCGATCGCGATCGTCGGCATGAGCTGCCGGTTCCCCGGCGGCGTCACGTCTCCGGAGCAGCTGTGGGAGCTCGTGGCCGCGGGCGGCGACGCCATCGCGGACTTCCCCACGGACCGCGGCTGGGACACCGACGCACTCTTCGCCGACGACCCCGACCAGCAGGGCACCAGCTACACCGACAAGGGCGGATTCCTGGAGGGCGCGGGCGAGTTCGACGCCGCGTTCTTCGGGATCAGCCCGCGCGAGACCCTCGGCATGGACCCGCAGCAGCGGCTGCTGCTGGAGACGTCCTGGGAGGCGTTCGAGCGGGCCGGGATCGACCCGGCCACGCTCCGCGGCAGCAAGGCCGGTGTCTTCGTCGGCACCAACGGCCAGGACTACCCGGAGCTGATGCACACGCTGCCGCAGGGCGTCGAGCAGTATCTGCTCACCGGCAACGCGGCCAGCGTCATCTCCGGCCGGATCTCCTACACCTTCGGTCTGGAGGGCCCGGCCCTCACCGTCGACACCGCGTGCTCGGCGTCGCTGGTGGCGCTGCACCTGGCCATTCAGGCGCTGCGAGGCGGCGAGTGCTCGCTGGCGCTCACCGGTGGTGTCACGGTGATGAACAGCCCGCGCGCGTTCATCAACTTCAGCCGCCAGCGGGGCCTGGCGCCCGACGGCCGCTGCAAGGCGTTCGCCGACGGCGCGGACGGCACCGGCTGGGGCGAGGGCGTCGGCATGCTGCTCGTCGAGCGGCTGTCGGACGCCCGCAAGAACGGCCACCCGGTGCTGGCCATCGTCCGTGGCTCCGCCATCAACCAGGACGGCGCCTCCAACGGCCTGACGGCGCCCAACGGCCCGTCCCAGCAGCGCGTCATCCGCCAGGCACTCACCGACGCCCGGCTCACCCCGGCCCAGGTGGACGCCGTCGAGGCACACGGCACCGGCACCAGCCTCGGCGACCCCATCGAGGCACAGGCACTGCTCGCCACCTACGGGCAGAACCGGGCCGAGGGCCGCCCGCTGTGGCTCGGCTCGATCAAGTCCAACTTCGGGCACACCCAGGCCGCGGCCGGTGTCGCCGGAATCATCAAGATGGTCAAGGCCATCGAGCACGGCGTGCTGCCCAGGACCCTGCATGTCGACGCGCCCTCCCGGGACGTGGACTGGACGGCCGGTGCCGTCTCCCTGCTCACCGAGAACACCCCGTGGCCTCAGACCGGCCAGCCGCGCCGCGCGGGCATCTCCTCCTTCGGTGTGAGCGGTACGAACGCGCACACCGTCATCGAGCAGGCGCCCGCCGAGGACCGCGAGGTCCCCGACGGCGACGCGACGCCTTCGGAGTGGACCGGCGTCGGCGGTCTGGTGCCGGTGCTGGTGTCCGCGCAGAGCGCGGCGGCGCTGCGCGCCCAGGCCGAGCGGCTCACCGCCCATGTGCGGGACGAGCCGGGCCTCGGCCTGGTCGACCTGGCCCATTCGCTGGCCACCACCCGCGCCGCGCTGGACCACCGGGCCGTGGTCCTCGCGGGCGAGGACGGCCGCGAGGACCTGCTGCGCGGACTGGCCGAGCTCGCCGAGGACGCCCCCGCGGGCGGCGTCGTGCGCGGCGAGGTCGGCGAGGGCAAGGTCGCGTTCCTCTTCACCGGCCAGGGCAGCCAGCGCACCGGAATGGGCCGTGAGCTGTACGCGGCCGTCCCGGCCTTCGCCCGCGCCCTGGACGAGGTGTGCGCCGAGCTCGACCAGCACCTTCAGCGGCCGCTGCGCGAGGTGATGTTCGGCGAGGACAGCGGACTGCTGGACCGGACCGGCTACACCCAGCCCGCGCTGTTCGCCCTCGAAGTGGCGCTGTTCCGGCTGCTGGAAACCTGGGGTGTGAAGCCCGACTTCCTCGTCGGCCACTCCATCGGCGAACTGGCCGCCGCGCATGTGGCCGGTGTGCTGTCGCTCGCGGACGCGGCGAAGCTGGTGGCCGCCCGTGGCCGGCTGATGGAGGAACTGCCCGCCGGTGGCGCGATGATCGCGATCCAGGCGTCCGAGGACGAGGTGGCGCCGCTGCTGACCGAGCGGGTGTCGATCGCCGCGCTCAACGGCCCGACCTCGGTCGTCATCGCCGGTGACGAGGACACGGCTGTCGCGATCGCCGCGTCCTTCGAGGCCCAGGGCCGCAAGACCAAGCGGCTCACCGTCAGCCACGCGTTCCACTCGCCCCGCATGGACGGGATGCTGGACGCCTTCCGCGAGGTCGCCCGGCAGGTGACCTATGCCCCGCCGGTCATCCCCATCATCTCCAATCTCACCGGCGGTTCGGTCTCCGCCGACGAGATCTGCTCGCCCGACTACTGGGTCCGGCACGTCCGTGAGGCGGTCCGCTTCACCGACGGCATCCGCCGGCTCGAGGAGTACGACGTCGGCGCCTACGTGGAGCTGGGCCCCGACGGGGTGCTCTCCGCCATGGCGCAGGACTGCGTCACCTCCGACGGCGCCGTGTTCGTCCCCATCCTGCGCGGCGACCGCCCCGAGGCCACCGCCCTGGCCGGTGCCCTCGCCCGCGCCCACGTCCACGGCGTGGCCGTCGACTGGGCCGCGGTCTTCGAGGGCTCCGGCGCCCGCCGCGTCGAACTGCCCACCTACGCCTTCCAGCGCGAGCTGTACTGGCCCGAGCCGCCCGGCCCCTGGACCGGCGACGTCACCGCCGCCGGACTCGGCTCCGCCGACCATCCGCTGCTCGGCGCCGCCGTGTCGCTCGCCGACGCCGCCGGATTCCTCTTCACCGGCCGGCTGTCCCTCCAGACCCACCCGTGGCTGGCCGACCACGCCGTCATGGACACCGTGCTGCTGCCCGGCACCGCCTTCGTGGAGCTGGCCATCCGCGCCGGTGACCACGTCGGCGCGGACGTCCTGGAGGAGCTCACCCTCGAAGCCCCGCTGGTCCTGCCCCCGCAGGGCGGCGTCCAGCTCCAGGTGTCCGTGGGCGCGCCGGACGAGACCGGCCGCCGCTCGCTGACCCTGCACTCGCGCCTGGAGGACGCCGCCGACGGCACGTGGGGCGAGGGCGAGTGGACCCGCCACGCCACCGGTGTGCTCGGCACCGGCGCGACCACTCCCTCCGACCATTCCGAGAGCCTCACCGCCTGGCCGCCGGCCGGTGCCACCGAGGTCCCCGTGGACGGCCTCTACGACTGGCTCGCCGAGACCGGATTCGCCTACGGCCCGGTCTTCCAGGGGCTCCAGGGCGCCTGGCAGCACGAGGACCAGGTGTACGCCGAGGTGCGGCTGCCCGAGAGCGCCCGCGCCGAGGCCGAGCTGTTCGGACTGCACCCCGCGCTGCTGGACGCGGCCCTGCACGCCGTGGGCATCGGCTCCCTTCTGGAGGACACCGAACACGGCCGCCTCCCCTTCTCCTGGAGCGGCGTCCGGCTCCACGCCGTCGGCGCCGCCACGCTTCGCGTCCGGCTCTCGCCCGCAGGGCAGGACGCCGTGGCCGTGCTGGTCACGGACGAGAGCGGCGCACCCGTCGCCTCCGTCGACTCGCTGCTGCTGCGCCCCGTCTCGCCCGACCAGGTGCACGCCGCGCGTGCCGCCTTCCACGAGGCGCTGTTCCGCGTCGAGTGGACCCCCGCCCCGGTGCCCGCCGCCACCACCGTCGTGGCCGGGCAGTGGGCGATGCTGGGCGCCGAGCACCCCGAGCTCGCCGCCGCGCTGCCCACCGCCGCCGGCTACGCCGACCTGGCCGCGCTCGGCGAGGCCGTGGACGCCGGGACCCCGGTGCCGCAGGCCGTCGTCGCCCCGTTCTTCGCGGACTTCGCGGACGAGACGGACCGTCCCGTCGAGGCCGCCGTACGCGAGGCCCTGCACCGCGCGCTGGAGCTGGTCCAAAGCTGGCTCGCCGACGCCCGCTTCGAGGGCTCGCGGCTGGTCATCGCCACCCGTGGCGCCGTCGCCACCTCCGCCGACGCCGACACCGAGGACCTGGTCCACGCCCCGCTGTGGGGTCTGCTGCGCTCCGCGCAGTCCGAGAACCCGGACCGCTTCGTGTTGGCGGACCTCGATGGGACCGACGAGTCCTACCGTGGATTCGCCCCCGCCCTGGCCACCGGCGAATCGCAGCTCGCGGTCCGCGCCGGAACCGTGGTCGTCCCGCGTCTGGCCAAGGTCGCCTCCGACCCCGAGCAGACCGCGCCCGCGCTGGACCCCGAGGGCACCGCCCTGGTCACCGGCGCCACCGGCACCCTCGGCGGGCTCGTCGCCCGCCATCTGGTCACCGAGCACGGCGTGCGCCACCTGCTGCTGCTCAGCAGGCGCGGGGCCGACGCCCACGGCGCCGCCGAACTCGTCGCCGAACTGCGCGCGTCGGGCGCCGACGTCACCCTCACCGCCTGCGACGTGGCCGACCGCACCGCCCTCGCCGCGACCCTGGCCGCCATCCCGGCCGAGCATCCGCTGACCGCCGTGGTGCACACGGCGGGCGTGCTGGACGACGGTGTGATCGGCTCGCTGACGGCCGAGCGCGTCGACCGCGTTCTGCCGCCCAAGGTCGACGCCGCGTGGCACCTGCACGAGCTGACCCGCGACCTCGACCTGTCCGCGTTCGTGCTGTTCTCCGCCGCCGCCGGCACCCTCGGCGGCCCCGGCCAGGCCAACTACGCGGCCGCCAACGCCTTCCTGGACGCCCTCGCCCACCGGCGCCGCGCCCAGGGGCTGCCCGCCACCGCCCTCGCCTGGGGCCTGTGGGCCGAGCGCAGCGGGATGACCGGCGACCTGGACGACACCGACATCCAGCGCATCACCCGCGCCGGAGTAGCCGCGCTCTCCTCCGAGGAGGGCCTCGCCCTCCTGGACACCGCGCTCGCCGTGGGCGACCCCACGCTCGTCCCCATGCACCTGGACCTGGCGCCGCTGCGCCACGCCGACGCCACCATGGTCCCCGCGCTGCTGCGCGGCCTGGTGCGGGCCCCCGGCCGCCGCGTGGTGGAGTCGGGCGGCGGCGCGGCCCCCGGCGGGCTCGTGGAGCGGCTGCTGGGGCTGTCCGTCCCCGAGCGCGACCGGCTGCTGCTGGAGATCGTCTGCGGTCAGGTCGCCGCCGTCCTCGGCTACGCGGGCCCCGAAGCCGTCGGCGCCGGGCGCGCCTTCAAGGAGCTGGGTTTCGACTCGCTCACCGCCGTCGAGCTGCGCAACCGCCTCGGCGCCGTCACGGGCGTACGGCTCCCGGCCACCCTTGTCTTCGACTACCCGACGCCCACCTCGCTCGCCGGTTTCCTGCGCACCGAGATCCTCGGTGACCAGGCTGATGAGGCCGCTGCGGCCCCCGCCGCCACCGTGGCCGTCGCCGACGACGAGCCCATCGCCATCGTCGGCATGAGCTGCCGCTACCCGGGCGGGGTCACCAGCCCCGAGGAGCTGTGGCAGCTCGTCACCGGCTCGGTGGACGCCATCTCCGGCTTCCCGACCGACCGCGGCTGGCAGCTCGACGGGCTGCTGGGCGACGACCCCGAGCAGACCGGCACCAGCGCCACCATCGAGGGCGGATTCCTCTACGACGCGGGCGAGTTCGACCCCGACCTCTTCGGGATCAACCCGCGTGAGGCCCTCGCCATGGACCCGCACCAGCGGCTGCTGCTGGAGAGCTCCTGGGAGGCGTTCGAGCGGGCCGGGATCGACCCGGCGACCGTGCGCGGCAGCAAGACCGGCGTCTTCGCGGGCGTCATGTACCACGACTATCTCTCCCGGCTGACCGCCCTGCCGGAGGGCCTGGAGGGCTACCTCGGCACCGGTACGGCGGGCAGTGTCGCCTCCGGCCGGGTGGCGTACACCTTCGGTCTCGAAGGCCCCGCGGTCACCATCGACACGGCGTGTTCGTCGTCGCTGGTGGCGCTGCATCTGGCGGCGCAGGCGCTGCGCAGCGGCGAGTGCACCATGGCGCTCGCGGGCGGTGTCACCGTCATGTCCACCCCGGACACCTTCATCGACTTCAGCCGCCAGGGCGGTCTGTCGGCCAGCGGCCGCTGCAAGTCCTTCTCGGGCGACGCGGACGGCACCGGCTGGGCCGAGGGTGTCGGCATGCTGCTGGTGGAGCGGCTGTCGGACGCGAAGAAGAACGGTCACCGGGTGCTGGCGGTCGTGCGGGGCACGGCGGTCAACCAGGACGGTGCGTCCAATGGTCTGACGGCGCCGAACGGCCCGTCGCAGCAGCGGGTGATCCGGCAGGCGCTGGCGAACGCGCGGCTGTCGCCGTCCGAGGTGGACGCGGTCGAGGCCCATGGCACGGGTACGACGCTGGGCGACCCGATCGAGGCGCAGGCGCTGCTGGCCACCTACGGCAAGGAGAAGACCGAGGACCAGCCGCTGTGGCTGGGCTCGATCAAGTCCAACTTCGGCCACACGCAGGCGGCCGCGGGTGTCGCGGGCATCATCAAGATGGTGCAGGCGATGGACCACGGCGTACTGCCCCAGTCGCTGCACATCGACGAGCCGTCGCCGCATGTGGACTGGGAGTCGGGCGCGGTCTCGCTGCTGACGGAGGCGCGGGAGTGGCCGGAGACCGGGCGTCCGCGCCGGGCCGGTATCTCCTCCTTCGGCGTCAGCGGCACCAACGCGCACGCCATCATCGAGCAGGCGCCGGAGCCGGAACCGGCCGAGGGGTCCGCGCTTCCGGCCGCCCGGCCGTCCGTGCTCCCCTGGATGGTGTCCGGGAAGAGCGCCGACGCGCTGCGGGCGCAGGCCGAGCGGCTGCTCGCCGACCTTCAGCGGCGGCCGGAGCTGTCGCCGACCGACCTGGCGTACTCGCTCGCGACCACCCGTGCCGCGCTGGACCACCGTGCCGTCGTGGTCGGCGGGGACCGTGCGGCGCTGGTCTCGGGTCTGCAGGCGCTGGCGCGTGGCGAGTCGGCGTCGGGGCTGGTCCAGGGCTCGGTGGCGGACGGCAAGATGGCGTTCCTGTTCACCGGCCAGGGCAGCCAGCGGCTCGGCATGGGCCGTGAGCTCTACGACGCCTATCCGGCGTTCGCCGAGGCGCTGGACGCGGTCTGCGACGAGCTGGACGCGTACCTCGAACGGCCGCTGAAGACCGTGATGTTCGGGAACGACGCCGAGGAGCTGGACCAGACCGGGTTCACCCAGCCCGCGCTGTTCGCCATCGAGGTCGCGCTGTTCCACCTGGCCGAGGCGTGGGGCCTGCGGCCCGACTTCCTCTCCGGCCACTCCATCGGTGAGCTGGCCGCCGCGCATGTGGCCGGTGTGCTCTCGCTCGCCGACGCGGCGAAGCTGGTGGCGGCTCGTGGCCGTCTGATGCAGGCGCTTCCGGCGGGTGGCGCGATGATCGCCGTCCAGGCGTCCGAGGACGAGGTGCTGCCGCTGCTCACCGAGCGGGTCAGCATCGCCGCGCTCAACGGCCCGACCTCGGTCGTGGTCGCGGGTGACGAGGACGCGGCACTGGAGATCGCGGCGGCCTTCGAGGAGCGGGGCCGTAAGACCAAGCGGCTCACCGTCAGCCACGCGTTCCACTCCCCGCGCATGGACGAGATGCTGGAGGCGTTCCGCGAGGTGGCCGAGGGCCTCACCTACGAGGCCCCGCGCATCCCGATCGTCTCCAACCTCACCGGGACCGTGGTCCTGGCCGAGGAGATCACCAGCCCCGGCTTCTGGGTGCGCCACGTCCGCGAGGCGGTGCGCTTCCTCGACGGTGTCCGCACCCTCGAAGCCCAGGGCGTCACCACCTATCTCGAACTCGGCCCCGACGGTGTGCTGTCCGCCATGGGCCAGGACTGCCTCGCCGACGCCGACGCGGCCGGTTTCGCCGCCACGCTGCGCGGCGGCCGTCCCGAGGCCGAGACCGTCGCCACCGCCCTCGCCGCCCTACAGGTCCGTGGGGTGACGCCGGACTGGTCCGCGTACTTCGCCGGGACCGGCGCCCACCGCGTCGACCTGCCGACCTACGCCTTCCAGCACCGCCGCTTCTGGCTGACGTCCCCCGCGGGCTTCGTGGGCGACGTGGAGTCGGCGGGCCTGGACCGGGCCGACCATCCGCTGCTGGGCGCGGCCGTGCCGCTGGCGGACTCCGACGGCTTCCTGTTCACCGGCAGGCTCTCCCTCGAAAGCCATCCGTGGCTGGCCGACCACGCCGTCATGGGCACCGTCCTGCTGCCCGGCACCGCCTTCGTCGAGCTGGCCATCCGCGCCGGTGACCAGGTGGGCTGCGACCGGCTGGACGAGCTGACGATCGAGGCGCCGCTGGTCCTGCCCGAGCGTGGCGCGGTTCAGCTCCAGATCCTCGTCGGCGCCCCGCAGCAGGCCGGGCACCGCACGCTGGAGCTGTACTCGCGGGCGCAGGACGCGCCCGCCGAGATGCCGTGGATCCGCCATGCCAGTGGTGTGCTGGTGGCCGCTGCCCCGCGGCCCTCGTTCGACCTGACGGCATGGCCGCCGCCGGGCGCCGAGCCCGCCGAGGTCGAGGGGCTCTACGAGCACCTGGCGCAGGGCGGCTTCGCGTACGGGCCGATGTTCCAGGGGCTGAGCGCGGCCTGGCTGCGCGGCGACGAGGTGTTCGCCGAGGTGCGGCTGCCGGAGGACCGCAAGTCCGAGGCCACCGCGTTCGGGCTGCACCCGGCGCTGCTGGACGCCGCGCTGCACAGCACGTTCGCCCGACCCGACGGCGATGAGCAGGGGCGGCTGCCGTTCTCCTGGAGCGGGGTGTCGCTGCACGCGGTCGGCGCCGACGCGCTCCGGGTCCGGCTGACCCCGGCCGGGGCCGACGGGGTGACACTGGAGCTGGCCGACGGCACCGGCGCCCCGGTGGCCTCCGTCGAACAGCTTGCGCTGCGCCCGGTCTCGGCCGGACAGCTCACGGACGGCCGGTCCGCCGCGTACCACGAGTCGCTGTACCGGCTGGACTGGGCCACCGTGCCACTGGCCACGGACGGCGCGGCCACCGCGGCGTGGACGGTGCTCGGCGAGGGCGCGCCCGCCGCGCTGACCTCGGGTGCCGCGGTCCACGCCGATCTGGACGCGCTGGCCGCGGCCGGGGACGCGCCCGAGTACGTCCTGGCCTACCTCGACCCGCGCGGCGCCACCGATGACGAGGTGACCGCCGCCGTCCACACCGCTACCCAGCGGACACTGGCGCTCGTACGGGCGTGGCTGGCCGACGACCGGTTCGCGGCGTCCCAGCTCGTGCTCGTCACCCGGGGCGCGGTGGCCACCGCGGGCGACGCCGGTACCCACGACCTGGCCCACGCCCCGGCGTGGGGTCTGGTGCGCTCGGCGCAGTCGGAGAACCCGGACCGGCTGGTGCTGGTGGACCTCGACGGCACCGACGCCTCCTACGAGGCGCTGGGCACCGCGATCGCCTCCGGCGAGCCGCAGTTCGTGCTGCGCCGGGGCGCCGTACACGCCCCCCGGCTGGCGCGCACCGCCGCCAGTGGGCCCATGGTGCCGCCGCCCGGCGAGCCGGCCTGGCGCCTGGACATCCAGGACAAGGGCACCCTGGAGAACCTCACCCTGCTGCCCAGCCCGGAGGCCGCCGCGCCGCTGGAGACGGGGCAGGTGCGGGTCGCGGTCCGGGCCGCCGGTGTGAACTTCCGCGATGTGCTCAACGCACTCGGCATGTACCCCGGCGACGCGGGCCTGATGGGCAGCGAGGGCGCCGGTGTCGTCCTCGAAACCGGACCGGGGGTCACCGATCTGGCGCCCGGCGACCGGGTGATGGGCATGCTGCCCGGTGGCTTCGGGCCGCTGGTGGTCGTCGACCGCCGCATGATCGCGCCTATGCCGGAGGGCTGGTCGTTCGCCCAGGCCGCGTCCGTGCCGATCGTCTTCATGACGGCCTACTACGCGCTGCGCGACCTGGCCGACCTCCAGGGCGGCGAGTCGCTGCTGGTGCACGCCGCCGCCGGTGGTGTCGGCATGGCCGCCGTGCAGCTCGCCCGCCACTGGGGTGTGGACGTCTACGCCACCGCCAGCCAGGGCAAGTGGGACACGCTGCGCTCGCTGGGGCTGGCCGACGACCGCATCGCCTCCTCCCGCGACCTGGCCTTCGAGGACACGTTCCGCGAGGCCAGCGGCGGTCGCGGGGTCGATGTGGTGCTGGACTCGCTGGCCCGGGAGTTCGTGGACGCCTCGCTGCGGCTGCTGCCGCGCGGCGGCCGGTTCGTCGAGATGGGCAAGACCGACGTCCGGCTGCCGGAGGAGGTCGCCGCGGCCTACCCCGGCGTCTCCTACCAGGCGTTCGACCTGACCGAGGCGGGCCTGGACCGCATCCAGGAGATGCTGTGCGAGCTGCTGGAGCTGTTCCAGCGGGGCGCGCTGCGGGCGCTGCCGATCACCGCATGGGATCTGCGGCAGGCCCCGGACGCGTTCCGCTACCTCAGCCAGGCCCGCCACATCGGCAAGGTCGTGCTCACCGTGCCCGCCCCGTGGAACCCGGACGGCACCGTGCTGATCACCGGCGGCACCGGCACCCTGGGCGGCCTGGTCGCCCGGCATGCGGTGACCGAGCGCGGCGCCCGCCGTCTGGTGCTCACCAGCCGACGCGGTGAGCAGGCCGCCGGTGCGGCCGAACTCGCCGCCGAACTACGTGAGTTGGGCGCCGAGGTCACCATCGCCGCCTGCGACGCCGCCGACCGGGACGCGCTCGCCGCCGTCCTGGCCGACATCCCCGCCGGGCATCCGCTGACCGCCGTCGTGCACACCGCCGGTGTGCTGGACGACGGTGTGATCGACTCGCTGACGCCGGAGCGGCTGGAGAAGGTGCTGCGCCCCAAGGTGGACGCGGCCGTGAACCTGCACGAGCTGACCCGCGACCAGGACCTCGCCGCGTTCGTCCTGTTCTCCTCCGCCGCCGGTACGTTCGGCGGCCCCGGGCAGGCCAACTACGCGGCGGCCAACTCCTTCCTGGACGCCCTGGCCCGCCACCGCCAGGCCCAGGGCCTCGCCGCCACCTCGCTGGCCTGGGGCCTGTGGGCCGAGGCCAGCGGGATGACCGGTGAGCTGGAGGCTACCGACAAGTCCCGGATGACCCGCTCCGGTGTGCTCGGCCTGTCCTCCGACGAGGGCCTGGCGCTGTTCGACGCCGCCCAGGAGGTGGGCGACGCCTTCCTGGTGCCCATGCAGCTCGACCTGGCGCCGATGACCGGCGCGCCCATCGAGATGGTGCCGCCGCTGCTGCGCGGTCTGGTGCGCGGCGGTACGACCCGCCGCACCGCCGAATCGGGCGCGGCCCAGGACGGCTCCTCGCTGGTGGAGCGGCTGGTCCGGCTGGACGCGGCCGAGCGCGAGCAGACCCTGCTCGACCTGGTGCGCGCCCAGGTGGCCGTGGTGCTCGGCCATGACTCGCCCGACGCGGTCGAGGCGAGCCGGGCGTTCAAGGACCTCGGCTTCGACTCGCTGACCGCGGTGGAGTTCCGCAACCGCCTCGGCGGCGCCGCCGGGCTGCGGCTGCCCGCCACACTGGTCTTCGACTACCCGACGCCGACCGCGCTCGCCGGATATCTGCTGGAGGAGCTGCTCGGCTCCGAGGCGGCAGCGGCCGTCCCCGCACGGGCGGAAGGCCCGGCGGGTGGCGTGGCCGACGAGGACGACCCGATCGCGATCATCGCCATGAGCTGCCGCTTCCCCGGGGATGTGCGCACCCCCGAGGACCTGTGGGAGCTGCTGGCCGAGGGCCGGGACGGTATCGCGCGGCTGCCGGAGGACCGCGGCTGGGACCTCGACGCGTTCTACGACCCGGACCCGGACCGGCCCGGCACCTCGTACGCCCGCGAGGGTGGCTTCTACTACGACGCCCACCACTTCGACCCGGCCTTCTTCGGCATCAACCCGCGCGAGGCACTCGCCATGGACCCCCAGCAGCGGCTGCTGCTGGAGACCTCCTGGGAGTCCTTCGAGCGGGCGGGCCTCGACCCGGGCGCACTGCGCGGCAAGCAGGTCGGCGTATTCGTCGGCCAGATGCACAACGACTACGTGTCGCGGCTGCACACCGTCCCGGAGGGCGTCGAGGGCTACCTCGGCACCGGCGGCTCCAGCAGCATCGCCTCCGGCCGGGTGTCGTACACCTTCGGCTTCGAGGGCCCGGCCGTCACGGTCGACACGGCGTGCTCGTCGTCGCTGGTGGCGCTGCATCTGGCGGCGCAGGCGCTGCGCAACGGCGAGTGCACCATGGCGCTCGCGGGTGGTGTCACCATCATCACCACCCCCGATGTGTTCACCGAGTTCAGCCGCCAGCGCGGACTGGCCAGGAACGGCCGCTGCAAGCCGTTCGCCGCCGCCGCCGACGGCACGGCCTGGGGTGAAGGCGTGGGCATGCTGCTGGTGGAGCGGCTGTCGGACGCGAAGAAGAACGGCCACCGGGTGCTGGCGGTCGTGCGGGGCACGGCGGTCAACCAGGACGGTGCGTCCAATGGTCTGACGGCGCCGAATGGTCCCTCGCAGCAGCGGGTGATCCGGCAGGCGCTGGCGAACGCGGGCCTGTCGGCTGGTGAAGTGGACGCGGTCGAGGCGCACGGTACGGGTACGACGCTGGGTGACCCGATCGAGGCGCAGGCGCTGCTGGCCACGTACGGCAAGGAGAAGACCGAGGACCAGCCGCTGTGGCTGGGCTCGATCAAGTCCAACTTCGGCCACACGCAGGCGGCGGCGGGTGTCGCGGGCATCATCAAGATGGTGCTGGCGATGCGGCATGGCGTCCTGCCGAAGTCGCTGCACATCGACGAGCCGTCGCCGCATGTGGACTGGGAGTCGGGCGCGGTCTCGCTGCTGAGCGAGGCGCGGGAGTGGCCGGAGACCGGGCGTCCGCGCCGGGCCGGTATCTCCTCCTTCGGCATGAGCGGCACCAACGCGCACGCCATCATCGAGCAGCTGCCGGAGCCCGAACCGGCGGAGGCGCCCGCGCTTCCGGGCGGCGAGCCGTCCGTGGAGCCGTCCGTTCTGCCGTGGGTGATGTCCGCCAAGACCCCCGAGGCGCTGCGCGCCCAGGGGGCCCGGCTCCGGGCCCAGGTGGCCGACCAGCCCGAGCTGTCCCTCGCCGACGTCGGCCACTCGCTGGCCACGTCCCGGGTGTCCTTCGAGCACCGGGCGACGCTCGTCGCCGCGGGCCGGGACGCCTTCCTGGCCGGTCTCGACGCCCTCGCCGAGGGCCGCACCGCGACCGGGCTGGTCGAGGGCACGGTGGCCGAGGGCGGCAAGCTGGCCGTCCTGTTCACCGGGCAGGGCAGCCAGCGGCTCGGCATGGGCCGTGAGCTCTACGACACCTACCCGGCGTTCGCCGAGGCGCTCGACGCGGTCTGCGACGAGCTGGACGCACATCTCGAACGGCCGCTTCGCAACGTGCTGTTCGGGGACGACGCCGAGGAGCTGGACCAGACCGGCTTCACCCAGCCCGCGCTGTTCGCGGTCGAGGTGGCGCTGTTCCGCCTGGTCGAGACGTGGGGCGTGAAGCCGGACTACCTGTCCGGCCACTCCATCGGCGAGCTGGCCGCCGCGCATGTGGCCGGTGTGCTCTCGCTCGCCGACGCGGCGAAGCTGGTGGCCGCCCGTGGGCAGTTGATGCAGCGGCTCCCGGCCGGTGGCGCGATGATCGCCGTCCAGGCGTCCGAGGACGAGGTGACCCCGCAGCTCGGCAAGCGGGTGAGCATCGCGGCCGTCAACGGCCCGACTTCGGTCGTGGTCGCGGGTGACGAGGACGCGGCGCTGGAGGTCGCGGCGTCGTTCGAGGCGGAGGGCCGCAAGACCAAGCGCCTCACCGTCAGCCACGCGTTCCACTCGCCCCACATGGACGGCATGCTGGACGCCTTCCGCGAGGTGGCGCAGGGGCTGGCGTACCAGGCTCCGAAGATCCCGATCGTGTCGAATCTGACCGGTGGCGTGGTGGCTGCCGAGGAGATCACCAGCCCGGACTTCTGGGTGCGCCACGTCCGCGAAGCGGTCCGCTTCCTGGACGGCGTCCGCACCCTGGAAACCCAGGGCGTCACCACCTACCTGGAACTCGGTCCCGACGGGGTGCTGACCGCGATGGCGCAGGACTGCGTCACCGAGGACGGCGGCTCCTTCGCCACCGCCCTGCGCGGCGGCCGGCCGGAGGCCGAGACGCTGCTCACGGCGGTCGGCACCGCCCAGGTCCGGGGCGCCGCCGTGGACTTCACCGCGCTGTACGCGCCGTACGGCCCGCACCAGGTCGATCTGCCGACGTACGCCTTCCAGCGCCGCTCGTTCTGGCTGAACGCCGGGCCGGTCGGTGGCGACGCCACCGCGATCGGCCTGCACGCGGCCGGTCACCCGCTGCTGGGCGCCGCCGTGGAGCTGCCCGACTCGGACGGCATCGCCTTCACCGGACGGCTCTCCCTGCAGACCCAGCCCTGGCTGGCCGACCACGCCGTGATGGGCACGGTGCTGCTGCCCGGCACCGCCTTTGTGGAGCTGGCACTGCGCGCCGGGGACCACGCGGGCTGCGACCGCCTGGACGAACTCACCCTGGAAGCCCCGCTGATCGTGCCCGAACAGGGCGCCGTCCAGCTCCGGCTCGCGCTCGCCGCGCCCGACGACACCGGCCGCCGCGCGCTGACCCTGCACTCCCGTGCCGAGGGCGCCCCGGCCGACGAGCCGTGGCTGCGCCACGCCACGGGCGCCTTGGCGGCGGGCATGGCGGAAAGTTCGTTCGACCTGAGCGCCTGGCCGCCCGCCGAGGCGGAGCGCATCGACACTGACGGCCTGTACGAGGGCCTGGCCGATTCGGGCTTCGGCTACGGCCCGGTCTTCCAGGGCCTGACGGCCGCCTGGCGGCGCGGCGACGAGGTGTTCGCCGAGGTAAGCCTGCCGGAGGACCGCAAGTCCGACGCCGCCGCGTTCGGCCTGCACCCGGCACTGCTGGACGCCGCGCTGCACGCGCTCGGTCTGAGCGCCGCCGAACAGGGCGGCGGCCAGGGCCGCCTGCCGTTCTCCTGGACCGGAGTATCCCTGCGCGCGGTGGGCGCCTCGGCCCTACGGGTGCGGCTGGATGGCACGGCCACAGGCACGGTGACGCTGGAGCTGGCCGACACAACGGGCGCCCCGGTGGCATCGGTCGAGGGCCTGGCCCTCCGCACGATCTCCCCGGACCAGCTGGGCGCGGCCCGCCCAGGCGGCGCGTCCGACTCCCTGTTCCGCCTGGATTGGGTGCCGGTGACGGCCTCGCCGTCCGGAGAGGTGACCCCCGACCGCTGGGCGTCCGTGGGTCCCGACACCTTGGGCCTGACGAGCCACAAGGACCTGGCGGCGTTGGCAGAGGCGGTGGAAGGGGGCAAGGCGCTGCCGGAGTACATCGTGGTCGCTCTGGGGGCGACCGGTGGGGCAGACCAAGCCCGTCCGGCGATTGAGGACACGCCCGAAGGGCGTGCCGGGGCACCGGCCGTGCCCCTGGCCTCGGACAGCACGCCCCACTCAGCCCGTCCGGGCGCGGCAACTGAAGCCCGTCCGGCGCTTGAGGACCGGGGTCCAGGGGCGGAGCCCATGGTTGCGGGAAGGGGCGGGACAGGGGAAAACCCCACCGAAGCCGCACACCAGGCCACCACCCACACCCTCACCCTGCTCCAGACCTGGCTGGCCGAAGACCGCTTCGCCGACACCCGCCTGGTCATCCTCACCACCGGCGCCGTAAGCACCGGCACGGACGAGTCCGCGCCCGACCCGGCCCAAGCCGCCATCTGGGGCCTCGTCCGCTCCGCACAAGCGGAAAACCCGGGCCGCATCGTCCTGGTGGACACCGACGGCCAGGGCGAGCCACAGAAGACCGTGGCCGCAGCCCTCGCCGCAGGCGAACCGCAGGTGGCCGTGCGCAACGGCACCGCACGGGCGCCGAGGCTGGCACGGGCCGCCGTGGCGGCAGAGCGGGAGACCCCCGCGTTCGACCCCGACGGCACGGTCCTGATCACAGGCGCCACCGGCACCCTGGGCACCCTGCTTGCCAAGCACCTGGCGACCAACCACGCCGTACGCCACCTCCTCCTGCTCAGCCGCCGAGGCGACCAGGCGCCGGGCGCGCCCGAACTCACCGCGGAACTCACCGCGCTGGGCGCAGAAGCACACTGGGCGGCCTGCGACGCGGCCGACCGCACCGCCCTCGCGGAGGTCATCGAGTCCATCCCCACCGCCCGCCCCCTCACCGCCGTCATCCACACGGCAGGTGTTCTGGACGATGGCGTGATCGCCTCGCTGACCCCCGAGCGCATGGCCACCGTGGCCCGCCCGAAGGCCGACGCGGCGTGGAACCTCCACGAGCTGACCCGCGACAACCCGGACCTGTCCGCGTTCGTCCTGTTCTCCTCGGCCTCCGGGGTCTTCGGCGGCCCCGGCCAGGGCAACTACGCGGCGGCCAACGCCTTCCTGGACGCCCTCGCCCAGCACCGCACCGCACAGGGCCTGCCCGCCACCTCCCTCGCCTGGGGCCTGTGGTCCGTGGCCGGCGGTGGCATGGGCGGTGAACTGGACGAGGCCGAAATCGCCCGCATCCGCCGCGGAGGCGTCGGCGTGCTCACGGCCGAGAGCGGCCTGGAGCTGTTCGACGCCGCGCAGGGCTCGGACGAGGCCCTCCTCGTACCGCTGCCGCTCGACATGGCAGCCCTCAGGGCACAGGCGGGAAGCGGCATGCTGCCCGCGCTCTTCCGCGGCCTCGTCCGGGCCCCCGCCCGCCGCGCCGCCGAGTCCGCGGCGGCTGCCGCGGCCGGTGCCGAGGCGCTGCGGGAGCGGCTCGCCGGGCTCTCCGAGCCCGAGCGGGAAGAGGTGCTGCTGGAGCTGGTGTGCACCCAGGTGGCGGCCGTCCTCGGCTACCCCGGTCCGGAGACGGTCGACCCGGCCCGCTCGTTCAGCGAGGTCGGCTTCGACTCGCTGACGGCGGTCGAGCTGCGCAACCGCCTGAACGCGACCACCGGAGTCCGGCTCCCGGCGACGCTGGTCTTCGACTACCCGACACCGAACGCACTGGTCGAGTACCTGCGCGGCGAGATCCTGCCGGACGACGCGACGGCGGTCACCTCGCTGCTCGCGGAGCTCGACGGGCTGGAGAAGTCTCTGTCCGGGGCCGCCCCGGACGACGAGGGCCGGAGCAGGATCACCGCGCGACTGCAGGCGCTGCTCGCGCAATGGAATGACGACCGAGGACCGGAAGACGGCGCCGGAGTCGCGGAGGAGCTGGAGTCCGCCACGGACGACGACCTCTTCGACTTCATCGGCAAGGAATTCGGGATCTCCTGAAATGACCGTGGCCGGCGTGAAGTGACAAGGTCTTCCGGATTCCTCGAGAGGGAAACGCACGTATGAATGAGGAAAAGCTCCGCTACTTTCTCAAGCGGGTGACCGCCGACCTGCATGAGACCCGGCGCCGCCTGCAAGAGGTGGAGTCGGAGGACCAGGAGCCCATCGCGATCGTCGGCATGAGCTGCCGCTACCCGGGCGGCGTCGAGTCGCCCGAGGACCTGTGGCGGCTGGTGTCCGAGGGCGGGGACGGCATTTCCGAGTTCCCCACCGACCGCGGCTGGGACATCGGGCGGCTCTTCGACGACAATCCGGACGGCGCGGGTACGAGCTATGTCCGGGAGGGCGGTTTCCTCCACGACGCCAACTACTTCGACCCGGCGTTCTTCGGCATCAATCCGCGCGAGGCCCTCGCGATGGACCCGCAGCAGCGGCTGCTGCTGGAGACCACCTGGGAGGTGTTCGAGCGGGCGGGCATCGACGCCACCTCCGTACGCGGCACCCGTACCGGTGTCTTCGCGGGCGTCATGTACCACGACTACGCCTCGCGGCTGCGCGCCGTGCCGCCCGGTGTCGAGGGCTACCTCGGCACCGGCGGCTCCAGCAGCATCGCCTCCGGCCGGGTGGCGTACACCTTCGGCCTGGAGGGCCCCGCGCTCACGGTCGACACGGCGTGCTCCTCGTCGCTGGTGACCCTGCATCTGGCCATGCAGGCGCTGCGCAACGGCGAATGCTCGCTGGCGCTGGCGGGCGGTGTCACCGTGATGTCGACGCCCGGCACCTTCACCGAGTTCAGCCGCCAGCGCGGGCTGTCCTTCGACGGCCGCTGCAAGTCCTTCGCGGCGTCGGCGGACGGCACCGGCTGGTCCGAGGGCGCGGGCATGCTGCTGGTGGAGCGGCTGTCGGACGCCCGCAAGAACGGCCACCGGGTGCTGGCCGTCGTCCGTGGCTCGGCCATCAACCAGGACGGCGCGTCCAACGGCCTGACGGCGCCCAACGGTCCGTCCCAGCAGCGCGTCATCCGCCAGGCGCTCGCCAGCGCCCGGCTGACCGCCGACCAGATCGACGTGGTCGAGGCACACGGCACCGGCACGACGCTGGGCGACCCGATCGAGGCCCAGGCCCTGCTGGCCACCTATGGCAAGGAGAAGAGCCCGGAGCGGCCGCTGCTGCTGGGCTCCATCAAGTCCAACGTCGGCCACACCCAGGCCGCCGCCGGTGTCGCCGGGATCATCAAGATGGTCAAGGCCATCGAGCACGGCTATGTGCCCAGGTCCCTGCACATCGACGAGCCGTCGCCGCATATCGACTGGTCGGCCGGGGCCGTCTCGCTGCTGACCGAGGGCCGTCCGTGGCCGGAGACCGACCGCCCGCGCCGGGCCGCCGTGTCCTCGTTCGGCATCAGCGGCACCAACGCCCACCTGATCATCGAGCAGGCGCCGGTGGCGGAGGCGGAGACCGACGGCGAGGAGGCCGAAGAGGCCCCCGCGCAGGCCCCCGTTGAGGAGCCGGCGGAGCCCCGCGACCTCCCGCTGCTGCCGTGGCTGGTCTCCGCCAAGGGCGAGGACGCCCTGCGCGCCCAGGCCGCCCGGCTCCACAGCTACGTGGCCGAACGCCCCGAGCTGGACCCGGTGTCCCTCGGCCACTCCCTGGCCACCACCCGCGCCGCCCTGGAGAACCGGGCCGCCGTCATCGCCGGTGACCGCGCGACCTTCCTCGACCGCCTCGCCGCGCTCGCCTCCGGTGAGCCCGCCGCCGGGGTCGTCCAGGGCGTGGAGACCCGGGGCAAGCTGGCATTCCTCTTCACCGGCCAGGGCAGCCAGCGCCTCGGCATGGGGCGTGAGCTGTACGCGACCTACCCGGCGTTCGCCGAGGCGCTGGACGCCGTGTGCGCCGCGCTCGACCCGCGCCTCGAACGGCCGCTGAAGGACGTGCTGTTCGGGGACGACACCGCCGCGCTGGACCGGACCGGCTTCACCCAGCCCGCGCTGTTCGCCATCGAGGTGGCGCTGTTCCGCCTCGTCGAGTCGTGGGGCCTGAAGCCGGACGTGGTCTCCGGACACTCCATCGGCGAGATCGCCGCCGCGCATGTCGCGGGGGTGCTCTCGCTCGACGCCGCCGCACTGCTGGTGGCGGCCCGGGGCCGGCTGATGCAGCGGCTGCCGGGCGGCGGCGCGATGATCGCCGTCCAGGCGTCCGAGGACGAGGTGACGCCGCTGCTGAACGAACGCGTCTCGATCGCCGCCCTCAACGGCCCGACGTCGGTCGTCATCGCCGGTGACGAGGACGCGGCCGTGGAGATCGCGGAAGGCTTCGAGGCCCAGGGCCGTAAGACCAAGCGGCTCACCGTCAGCCACGCCTTCCACTCGCCGCTGATGGACCCGATGCTGGAGGCGTTCCGCAAGGTCGCCGAGAGCCTGACGTACGAGGCCCCGAAGATCCCGGTGGTCTCCAACCTGACCGGCGGCCTAGCGCCCGCCGCGGAGATCGCCACCGCCGACTTCTGGGTCCGCCACGTCCGCGAGGGCGTGCGCTTCCTCGACGGCATGCGCGCGATGGAGGCGCAGGGCGTCACCACCTACCTCGAACTCGGCCCGGACGGTGTGCTGTCCGCGCTCGGCCAGGAGTGCCTGGTGGGCGAGTCCGAGCACGTGGCGTTCGCCGCCGCGCTGCGCAAGGACCGCCCCGAGGCCGAGACCCTGACCACCGCCCTGGCCACCCTGCACACCCGGGGCACGGCCCCCGACTGGGAGGCGTACTACGCGGGGACCGGCGCCGAGCGCGTCGAACTGCCCACCTACCGCTTCCAGCGCGAGCACTACTGGCTGGACGCGGGCACCGCCTACGGCGACGTGACCTCGTTCGGCCTCGGCACCGCCGACCATCCGCTGCTCGGCACGGCCGTGTCCCTGGCCGACGCGGAGGGCTTCCTGTTCACCGGGCGGCTCGCGCTGGACACCCACCCGTGGCTGGCCGACCACGCCGTCATGGGCGCGGTGCTGCTGCCCGGCACCGCGTTCGTGGAACTGGCGGTCCGCGCCGGTGAGCAGGCCGGCTGCGACCTGGTCGAGGAACTCACCCTGGAAGCCCCGCTGATCCTGCCCGAGCGGGGCGGGGTCCGACTCCAGATCGCCGTAGGCGCCCAGGACGACACCGGCCGCCGCACCCTCGCCCTCCACTCCCGCCCCGACGAGGCCGGAGACGAAGAGCCGTGGCTGCGCCACGCCACCGGTGTGCTCGCGGAGAGCACGTCCGCGGCCCCGTCGTTCGACCTGAGCGCCTGGCCGCCCGCGGGCACCGAGCGCATCGAGACCGACGGACTCTACGAGGGCCTGGCCGAGGCGGGCTTCGGCTACGGCCCGGTCTTCCAGGGGCTGCGGGCCGCCTGGCGGGGCGACGGCGAGGTCTACGCCGAGGTCGCACTCCCCGAGGACGCCGAACCCGGCGCCGCCGTCTTCGGACTGCACCCGGCGCTGCTGGACGCCGTCCTGCACACCATCGGGCTCAGCGACCTGACCGAGAACCCGGGCCAGGGCGGACTGCCCTTCTCCTGGACCGGTGTGCGCGTCCACTCGGTGGGCGCGGACAGCGTACGGGTCCGGCTGTCGTCGGCCGGAAACGGCACGGTGTCCCTGCAACTCGCCGATGTCACCGGCGCCCCGGTGGCCGAGGTGGAACGCCTCGCGCTGCGCACGGTCTCCCCGGACCAACTGAGCACCGACCGCCCCGGCGGCAACGCGGCGGACGCCCTGTTCCGCGTCGACTGGACGCCCGTTCCGACACCGTCCGGACCGGTATCCAGGGACGGCTGGGTGGCGGTGGGCCCCAACCCCCTGGGCCTGGAGACGTACCCGGACCTGGCTACCCTGACAGTGGCCGAAAAGGTCCCGGACTACATCGTGGTGTCCCTGCTCCCCCAAGCCCGTCCGGCGCTCGAGGACCAGGGCCACGGTGCGGCACCCCAAGCCCGTCCGGCGTTTGAGGACCGGGGCCTTGGGGCGGAGCCCCAAGTTTCGGGAAGGGGCGGGATAGGGGAAACCCCCTCGCCAGCCGAAGCGGCCCACCAAGCCGCCACCCACACACTGGCCCTCGTACAGCAGTGGCTGACCGAAGACCACTTCGCGGACTCCCGCCTGGTCGTCCTCATCTCCGGCACCGACCTGGCCCACGCCGCAGCCCGCGGCCTGATCCGCTCCGCCCAGTCGGAGAACCCGGGCCGAATCCTGCTCGTGGACGTGGACAGCCACGCGGATTCGCTGGACGCACTGCCGACCGCAGTGGCATCCGGCGAGCAGGAAGTAGCGGTGCGCAACGGCGAGATCCGGGCCCCGCGCCTGGCGCGCGCCACAGCCCCCGCCGACGCCCCGGCCGCGTGGAACCCGAACGGCACGGTCCTGATCACCGGCGCCGGCGGCACCCTGGGCGCCCTCTTCGCCCGCCACGTGGTGACCGAGCGCGGCGCACGCCACCTGCTGCTGGTGAGCCGTCGCGGCGCGCAGACCCCAGGCGCCGCCGAACTCACCACCGAACTCGCCGAGTTGGGCGCAGAAGCACACTGGGCGGCCTGCGACGTAGCGGACCGGGACGCACTCGCCGAGGTGCTGACGGCGATTCCGGACGAGCACCCGCTGACCGCCGTCATCCACACGGCAGGCGTCCTGGACGACGGCGTCATCGCCTCCCTCACCCCCGACCGCATGGCCCACGTACTGCGCCCGAAGGTCGACGCGGCGTGGAACCTCCACGAGCTGACCCGCGACCACCACCCGGACCTGTCCGCGTTCGTCCTGTTCTCCTCCGCCGCCGGTGTCTTCGGCGGTGCGGGCCAGGGCAACTACGCGGCGGCCAACGCCTTCCTGGACGCTCTCGCCCAGCACCGCACCGCACAGGGCTTGCCCGCCACCTCCCTCGCATGGGGTCTGTGGGCCGAGTCCGGCGGCATGGCCGGGGAGCTGGACGAGGCGGAGCTGGACCGGCTGCGGCGCGGTGGCGTCGCCGCCATCACCGCCGACCAGGGCCGGGAGCTGTTCGACCTCGCGGACACCGCCGACGAGGCCCTCCTCGTGCCCATGCCCCTCGACCTGGCCGCCCTCCGGGCGCAGGCGAGCGCCGGAATGCTCCCGCCCCTCTTCCGTGGTCTGGTCCGCGTCCCGCCCCGCCGCGCGGCCCAGGCCGCCGCCGCGGCGCGGTCCGGCGCGCTCGCCCAGCAGCTCGCCGGGGCGTCCGACGCCGAGGCCGAGGCGATCGTCCTCGGCGTGGTCCGTACGCAGGTGGCGGTCGTGCTCGGCTACGCCGGGCCCGAAGCGGTCGAGCCCCAGCGCGCGTTCAGCGAGGTCGGCTTCGACTCGCTCACCGCCGTCGAACTGCGCAACCGCCTGACCGCGGTCAGCGGCGTCCGGCTGCCCGCGACGCTGATCTTCGACTACCCGACCCCCGCCGCCCTCGCCGCGTATCTGCGGGCCGAGGCCCAGGGCAGCCAGGAGGACGCCGCCGCACCCGTCGCCACCGCCACCGCGGACGGCGACGAGCCGATCGCCATCGTGGCGATGAGCTGCCGTTTCCCCGGCGGGGTGACCTCGCCCGAGGACCTGTGGCGGCTCGTGATGGATGGCGCCGACGCCATCACCGACATGCCCACCGACCGCGGCTGGGACATCGAGTCGCTCTACGACGACGACCCCGACCAGCAGGGCACCAGCTACGCCCGCAATGGCGGATTCCTGCACGACGCCCACCACTTCGACCCCGTCTTCTTCGGGATCTCGCCGCGTGAGGCGCTCGCCATGGACCCGCAGCAGCGGCTGCTGCTGGAGACCACCTGGGAGGCGTTCGAGCGGGCCGGGATCGACCCGGCGGCGGTGCGCGGCAGCCGGACCGGTGTCTACACCGGCGTCATGTACAACGACTACGGCACCCTGCTGCACCGCGCCCCCGACGGCCTCGAGGGCTATATGGGCACGGCCAGCTCCGGCAGTGTCGCCTCGGGCCGGGTGTCGTACACCTTCGGTCTGGAGGGCCCGGCGGTCACCGTCGACACGGCGTGCTCGTCGTCGCTGGTCACCCTGCACATGGCGGTGCAGGCGCTGCGCAGCGGCGAATGCTCGCTCGCGCTCGCGGGCGGTGTGACCGTGATGGCCACCCCCGGCACCTTCGTGGCCTTCAGCAAGCAGCGCGGTCTCGCGACCGACGGCCGCTGCAAGCCCTTCGCCGCCGCGGCCGACGGTACGGCCTGGGGCGAGGGCGTGGGCATGCTGCTGGTCGAGCGGCTGTCGGACGCCCGCAAGAACGGCCACCCGGTGCTCGCCATCGTCCGTGGCTCCGCGATCAACCAGGACGGTGCGTCCAACGGTCTGACCGCGCCCAACGGGCCGTCCCAGCAGCGCGTCATCCGCCAGGCCCTCGCCAACGCCCGGCTGTCCGCCGCCGAGGTGGACGTGGTCGAAGCACACGGCACCGGTACGACGCTGGGTGACCCGATCGAGGCGCAGGCGCTGCTGGCCACCTACGGCCAGGAGCGGCCCGAGGACGAGCCGCTCTGGCTCGGCTCGGTGAAGTCCAACTTCGGCCACACCCAGGCCGCGGCCGGTGTCGCCGGAATCATCAAGATGGTCAAGGCCATCGAGTACGGCGTCCTGCCCAGGACCCTGCATGTGGACGAGCCGTCGCCGCACGTGGACTGGACGGCGGGCGCGGTGTCGCTGCTCACCGAGCAGTTGGACTGGCCGCAGACCGGCCGTCCGCGCCGGGCCGCCGTGTCCTCGTTCGGCATCAGCGGCACCAACGCGCACACCATCATCGAGCAGGCCCCGGCGGAGCGGCCCACGGCCGCCGACGCCGCGCCCGAGCCCGGTGTGCTGCCCTGGATCCTGTCCGGCAGGAGCGAGGCGGCGCTGGGTGCCCAGGCCGAGCGGCTGCTGGCACACCTCGACGGCGATCCGGGCCTGCGCCCGGCCGATGTCGGCTACTCCCTGGCCACCACCCGCGCCGTCCACGACCGGCGCGCGGTGCTGGTCGGCACGGACCGCGACGACTTCATCCGCGCCCTGACGGCACTCGCCCGGGGCGAGGCGGTGGCCCAGTTGGTCCAGGGCACCGGAACGGCCGGCCGGACGGCGTTCGTGTTCCCCGGGCAGGGGTCGCAGTGGGCCGGTATGGCGGTGGGGCTGATGGACGCCTCGCCGGTGTTCGCCGCGCGGATCGAGGAGTGTGCCGCGGCGCTGGCGGAGTTCACCGACTGGTCGTTGGTGGATGTGC
>NZ_JAGFNO010000056.1:0-32707 GCF_017592595.1 Streptomyces sp. NEAU-YJ-81 | reverse complement strand
GGCTGTCCGGGTCCTCGCCGTCCACGACGAGCTGCTTGGCGCGCTCGGGCTGCTGGTCGAAGACGTTCCAGCGCTGCTTCCACTCGCGGTGCCAGCGCCTGGTCCGGCTTCGCTCCAGGCTCCGTACGACCACCGAATGGTCCATGTAGAGCGGGGTGGGCAACTCGCTGTCGAGCTCGAGACGCCAGCGGTGGACCGGCAGATTCAGGTCATCCGTGTCGAGCATGAACTCGATGTGGATCGCCCCGGCGTCGTCCCACTCCTCGGCGGCCTCGTACACCAGCGTCTGGACTGCCCGTTCCGCGGTCTGCGAGGTGACCTGGGTGACCGGGCCGCGGGCGGGATGCCAGCCGGTCGGGTCGTACTGGTGCCAGGACGAGAGCTCGTAGCACCCGGCCTCCTCCTGCGGCAGGCACCGGCCTGGCCGGGGCGGCATGCCCCACCTGCTGCCGCAGCGACCGCAGCTGTGGCGTCAGGCCCAGCTCACAGCGTGCGCAGATCCTGATCCGGCGGACAGCAGCACTTCCCGTACCCCGTCGTGGAACTCGTAGCCGATGCCCGTCTCGTCCAGCGGGTCGGCGGTCCCCACCTTGCGCAGGAGCCCGCCCAGCAGGACCTCGGCCAGATCGCCCGGGCTGCCCTCCGGCTGGTGGATCCCCTGTACGAACTCCATCACGTGAATGTTCAACGGCGCGGCGGCCAGCCGGGACGCCAGCCGGAAGGCGTTCGGCGAGGCGGCGGCGCGGAACCGGAAGACGCGGTCCCAGGCGTTCGGTTCGGGTTCGGGCTCCCAGCGCTCGGCCGGCGCCCCGGGCAGCAGCGGGGTTGAAGGCGCGCCGGTGTCGGACATGGTGAAGCCGTGGACGATGCCGGGGCAGATCTCGGTGTAGCCGACACCCGCGGCATCCGGGGCCTGATTGAGCTCGCTGATGGCCTCGGGCGACATGTCGCCCTCGGCGAGGCCGATGTGGACCTGGGCGGTGAGCTGTCGACATCTGCGCCCTGTATCCGGGCGAGATCGAGGACCAGGCCGTGGCCCGTCCGCTGGCCCGGGCCGGGTCAGCCTCCCGCTGCGAGCGGGCCCGCCTTGCCGCCGGCGTCCTGACCGCCCGGGTGCACGCGGTGCGCCGCTCGCGGCGCCTGGGTTCCCACTCCCTGCCGCACACCGTCACCGCGCCCGCTGGGCCACCGTCACGTCCGCGGCGGGACCGGGGCGAGGCCGGAGTTGGGCGCGCGGTCCGCAAGGCCTCGGGCCAGGAGCAGGCGACCGACGTCGCCACGGCGGAGGAGACCCGCCGGGTGAACGGGGCTGCCGCCAAGATGGCCGCCAAGATCCAGGGCGGTATCCGGGAGCGCACGGTCGCCCACGAACCCCGGCCGCGACCAGCTCCGGCACACCGCATGACAAAGGCACGTTCGTCGCCCGTCAGCTCGGGCTGAGCGCGGCCGACATCGAACAGTTGCTGTGCCGCGACCTCACCCTGTGCCTGGAACACCGCGCCGTGTGATCAGCCACCGGCCCGTTCTGATCGCGGGCATCCTCGTGGTGAGCGCCTGGCCTCGGCAAGTCCGCGCTGTTGGTGGCGGCTGTGAGAGGCGGGGGACGAACGGCCGTATCCACCTCCCCCTCGTGCGGCCTGAGTCCGATGCCGCCCGCTCAGCGACGAGCTGCTCCTAGCCTGCTGTGATGCGGATCCTGATCGTGCGCGCTTGCGGGCGAAGCGTGAACTCGGGTTGCACGTCCGGTCCACAGGCCCGTGAGCCGAGTCCGTGCTGGGCCGCGTCGATGATCAGGTGACTCGTCGTCGTTTCGGGAAGCTCGAAAGCATGACGGGCTTGCGCGATCTGTTGGGGCGTGTGGCGGCTCAGGGTGTAGCCGGGGCGGCGTCCGTGCAGGTCCGGGAGTGCCTCCAGGTGCAGCACCTTGGTTTCGCCGCTTGCCAGCGTCAGTCGGCGCAGTTGGGAGCGGTGCCCGCTCTCCTGGGGACGCGCGTAGTCGACCGTGAGGTCTTGGATGGTGGAGGAGAACCGGGACGTGCGTGCCGCGCGCAGACTGTCGGGGTAGGACTCGAGCGGGCCCAGACCGAACCACTCGGCGCCGTCGATGGCGGCGTCGCCGTCGGGTAGGTCGAAGCAAATCCCGATCCGAGGCCACACGGCCCGCCAGTTACTGGACGGCTCGATCTCCACGCGCAGTTCCAGTTCATCGTCTTCCAGGGACCAGACGGACTCGACCGTCACCGACGTGGCGGAGTTCGCCGCGGAGACCTTGTCGACGGTGCGCAGGGCGTCCGCGGCGTGCGACACCGACAGGCGACGGCTGGTCAGCCGGTGGAGCCCCTCGCGCCGCCACAGTTCGGCATTGGCCACCCCGGGAGTGCTGGCGTCGCTCCCCTCGACTCCATCAGAGGGGCTTTCGTCGTTGTCGGTCGGCGCGCGGAACAGCTCCAGCCGCGGGCCCGTCACCGCGCGGCCGGCGAGCCTGGCCAGGGATCCGCTGATGAACTCGGCGATGCCGAGCGTCAGCGTTCCGTCGCCCGGATGCCAGTCTTTCCGCGTCCGGACAGCGGGGGCAGGACGGCGTACCGAGCAATCCAGTTGGGCAGTCGCGATCACGTGCCCTTCGGGCGCCCAAGCGGTTGCGGCTGCCAGCACTGCGTCGATCGTGAGCCATGTCTCGGCGTCGGGCGACACTTCGATGTGCGGCAGCTGGACCCATCCTGACCCGCCCGCAGTGACGACGGGGACCTCCAGCTCACCGCAAGCCACCGGGGTACCGTCGTGTTCCACGCGCCAACGGAAACGCAGGTCGGACGTGTCGGCCGAGTGCCGCAGATTTGAGATCGCGACTTTGTCCGCGTCGAAGGTGAAGCGGACCGGCTGGACGACTGCCTTGTACTCGTGGAGGCTGGGCGTGGGGACGTCGTTGCTCAATAGCATGCCGTCCATGACGAAATTCCCGTCGTGCACGGCCTCCGCGAAGTCACCGCCGTAAGCGTAGTACGGCGTTCCATCCGGGGTGGTGGCCAGGATGCCGTGATCGCGCCACTCCCATACGAAGCCGCCGTGCAGCCGCGGATACGTGTGCACGAGTGCTTCGTACTGGTCGAAGGCTCCCGGCCCGTTGCCCATGGCGTGTGCGTACTCGCACAGCAAGAATGGCTTGGTGCGCTGGCGGGCGCTCTGGGCCGGAGTGCAGTTGAGCAGTGCCGAGCGGGCGCCGGGGGTGCCGATCTCCTCGGTCTCCGCCACCGATGCGTACATGCGCGAGTAGATGTCGGTGTAGTCGCCGGTGTGGTCACCCTCGTAGTGCACGGGGCGTTCGGCGTCGCGGGCGTGGACCCACGCCGACATCGCTGCGAGATTGCTGCCCGTCCCTGCCTCGTTGCCGAGCGACCAGATCACGATGCTGGGATGGTTCTTGTCGCGTTCGACGGTGCGTTGGATGCGGTCCAGATAGGCTTCGCGCCATGCGGGGTCGTCGCTCGGATTGCCGGCCCAGCCGACTTTGTCGAAGCCATGCGTCTCCAGATCGCATTCGAGGATGACCCAGAATCCGAGTTCGTCGGCGAGGTCGAGCAGCTGCGGATGCGGTGGGTAGTGGCTGGTGCGTATGGCGTTCACGTTGAACCGCTTCATGCGGGCCAGGTCTTCGCGGGCGTGTTCCTCGTCGAAGACACGGCCGCGCTCGGGATGAGCCTCATGGCGATTCACCCCGTGGAACACGACGCGGTGGCCGTTGACCAGGAACTGATCCCCGCGGATCTCGACCGTGCGGAAGCCGACCCGCAGTGCGATGCGCTCCGCGGCCGAAGACACCGTGGCGTCATACAGGCGGGGCTGCTCGGCCGACCACGGCTCCACGCCCGCGATGTCGAGGAGTTTCACGTCGGCTGCCGTGCTCCACACCTGCTCGATGCCGAGTTCAGGGATGCGCAGGGTGAGGGGGAATGCCGCCGGTCCGGCGATGACTTTCGGGTCCAGACGCCCCCGCCCGTTGTCAAAACCGGTCCGCAGCCAGACGTCCTCGATGCCCCCGACCGGCCGGACCAGGAGGGTGACGTCACGGAAAATGCCCGGCAGCCACCACTGGTCCTGGTCCTCGACGTAACTGGCCGCCGACCACTGGTGCACACGCACCGCCACGACGTTGTCGCCTGGGTGGACTGCGCAGGTCACGTCGAACTCGTGGGCAAGCCGGCTGCCGCTGGCGCTGCCGATCTCTACACCGTTCACCCACACCTTGAACAGCGATTCGACCCCGTCGAACCGCAGCACGACACGGTCTCCCTCCGACCAGCCCGAAGGCAGATGGAAGTGGCGGCGGTAGTCGCCGGTGGGGTTCTCATCCGGAACATGGGGAGGGTCGATCGGAAACGGGAACTGGATGTTCGTGTAGATCGGCCGGCCGTAGGCTCCGCCACCCTGGAGCACCCAGTGCGAGGGCACCGGGATGCTGTCCCAACTGTGGTCATCGAAGCCTTCGGCCGCGAAGTCCTGCGCCGCCGATGCCGTAGGTGACAGACGAAAACGCCAGGGCCCGTTCAGCGAGAGGGAAGGGGCGTCGGAGTGCAGCCACGAGCGTGCCGGGCGCAGCGCGCCACGACCAGGTGTGGTGTCCGAAACAAACGCGGAAGGCTCGGAAGTCAAGAGGTCACAACTTTCGTGAGAGCGGGGGGAATCAGGCGCGGACTGGCAGCCCTCGGCCTCATCACTGTCAGCTCGATTCCTGCCTGCGGATGTCGTTGGTCACCTGAGCACGACGGTTCGGATTTCCCACGGCCCGAGGACGAGCTCGAACCCGCCGCGCACAGGCACCGGCTGAGAGACCGGCCGGCCCAGCAGGTCCACTGTGGTGACCTCGGTGAACGCACCGGTCATGCCGACGGTCGACGCGGTGTCGCTCATCGCGGCCAATCGCACCTCGGTTCCGGTACTGCGCGCGCTGTCGGTGACGCGGCGGATGCTTGAGACGTGCACGTTGCGGCCATCGACCCGTATGCCGCTGGTGGCGGGCGGAAGCGGGCCTGTGCTGGGCGCGGTCCCGCGGGCGACGAGTGCGTCGTTGCGGAACTCCTCGGCCAGAGCGACCGCGTCAGCCCCCTGCCAGCCGGCTGCTGAGGGCACGATGGCGAAACGGTTCTCGATGCGCATGCCGAGATCCTGCGCGCCCGGTGCGGCAATTTCGCTTGCCGCGGGCTCGTCACGGAGGGGATGGATGTTGACGCTGATCGAACCGATGGCGCGCAGCAGGGTGATGGCGAGTGCGCGGCCGCCGTCGACGAGTTCGTATTCGCCGGCGTGGTCGAGCAGGACGATGGCGGGGCCAGCCGACACGAAGGAACTCGCCGGAAACGTCGGGAGCGGGAACTCGCCCCAGCCGCCCTCGGCGGTGAGCCCACGCCGGGTGACGGCGAACTGCCCAGCAGACGCGGACGTGTCCACCGGCTGGGGCAGAGGAACGTGCAGGCGCAGCCGGTGGTCGGCGCTCTGGTTCAGGAACGAGGTGGACAGGCGGACGAACGGCTCGCCCGCGCGTACCTCCACCAGCATGTCCACCGGCGTTTGGACGGTGTGGCCGCTGCGCAGATCCCGGTCGCGGGAGAGCGCGGCGGGCCAGTCGTAGACGCGGGTGACCAGCATCCTGGAACGCAGCGGTCCGCTCTCCAGGAGTTGGACGGTGATCTTCGTCGGCTCCGACACGAGCACATCTCGGGCCGGGGGAGCGTAGTTGTAGCTGTCGCCACGGTCACCACCGTCGACGAGGCGGCCGACCCCAGCCAGGACAGTGCCGTCCGCACCGGTCACATCCAGGGTGCCGTCGTCGGCGACCGCGACCTTGACGAGCCCGTTGGCCAGAGTGTCGGCCCTGGCCGTCGCAGGAGCCAGGGGTGTGGCTGGGACGGCGGACCGGCCGCCGGCCGTGACCCGGAAACTGGCCAGCCCGCCGGCGGGGACGTGGACGGGCACCAGCGCGGTGGCCCGGGCTTCCGTCAGCGTCCGCACCCGCCACTCACCCGGATGCGCGGCCGCGGCGGCGGCGACCTCGCGGCGCAGGATCAGCAGGTCGAACGGCCCGGCGGGCGCCTCGGCGAGGTGGAAGACGAGTGAGCCGGGGGCGATTTCGTAGTGGTCGATCAGACGGCCGAACAGCTCGCGGCGGTGAATGCGGCGCAGCACTCGTTCGAGCTGCGACGCATCCAGACGTTCGTCGCTGAGGACGGTTGGGGCCTGGGAGATCAGCTGTACGGGATGCGCCGATCCGCCGGCCGTGGTCGAGACCAGCGTGGAATCTTCCGGCGGGACCATGACATCCACCTCGACCAGAGCCGTTCGCTCCCAGGGCAGGGGATTGGCCACCAGGAAGCCGTCGCCCGGCACCCGGGCGGCGGGCTCGGCGAGGGCCGCGTCCCGGACGGCACGAGCCGCCTGCGCGGCTTCGGCGAGCCGTGCCGCGACCTGGTCGCAGGTCTCGTCGGTGCCGGATCCGACCACCGAATCATGCGCCGTCGACTCGATGATCTTGTGCCACGCGAGAGAGAGGAACGGCGAGTCGTCGCGCCGCGACCACAGTGCGTTCATCCGCTCGGCGTGGTCGATGGTGCGCTCGGCCACGGCCATCCGCTGCTTGAGCCCGAGCCGCACCGACAACACACCCGGAAGGATGTTGCCGCGCACATGGCTGCGCAACTCACCGGTGACGACCGCGGACACCTCGTCACGCACGTGCTTGCGGATGTACTCATCGAGCGTCGCGACGGTGATGGCACGCTCCGAGCTGGATGCGTGCCGCAGCCAGGCTGCCAGTTGCGGGTCGGGCGCGTTGTGGTCGGTTCCGGCCATGGCCAGCACCGGATCTCCGCCCCAACGTTCGGCGGTCATCTGGGCGTACTCGCCCAGCGCGCGGCGAATCCTGTCGGGCACCAGCAGGACGTCGAGACCGTTGTCGTAGCCGTCGAAGAGGAACTCGGTGCGCACTTCGGAGCCGTCGGGCGCGCGCCAGCGAAAGGCGTGACCCGCGACGGAACCGGGGACACCGCGCCACAGCGCCGCATGTTCGATCCCGGCACGCGCCAGGATCTGCGGCATCTGCGCGATGTGGCCGAACATGTCCGGGAGATAGCCGATGGACATCGCGCCGCCCAGCTTTTCCGCAGCTGCCCAGCCCATCTGTAGGTTGCGTACGATGGTTTCGCCGGAGCAGAGGAACTCGTCGAGGAGGATGAGCCACGGGCCGATCGCGAGCCGGCCTTCGCTGACCAGAGCGATGATGCGCTCACGGTTTTCCGGCCGCATCTCCAGGTAGTCCTCGATCGCGGCCATCTGCCCGTCAACGGTGAACCGGAAGTCCGGGTCGGCTTCGGCTGTTTCCAGCACAGTGTCGAGGGCGGCGACCAGCCGGTGCCGGAAGACCTGGAACGGCTCATACCATTCCCGGTCCCAGTGGAAATGAGGCACGAAGACGGCGGAGTTGCGCATGGCGAGAGGGACCTTCTGACCTTCTGTGCTGGCGGGCGTGGGGGAGCGTGGAGCGGGGCGGGCGGTCATTTGAGGGAGCCGGCGGCGAGCCCGGTGCGCCAGAAGCGCTGGAGAAGGATGAACACGATGATCACGGGCACGATCGATACCAGCGATCCAGTGATCACCGACTGCTGTAGCAGCGGGGCCCGGGCGGTCTGGCCGTTCCACTGGTACAGGCCGAGCGTGATCGGGAACAGCGACTCCTTCTGCAGCATCACCATCGGCAGGAAGAAGTTGTTCCAGGTTGCCACGAACTGGAACAGGAAGATGGTGACCAAGGCCGGTGTCATCAGTCTGAATGCCACCGAGAAGAACGTCCGGAACTCGCTCGCACCGTCCAGGCGCGCCGACTCGATCAGCTCCTGCGGGACGGCGGCGTTCGCGAAGATGCGCGCGAGATAGACACCGAACGGGCTGACGATGCTCGGCAGGAACACCGCGAGGTAGGTGTTGACGATGCCGGTCGCCGAGAACAGCAGGAACAACGGCAGGGCGAGTGCGGTGGTAGGCACGAGGACGCCGCCGAGGACGACGGAGAACAGCAACTCGCGGCCGCGGAAGGGGAACTTGGCCAGTGCGTAGCCGCACAGCGCGGAGATCAGCGTTCCAACGGCCGCACCCAGCACCGCGTAGATGACGGTGTTGACGGCCCAGCGGCCGAAGATGCCGTCGCTGCGGGTGAACAGGATGCGGACGTTGTCGATCAGGTTGAAGTTGGAGAAGGCCAGCCCGTTGGTGGAGGCGAGGTCGCCCTGCGGCTTCGTCGCCGCGACGATGAGGAAGTAGACCGGCAGCATGAAGTAGACGGCCAGCAGGCACATCAGGGCCGTCACGGCCGTCCGGCTGACGCGGCTTTCACGGGACACGGATGGGTCGGTCACAGCCCGGCCTTCTTCGAGGTCAGTCGCATGAACCCGAAGCTCAAGACGAAAGTGATGACGGCGATGACCACGGAGATCGCCGCGGCCTGCTGGTAGTTGTTCCCGGAGGCCACCGCGTAGGCGAGCATGTTCGGGGTGAACGTGCTCGAGATGTTCGAGGAGATCTGCCGCAGCACGGCCGGTTCGGCGTAGAGCTGAAGGGTGCCGATGATCGAGAACACCGTGGTCAGGACGATCGCCGGGGCGATGATGGGAACCTTGATACGCCAGGCGATCGTCCACTGGCCCGCACCGTCGAGCTTCGCGGCCTCGTAGAGCTCCTGCGGGATCGCTTGCAGCGCCGCGTACATGATCAGCATGTTGTAGCCGGTCCACAGCCAGGTGGAGACGTTCGCCGCTGACCACAGCACGGCCTCCGGGCCGAGGAAGTCGGGCTGCCAGCCGATGCCCTCGAGCAGGTCGACGACCGGGCTGAGCTGCGGGGAGTACAGGTACGACCACATGATGGCAGCGATGACACCGGGCACGGCGTACGGCATGAACGCGGTGATGCGGAAGAACGCCTTGAGCCGCAGCAGGGGGGTGTCGAGCAGCAAGGCCATGATCAGCGCGATGAACAGCATCACGGGCACCTGCACGATGCCGAACAGTCCGATGCGGCCGATGCTGGCCCAGAACTCGGTGTTCTGGAACACCTGCGCATACTGCTCGAATCCGCCGAAGGCCGTGTACGAGGTCCCGTACTGGCCGCCGGTGCGGCGCACCACGCGCAAGCTCTGCCAGAGCGCGTAGCCGACGGGTGCCACGTAGAACAGCAGGAAGGGGAGGAAGAAGGGGGTCAGGAACGCGGCGACGGTGCCCACCCGGGGGCGGCCGCCGTTGCGTCGGCGGCGGCCCCCGGGCGACGACGTCACGTGGGGCACGCGGGTTGAGATGTCGGTCATGTTGCAGTCACTTGCCCGCCGTGGCCGGGATCGCCTGGTCCTTCATCGACTTCAGCGCGGCGGCCTGGGAGGTGGAGAGGGCGTCGGTGAGCGTGCCGTCTCCAGCCGCCGCCTTGGCCATCGCGTCCTGTAGCGCCAGGTTCACGGTCTTCTGGGTGGGACCCCAGGCGAAACTGGTGTTGATCTTCTTGGACGAGTCCGCGAAGACGTCGAAGATCTTCTCGTTGTTGTAGTAGGCGACACCTTGCGACAGCGCAGGAAGGCGCAGCCCGGCGTTGGCCGCCGGATAGAGGCCGCCCAGCTTGTTCTCCAGCGCGAGGGCCTTAGGGTCGGTGTTGAGCCAGGTGTTGAACTTGACTGACTCGTACAGATGGCTGTTGCCCTTCATGAAGGCCACCGTCGATCCGCCCCAGTCACCGGACGCGCCGTTCGCGCCCCACGTCGGCATGGGGACGATCGTCCATTTGCCGGCCTGCTGGGGCAGGTTGTCGCGGAACATGCTGTAGCCCCAGGAAGCGCCGACGTAGCTGGCGACCTGGTCCTTCTGGTACGCGGCGTACATCTGCGTCGACCCGTGGGCCAGATCGGTGCGCACGAGCTTGTCGGATATCAGCTTCTGCCAGTACTCCGCGACCTGCTTGCTCTGGTCCGACTCGACGGTGACGTGCCACTTGTCGCCGGAGTAGCTGTACATCTCGGCGCTGTTCTGCCAGAGCAGACCGTTGAACCACTCGGCATTGTTCGGGTCGAAGAACGTGATGCTGACGTTCGGGTTCGCCTTGTGCAGCTTCTGTGCGGCTGCCGCGTACTCGTCCCAGGTCTTGGGGATCGGGAGGTCGTACTTCTTGAAGATGTCGCTGCGTACATAGAGCGCCATCGGGCCGGTGTCCTGCGGGAAGGCGAACACGCCGGTGCCGCCGAAGCTGGTCTGCGACCACGTCCACGGAACGAACTGCGACTTGGCCGCGGCGGCTGTCGAGCAGGCGGAGGCGTCCACGAAGGCGTTCTGCGTACGCAGGCTGGGAAGCTGGTCGTAGCCGACCTGTGCCAGGTCCGGAGCCTTCCCCGCCTTGAGAGCGTTGCCAAGGGTGCCGTACTGGTCGTTGGAGATGTTCTTCGTCTGAACCTGGATGTCCGGGTTGTTCTTGTTCCACAGGGCGACGACCTTGTCCATGCCCGGAACGGTGTTCCAGTACTGAAGGGTTACCTTCCCCTTCGCAGGCGTACAGGAGCCTGCGGATGCCGTATCCGAGTCAGCGGGTGACGAACACCCGGCGAGTAGCGCGAGACTGAGGGCGGCGGCGGCCGCGAGGCCGGTGCGCGTGACTGTGGTGCTCATATTTTCCGTTCCAGAGAACGACTAGCTGCGGGTGCTAGGCGGGGTCGACGTTGACACCTCAGGCGGAATGCCATCTGGTTGGAACATGGGACCGTGAGCGGTAACGTGAGCGCTCACGGGAGCGCTCACGGTGGTGGTGTTCTGAAGTGATTGGGAGTGTGCGCTTCGGTACAGCCGAGTGTCAAGGCTCCTGAATCACACACCGGGCCCTGGCTGCGGAGGCAAGTCGATGCAACAACTCGAAACCCCAGGACGAGAGGTGGCGCATGTGCCGGCCGCCTGGTTCACGGCCGAGATCGTCAAGCGCCCACCCGAAGGGTCGCACCGCGGCTTCAGCCCGGGCATACTCGGTGCGCCTGCGACGTGGCCGCGTCGACCACTACGCGGAGGTAAGTGATGGCGTCGTCGGAAACAGGCTCTCGTAGGGTGACGATCGATGACGTGGCGCGGATCGCCGGTGTGTCCCGGCAAACCGTGTCACGGGCGCTCAACGACAAGGGCGAGATCGGTGTTTCCACCAAGCAGCGCGTTCTTGACGCCGCCCTCGAGCTCGGATACCGGCCGAGCCGGTTCGCCAGGGGGCTCGTCCGGCAGGACGCGATCAGCGTCGGGCTCGTGATCCCCGATCTCCTCAATCCATTCTTCACCGAGGTGGCCGCCGCTTCGCTGGACGCGGCACGGGCGCGTGGCTGGCATGTTGTCGTGTACGACACCGGTGACCGCATTCAGGAGGAGCGGGGCACGCTCGAGGTGATCGCCTCCCAAGTGGACGCCGTAGTGGGGTACCTGAGCCAGCCGGAGGGCGAGATCGACAAGCTGATGCGAGGGCTCCCCGTGGTGCTCATCGACCGGGAGCACCGCACCGAGCGGTTCAGTTCGATCCGGATCGACGGTGAGGGGGGCGTTCACGCCGCGATCCGGCATCTGGTCGACTCGGGCCATCAACACATCGGAATGCTCGATCATGCGGGCCGGTCCGAGCCGAGCATCCGCCACGACTGGTTCGTCAGCGCGATGTCCGCCTGCGGACTGGATGCCGGATCGGTCAGTCGGGCAGATCAGAGCGTTGAGGGCGGGGAGAGTGCACTGAAGGAACTTCTCGCCCATCACCCCGATATCACCGCCGTGTTCACTTTCAACGACATCATCGCCATCGGAGCACTGCGCGCCGCGCGTCGACTAGGACGGCGGGTTCCTCGCGACCTCGCTGTGATCGGCTTCGACGGCCTCCGGCTCGGAGCGCTCGTCGAGCCGCCGCTGTCCACCGTTGCTCTGGACACGCGGGGACTCGGCGCGCTCGCCGTGGAACAGACCGCCCGGCTGCTGGCCACAAGCAGTCCGCTCAGCCGGGATGAACTGGTGGTCAGGGCAGAACTCCAGCTGCGTGAATCCGCATAGCAGGTGCCGCACCACCGGTGGGTGGCGTACTGCCTCTGTTCCTCCAGGCCGTCGGTTCTGTTGTAGCGCCGTATTCGAATCAGGGAGCGCGGTCCCCAGGACGGGCGGCGACAATGATCGCGTCGGGTTCTATGTCGTAGGCAGCAGATTTTCAGAATCGGTGCTCTACTTCGATTGAGCACCTGTTTGCCACGTCCCGACTCTGAGAGGGCGTTATGAGTCTTGATGCCCGTTTCATTCTTGGGGTTGGGTGAGGTCCGCTGGTCGAGGGTTCGTTGCTGGTGCTACGGATGGGGCTGGGTGAACAGGCCGGGTTCGGGCTCGGTAAGGATTCCGCGGCTGACCATGCGCTTGAGTTTGGAGCGGATGCCCTCGGTGTTCTTCGGCAGGATGGGCAGGTCGAGGGCTTCGCACAGGTCGCGGGCCCGCATCGGGCGTCTGGTGTTGGCGAAGACGGCCAGGATCTGCTGGTAGGCAGGATGGTCCGGCGTGGCGGGCGGCGGGGCCGCTTCGGCGATGGCGAGGTGGTGGGCGATGCCCAGGAGGGTCTTGCGGGTGATCCGCAGGTTGTCGGTCATGCGTCGCGCCAGGTGGGGGTGGTGGTGTCGGTCAGCCGGCGCACTATTACGTCGCTCATCGCCCAGTACACGCGTGACTCCGAGGCGGCGGGCCGGTGTTCGTAGTCGCGGACCAGGCGCCGGTGCATGACGAGGGTGCCGAAGGTCTGCTCGACTACCCACCTCTTTGGCTGGGGCACGAAGCCGACATCGGCCGGGTTGCGCTCGACGATCTCCACGTCCATGCCGAGCGTGGCACCGTGATCGACGACGGTCCTCTTGTAGCCCTGGGCGACCAGGACTTTCTTCACCGTGTCACTCTGGGCGGCCACGCGGTCCAACAGGGCGGTCCCCGCGGCGTTCTCGTGGACTGAGGCCGCCGTGACCACGACCGCGATGACCAGGCCCAACACGTCTACGGCGATGCCTCGTTTCCGGCCCGGCACCCGTTTCGCCGCGTGCTTTCCGGTCGTCGCGGCGGGCACTCCGGCCGCGACGTGCACGCTCTGCGTGTCGAGGACCACCAGGCTCGGGTCGGCTAATCGCTTCTTCTTCTCCCGTACCTGCCATCGCAGCAGGTCATGGACAGTCTTGTCGGTGCCGTCGTCCCGCCACAGGGCGAAGTAGTAGTACACCGCGCCGCTCGGCGGCAGGTCGTTGGGGAGATAGGCCGACTGACAGCCCGTCCGGGACTGGTACAGGATCGCGTTGACGATCTCCCGCATTTCGTGCTTCCCCTCATGGCCCGTGGCCGAGGGACGCCCGGCCTTCCACGCGGAGAGCACGGGCTCGATCAACGCCCACCGCTCGTCGGATAAGTCGCTCGGGTACGGCTTGCGCTCACTCACCTCACCACCCCAGCACGGCCAAACCGGCCGACCGGCCCGGACCCCACAGACCCACACGATCAGGCGACCGCAGAACGGAAATCAAGCGTTCATAACGCCCTCTCATGCAGCAGCGATCACCACTGACGAATCGAGGTTAGCTGGAGGCGGGAGCGCTGGTGGAGGTTTTGGCGCTCTGTGCGTCGATCACGCAGGCCGACGCCTCCGCGTCCCGCCCTTCCTCCTGTCGCCAGAACTCCCTGAGCAGGCCGTTGAGCTGGGCGGCTGTGCTGCTGCGGCGGTACAGCCTGCTGACGACCCGGTGGCCGGAATGGGCCCGGCTCGATTCCGATCAAGGCGCATATTCCCATTCGCACCCTGGAGTCAGCGGGAGTTGCCATGATTGCATTCAACGAGCACTAGACGAAGGGGGGCGTCTCATGGAAGCGGCAGACGGTGTGGCGTTAGCGGCAGTACAGATCCTGACGGCGATGGCGAGTGGTGCGGCCACGGCGGTGGGTGGTGGCACGGGTCAAGCGCTCAGTGACCTTATCCGTCGGCGACTGAGCTCGGAAGAGGGCCGAGCAGCCCTGGCGGGATTTGATGCCGATCCAACGGATTTAGCGGTGACACAAGAACTGCGGGGTGTAATCGGAGAGGTGCTCGCGGCTGACCTCGAGTTCGAAAGAGCGCTGACTCAACTGCTTTCGAATCCCTCCGCCACTCCGTCGGCGTACACCAACAGTGTCGTGATCGGAAGCGGCAAGGTTCGCAACAGTCAGATCTCTCTAGGACCACTTTCGATCTCGAACACGCGTAACAACAGGAACTCGCTGACCGTAGTGGCCGTCGTGCTGCTAGCGGTGTTGGCGCTCGCTCTCTATGGCGGTGTCCACCTCATCACGGGGCGTTCTCCGGGAAATACTGAGTCGGCACCGAAACCCACGAGGGCCCAGACGAAGCATGTTGTGACTCCTGAGGATCTTGTCTCGAAGATCCTCCCGGACCGTGATGTCTTGCCTCCGGGCTGGGAGGTTTCGGGTGGTCCGCACTTGAACGGCTACCTAGCGTGCTTTGACTGTGTGTCTGAGGCCGATCGGCGTAACGCCGGAGATGTTTTTTGGAATCTGCCCGGATCTCAGGATGCGAACTTCTTTGTGGACGCCTATACGAGTTCAGCTTCAGCAGAGGCCAACTATGCGAAGGCTTCGAAGTCGGGCGAAGTGATCCAGGTGAAGCCGGGAGCATACTTCTCCGACTCGTATATTGCAAAGGAAGATCGGAAGGTTATCTCGAAGGAAGAGGGTGGCTCGCCGGTCGTTGTAGCGTTTATTCGGATAGAGACGGTTCTGATAACGATACAGATGAATTCTGATTGGAAGAATCAAGAAGGTAATCTGACAGCCTTCGCCTACATGATGAGCGAGCGTGCGAAACAGGCGTTGGACGGCCAACCCGTGAGATCCGTGGTTCCCCAGCTTTCATGATCGCCATGGTTGCGATCTCTCGGTATCGGGCAGTGGTTCCCGCATCGCGTACTTGCCCTCGTGGCCCGTGGACCGTGGCCGAGGGGTGCCGGGCCTTCTGTGCGGAGAGCACAGGCTCGATCGACACCCACTGCTCGTCGAATGAGTCGCTCTTGTAGGGCTTGCGCTCACTCACCCCGCCACCCCAACACGGCCAAGCCGACCGACCTGCCCGGATTCCGCAGCCCACACGATCAGGCGACCTCAGAACGGATATTACGCCTCATAACGCCCTCTGAGAGGGTGTTCTTCCTCCCTGCTACGACCGATAGGACAGAGTCGGCGAATCAACTTCCTGATGGCAGGCGCGTTTTGTGTCGGTCATGTTCCTCACTGGCCTCTGGTGCGCTGTAGGAGAACTTGTATCCGGTGAAGTCGGCGATGTGGACGTATCCGATGCGCTGGTAGAGGGCGTTGCTGGTGGGGTTGGCCGGGTCGGTGAACAGGACGACGTCCGTCGCGCCCGCGGCCAGCGCGGCACGGCTCACCTCGACCGTCACGGCGCCCGCGTAGCCGCGGCCGCGGAGGTGAGCTGGGGTGTAGACGGGGTCCACCCGGATCATGCCGCCGACGATCGAGGTCGCGGCCGCCATGGAGACGGGAATGCCGTCCAGGGTCTCCCAGAGCGTGAAGTGCCTGTCGCCGAAGCGCGAGTCGGCCCAAGAGCCGGAATCGATCAAGTCGATGGAGGACTGCTCCCCGACATCGACGCAAAACTCACGGCACCAGCAGACGACTTGCTCGTGGTCCCTTTTACCTGCGACGCGACCACCGCCCTCTGGGCGTGGCTGCGGTGGGGTGAGCGTGCCGAGACGGTAAAGATGAGCCTGCCAGAAGGGCGCCGGTGCTGCGTCCGTGTGCCGCTGCCATGCATCCGCGAAAGCGGTGGCGGTGTCGTGGTCCGCGAGGACACCGGAAGGGGAGTGGCCGAGGCCGGCCAGGTGAGCGGCGAGGGTGCCGGCCTGCTCGGCAGGCAGTGGGGTGACCCACAGGTATCCGCGCGGAGTGCGGTAAAAGATGGCGCAGACCTCGCCTCGTGACTCTAGAAGGCCGAAGACGGTGGCTGCGGCACCGTGTGAATCCACCCCACGTGTTCGCAGTTTTTCGATGTCCGTCAACGGCGTGTTGTGCAGAGCGGGCCGGGAGCGCAGGAAGTCTCCGGCTCGGGCGAGGAAGTCGGCGCCGCCGTCGGTGAGTTGCCAGTCATCCGGGAGCATGTTTCATGATCCCGGATGTACTCGGCTCGGGGGAGCTCGTCCACTGGCTGGTTCCGCGGCCCGACACACTGTCGTGTCCGAGCCCGGTGTTGCTCGCCGTGATGAGATGTCCGGCAAAGCGGCGATGCGGAGTCCTTGACGGCGCGTTTGGGGCGGCTGAGGGGTCTGGCTGCGGTTCAGCGGCCGGTGCGGAGCTACCGCGTCATGGCAGGGAGCAGTGGCACCCCGTGGCGGGCCAGCCGATCCTGGCCGAGCGCCCAGTAGGTGGTCCGGCGGACCTGGACGCGCCATTCTCCGCCTGCCGGAAGGAGTTGGAAGTGCTCCAAGTCGTAGTGCTCGCCGTCGTCGTGCCAGTGCCAGAGCTGGAAGGTGATGGTTCGCTCCCCGCCGTCGGCGCGGTCGGTGATCCGGTGGACCTGCGGAGGCGTCGAAGCCGGGCGGTCGTGCGGCAGGTCGTCATTGGCTGGTTGATCGGGTTCGGTGGGGGCTGTTGTGGCGGTGCATCTCCCACCACCCCAGCGGCCTGCGGCTGGCAGCTCTGCAGGTCTGCCTGCTGCACGTCATGGGCACCCACCGTATCCGCCGCGTCATCAGCTTCCACAGCCGCATGGCCTGCGCCCGCCAGTTCAGCGGGACACTGTCCCGCACCGTCGTGGCAGCCGCCTCCACGACCTGCGTGCGCCGCCTGTGGGCCCGCGCCCTGTACAGCGAGCTGCCACCCCGTGTGCGCGCCCAGTACTCGGCCGAGCTCGAAGGCGTCCCCCTGCTGCGCCGCCGCTCAGGCCCCGCCGGCCACGTCGACGGGCCGTGCTGTCCAACGTCCGTATCCTGGGCGAAGGCGTCGGTGTGTCCGACGTGGACGCCGTTTTGTTCGCCGATCCCGAGCGCGGCGCCTCCGGCATCATCCAGGCCCTCGGCCGCGTCCTGCGCCCGCCCCTCCGGAGCGGGAAAGTTCGCCGTCCTGGTCATCCCCGTCTGCGTCGGCCCCCCGGCCAGAGCACCGAACACGCCATGCTCGGCTCGGAGTTCGCCGTCCTCTGGGAAGTCGTCGACGGGTTGCGTACCCACGACTCCCGCTACTGGCGTCGCCTGGGCGGCGGCGACACCACCTTCGGCCGCACCACCCCCCGGCCCTCCGCCGCTTGAACGCGCCGGGGAGGTCGCCACTGTCGCTGAACTGCGCTCCCAGCAGGTCGATACCGGATTGTGGGAGAGAGACTGTCTCGACGTCGTGCTGGGTCTGTTCGGCCTGGCGGCTCAACGCCTGCTGTGCGTTGGCCAGCTCGTCCCGTTCGGTCTGGACCTCGTGAAGTGCTCTTGGTCAACTGCTGGGCGGGAGTGTTGGGTTCATTCCTGCGGGTGGTGATCCACTGCCGCTTCTGTGTCCCCGCAGTCTCCCGCGTTGTCGTGGCGTGCCGGCCGCTTGATGGGGCGTTGGCGGGGGTCAGTGGTGGACGCGGCCGTACCTGGCATCGTATCGGAGCCGGACCTGCTCGGTGATGTACGCCGTGGTTATCGGCCGCCGACCGCCGTGAGCACCCGGGTCGTCACGCATATCAGAGCCGTGACCTGTGACTTTACGATGTACGCCATTGAGTGGGGGCGGTGTCGGCACCGAAGGCTGCGCTGCTGGCGTATGCCTGGGTCTGGGTGAGGACTTTCGGGACGTGCCGGTCGGCGTGGTTGTAGGTGTAGACGGCGTCGGGGGGCGTGGCGGTCGGGGGCGCCGGGGTCGCTCAGGTATGGGGCGGTGGTGTGGATGGCGTCGTGCGTGTTGTACGGCGAGGGGGGGAGTGGCTCCGTCTTTCGGTGGCGGATGCTGGGCGATGACGCTCTGGAAGGTGGGCGGCAGGAACTGCATGGGGCCGCGGGTTATCCAGGGGTTGACGCACGAGATGCTGGTCAAGGGCGCGTGACGGGTTGAGGAACGCTGGGCACGTGGGAGCAGGTACGGATCACGGCCTGGCGCGTCCCGTGACGTCGCTTGTGTTGATATGTGTGTGCATGGCGGCAGTTCGGGGTGCAAGCTACCGGGGTGAATATGGACGAGGTCGGCGCGCGGTTGGTGGGTCGGTTCGGCCCCGGGGCCGAGGGTTGGCTCGCTGGGGTTCCGGACCTCGCTGCGCGGCTGGCCGCGCGGTGGGGTTTCGTGCTCGGTGAGCTGTTCGGGAGTGGAGCCTCTTCTGTCGTCTTGCGCTGTCAGTGGTCTGACGGGACGCCGGCGGTTCTCAAACTCAGTCCGGATCGGGCGCTGTTGGCCAGGCAGGTGGAGATGCTGCGCGTGTTCGCGCCGTCGGGTCGGGTGCCGGCCGTATTGTCTGCCGACGCGGAGGCCGGGGCGATGGTGTTGGAGGAGGTCCTGCCCGGCACCGGGGCCGAGGACATGCCGCAGACGTCATTGCCGCAGCAGTGGGGAGAGTTGCTTGCCGCACTGCACGCCGTGGCCCCACCCGCGCACTGGCCACTGGATCTGCGCGGTCGGTGTGACGAGGCCTTCGTCCGGATCGGCCGGCGGCTGTCCGAGCCGGCCATCGGCGCACGGATTGACCAGGCCGTGTGGCAGCGGGCGATACGGCGCTGTGAGACGTTGCTGGACAGTCAGGCCAGGCTTGTGTTGCTGCACGGCGATCTGCACCTCGGCAACGTCCTGGACGGCGGCCCGTCGCGCGGTCTGGTCGCGATCGACCCCAAGGCATGCATAGGCGACCCGTGCTTCGACGCCGTCGACTACGTGGTGGCCGGCGCCGGACAAGAGGGTGTCGAGGCCCGTTGCCGGCGGGTGGCGACCGCGTGCGGGCTCGATGGGGACCGGTTGTATGCCTGGAGCCGGGTGATCGCACCAATGGCAGCCATCGCGCACCTCACCTATGACGGTCCAGAGCCGGTGATCGACGAACTACTCGCCCTGTCTTGCTGATCCCACGCGAGAGCCCTGACCGGCTGGGGCCGTGGCTCCTCGTGCCAGGGAGCGGGGATCCGTCTCCGCGGCCTGCCTCAGCACCGCACTGCGCCCGCCCGTTGGATGTCTGCGAGCTCGTAGAAGGTCGGCCGTTTGGGGTCGATAGACGGTCGACGGGGATCTGCACTCCGGCTCGTCGTAGTGCGGACCGGATGGTGCGGCCGACCATCATCAGCCGGTTGTGCCGTCCCTCCCACTGGCCCCAGGTGGCCAGGTCGGCGCCCACGAGGTGGTCGGCGATCTCCGCCAGAGTCAGCCACTCGGGGTCGCCATGCGCGGTGAAGGCGTCCAGGAGCTGGCGGACGATCTGCGGACTGCCATCAGCCTGTGCGGGTGCGGTGGATGGCGGGTGCCATAGGGGAAGGAATACACCGCCTTGGGAGGACGAGGTGGGGCGGCGCGCAGGCAATTCCACCGCCGGGACGGCGTCTTCCCACTCGATGGAGATGGGGCCGTCGTAGCCGATCGACGCGAGCGCCCGGAAGGCGTCTTCCCAGGGGATGTCGCCGTGTCCGGTCGAGACGAAGTCCCAACCCCGACGCGGGTCTCCCCATGTCAGATGCGAGCCGAGGATGCCCTGGCGGCCGCTGGCCTCGCGGATGCGGGTGGCCTTGCAGTCCACGTGGTAGATGCGGTCGGAGAAGTCGGTGATGAACGACACCACATCGATGCCCTGCCACGCCATGTGCGAGGGGTCCCAGTTGAACCCGAAGGTCTCGCGGCGGTCGATGGCCTCCAGAGTGCGCACGCTCGTCCAGTAGTCGTACGCGATCTCGCTGGGGTGCACCTCGTGGGCGAAGCGCACGCCCTCGGCGTCGAAGACGTCGAGGATGGGGTTCCACCGATTCGCGAAGTCCTCGTAGCCACGGTCGATGACCTCGCCGGGCACCGGCGGGAACATCGCGACGTACGGCCAGATCGACGATCCCGTGAAGCCGACGACGACATCGACACCGAGCTTGCGGGCCACGCGGGCGGCCCGCTTCATGTCCTCGGCGGCGCGCTGCCGCACACCCTCGGCGTCACCGTCGCCCCATACGTAGTCGCGCAGGATCGCCTAGTGGCGGAAGTCGATCGGGTCGTCGCACACGGCCTGGCCGGCCAGGTGGTTCGAGATCGCCCACACCTTCAAGCCATGGCGGTCGAGGATGTCGAGCCGGGATTGCGCGTACGCGTCGTCCTCGGCGGCGCGGGCGAGATCGAGGTGATCGCCGCTGGCGGCGATCACCAGGCCGTCGTAGCCCCACTCGGCGGCGCGGCGCGCCAGCTCCTCGAAGGGCATGTCGGCCCACTGGCCGGTGAAGAGGGTGACCGGGTGGCGGGACTGCTCTGTCACGACTTCTCCGTTTCCGCGGTGACCGCTGCGTCGGCGGCACCGATCTCGGACCAGCCGCCGGTGGCGGCGCTGTGCAGCAGTGCGTCGATGATTTCGATGGATCGCAGGCCGTCGCCGACCGTGGGAAGTCCGGTGCGCTGTTCGCCCCTGACGGCGGCGTAGGTGTCGGCGCAGAACGCCGCGAACGCGTCGGGCCATCCAGGGTGAGTTGGGAGAGCAGGCCGTCGGGAAGTTCGTCCGGGTCGGCCACGGATACGGTGGACTCGACGATGCTGACGGTGTCGTCGAGAGAGGCCCTGATCCGGGGGAGTTCGGCGGTCCGGGCCGGGTCGGAGGGGTAGCCGGTGTCGGCGAACGCCAGGGTGGTGCGGGGCAGGTCTTCGCCGGCCGCGCGAGGGCGGTCGATCAGAACGGCGCGGGTATTCGCGCACGCGGCGGGCCAGTCGGGCGTCGTGCCGTCGACGACCAGGAAGTCCGCGTCCGACGCCTTGGCGGCAGTACGGAAGCGGGCAGGCAGCCCGGCGATGGTGGGGGAGTGGCGGGCAGCGGTGACCGGGCCGTCGAAGGCGACGCTGATCAGGGGCGTGGTCATCCGTGGTCCTCCAGGAGAGCGGCGGCACCGTCGGCCAGATCCAGGGCGTAGACCATGTCCGCGATCGCGGTGGCGAGCCCGATCAGTGGCTCGGTGCGGCCGTCCACGACATCGGCGAGGTGCAGCCATTCGGCTTGGTATCCGTTGACGGGGAACTCCCACGTGTGGGTGCCGGCGCCATCGGTCGTCAGGGCGCAGGCCGCGGAACCGGCCAGGACGAACGACGGCGGATAGGCCACCCGAAGCCGGGTGTCGGGGGCCCATGCCTCGAAGGTCCAGTCGAGTTCCCAGGCATCAGGCACATCACGAATGCCGGTCCGCGCCCTCGGCAGGTGCTCTGTCCGCCCACCGCGGGTGAGGACGCCGGGAGGCGTTACGGATCAGGTCACCACGCGACGGGCAACTCGTGGCCCCGAAGGCGGCCATGCCGTGCCGGAACGTGACCTGTTCGAACGGCACGGCCAGGCGAAGGTTCGGCAGCCCGCGCGTCGTCACCGCTGCCCAGGGGAGGCTCAGAGCAGCGCCTCGGCGGTGATGGGCAGATCGCGCACCCGTCGGCCGGTGGCGTGGAAGACGGCGTTGGCGATGGCCGGTGCCACACCGACCAGGACGACCTCGCCGAGGCCCTTGACGCCGATGGGGTCGGCCTCGTCGTCCCTGCCGTCGACGTAGATCGCCTTCAGGTCGGGGACGTCGGCGTTGACCGGGACCAGGTAGTCGGCCAGGTTGGCGCCCACGATCCGGCCGTCACGGTGGTCGGTGACCGTGTGCTCCAGCAGCGCCATACCGATACCGCCGGTCATCGCGCCGATGGCCTGGCTGTCAGCCAGCTTGGGGCTGATGATCCGGCCCGCGTCGAAGACGCCGAGCATCCGCCGCACCCGCACCAGGCCCAGGCGGGCGTCCACACCGACCTCGGCGAACACCGCGCCGTAGGCGTACATCGAGGACCGGGACTGGCCCGGGGTCCAGGAGCCGAGCGCTTCCAGATGCGCGCGGTTGTTGCGGCCGAGGAGTTGCCGGTACGTCTCCCCGCGCGCGGGATCAGTCTTCACGTGCAGTCGGCCGCCTCGTACGACGATGTCGTCGGTGTCGGCGCCGTACAGCGGCGAGTCCTCGTCCTCGACGGCCAGTTCGATCGCCTGCTGCCGCAGTTTGTCGCAGCCGTCCTGGACGGTGGATCCGACGCTGGCCATGGTCAGCGAGCCGCCGTGGAGCGGGGCGGTGGGCAGGTTCGTGTCGCCGAGCCGGAAGGTCACGTTGCGGACCGCGAGACCGAGGGCGTCGGCGGCGATCTGGGTCATGGAGGTGTAGGTGCCGGGGCCCATGTCGCTGGTCGCGGACTCGACCAGGGCGGTGCCGTCGGCGTCCAGCCGTACCCGGGCCTGGCCCGGGGCCCGCAGGGTGTCGTAGAGCGCGGTCGCCATGCCGGTGCCGATCAGCCAGTCGCCGTCGCGGGTGGAGCGGGGCCGGGGGTTGCGGCGGTTCCAGCCGAACTCGCGGGCGCCGACGGTGTAGCACTCGCGTAGCCGCCGGGTGGCGAACGGCCGCCCGCTGGACTGGTCGTTCTCCGGTTCGTTACGCAGCCGCAGCTCGATGGGGTCGATGCCGAGCTCGTGAGCGAGTTCGTCCATCGCGCTCTCGATGGGGAAGGCGGCGGTGGAGTAGCCCGGGCCGCGCATCGGGGTCGGGGTGTTCACGTCCAGGGGCACCGCCCGGTGCGTCTGGGCGACGTTGGGGGTGGTGTAGAGCATCTGCCCGGGGGAGAGGACGCCGCGCTCGGCGAACGTCTCGTACCTGGAGGTCTCGGCGCGCAGGTCGTGGGTCATCGCGGTCAGGCGTCCGCGGCGGTCGCTGCCCAGGCGCACCTTGTACTCGTATGCCGGCCGGTAGCCCACTCCGAAGTAGAGCTGCCTGCGGGTGAGGACGAGCTTGACCGGGTGGCCCGTCTCGCGGGCGGCGAGGGCCGCGATGGTGATGTGCGGCCAGGCGCGTGCGGCGTTGCCGAACGCGCCGCCGACGAAGGGTGAGATGACGCGGATGGACTCGGCCGGAATGCCGAAATTGGCGGCGAGTTCGTCCCGCGGGCTCTGCACCCACTGGGTCTTGTCCCACAGCGTGAGCTTGTCACCATCCCATTGGGCGACGGTGGCGTGGAGCTCCATCGCGTTGTGATGGTTCCGGGCTGTCCGGTACGTCATCTCCAGCCGGACGGGGGCGTCGCGCAGGGCCGCCTCCGCGTCGCCGCGCGCGTAGGTCACCGGCTCGCCCGTCGCCGGGGCATCGGCCAGATCGGTGGCGGACCGCTCGGCGTCGTAGCCGATCCTCACCAGGGTCGCGGCGTGCTGGGCGGCCTCCAAGGTGGTGGCCACGACGACGGCGACCGGCTGGCCGTGGAAGTGGACCTGGTCGTCCTGGAAGACGCGCAGCCGCTCCCCTGGGAGGTTGAGCGATCCCGGGTTGTCGCGGTAGGGCAGTTTGGGGGCGTTGCGGTGGTGGATCACCTTCAGCACACCGGCCTGGGCTTCGGCGGCGCGGGTGTCGATGCCGGTGATCCGGCCTCGGGCGACGCTGCTGTCGACCACGACGGCGTGCACGACGCCCTCGGGCTCATGGTCGGCGGCGTACTTCGCCTGCCCTGTCACCTTCAGGCGCCCGTCCACGCGGGAGAGGGGTGCGCCGACGGCTGCCTGCGGTTGGGGGCTCATGCCATGTCTCCTACGATGCGCAGCTGGCGTTCGACGGTCCGCTTGAGCAGCTCGACCTTGAACCGGTTGTGCTGCAGCGGCCTGGCCCCGTCCACGGCCGACGTGGCCGCCCGGGCCCAGAGTCGTTCCGAGGGGCGTTCGCCGATGAGGACTCGCTCAACGGCGGGCAGCTTCCACGGCACCGTTCCCACGCCGCCGGCGGCGACCTTGGCTTCGCGGATCACGCCGCCGCGGACGTGCAGGGCGACCGCGGCGGAGGTGAGGGCGAACTCGTAGGACTGGCGGTCCCGTACCTTCAGGTAGCCGGACTTCAGCGGACGCGGGTAGGCCGGGATCTCCACGGCGGTAATCAACTCGCCCTTCTTCAGAGCCTGTTCGCGATCAGGGGTGCGGCCGGGCCGGAGCAGGAAGTCGGAGAAGGGGACGGTGCGCTCCCCGTCCGGGCCGAGTAGAGATACGCCTGCCTCCAGCGCGGCGAAGGCGACGGCCACGTCGGAAGGATGGGTGGCCACGCAGTCCTCGGAGGTGCCCAGGATCGCGTGGGTGCGGTTGTAACCCTCCCGCGCGGCACAACCGGAGGCGGGCTCGCGCTTATTGCAGGCGGCCGTCACGTCACGGAAGTAGGGGCAGCGGGTGCGCTGCATGATGTTGCCGCCGAGGGTGGCCATGTTGCGCAGCTGGGCGGACGCGCTCAGCTCCAGCGCCTGGGAGATGACCGGATATGTGGTGCGCACCTTGCGGTCGGCGGCGGCCTCGGCCATGGTCACCAGCGCGCCGATGCGCAGGCCGCCGCGTTCGGTGACGGTGACCTCGCGCAGCGGCAGGTCGCTGATGTCGACCAGCGTGTCGGGGCGTTCGACGGTCTCGCGCATCAGGTCGACCAGGGTGGTGCCACCGGCGATGTAACGGCCGCCGCGCCGACCGGCCTCAAGAGCCTCATGCGTGCTGGGCGCCTTGGTGAAGGAGAAGGGATACATCGGCACTCACTTCCGGCCCGAGGCCTGCTCGACCGCGCGCACGATCTTCACGTAACACCCGCAGCGGCAGATGTTGCCGCTCATCCACTCCCGGATCTCCTCCTTGGAGCCGGTGTGGCCCTCCTGTGCGCAGCCGACGGCCGACATGATCTGGCCCGGCGTGCAGTAGCCGCACTGGAATGCGTCCTGGTCGATGAACGCCTGCTGCAGCGGGTGGAGTTCGTCGCCCTTGGCCAGGCCCTCGACGGTGGTGACCTCGGCGCTCTCCAGGCGAACCGCCAGGGTGAGGCAGGAGTTGACCCGCCGCCCGTCGACCAACACCGTGCAGGCCCCGCAGGCACCGGCGTTACAACCCTTCTTCGAGCCGGTCAGGCCGAGGTGCTCGCGCAGCAGGTCCAGCAGTGATGTCCGGTTGTCCACGGTGACGGTGTGCCGCCGGCCGTTGACGGCCAAGGTGAGGCGGCTGCTGGGCGATGCCTCGGCGGCAGCGGCCTGCTCGGCGCCGAGCAGCGAAGGACCTGCGATCAGCCCGCCCGCCGCGATCACGCCGCCGGCCACGGAGGTTGTGGCGATGAAGGTACGACGCGATGGTGCGGACGGGGGCTGGGTGGGGGGAGACGCGGCTGACCCGGAGGTTTCGGCAGACATATTCACTCTCTCGGCACGGGGAAAGTTGGGGGACTTGCTGATCGGTGTGGGCCCACGACGGAGGGTCACCCTTGCCCCTCATGGCATGTCGGCTTCCGCCCAGCCTGGCGGGCCAACTGGCCGTGTGACAGGTCGTGTTGTTCCGGGGCACGGCCAGCCAGGGTGTGACAGGGCCCCCTCTCCCACCTGTTTCACAGGGCGTGGCGCTGCCAGACTGGGCCGTTTGGGAGACGCGGGTCAGTCCCGGAGAAGGCCGATGCGCCGCAGCCACGTTCGGACTTCGGTATCGGCTTCCCGGACTTTCTCGCCGCGCACCGCGAGTCCTTCCCCGATGGTCGCGCCCCGGCAGGACGCCGCGTAGTCGCGTTCGGTGGTGCCCAATCCGCTCATCGCGTACGTCGTGACCGGATAGACCGTCTTGCCGCGGAAGTCGTACCTCTCGCTGAAGGTCGACATGATCATGGGTGCTCTGACGTTCCAGATGGGGCTGGCCAGAAGTACCGCGTCGTAACGGCCGAGCGAGGACGGGGGGTTGGCGACGGCCGGCCGCGCGTCGGAATTCTGTTCGCGGACGTTGCGCGCGACCGTCGCGTCGTAGTCGTCGGGGTAGGGGGCGACGCCTTCGATGCGGTGCACGTCGCACTCGATGCGCTCGCCGATCATCCGGGCGAGTGCTTCGGTGTTCCCGATCTTGAGATTGGTGCGCCCGCCGTAGTAGTAATTCTCACCCGGCCGGGAGAAGTAGGCCAGCAGGACCCGCTTCCCGGGTGAGGTCGCCGAGGCAGGTCGCTCAGCGGATTGCGGCGCGTCCCCACGTGTCGGGGATGTGGAACAACCGGCGATCTGAACACCGGTCATGATGGTGGCTCCTCCCAGAAGTGCGCCACGAAGGAGCGCGCGTCGCCCCGGCGCGGCGGGTGCGCCTTTCCCTGCGCCGAGTCCGCCCGCCGTCATCCGCCGGTCCCGCGAAGGGCGCGTACGGCGTCTGCTGCCGGTCGCGCCGACCAGGAGCACATCGATGATGTTCTGTTTCTGGGACATGGCCAAACCGTGGTCCTTGGGAGTTCTGGTGTCCGTGCTGTCGCCGTCTGCCGGTCAGCCGTTCAGACGCCGCGCGCTGAGCCAGCTGACCATCTCCGGGGCGTGGTGGTCGAAGAACAGCGTCGACCCGATGTCCATAGTGGCGATGGCCGCCATCTGGTCGTCGGTGAGCTCGAAGTCGAAGACGTCGATGTTCTCCGCCATGCGGTCGGGGCGCACCGACTTGGGGATCGCGACAACGCCGCGCTGGGCCAGCCAGCGGAGCACGACCTGCGCCACGGACTTGCCGTGCTTCTCGCCGATCTCGCTCAGGACCGGGTGAGCGAAGATATTGTTCTTGCCTTCGGCGAAGCCGCCCCACGACTGGATCTGGACCCCGTGCTCGCGCATGAGCTCCTGGTCGGCGGTGCGCTGGAAGAACGGGTGGGTCTCGATCTGGTTGACCGCGGGCTTGACCTCGTTGTTGATGACGAGGTCGAGGAGCCTGTCGGGGTAGAAGTTGGACACGCCGATCGCCTTGACGCGCCCCTCGCGGTGGAGGTCCTCCATGGCGCGCCACTGGCCGTACACGTCGCCGTAGGGCTGGTGCATCAGGTACAGGTCGAGGTAGTCCAGGCCGAGCTTGTTCAGCGAGGCATCGAAGGCGCGCTTGGTGTTCTCCTGGGCCGGCGCGTCCTGGACCCACAGCTTGGTGGTGACGAACAGCTCCTCCCGCGGGAGGCCGCTGTTCTTGATGGCGCGGCCGACGGCCTCCTCATTGAGGTAGGCGGCGGCGGTGTCGAGGAGCCGGTAGCCGGCCGCGAGGGCGTCAGTGACGGCCTGCTCGGTCTCCTCCGGCGGGATCTGGTACACGCCGAAACCGAGGATCGGCATCTTGACGCCGTTGTTGAGGGTGACGGTTTGCATGGGATCTTCCTTCTGTTTGGGACGGGATGGGGCGGGTGACAGGTCAGCGTTCGAGCAGACGTGGGCCCGCGTCGGTGACGGTGGCCGGAAGCCGATGGGGCACTTGAGCCCGCAAAAGCACGGTGGCTATGACGCTCACCGCCACGGTCGCCGCGGCGATCAGCAGACTGGTGTGCAGACCGGAGACGAATCCGGACCGGTCGGCGACCAGCGCGCCGAAGACCGCTACGGCCAGTGCGCCCCCGAGCTGGCGGGCGGCGTTCAGCACACCACTGGCGACGCCGGCGCGCTCGGCGGGCACCTTCTCCAGGAGCAGCGCCGTCAGGGCGGTCACGGCCATCGCGCCACCGGCGCCGATGGGCACCATCAGCAGCACCGACAACCACGCCGGCGAGTCGGTGGGGACCGCCACCATCGCCAGCAGGCCCGCGGCCATCAGGAGCTGGCCGCTGATCACGGGCATCCGCGCACCGAACCGGGTGGCCAGGCGGGCGGCGACGGGGCTCATGAAGGAGGTGAGCACGGTCATCGGCAGGAAGGCCATGCCGGTGGCGAGCGCGCTCAGCCCGTGCACCTGCTGGAGGTACAGCCCCAGCAGGAAGATCATCCCGTAGAAGCCGACGTTCAGGGCGAACCCGATGGCGACCGAGAGCGCCACCGTGCGGGAGCGCAGCAGGGGCAGCGGCGTCATCGGATGCCGCCCACGAGCCTGCGCCGCGCCGAAGACGATGGCCGCCACGACCGCCACCGCGAAGGCGACCAGGACCGGCGCGGTGCCGAACCCGTCGGCACCGGCCTCGATGACCGCGTATGTCAGCGCGCCCATGGTGGCGACGGCGGCCACCTGGCCGGTCCAGTCGAAGGGCACCTCCTGGCGTGGAGAGGGCTGGGCGCGCTTGAGGAGCACCAGGGCCACCGCGCCGACGGGCAGGTTGACGAAGAAGATCATCCGCCAGTCGATGAGGGTGAGCAGCCCGCCGGCCACGGGCCCGGCAGCGGCGCCGACTGAGCCGCCCACGCCCCACAGGGCGATCGCCTTCGCTCGGGCGGCCGGGTCGGGGAAGGTCTCGCGCAGCAGGGCGAGGGAGGATGGAACGACGACCGCGGCCCCGGCTCCCTGCACCAGCCGCGCCGCCACCAGAATGCCCAGATTCGGTGCCATCGCGCAGACCGCGGACGCTGCCACGAACAGGCCCAGGCCGCAGGCGAACGCTTGGCGGGCCCCGATGCGGTCGCTGATCGCGCCGGCGGACAGCAGGAACGCGGCGAAGGCGAGGGTGTACCCGTCGACCACCCACTGCAGCCCGGTCATCCCACTGCCGAAGCCGCGTCCGATCGAGGGCAGGGCCACATTCACGATCATCGCGTCGACCATGATCGTGAAGAAGCCGAGCAGTACAGCGGCCAGCGCCGGACGCGCGCCGGACTTACTCTGCGGCGGCGAACCGGCCGCGCCGAGGTGGAGCGACGCGGGCGAGGCGGACGTGGACAAGGGAGGATCTCCTGCATGGGGAAGGCCGGGCTGACAGAAATCGAGCCTCGCGCCTTTTCGGCCCCGATGGCAGGCCGGGCCATGCCGGGGAGCGACGTTCAGGGGTGTGACAGGGCCCCCCACACGCCTGCCACGCAGGTCAGCGCGGTGTGACACTGTCGATATGGCATCCGAGCAGAGCACCAGCAGGAACGCCGACATGGAACTGGGCCGGTTTCTGCGCGCGCGACGCACCCAGACCAGCCCCGACCGGGTCGGCCTCACCGTAGGTGCCGGCCTGCGCCGCACCCCCGGCCTGCGCCGCGAGGAGCTGGCCACGCTCGCCGGAATCAGCATCGACTACTACGTCCGCCTGGAGCGCGGCAAGGAGACCCGCCCGAGTCCCTCCGTGCTCGACGCCCTCTCCCGTGCCCTGCACCTTGACGACGCCGAGCACCAGCACCTGCGCGAGCTCGCCGCCCGGGCCGCCCGCTACACCCCCGAACCTCCGCCACCGCCGAGCCGAACCGTGCGCCCGCACCTGAAGCTGATCCTGGAGACGCTACGGCCGAACCCCGCCTACGTCGTCAGCCGAAGCATGGACGTCCTCGCCTGGAACCCCGGCGGCCTCGCCCTGTACGCGGGCCTCGCCGACTGGCCCGCCACACAGCGCAACCTCGCCCGCTACCTCTTTCTCCACCCCACCGCGCGCACCCTCTTCCCCGACTGGGACAACCAGGTCCGGGGCTGTGTCGCCCGGCTGCGCACCCTGGCCGGCACCGATCCGGACGCCCCTGACCTCACCAATCTTATGGGTGAACTCCTGCTCAAAAGCCCGGACTTCGCCAAGCTGTGGGAGCGTTACGACGTCATCGGGCGCAAGAGCGTTCAGAAGACCTTCCACCACCCCCAGGTCGGCGTCCTCACGCTCAGTGGTCAGGGCATGCACGTCGAAGGCACCCCGGGCCAACGCCTCGGCGTCTACACCGCCGAGCCCGGTACCCCCGACCACGACGCCATGCTGCTGCTCGACATCGCCGCACCTCATCCCGCCAAGCGCCCGGACACGAAGCCCGAACAGCAACGGCGCGGACAGTCCTGACCAGCGCCGTGGACTGGCGCTCACGGTGTGGGGTCAGGGGGAGGACGACGTGGTCTCGTCCTGGGGCGAGGCCGGTTTGTGCGGGATCGACTGGGAGCCGAGCATGTCGAGGAGGACGAGGGTGTCGTGCTCGGTGGTGCCGGGCTCGGCGTAGTACGTGACGAGCCGGTGGCCGGGGGTGTCTTCCAGTTCCATCGCCTGGTAGCCGAGGGTGAGGTCGCCCACCTCGGGGTGGTGGAAGGTCTTACGGCCGTGGGCGCTGCCTTTGACGTCGTAGTGCTCCCACAGTCGGGCGAACTCCGGGCTCTTGAGCAGCAGTTCACCGGCGAGCCGGGTCAGGTCCGGGGCGTCGGGGTCGGTTCCGGCCAGGGTGCGCAGCCGGGCGACACAGCCCCGGACCTGGTTGTCCCAGTCGTGGAACAGGTCGCGGGCGGTGGGATGAAGGAAGACGTAGCGGGCGATGTTGCGCTGTCTGGTCGGCCACTCATCGATCCCGGCGAGGAGTCTGAGCCCGCTGGGGTTGGCGGCGAGCAGGTCGTTGGTGCGGCTGATCACGTGTGCGGGGTTCGGCCGCAGGCTTTCCAGCAGCAGCTTCACACCCGGCCGTATGGTCCGGCTGGGCGGCGTCGGAGGTTCCGGTGCGGTGCGGGCGGCGAGGGCGGCCAGGCTGCGCAGATGCTCGTACTCGTCCTCCTCCAGGCACAGGGCCCGGGCCAGGGAGTCGACGACGGACGAGCTGGGCCTGGTCTCCTTGCCGCGCTCCAGGCGGGTGTAGTAGTCGACGCTGATGCCGGCGAGAGTGGCAAGTTCCTCACGGCGCAGCCCGGGCGTGCGGCGCAGCCCGGAGCCAACCGTGAGACCGGCCTCGGCGGGGCTGATCCGAGCCCGGCGGGCGCGCAGAAAGCGGCCCAGCTCGGTGCCCCCGCTGGTGGGCTGCTCACGTGTCATGCCTTCGAGTGTGCGGGCGCCGATGACCTGCGCGGTAGGCGTGTGGGGGGGCCTGTCATTCCCCGGAACGCGGTTCCCCGGGCACAGCGCGGTCTGACGCGTGGCGCGCCAACGGACCCCGAGTCGGCGTTCTCGGCCAGGGCTGCATGGGAATGTCGTACGGCTACGACATGGCGGCCCACGGGACGAGGAGACTTCCGCCTCGGCCATCCGCAAGTCGATCGACGCGAGCCTGCGCCGACTCGGCACCGACCACGTCGACCCCGAGGTGCCCATCGAGGAGTCCTGGGGCGCGCTCGCCGAGATGGTGACTGCGGGCAAGGCCCGGCATATCGACGTGTCCGAGTCGACGGTGGACCACATCAAGCGTGCTCAGGCCGTGCACCCGGTGACATCCGTGCAGTCGGAGTTGTCGCTGTAGACCAGGGAGTGGAAGGACGAGGTGCTGCCGTACTGCAGGGAGCAGGGCATCGCCTTCCTGCCCTACTCTCCGCTCGGTACCTGGCGGTTGTTTCACCGTGATAGCAAGGCGGCACCCCGCCCGCGATCGGGCCGGGCGGGGCTGAGGGGTGTGGTGTGCTCTGTCGCTTACGGTTTAGGGCACTAAGTACCCTACTTCAGGGAACTTAGTTCCGTCTCTGTTCTTCCCGTCACATTCCCTCGAGCCGCTGGATGATCTGCCACCTCGGGGTGTTGCTCTTCGTGACCAGGACGAGGGTCTCGCCGGTATCGCTCCAGGTGCGATGGACGAGGTCGAGTGCCTGGTCCACGCCTGCGGCCGCGTCGCCGCGGGCTCCGGAGCGCAGCCAGGCGCGCAGTCCGAAGTTGTGCGCGGCGACGACGCTCGCGGCGACCGTGTATGCCCGGACGTCGCCGTCCGACAGTGTGGCGAACCGGCGTGTGAGGTAGGCCGCGAGGGCGCGCTCGTAGCGCCGCACCACGGACGTTTCGTAGGCATTGAGCGCTGCGACCTTACGGGTGAGCGCGTACCGCTTCACCGAGAACTCGGCGTTCTCCGCGTACATGCGCATGACGAGCCGGGCGGCGCCGCAGGCGCGACCGACCGGGTCGGGGTCCTGGGCGCCGTCTTCCAGGTAGCGAACCATGTCGGCAAGGGCTCGTTCGTGATCGGGGAAGACGACTTCCTCCTTGGTGGGGAAGTACCTGAAGAACGAGCGGCGCCCCACGCCGGCGCGGCGCACGATGTCGTCAATGGTCGTGCTGTCGTAGCCGCGTTCGGTGAAGAGTTCGAAAGCGGCCGACACGAGGAGGTCTCTGATGGGGACCTTCTCCTGGTCGTCTGTGGCTGCGGGGCCGCTCTCCCCGCTCCGTCCTGCTCCGTCGTGTTGATCGTTCATGGCCACGAAACTACCGACTCCCTTTTGGCGTGGCACTCCACATGCATAATGAGGGTACTGAGTGCCATGTCTTAGGAGAATCTGTGTCGGACTTCGACCTATATCGCCCGTCCGAGGAGCACGACATGCTCCGTGACGCCGTCCGCTCTCTCGCCGAGGCGAAGATAGCCCCCTTCGCGGCAGAGGTCGACGAGGGGGCCCGCTTCCCCCAGGAGGCGCTCGACGCCCTGGTCGCGAACGATCTGCACGCGGTGCACGTCCCCGAGTCCTACGGCGGCTCCGGCGCGGACGCGCTGGCCACCGTGATCGTCATCGAGGAGGTCGCCCGGGTCTGCGCCTCGTCCTCCCTGATCCCCGCGGTCAACAAGCTGGGGTCGCTGCCGGTCATCCTCTCCGCCTCCGAGGAGCTGAAGAAGAAGTACCTGGCCCCGCTCGCCAAGGGCGACGCGAT
>NZ_JAGFNO010000055.1:0-33561 GCF_017592595.1 Streptomyces sp. NEAU-YJ-81 | reverse complement strand
GACGGCCACCGACGTTCGACAAGGCCGACTACAAGCATCGGCACGCGGTCGAGTGCGGGATCAACCGACTCAAGCGACACCGCGCGGTCGCCACGAGATACGACAAACTCGCCGTCCGCTACGAAGCAACCGTGCTGGTCGCAGTCCTCAACGAGTGGCTGTGACCAGCACTTTCGCAACAGACCCTAGGTCGGATATGAGGAAGAACCCGGTCTGGGGCTCGCCATGAACCTGGCGAACCTGTCGACGGGGCTGAGCAACTGTTCCTTTTCGGGCACGTTGCGACAGGCGCGGCAGCGCCAAGGTTACCGGCGCGTAGTCCATCGTGCCGTTGCGTACGCGGCCTGCGCGATCGGCCGCCGTACAACGTCGGCACCCAGTACACCGCGATCTTGCCGACCTGACAGAGGGCACCACGCGGGCGCCAGAGTGTGCATACGCCGTCCGTCGGCAGCGACTCCTCAATGGGATGGAACGCGCTGCCGCAGGAGGCGTGTCCCCGAGCCAACGTGACGACGCCACGCACACGCGGCCGACCAGGTGCTCCGCACCCTGGGTACCGGTACTGAGCATGTGCAGACGCTGCGCGCGCCAGCATAGACAACACACTGGCTAGCTTGGGGTCCCCGTGTGCCGAGAGGCAGGTGTACCAGCTTTGACATAGGTCTCGTATTCGTCGAGCGTGGCGATGACTGGAGCTGTGCTGGCGAGGTCCGGGGAGGGCTGTCCCTGCCGAATACCTCATCCGTGCAGGTCGTGCCGCATGTTGTTATTCGTGAAGGATGCTGCCGAGGTGGTCGCGGCGGGATAACACGTCGCGATCGTCGATCGGCGTGGGCAATGGGCGTAGCGGTCGGGCGTTGGCGATGCCGTGGTGCGGCCGGTGGGCGATGTAGAACTGCTCACCGGGGAAGTTGAATGTGCTGGTGGAGGAGTACCGGGATGCCGTTCTCGAGGTTCTGGTGTCGTACCTGGCTGGCACACCGTAGCCGACCGCGTCGGATGCTGCGGTGGCTGACGACGGCCGGGGCTCTCTGCGTCCAGAGGGCGATCTCACGGCGAATCGGCCAGGCATGGCGGTGAGTGCGAAGCTCAATGAGGTCGCCCCGGGCATTGTGGATCGCTTGGTGGCGATGCTGTTGGGGCGGCGGTCCGAGGCGGAGGGCTGTCGGAAGGACTTGATGGGGGAGCAGAGGGTCGGTGCGGAGCTGCTCACCTTCAAGGGCTGGCGGGTGCAGATGCGTGATCCGGATGTGGGCGCAGGGCCGGGACGGTCGAGTGACAGGTGGAGTCCGAACGGTGAGGCGCGCCGGGTTGGCACTTGACGGCTGCGGTATACGGCGCTGTATGGAGCTTGACGGTGCAGTAGGTCTGCGAGAGTCTTAAAGTGGAGCGTAAGAGGAGAATTGCCGCGCCGCTGGGGGTCAAGACATCCGATGCGGATGATCTGTCAAGCGGCGGCTTCGCGAGCGGGGCTTGTCGGTGTGGGAAATGCGGTTGTTTCGTCGTAGTGGATGCCATGGGTCAGGCAGTGGTGGAGGCACCCGAGCAGTCGGTTGAAGAGGTTGCGCTGGGCGGCGGTGTGGCGGTCTTTGGTCTTGCGTCGTCGGTCGTAGTGGGCTCGGGCGCCAGGTGAGGCGGTCAGGGCGGAGAAGGCCCAGACGTAGCCGGCGGAGGCCAGGCGTTGGTTCTTGACCCGGCGGGCGAGGACGGCGACGCTTCTTCCGGACGCCCGGGTGACCGGTGCGGCCCCGGCGAAGGCTTTGAGGCCTTTGGCGTCGGTGAAGCGGGATCGGTCGTCGCCGATCTCGGCGAGCACCCGGGCGCCGGTGAGTGAGCCGAGCCCTGGGAAGCTGGTGATGATCTCGGCGTCCGGGTGTGTGCTAAAAGATTCCACCGTAGCTTGGGCGAGGTCATCGGCGCTGGTGCAGGTGGCTTCCAGTTGGCGTAGCAGGGCGGTGGTCTGGCGTCCCATGGCCTGTTCGACCAGGGGAAGTTGTCGCATCTGCGGGGCTCGGAGAGCGGTGTGGAGGCGGTCGGCTTCGGTGTCGATGCCGCGTTTGCGACCGGCTTTGGCCAGCAGTGTGCGCAGCTGGGTGCGGGTGAGTTTGGCTGCCTGGGCTGGGGTGGGTGCGGCGGCCAGAATCGTGCGGGCGGTGGGGGAGGACAGGCCTTCGCGTAGTGGTTGGAGGGCTGTGAGGAAGCCGGGGTAGTAGGCGCGTAGGTGGGAGCGGAGTTTGTTGCCGGCTTGGGTGCGGTCCCAGACGGCGTCTTGCTGGGCGCGGGCCAGGACGGTGATGGCCTGGGCGAGTTCGCTGTCGTGGGGGAGGGGCCGGTGAGCTGGGGCGTCCGTGCGCAGGATGTTGGCAAGCACCATGGCGTCGAGGTGGTCTGACTTCTTGCGGGTGACCGCGTGCCGGTCACGGTAGCGGGCAGCCGCCATCGGATTGATCGCGTAAACGGGGCGCTTCGTCGCCCGAAGACAGGCCACCAGCAGGCCCCGTGAGGTCTCGATCGCCACTGGAATCGGCGCATTGTCGGTGTCGCCGTGTGTGGTCAGCAGGTCGAGCAGCTGGTGCAGGCCGGCGGCATCGTCGCTGATCCGGGCGCGGGCTAACAAGGCTCCGTCCTCGTCGACCAGTGCGACGTCATAATGGTCGCTGGCCCAGTCGATCCCACAGAACACTTTCACGGTCATAGTGTTGTGCGTGTCCTCTCGGTTGGTGTGCGTGTTGCTGCTGGTCGCAGCCGTGCGTGGGGCACGCGTCTCCCTAATGGAAGGGCTCGATGGCCCGGCATCCGATCAGTCGTTCGTGACCCCAGCTACCCGCGGGGCCCTCGGTCTGGGCTGGAACTCTCAGGTTCCAGGTGTCGTGAGAGGTGGTTCCCGTGAGGGGCTCGGACCACGAACACCAACGATCGGATCATCGGCCTGGATGCGGTGCCGCAAGGTGGCGGCGGACGGGGCCGGGGGCCGACTCTTGACCAAGGGATCTGGTCCCTGGGGTCGCATACGGCTTTCCCGGCCCCGACCGTCACCACCACGCCGCACCAGGAAGCGGGGCTCGTAGTGCCCCATTAGGGGTCGCAGGTTCAAATCCTGTCGTCCCGACGGTGCGAGAAGGCCCGCTGGCAGGGGAAAAACCCCAGGTCAGCGGGCCTTTCGTCGATCGGGAGGACCGTCCCCGCATAGCGCTCCGTCAGGGGCTCGGGGACCACCCGGGGACCACGGCAGGGAAGAAACCCCTGATCAGAGCCTTGCGGCTGGGGACCAAGATCACCCCATCCCGTGCGGCGATTGTCGGGTTCCTACAGTGCCCGCAGGGATGCGGCCGGTTGCTCCGAGGGCGCCGGAGCGCCGGACAGGTGGGCGCTGAGGGAACGGCCGGCCTCCGCGATGGCCCGCAGATCGGGGTGGAGATAGCGCTGAGTGGTCATCAGCGATCTGTGTCCGGCAATGACGCGCAGCACGTGCAAGGGGATTCCGGCGTCGGCCATCCAGGTCAGCCCTGTATGCCGTAGGTCGTGGCGGCGCAGGTGCTCAAGACCGAGCTTGGTGACGACCTCGTCCCAGTGGGTGGCGTCCCGCAGCACCGCGGTGGAGATGCGTCCGCCGCGGGGTCCGGTGAACAGCCGCGCATCGGGATGGCGTCCGGCGACCAGTAGACGCTGGGAGACCAGGGGGCGCACTTCCTCGATCAGCGGGACCCGGCGGGCCATCTTGCCCTTGGTGCCCTTGTCGATGAGTCCGCCGGGTGCGGGGGTGGTCTGACGGCGCACGGTCCAGACCCAGTTGACCGGGTCGATGTCCTTGACCCGTATCCCGGAGACCTCGCCGATCCGTGCCGCGGTGCAGGCGGCGAAGACCACGACGCTGCCCCAGCCCGCGTACTGGTCATACGAGCGCTGCACCAGAGCATCGGCGAGTGCGGTCAGGGCGTCCCAGTCGGACTGGGCCAGGGTGCGGGGGTCGTCGAGTTCGTCCTCGGCCTGCTGGTATTCGGACTGCTAGCCCGAGACGCGTGTGGGGTTGATCTGTATGAGACCGTCCCGCACCGCCTGCTGCATGACCCGGGCCAGCACCGCCAGGCTGTTCTTGACGGTGGAGCGTCCGGCGCCGTCGGCGATCCAGCCGTACACACTGCGGTCCACCGCACCATTGCTGACCTTCGTCACTGGGATATGGCCCAAGGTGGGCACCACCCGCAGCCGCCAGCCGGCCAGGTACGGATCGCTGGTCTTGGCCTCCAGCCCGCGCATCGCCAGCTTCATGTTGGCGTTGCCGTAGGTGGCCAACGACTGGGTGGAGGTGGCCGGGTCGATACCGCGCAACGCTGCCGCGGTCAGGGCATCGATCCACGCCTGCGCCTCAGCAATGGTGGCGTGGGCCTCCGACAGCGACGGGCGCTGCTTGGTGACCGGATCGGTCCACCGCACCCGGGCCCGGTACGGCAGCGGACGTCCGGGGCGGTGCTCGATATCGGGGGAGAGCGAGACGGCAATCGGTAGCCGCTCGACATGCGGCATCAGGCGGCCTGCCCGGGAACGGTGCGCCGCTCGGCCAGCCACTGCCGCACATCAGCGGCGCTGTAGAGGACCACGCGTCCGGAGAGCCGGACAAACGGCGGGCCTTGTGAAGGGCGCGCGGTGCGCCAGCGGCGCAGGGTTGAGGGGTCGAGCTTCAGGAGCCGGGCGAGTTCGTCGGTGGTGTACCACGGATCGCCTGCCGCGGCGGGCGGCGCATTGTCGGTGGTGGGGTGGAGCGGGGTGGTGCGGTGAGGCATCTACGTCCTGGGGGAAGGGGTGGAAAATGGGCAGGGGCGAACTGGCCGGGGAATACTCGGCCGATGCGCGGATTGGATTTGGACCACACACCGTGCGGTAAGACCGGTGTGAAGCCCACCCCCAATGGGGAAGTTCTCTACCCGAGAACAGCTCCTCGGGAAAGCGCAGGTAACAGCACACGGTTACTGGCCACCACGTCAATCTCCTTCGATATGGCTGGGACACGCACTCGGCGCGCTATGCGTGACCGCTTGTTGGAAAGTGATGAGTGCGGTGACGCAAAACCCAGTGTGGCCCGAAACACCGGTTTGGCTAACCGGCGATCTGGGTGTATAAAGCCGCAGCCTCATCAGCAATCCGAGGCGCAACAAGACGAGAGCGCGTGGTCTTCGGAGATGTCCCGCGCGGCCGTTGGGTGGCGCGACTATCGGGAGTTGCACTGGGTGGGCTTCACGCCGCGTCGACTGTGCCAAGGTTTTGAGCGAGAGGCGCCGCCGACGTGGAGCCCATCCCCGCGCGGGATCAGATGTCGCGGAAGAGACCAGCGAGCGCTGTGACCTGTCGCGATGGGCGCGTGGTGCCCGCTGAGCTGCGCGAATGGCCTTTCGATTGTTTCACGCTCGTGCCGGTTGATGGGGCCGGAAGTCCCCAGAAAAGTCCCAGGGGACTTGCCCCGGCCGGCGGACGCCCTTTCGACCTTGTTGGGGGTGAGGCAGCGCGGCGTGGGCTGCAGCACATTGGGCCACTGGCCGGGGCTCGGGGTGCCCCAGTCGAGCCCGCTCCCGGCCCGAACCCCAGCACATTGATCCGGACTCCGGACAGGCCCGGGTGGCTGCCGTCTCGGCGCTGATGTGGCTGCCCATTGGCTCGACGCGGAGTGAGAGGCGCCAACGCTGGTGGCTCAGTCGGCCCCCGGCCGCCGCCACAGGTCGATGGGTACGTGCCGCACCGCCCGCCCCGCCTCGTCGAGGATCCAGCCCATGCGTTTGGGATTGCCGAGCGTGAGGGAGCGGTCGGCCATAGCGATCTCCGGAAAGCGCTGGGCGATGTACGACTCCAGGCGCAGCACGTCGCGAATGGAGCGCACCCAGCAGTTGATCACCAGGTTGTGGTTCGAGGTGGTCGCCGCGCACATCCGCACCTCCGGCAGCGCGGCCAGTGCGGGGCCGACCCGGGCCAGCGCGTCGGAGGGCACGTTCGCGTGGAAGGTGGCGAACACCGGATACGGCGAGTAGGTGTGGGCCACCTCGCAGCGCGGCAGTGCGGCCCCCGTGCGCACCATCCACGCCACCCGGCGCCGCACCGTCGACTCACTCATTCCCGTACGCCGGGCCAATTCGCCGTATCCGGCGCGCCCGTCGGCGCCGAGTGCGAGCAGCAGTTCCCGGTCGGCCTCGGCCGGCGCGGCATCGACGTCACCCACGGCGAGGTGCGCCCCGGAGCGGACCGCCTCGCGCTGCTCGTGGCTGATGGCGCGAATGTCCCAGCGGGAGCCCTCGGTGAAGAACCGGGTGACGATCCGGCTGTGCGTGGCACGCACCCCGGGCAGTCTCCCGAGGACCTCGGTGTGCAGCCGGGAGAGGTCGGCCAGCGAGTCCACCATGACGTTGAGGGACATGTCGTGGGGGCCCGCTGTGTGCTCGATGCTGGCGATCTGCGGTTGCTCGGCAAGCGCGGCCGAGATCGCTGGGATGCGGCCAGGTTCGCAGTCCACGCCGACGATGGCGACACAGTGGTCGTGGTTGACGAAGGCTCCGCCGTACGCGGTCACCCAGACCAGGCCCTGGGCACGCAGCCGCTCCCAGCGCCGGGCCGCCGTCACCGGGCTGACCTCGATGGCTCTGGCTACCCGCGCCCAGGGCGCGCGGGGCGCGGTCTGGAGCGCGTTGACCAGGGACAGATCCAGCTCGTCCAGCAAGCCGGTGACGGAATCAGTCACTGTGGCATCTTTCCTGAATGAATTATGCAGAAATCCTTGGGGTGCACTCCAGGAGTTTCAAGCTCCTTGTGTGATTTGGCAACGCCCGTCGGCCGTCCGCCGCGGCCGACCCCGACCTGTCTCGGAGTTCGCCGTGTTCCTTCCGTGGTTGCTGACCGCCGTGCCCGTAGTGGCCCTGCTGTCAGCTGTCTGGCTGCCTTTCGTCAACGGGCCGCACTTGTGGTTCGGCATGCCGTCCCTGCTGGTCTGGTCAGTCGTCTGGGTCCTCGCCCTGACCCCTGCCCTCGCCTTCGTCGAGCGGCGCCGCACTGCGCTCGCTGCCGGCTCCCGAAACCTCCAGGAGGAGCGCCGATGAGCACCGTCCTCGTCGTCTGCGTCGTCGGCATAGTCGTCATCGGCCTACTCGGCATGATGGGCCGTCGCAAGCCCGCCGCCAATCTTGAGGAGTGGAGCGTCGGAGGCCGTAACTTCGGAGCCCTGACCACCTGGTTTCTGCAGGCTGGGGAGATCTACACGACCTTCACTTTCCTGGGCCTCGCGGGCCTCGCCTTCAGCTCCGGTGTCGCGGTCGTCTACGCCCTGCCGTACCTGCCCATCGCCTACGTCGGCCTGTACGTCATCAGTCCGATCGTGTGGCGCATCGGGCGCGAACGCGGCCATGTCACGCAAGGTGACTTCTTCGCCGACCGCTACCACAGCCCCCTGCTCGGCACCGTTACCGCCGTCTTCGGCGTGCTCTTCCTGCTGCCCTATCTGCAACTGCAGATCACCGGACTCGGCCTGGTCGTCGAACTCGCCACCGGCAAGGACAACGTCGGCACCCCCGCGATGATCCTCGCCTCGGTGCTCATCGTCGCCTTCGTGTTGTGGTCCGGCATCCACGGTGTCGCCAGGACCGCGTACTTCAAGGACGCTCTGATGTTGGTCGTCCTGATCGTCCTGCTCGTCGCTGTCCCCGCCCACTTTCACGGGGGGCTCGGCAGCCTCGGCGGTGAACTGCGCGCCCACCACAGCGAGCTGCTCAGCGTCCCGCACAGTGGCCCAAACGGCACCGTCTGGTTCTTCACCTCGATGCTCACCAGCCTGTTCAGCGTGCTGTTCATGACGATGCCGCACGGCTGGCCCGCGGTCATGGCCGCCGACTCCGAGCGCGCCCTGTGCAAGAACAGCATCTGGATGCCCGTCTACGGCGCCACCCAGGCCATCCCGATCATCGTGGGCTTTGTCGCGATCACCACGCTCTCGGTTCCCGTGAACGGGAACAACGGAGTCCTGCTCACCCTGGTCTCCGAGGCGCTGCCCGCATGGCTCGTGGGCGTCGTGGCCGTCGCGGCGGCCGCCACTGCCATGGTCCCGGCCGCCGCCATCGTGCTCGGCATGTCGACCATGGTGGCCCGCAATGTGCTGCACGTACAGGACCGCCGTCGCGCGCTCATCGTCAACCACACCACCGTGGTGGTCGGCGTCGGGGTCGCCCTCGTCCTGGGTATCGCCCGGCCTGACGCTCTCGCCAACCTGCTCCTGCTCACCTACAGCGGCCTCGCCCAGATGGCCCCGGCGACGGGCGCCGCCCTGACCAGGCGCCCGTTGCTGCGCGCACTGTCGGCGGGGGCGGGCATTGTCACCGGTGAGGCCGTCCTCATCTGGCTGACCTTCGGCGACATCTACGACGGTCCGGTCAGCACCGGTCTCATCTCCCTGGCGGCCAACGTCCTGGTGGCAGTGGTGACCGAGGCGGTCTCGCGCCTGCGGAGGAGCCGTGCCGCCGAGGAGGAGCGGGCGGGCCCGGCGTCGGCCCCGATACCCGTGCGCTGACCTTGCGGTCCCTTCCCGAAGACGCACCGTCACGAGCGACCGTCCGCCGGGCGTCGCCACACCACCGCACCGCCCCCTCGTTCCCGTCCGGCCGCCGTCCTCGCCGACATGTCCGGCCGCACGGGAACGAGGAACAAGAAGGAGACTCAACGTATGACCGCCGCGATCAACAGGCAGCATGGCTCCGTCGCCTCCCCCACGCCTGTTCGGATCGTCCGGGCCCGCCGCATCACCACCCTGGACGGCGAGGCCGACACTCAGGTCCTCGCCACCGTCGGCGAGCGGATCGCCGCAGTCGGCGAGGCAGCCGAGGCGTACACGGCACTGCCGGGCGCCGAGACCGTCGATCTGGACGACGCCCACCTGGTGCCCGGCTTCCACGACGCGCACTGCCACCCCATGGATGTGGCCAATGCCGCTCTCCGCCTCGATCTGGGCGCGGGCGCCGGGACCCCCCGGGAGCGGCTCGCGGCGCGAGTGGCCGCCACCGAGCCGGGCCGATGGATCGTCGCCCACGGCTACAACCCCGCCAGCGACCCCGAAGGCCGCCTCGACCGCACCGCGCTCGACGCGATCACCACCCGCCACCCGGTCCTGGTGATCCACTTCTCGTTTCACATGGCGGTCGCCGGTTCCGCGGCCCTGATGCTGACTGGTCTGCACGATGGCAGCGGCCCCCAGACCGGCGGCGACCTGGGCCGCGACGCTACGGGCCGACTGGACGGCTGGCTCTACGAGCGGACCTGGTTCGACCAGCTCTACCGTGCTTCCGGCGAACCCGCCCTGCTGCCGCAGGAAGCGCCCGAGGCCATGCTCGAACCGCTGGCCGACGTTTTCACCGCCTACCACGCGGCCGGCATTACCTCCGTCTGCGACGCCGTGACCAGCCCGGCCGCACTGCGCACCTATCAGCACATGCGCGAGCGCGGCCGCCTGACGATGCGGGTGGGCGCCCTCCTGTGGCATCGCTACGCGGACGCCCTGCGCCACGCGGGCCTGCACGCCGGATTCGGCGACGAGTGGCTGCGCATCGTCGGCGTTAAGATCATCATGGATGGCGCGCTGGCCGGGGGCACCTGCCTGTGCCGCGATCCCTACCCGGCCGAGACCGGGTCCGACAACGGAATCCAGCTCCTGGACGAGAACGAGCTCGCCGACGCAGTTCTCGCCCTGCACGCGGCGGGCCTGCGCGCCGGCGTGCACGCCAACGGCGACCTGGCCGTCTCCCAGGTCCTCGACGCCATTGAGGCGGCCCGCGCCGCTCACCCCGAGCGGCGGATCAACCACCGCATCGAGCACTGCTCCCTCGTCGACGAGAAGCTGGTCCAGCGGATCCGCGCCGCAGAGGTCACCCCGGTGCCGTTCGGCGCATTCGTCCACGGGCACGGCTCCAAGCTGCGCCGCTACTACGGTGACGCGCGCGCCGAACGGGTCAGTGACCACCGCTCCTTTCTGGACGCCGGCGTCGTCGTCGCGGGCTCGTCCGACCACCCGGCGGGTCCCCTTGAGCCGCTGCTCGCCCTCCAGACGATGGTGACTCGACGCACCAGCGAGGGCGATGTCCTCGGCGCCGACCGGGTCCTGACGGTCCGCGAGGCGCTAGGCGTCTACACCGCCGGCTCCGCGCACGCCACAGGCGAGTCCCACCTCAAGGGCCGCATCGCTCCTGGATACCTGGCTGACTTCACCGTGCTCGGCCAGGACCTGTTCACCACCGCCCCCGACGCCCTGGCGGCCGTTTCGGTGCGCGCCACGTGGGTGGGCGCCCGTCAGGTCTGGTCGAACGGCGACGGGTGAGCGCCACGGTGGCGCGCGGGACGGGGCGGGCAACGTGTTTCACCGCCACGTCACCGTTCCCTTCATGGCCAGCGCCTTCCGGTCGGCAGGGATCTTCTCCGTCAAGGAGCGCGGGCAACCGTTCTCACCTGGGAGAACTTCCCGGGGCAGGGGCAGCTCCGCCCGGATGCAGGTGTCCGGGAGCAGCCCGCCGCCGTTCCTGCGGTGCCAGTAGGCCACGTCGGCCGCCATCAGGTGGGGCACCTTGCCGAGCAGACCCGGTCAAGAGACTCGTCCTGGCCCCAGCTCGGTCAACAGCGCGAACCAGAGCCAAGGGGATCAGCTTGCCGGGGCGTTGTGCGCAATGACGCCGACAGCAGTCTCGATCTGGTCCTCGGTCAGATCGGCGCGTGCGGTTAGGCGGAGCCTGGAGATACCGTCGGGGACGGACGGCGGGCGGAAGCAGCCCACCGCGACGCCGCCGGCGTAGCACTGGGCGGCCCAGCGCACCGCAGATTCGGGCGATGGGGCCCTGACCGAGACCACGGCCGCGTCCGGCGTCGTGGCCTGGAGGCCGGCTTGAGCCAGCTGGTGCGCCAGTGCATGTGCCACGTTGCGGGCACGGGCCGGGAGATGGGGCTCTTCCCGCAAGATCTGTAGAGCGGCGAGCGCCGCGCCCACGGAGGCCGGGGCGAGGCCGGTGTCGAAGATGAAGGTGCGGGCGTTCTCCACCAGGTGCTGGATCACCCGGGCGGGGCCGAGCACGGCGCCGCCCTGACTGCCCAGTGCCTTCGACAAGGTCACGGTGATGACCACGTCGGTCGCCCCGGCGAGCCCGGCCGCGGCGACCGCCCCCGATCCGCCGTCGCCGAGCACGCCCAGGCCGTGGGCGTCGTCCACGACGAGCCCGGCCCCGCCATCCCGGCAGACGGCGGCGATCTCGGCCAGAGGTGCGGCGTCGCCGTCGACGGAGAAGACCGATTCGGTGAGCGCGATGGTCCGTCCCCGGTGCTCGGCCAGAAGCTTGGACACGCCTCAGGGGCGGCATGAGGGGCGATCGAGGTGTGGGCCTTGGAGAGGCGGCAGCCGTCGATGAGCGAGGCATGATTGCTCGCGTCGGAGACGATCAGTGTCCCCGGGCCGGTCAGGGCGGTGACGGCAGCGAGATTCGCGGTATAGCCCGAGGAGAAGACCAGGGCTGCCTCCGCGCCGCACAGCACGGCGAGCTCGGCCTCGAGCACGGTGTGCAACGCAGCGGCGGCCGCCCAGTAGACGGCGACTGCGTCCACTTCTGCTTCACCAGACGCTGGTCCACGCCGGCAGGGTGCGCGGTGAGACGATCCGGTGTTCACGAAGGGCGCGGGGGAGTAGTCGGGTCAGGGTGGCGAGTAGCGCACGGTCCGGCCGGCCGGGCTTGGGCGAGGTGACCTGGCGGCGCAGAACCGCGAGCTCGTGTCGCAGGATCAGTATCTCCGCGTTCTTGGTCGCAGAGGATCGAGTCATCAGGAACAGGCACGCGAAGATCTGTATGGCGATCAGGTAGGTAAGGCGCACCAGCATGAGGACTGATCATGCTGGAACCTGGTGGTCAGGTTCGTTACCCCAAGTCAGGTCCGGTGAAGCCATTCTGGAACGCTACGGGCCACGCCGCCCGTCGGACACAGCAGTGCGCGGTGACCGGTCATGAGGACATCGGCGGTCACCGCGCACTGACTTCTTGCGGGCGAGGTCAGCCGAGCAAGCCGCCGTAGTAGCCGCCGAGGGTATGGCGGTATTCGGGGTCAGTGAGGTGCTTGTCCTTATCGAATTCTGGGGCGTTCTTGATCTCGTCCTTGGTGCGTGCGACATAGATCGTCCGGGTCGAACTGTCGAGGGCGGTAACGGTGCCGGCGGGAAGCATGACATGCTTCCCGAAGATCCACGGACCGGTGTCGACCACGAGGTAGGCGGACCCGACCTCGTCGGAGTGCTTGTCGACCTTTCCGATACTGCCGTCCGTAGCTTCGACCTTGTAGCCGATCAGGTCGATACCATCACGGTGATTCGTGCTTTCGGGATAGGTCCACAGGCTGTCAGTCACTTGTTCCTCCGCGCGTAGCATTCACAATTCAAGTGGGACGATTGTTCACCGTCTCTCTGTTGCCGAGGCGGGTGCCCCGGGCCCGAGTATGTATTCGCGACACCTGATTATTTCTCAAAAACAAGATGCCGCGCACCGGCCTCAATTTTCCGTGCAGCATTCTTTGGTGCTGCACGGAAAGTTGAGGCCGGTGTGTCTGACGAGCGGAAACGAGGGTACGCGCTGGTATCGGAAAACTATACGTAGGCCCTGAGGAGTTCCCATGTCAGCACCCACGGCAACCATCGACGTCGTCGAACTGATCCTTCAGGATCACCGCAGGATGGAAGAGCTCTTCCGGACCATGCGTAACGCGGAGGCCGATCGAGCCTGCGCGCTAGCTGAATTCTCCGGGCTGCTCATCGCCCATGCCTCGGCGGAGGAGTCCGAGGTCTATCCCGCTCTCAGGCGCTACAAGAAGGTGGACAACGAGGACGTTGACCACGGTGTGCATGAGCACGCCGAGGGTAACTCGGCGCTCCTCGCCCTCCTCACGGTCGGGGACGTTACTTCCGAAGAGTGGGACGAGAAGCTGGAGGAGCTCGTCCAGGCGATCAACCATCACGCGGACGAAGAAGAGCGCACTCTACTCAATGACGCCCGCGAGAATATGACCGCCGAACGCCGTGCCCAGCTCGGCAAGGCATTTACCGAAGCGCGTGCGGAGCACCTGACCGCCGGTTGCGGTGACATCGGCAACGTACGGAAGATTGTCGAGTCCGGAGGCCGTTGAATATCGGGCCGGCGCTCCGCCCCCGCAGACGCACGCCCCACATCAAGCCGGTCACTCCGGCACGCTTTCGTCGTCTACTGGGTGCTGCCCAGGGACCAGCCGGTCACGTCAGCGAGTCGGCCTCGCCACAGCGGAGCCGTCACCGGGTTCGCCGCACCGGTGACGCAGGTCATCTCTCGCAGGTGAATCCACTGTGGCAGGCCGGCGGACCCGTCCTCAGCGTGTTTTTCCTGCATCACCTGGTCCACGGTTTCGGGAAGCTTGGCGAGCAGATGGGCACCGCTGCCTGCCATCTCGCGCAGGCTCCGCGCCCAATCCGCCTTCCATGCTTCGTGCGCGATCAGGTCCCCGTACAGCAGGCCACCGGGCACGTACAGGGTGATGGGCAGGCTCGACCGGGGGTCCTGGCTGAGCAGCCGGATCAGCAGCTGGAGCTGGAGGTCCGGCACAGGTTCAGTGATCACAGGTGGTGCGTTCTGCACTGTCGGCGGCCCCGCGGAATCGCTCATGGAGGGGTTCCTCTCCTGTTCGTCGTCGCTGGGCCTGAGGCGCGGAGTTCAGGCGAGCATGCCGGTGCGGAGGTGGGTGAGGGTGCGGGAGAGGAGCCGGGAGACATGCATCTGAGAGATGCCCAGGTCGGCGCCGATTTCGGACTGGGTCATCTCCTGGCCGAAGCGCATCTCGATGATGCGGCGCTCTCGGTCATCCAGTTGCTGAAGCAGCGGGGCCAGGGTGTGCAGGTCTTCCACGGTCTCCATGGCGGCGTCTGCTTCACCGAGCGTGTCGGCATAGGAGCGCATGGGGGTGGCCCGGCCGTTGCCGCCGCCGTCGCTTGGCCAGTCGAGGGAGCCGGCCGTGTAGCCGTTGGAGGCGACGATGCCGTCGATGACCTCGCCTTCGCTCAGCTTCAGATGCTCAGCGAGTTCCCTGACGGTTGGTTCCTGGTCCTGGTGGGTGGCGAGCTGCTCCTTGGCCTGGGCGATGTCCACGCGCAGTTCCTGCAGTCGGCGGGGGACGTGGACGGCCCAGGAGGTGTCGCGGAAGAAGCGTTTGATCTCACCGACGATGTAGGGGACGGCAAGGGTGGTGAACTCGACTTCGCGGGAGAGGTCGAACCGGTCGATGGCCTTGATGAGGCCGATGGTGCCGACCTGGATGATGTCCTCCCTGTCGCCGGTGCCGCGGTTGCGGAACCGGCGTGCGGCGAATTGCACCAGGGAGAGGTTCATTTCGATGAGGGTGTTGCGCGCGTACTGATACGCGTGCGTGCCCTCCTCCAGCACCTGGAGCTGGTCCAGGAACAGCCTGGACAGGGCGCGGGCATCCTTGGGGGCCACCTTCCCCGCGTCCTCTATCCAGGGGAGTTCACCGATCGTGTCCGGATTGGCGGCCGCGGGCGGCGCCGCGTCCTCGGCCCGCGCGTAGTCGGCGGCAGGCACAGAAGTCGGTGCCATGGCCCCATCCTCTCCTCGGTGGTGCACTCGTCCCCGAACAACTCCGTGCCCGACTTCCCCCATGCGGGGCAATCATGTCCTGAGCCATCATGCGGCTTCGGGCGCGCCGACTGATGGAGCCGCTGTGGCCAACTGCCATGGAACTGCTGCGGAAGGGCTTGCTGAGGATCCGCACTCCTCATCCGAGGCGTAACTGCCGTGTGCCCGCCGGGCCGCCCGCATGTGCCGCGGGGGTACAGCCTGCTCGCTGCGCCAGCCTGCGCCGGACCGGGCGCCGCGGCCCATTTCGTCGACCGCGTGCCGGCTGGGTGACGCCATGACCAGTACGCAGGATTCGTCGGAGCCGGTTCCGCGTACCCTCGACGCGCAACCGTCCGTCACGCCCGAGGCCCGCGCCGTGCGGATACGGCGGCGTTTGGAACGGCTGATCGGGATCGCGGCGACCGAGGGCAATACGCTCGTCCCCCTGCGCAACGGGGATGAGATCTTCGCGGCGATGCTTGAGTCGATCCGTTCCGCCGAGCACACGGTGGACATGATGACGTTCGTGTACTGGAAGGGCGACATCGCCCGCCAGTTCGCCCAGGCGCTGGCCGAGCGCGCACTCCAGGGCGTGCGGGTACGGCTGCTGCTGGACGGCTTCGGCAGCCGCCTGATCTAGGCGGAGCAGTTGGCGGCGATGGAGCGGGCCGGGGTGCAGGTGGCGTGGTTCCGCAAGCCGCTGTATCTCTCGCCGTTCAAGCAGAACCACCGCTGTCACCGCAAGGTCCTCGTCGTCGACGAGCACACCGGTTTCACCGGCGGCCTGGGGATCGCCGAGGAGTGGTGCGGCGATGCGCGCAACGAGAACGAGTGGCGTGACACTCATGTGAAGGTGCGGGGCCCCGCGGTGGACGGGATCGCCGCCGCGTTCGCCCAGAACTGGGCTGAGTGCCACTGCCACGATGAACTCTTCGACGACCGCGACCGGTTCACCGAACAGCGCCCACAGGGCGATGCGGTGGTACAGGTGGTGCGTGGCTCGGCCAGCTTCGGCTGGCAGGACATGCAGACACTGCTGCGGGTCATGCTGGAGTCGGCCGAGGAACGCTTCCGTCTGGCCACGGCCTACTTCTCCCCGGACGCCTACTTCGTCAAGCTACTGTGCGCCGCCGCGCGGCGTGGGGTCGAGGTGGAGATTCTGCTGCCCGGCCCGCATATCGACAAGCGGGTCTCCCAGCTGGCCGGTCAGCATTTCTACGATGACCTCATCGCCTGTGGCGTGAAGATCTTCCAGTATCAGCCCACGATGATGCACGCGAAGATCGTTACCGTTGACCACGTCGTGGCCCTGATCGGTTCGACCAACTTTAATCGCCGCTCCCTCGACCATGACGAAGAGGTCATGCTCGCCGTCATGGACGAGGCGTTCACGACAACGCTCGATGAGCATTTCGAGGCGGATGTGGCGGGCAGTGAACTCATCCGAACGGGCCGCTGGGGGAGACGCTCGTTCATGCAGCGGGCCCGTGAGGCCGCAATCGCCCCTATACGCCGGTTCCTGTGACCCCAGGTGTCCGCCGCTCCGGCGATGCGGCGCTCAACCCGCCGCGGGGCCCTCTGGGGCTGCCCCCGGCCGGCCCACCGGCAATGCCGATGGCCCCCTCACAGCCGGGTACGGAGGCGGCAATGCGCGCGGGTTCAGTGACGGCCGTGCGCCGTGTCCGATGCTCCGCCGAAGAGCCGGGCTATGGCCCGGAACGGCAGGGTGACGACGGTGGCGATTGCCCCACCGATGGCCCGGATGACGTCTGCGATTGCCTTGAACATAAGTGTGCGGACCTCCATGGACCACCGTGGCGAAGCCCGAGTTGGCGACTGCCACGGTACGGCCGGTCACGCAACGGGTTCCCGATCATCGGTAGAGGAAACAGTGCCCTGCTGTGTGATCCGAACGTGATGACCAGGGCCGTATGGTGCCCCGCTGTCATCATTCTGGGATCCATGACTGTTGTAGGAGCGTCGAGCACCGCAAGGCCCACCTGGCCGTCGGCGACCTCGGGGCCCACCCAGCGAGGCGCGGACAGAGCCCTCGGAGGCCGCCTTCGCCCCACCCCTTCGGGCGAATTCCAGGGGTCGTCACAACACAGTGATCAACTGGCTGTGGTCAGGAGCTTAGCGAGGCGCTCGGCTGGGGTTTCCCAGCCGAGCGTTTTGCGTGGACGGCTGTTCAGCTCGGCGGCGACGGCGTCCAGCTCCTGTCTGCTGTAGCGGGCCAGGTCGCTGCCTTTGGGGAAGTACTGCCGCAGCAGGCCGTTCGTGTTCTCGTTCGATCCTCGCTGCCAGGGGCTGCCGGGATCGCAGAAGAAGACCGGCATGTCCGTGGCGGTGCTGAACTCTTTATGCAGGGCCATCTCGGCGCCTTGGTCCCAGGTGAGAGAGCGTCTGAGCTGAGCCGGAAGGGCTGAGACGGTCTGGACAAGGGCGTCGCGGACCTGGGCGGGCCGACGGCCGTCCGGCAGGTAAACCAAAGCGACGAAGCGGCTGGTGCGTTCGACGAGCGTGCCGATCGCGGACTTGTGGGCCTTGCCGATGATGAGGTCGCCTTCCCAGTGCCCAGGGATCGCGCGGTCGGCGGCCTCGGCGGGCCGTTCGCTGATCATCACCATGTCCTTCGACATGCGGGGCTGCCGCCGGGAGGACTGCCGATGCGGCCGGCGCATGGTGCGTCCGGTCCGCAGCGACCGGGCCAGTTCGCGGCGGAGTTCTCCGCGGCCTTGAACGTAGAGGGCCTGGTAGATCGTCTCGTGGACCACCTGCATCTCCGGTCTGTTGGGGAAGCGGGCCCGTAGAGCCTGGCAGATCTGCTCGGGACTCCAGCGACGGGAGAGGTGGTGCTGTATGAAGTCTCGCAGCTCGGGGTTCTGCCGGATCTTCCCCTGCTTGGGGCGCGGGCGACGCTCCTCGGCCCGCCGCTGGGCGGCATGGGGCCGGTAGGTCCAGTTTTTGCCCCGCCACAATGCTCCGTTGCGCCGTATCTCGCGGCTGATGGTGGACGGGCTACGCCCCAGCTCAGAGGCTATCTGCCGGATGGATGCCTTCTCGCGGAGCCGGTCGGCGATGTGGATGCGGTCGGTCTCCCGGAGGTAGCGCGACGGTCCGGCAGCCGAAGCCTCCGCCCTGATGGGAGGCTTCGGCTTGCCGTGATGCGGTGAGTGGTCACCGTTGCGCCACCTCTTGCCGGTGCGGCGGTTGATCCCCACGATCCGGCAGGCTTCGCTGTTGTTGTACCCCTGGCTCATGAGCTGGAGATACACCTCCCGCTCACGAGTCAGGCGACCACCCCCACTACTTCTGTTCTTGCGGATCTCGAAGTCCATCGCATCCCCTGAGCTGGGGTGTTGCGACGACTACTAGAACTCAAGCCGACGGGGTGGGGCATCGTGCTATGCGGTATCTGCCATCTGCCGCTGCCGCTCCCCGTTCGTGTGTGCCTTGCCCATGAGGGAGCCTTCTTCCTGCTCGTAGTGGGAGAGGGCCAGGCCGAGCCCGAAGAACGTCGGCGCCCATTCGCCGATGAAAATCCCCCACCGGTCTGCGCGGGCGAGACCGGTGCCCTGCTCGGCGCGCAGCGATGCGGTCCAGCTGAAGATCGACAGCCCGATGGAAGCGACGGCGGTGGTGTAGGCGTGCTCGGACCGCAGACCCATGTCGTGCAGCTTCTTGATCATGACGTGCTCCGTTGGGAGAACCCCCCTCAGGCTCACCCTCGTGTGCCCAGCAGCAGCCGAGTGACTCAGGATGTCGGCCGCTTCCTGAGACGCACGATAAACCCCATGGGTAAACGGAAAGTAATCGCCGTCGCACTGTGTGACCAGCGAGGTCGCCCGGCACGGCCTCCCGGCTGGAAGTCGAGTAACGAAAAGGCCAGGCGGCCAAGACTGCGGTGGGGAGCCCGTTTCCCCCTGCCGCTGAATCACCGTCACACTCGCGCGGCCACCCGGTTACCCTGACGGCGGATTCACGCGCCAAGTGCCCACCGTGGGCGTGTGGAAGACGCGGATGACGGCGATGGGGACAGCGGCCATGGACTGGGCAAGGTTCGCCGAGCAAATGGCGGAGATGGCGCGTGACCTGCTGGCGCAGGACTCGGTGGACGCGACGCTGGAGCGGATCACCGCGCGTGCTGTGGAAATCGTCGAGGGGTGCGAGGCGGCCGGAATCCTGGTCTTCCGCGACAACCGGGTGGAAACCCTGGCCCCGACCGACGGGCTGGTGGTCCGCTCCGACCAGTTGCAGGAGCGGCTCGGTGAGGGCCCGTGCTTCGATGCCGCACTCCGCGCCCAGCCGGTCTACCGGCTCCAGGACCTCGCCGAGCCGGGGGAGAGGTGGCCCGAGTTCGCCGGCCGGGCCCGCGCGTTGGGCGTCGGGAGCATGATGGGGTTCCTGCTCTACACGGGGGAAGAGGAACTCGGTTCCCTGAATCTGTACGCGCGGCGGCCGGCCGCTTTCACCCAGGGCAGTGAGACGGCGGGCTGGCTGCTGGCCTCGCACGCCGCGGTCGCCTTCTCCAGCGCCCGTAGCGCAGACCAGCTCCAGCAGGCGCTCGCCAGTCGGCACACCATCGGTGAGGCCATGGGCATCCTCATGGAACGTCTCGGGGTCGGTGAGGACGACGCGTTCAACCTGCTGCGGCGGGTGTCCCAGGAACGCAACATGAAGCTGCGGGACATCGCCCGGCAGGTCTGTGAGAGCGGCGGCATCGACGGCTGACCGCCGAGGGGGGCGGCTCCACCGGCCCCCATTCCGGACCGGAAGAGCCTGGCCATCGCGTTCGCCCGGGGGATTCGGCAATGGCTTGCGCCTCGGGTACCCGGGACGCCCAGGGTGTGCATCGCACACCCACCCCTCCTGGGCCGCAGTTGCGAAAAAGCGGTTTGACCTCAGTGAGGCGGGCTAGGAGAGTCAGGGACTGAGGTGCTTCGGAAAGCAGGCACACCTGGCGGGAGCCACGCGTACGCGCTGTGGGCCCCAGATGTGCCGTTCCGGCCTCCCGCTCTGCCGAACAGCAATGAGCAGGGAGCAGAGATGACACCGATGAGCACCACACCCGCACGCGCCCGCCACCGTCATGACGACGCCCCTGACACCGCGGCCGATTTCAAGCGGCTGGCCGCGGCGTCCGATGGACCCGAGCGGGAGGTGCTGGCCGGGGAACTCGTCGCGGCGTGGCTGCCGATGGCCCACCGCCTCGCCCGCCGCTACCGCAACCGTGGAGAGAACCTGGATGACCTGCAACAGGTCGCAGCCATGGGCCTGGTCAAGGCCGTCGACCGTTACGACTCGCAGCGCGGTGGCGCGTTCGAGTCGTTCGCGATCCCCACGATCGTCGGGGAGCTTCGGCGGTACTTCCGCGACTACAGCTGGGCGCTGCACGTCCCCCGGCGGGTTCAGGAACTGCGCAACAAGGTCCGCGTCACCCTTCACGAGTTGGCCGCCGCGGGAGGCACTGACCGTTCTCCGACCGTGGCGCGGGTCGCCGAAGCCGCCGGCATGAGCGAAGAGGACGTGCTCGCCGGGATGGAAGCCATGGACAGTTTCCGTTCCCTGTCGCTGGACGCCGAGCTGGCCGGTGCGGAGGACGGCTACTCGCTGGCCGATACCCTCGGCCGGTCCGAGGCCCGCTACGAGACGGTCATCGCCCGGGAATCGGTCAAGCCGTGGCTGCGCCGGCTCCCGGAGCGGGAGCAGTACATCCTGTACCTGCGCTTCTTCCGCGACATGACCCAAACCCATATCGCTGAGGAGCTGGGCATCTCCCAGATGCACGTCTCCCGCCTCATCTCCCGCAGCTGCCGCACCATTCGCGACCAGGTCGAGGCCGAGCCGCAGTCTCAGCGGATCCCGGCTGCCGCCTGATATCCCGCGCCTCGCACCGCGGCGCCCGCCGTCTCAGCTCGTACCACCCCCTTACGCGAAAGAGGAGCCTGCCATGCTCATGGCTCACCCTGCGGTTCTCGCCGACCTCGTCCAGCAGTACGAAGCCCTCCATGGCCTGCACGCCGAGAACGGCGGCCCGGAGGCACAGCAGCGACTCGATGACGTTGGCTACACGCTGTGCATCGCGACCGGCACCCGCGATGTCGACTCTGCTCTGATCGCCGCCCGGCACCAACTCCCCGGCGCCCGCGTTGAAGACGACTCCGTCCTTATCCCCGACGCCTGAGAAACCCCCTGTGGGCCCGGCCGACGGCCGCGCCCACAGCGGCCGCGTACGAAAGCAGAACCGACTGACACGAACGGTAAGCCGGCCAACGCGCGGGTCAGCGTCGACGATCCGCGTTGACGCATCGTGCATCCGCCCCGCCGAAAACGTCGATCCGGTCGAGGGGTCACAGCCCCGGCCTGTCTGAAGGAGAAATGTTGGGCGGCCGGTGCTCCGGGACGATCTCGTGCCAGATGTTCTGGGCCTGGATCAGCAGGGTGCCCAGTACGGCGATGGTGGAGGTGCTGACACTCTGCTCGTCGGTCAGCTTCTTGTGCAGGTCGGTGTGGTACCGCTCCAACCCGGCCAGGTTTTCGCTGAGTTGGCTGTGTGCGTTGTCGTCGGCCATCGGTCGGCAGCTGAGGTCTCCCCGGGCGTGACACGCGGTGGCCAGTTGGGCGAGGACATGGCCGAAATCCCGTAGCCGTTGGCGGTCGGGGACGGGAATGGTGCGGCTCTCGTCGGCGATGTCCGTCATGGTGCCGGTCAGCGCGCTGAGGTGGGCGACGATGGCGCCCCACCGCTGGTCTTCGCTCTCGGGCGGGAGCGGCGTACGGTGGCCCGGGTCCCGTCGGCGCCTGGGGTTCCATCTCATGCTCTCGTGGCTCCACAGCCGGGCCGACCGCAGGCTCTCCAGTTGCCATCGGAGGCGGGCCGACTGCTGACGCCAGCGGGCCGTGGCCTCTGTGTCCCATTCCCCGCTGTTGAGCCCGTCGGCGATGCTCGCCAGGGTGTCGCCTGTGCCGTGCGCCAGACCGGCCAGATGCTCCCGTACGTCCCGCAGATGGACGGGCGGCAGGATCAACGCGTTGATCGCGATGCCGATCGCCGCGCCCAGGAGGGCCTGGAGCAGTCTGTGGGACATGGTCACGCCCGACATGGCCCCCGACGTCAGGGTGAACAGGGCCGTGGTGGGTCCGTAGATACCCTGATCGCCGAGTTTGGGCCAGTAACTCAGCAGCATCGCCACCGGCAGTACGAGGGCCACCGCGGCCATGGTGTTCCCGGTCAGCAGACCGGCGCCCGCCGCCAGCAGGGTGCCCATGACGATGGCCACCAGTTGCTGGAGTCCCTTGGACAGGGAACGGTAGACGGTGGCCTGGACCAGGACCACGGCCACCCACGGTGCCATCAGCGCCACCGGGTCCTTCAGCCACCACCCGGAAATCGCCCAGGCGAGCGTGGCCGCCGCGGCGGCCTTCAACGCCTGCACCACTACATCGCGCTCACGACCCGGCCCCCGCCACGTACGCACCACCGCATCGGCGATCGCCCGGAACTCGGCTCGCATCGCGTGGATCTTCACGTCCAGACGCCCCATGGCACACGAGTTCCTGGCGCATCGTTTGCGCAAACCATGAGTGATCAGCCTAGTAATCCCGGGAGGGGGCGGGCCGCATCATCGCGGTCTGCGCCGACATGTAGAAGATGTAACGCAGGCGCCGGTGGTAGCGCTTGGGCCGGTGGTAGTTGCCGGTGCGGCGGCCGGAGTACCGGGCGACCGGAGCGAGACCGGAGTGAGGCGAGGCGGTCGGCGTCCTTGTAGCCGTCAAGGTCGCCGGCGATAGCGATGAACTCGGCGCCCAGGATGGGGCCCACGCCGGGCGTGGACGGACTCGATGATTTCGGCGCGGAAGGTCTCGCGGATCTCCCGGTCGTTGTCCTTGATTCGCTCGTTCAGGGCCAGGAGCTGGTGGGCGAGGTCGCGGACCAGCTTGGCGGCACGTTTCTCGCCGGGCAGCGCGGTCATCCGGGACTGGGCAGCCTGCACGGTGTTGGTGGCGACGACGTCGGCGCCGCGGACCTTGTGCCGCTCCAGCCAGGTTGTCAGACGCTTGACGCCGATGCGCCGCAGGGCGGCCGGGGTCTGGTACTCGGTGAGCATGACGACGGGGCCTTTGGCCGCGGAGTAGTCGAAGGCCCGCTCCAGGGCGGGGCAGATGCCCACTAGCAGGTCGCGCAGCCTGTTGATCAGCCTTTGCTTGATGGCGTTGGTGACGAGCTCGGGCACACGAGCAATTCCACGTCCTCGACCAGCCCGGCCACTCGACGCTGGCAACCTCGCACGCTCTTCCGTGATGACCTACGCCGGGATGAGGGTGTGCTGTGGATGCGCACGCGCGCAGCCGCGGTGACCGACAGTCGCCGGCAGCCGCTCTGGCCGCCCGCCCACCCCAACGTTCCCTGATGCGGCGACTGGCCGTGGCTGCCGCTGCTTTCGGTGCACTGGCTCTCCCTCTGGTCATCGCTGGACCGGCGCAGGCCGACACCCAGCAGGTCTACGTCTGGTACACGCAGAAGGACGCCATCGACGTCACCTTCTATGGGACCGTCCGCCCCAACGGTCCCTACGGGTACATCGTCGAAGGCGATCTCTTCGCCAACTGCCACAAGGACCTCATCTTCGACGAGCAGGTCGAACTCGGCACCGGCGCCACCTCCCGCAGGTTCGAGTGGACCCAGTACGGGTGCAACGAGCCTGTGGACAAGCAGGTGGTGATCTACGGCGACCGCCCGTACGGTGACTCGGTGGACGTCCAGGTGGGCGGCACCAGTGGCTTCATGAACACCTGGACCACGGCAACGTCGGTACCTACAACATCGGCGAGTAAGCCTCGCGGATACGGTCAACCCTGGCTTCAGGGCCGACGGGGCTTCCGTCCGGGCAGTCTTCGGCAGCCGCCCGGCCAGCACAGCCTGCACGCCTGCGTCGACCGGGTCGATGTCGCCCGGGGGACAAGGGCGCGGACATGCTCGTCCCGTCGCCAGTCGATGTCCTGGAGGACGGCTCGGGCTTCTACCTGTTCCCAACCACTGCTGGCCGTCAGTCCGTGATGCGGGTGCGGGGCGATGGCGGAGAAGGGTTTGCCCCTGAACGACGGCGGCGAGCAGTAGTCCCAGCTCCGGGGGCATCGATCGGTAGGCCCCAGCGTATGAGGCAATCCCGCCCGCGGGGATATTCGACTCTGCGCATAATGTGGAGATTTGGTGGTACCGGGATACCTGTCCGATGTCGGCCGTTCCCTCAGCACCTCGGCGGGCCCGCAGTCCCGAAGGAGTACCGGATGCCATTGCCAGCAGGACGGGGAGAGCTGTCGTCCGCGCTCGCCGACGCCCTCGTACGCGAGCCCGGGGAGACGACGCTGCCCGCGGGCCGACCGCTGCGTGAGGCGGATCCGTACGGGGACGATCTGCAGCTCGGGCTCTACCTCTGCTACGAGCTCCACTACCAAGGTTTCGCAGGGGTGGACGACGGCTGGGAGTGGGATCCAGACCTGTTGCGGCTGCGCCAAGCGCTGGAACGGCGTTTTCTCGCCGCGCTGCGCGCCGATGTCACCGCACACGACGAGGTGACGGCCGCCCTGGAGGGGCTGCTGGTGGAGTCGGGCGATGGCGCGGGGGTGTCGCACTACCTCAGGGACGAGGGGGAGCCCTGGCAGCTGCGTGAGTACATCGCTCAGCGTTCGCTCTACCAGCTCAAGGAGGCGGATCCGCATGTGTGGGTGATCCCGCGGCTGCGAGGTGAGGCCAAGGCGGCTATGGCGGCGGTGGAGTACGACGAGTTCGGGGCGGGGCGCGGGGAGCGCGTGCACGCGGAGCTGTTCGCCGACTTGATGGCGGACCTGGGTCTGGATACGACGTACAACGGCTACCTGGACGCCGCGTCGGCTCAGATGCTGGCCGTGGTGAATCTGATGTCGCTGCTGGGGTTGCACCGCGCGCTGCGTGGCGCTCTGGTGGGGCACTTCGCGACCGTCGAGATCACCTCATCGCCTTCCTCCGACCGGCTGGCCCAGGCGCTGCGCCGCATGGGCGCGGGGGAAGCGGCCGTATTCTTCTACACCGAGCATGTCGAGGCCGACGCGGTGCACGAACAGGTCGTGCGCCATGGCGTGATCGATGGCCTGCTGCGACGCGAACCCGCGCTGGCCCCTGATGTCGCCTTCGGAGTCGACGCCACCGTCTTCCTGGAGGACCGGCTCGCCGGCCAGCTTCTGGGCGCCTGGCGCGACGGCCACTCCTCACTGCGCATTCCGCTGTGACCTCGGCGGTCGGCGGCGGTGGCTGGTGTCGCACCACGGATAGCGCGCGCTGAGGCCGCACAGACACACGGCGGCCGTGAAGCGGTCGGAGCGGACCACGCGGCCGTCCGGCAGGGCCACCTCGACGGGGCCCTCGATCAGCATCGGGCCGTCCGTTCCCAGCGTCACCCGCACGGCATGCTCGCGCCTGCCGCCCGTCCCCGGCTCCGGACACCTACCGTCGCCCTCGTCACGCTCGTCATGCTCGTTCAGCACGGATCACCACCAGCTCTTCCTTCTCCTCGCCCGGTTCGATCAGTCCGCGGGCCTCCAGCCACGCGGCCTGCTCGCGCAGCACCGGCCCGAACGGGATGAGCCGGCGGTCGGTTACGGCCACCCGCCGCAGGCCCGCTCGTCCCAACCGCTCCACGGTCTCCTCAATGCCGCACAGCGCGGAGTGGACCATAAGGAGCACGCCGTCGGGGTGCAGCAGTGGTGGCGCGTCCTGGCAGATCTGGTCGACCAGCGCCCGGCCGTCGACACCGGCGTTCCACGCCAGGGCGCGGCCCCGGCGGGCGGCCGGAGAGGGTACGTAGGGGGGATTGGCGACAATGAGATCGAAGCGGCGGTCGGCCACCGAGGTCAGAAGATCACCGCGCATCACCTGGATCCGCAGCCCCTCCAGCCGGGAGTGGAGCCACGCGGTCACCACGGCCAAGGGCGAGACATCGACGGCGGTCACCTGCCCCGCGCCACGCCGGGCTGCGGCGATGGCCAAGGCGCCGCTTCCAGTCCCGATGTCCAGAACGGCGGTGCCCTCGGTGATGTTCTCCCGGTTCAGTGCCTCGGTCAGCAGCCACGTGTCATGCTGCGGCGCATACACCCCCGGAGGGGTCATCAGCATCATCCGCCACGAGTACCCGCAGATCGCGCCGAGGCACACGTCTCGCCTGACCAGACCAGCCACGGTGTGCGATGTATCGGCCGGCTTGGTCCTTCGTGGCGGGGTTACCCGGTCAGCGACCGGCTGGACGTGCGCGCTGTGGGGGCCGGCGTCTGCCTCGTCTTCGGACGTGGCCGCCTCATGCAGCTCGGCCGGGCCTCGGGGCCGAGGTACGTGGCAGGCGACTCCTGCACTGGCGCCTCGATGCGACGGCCGACGAACTGCACTTCGCACTCGCCCCGTATTGACACGCGCCGTCTGCTCCAGCACCGACACCGGCAACCGTCACCGCTGCCTCACCGCACTCGACGGTCAGCTGCCCATGAGCCGCCTCAACAACCCTGGAGTCAATACGGCTTGTCGGTCCGCCAGCCGCTCTCGATGAGGCCGAATCCGAGGTCGACGGTGGAGGACGGGTCCTCGGATCCCATGGCCACTATCAGCGTCTGGAGCGCGAAGGCGGCTACGAGGCGGCATCTCGTGGTCCCACATAGGCGAGCCCGAGGCGACTTCGGACAGCTATCGCGCGTATCTGTTGAAAGTGGACGAGCGCATCGTCGGCTACGTGGCCGCGCACGACACCAACGAGCACCACAGCAGACGACTCGTACGACCGTCTCGACGACGACGACTACCCCGCCTACACCATGGGCCGGGCCGCCGAGATGCTCGGCACCAGCCAGGGCTTCCTCCGCGCCGTCGGGGAAGCCCGCCTGATCACCCCGCTGCGCTCCGAGGGTGGACATCGCCGCTACTCCCGTTACCAACTGCGCATCGCGGCCCGCGCGCGTGAACTCGTCGACCAGGGCACCCCCATCGAGGCGGCCTGCCGCATCGTCATCCTCGAAGACCAGCTCGAAGAAGCCCAGCGCATCAACGCCGAATACCGCCGCGCCGCCGAATCAGCGAACCCGGCGACCGTGGCCCGAGACGGCTGAGACCCGCAACCCCCAGGGGTTTCGCGGCTGCCGCCCGCGCATGCTGCCCGGAACGCTGAAGCGTTCCGGGCAACTTCGTCTTCTGCGACGCTGGGGCCGAGAGCGACTTACGCGCGGGGAGTCACTTCTCGGGCTGGTACCGCGGCGGATATCGGAGGTGCGAGGGTTGCCCGGCGGCGCCGTGGGGAGGCAATTTCACGCTGTTGGGCGACCTCGCCAGGCCCCCTGCCCCCGCGGGCCCGGCCCAGTCCCGCTATGACACGGATGAGTAGCGACCCGCTGAGCTGTGCGAAGAGGTGCCGCTGATTCCTTGATCGATTGCTGAGGCCGATGTTCCAGGCCAGCTCCATGGCTGGCCCTGCCTCTATTCGATGGTGAACGAACCACGGGTGCCGGACAGCCGCAGGATGCGGGCGAGGAAATGCGGGACGGCGCATAGCCGCAGCTCGACGTCACCGGCTTGAGCAGTGCGGGCGGCGGCCAGCAGCGCGCTCAGCCCCGTGCAGTCGCAGAACGTCAGCCCACCGAGGTCGATGACCACGACACGGTTCTCGTCGACGGCTCTCTGGAGTGCCTGGCGCACCTCGGCGGCGGTGACAAGGTCAAGCTCCCCCGACACCGCGACCCGGCAGCTGTCGGGCCCGGTGGCCTTCCACTCCACCCTGATCGTCTCGTGCACCGGCGAACCCCCTTGGCACGGGGCAGCCCCCAAAGCTTGTGTCCAGGAAAACTCCAGGCCGGCAGTTCTGTCCACCTTCACCCGTGCAGGGCAGGCGCGTGCCTGATCAGCGCACCGTCGAGGGGGACGGTCTACCCGATCGTAGGGAGGGACACGGGCCCCGGTTACGACTGATCAGCGGCCACGTGGAGCAGTAGCAGGTCGAAGTCGGGGCCGTCGGTGGTGTTCCGGTAGGAGCCGGCGTGTTGGTAGCCGAGTCGGGTGTACAGGTCCTGACCGCGCTGGTTGGAGGGGAGAGCGAGGAGGGAGGACCAGCGGGGATTGATGGCTGTGATCAGTGCGGCGTGGAGTCGGGTGCCGATGCCGCGGGCCTGCCACGGTGGGCGGACAGCCAGTTCGCACAGGCCCATCAGGCGTTCTGTGCGGGCGTCTTCGGGGACTTGGTCGACCAGGCCGGGGCCGAACCAGTAGTCGGCGTTGCACGGGAAGCCGTAGCCGAAGCCCACGGCCGTGCCGCGCTCGTAGGCGACGACCAGGACGAGGCCTTGGTGGTGCTTTAGAAGCCCACCACAGGCTTGCATCTGGCCGCCGCCTTCCTCAGCCACCTCACCGACGACGGCAATCCCTGTTGGCGCCCGTGCCTTACACGGTGGTGCGGGGCGCCGACTTCGCGATGGACGACCTCGTACCCCTGGCGCGACATCGTCCGCATCGAACGACGCAGCCCCACCATTACCCGACCAACGCCGAAGCCGCACCCGCACGCCCGCCAAGTACAACGCTCAGGACCCGCCAACTAAAACGCTCACTCGCCAACTACGGCGCTCAGTCACAGTCGCTACGCAGCGGGCCACCTGCGGGGATGCGCCAGAATTCGAACACATGATGCAATAGCTGGTATGCGTTGTCCTGCCTTCCCCGAAGACCTGATCGCCGCGCAGTGTGCCTGGGACCGCACGTATCGTGCGCTCGCCGACCCGGCTCACAGCGGACGGACGACGGCGCTGCGGCGGCGCCTGCTGACGCTGTCGGTGCAGGTGTGGTGGCACCCGTACTGGCGCAAGGCCGGGGCCGGTCGCCGCCTGGACCTGCGTACACGAGCGCGTGAGCTGGAGCGCGAGGTGCGGTAGGTGGGTGAAGCATCCGGTGACCCGCGGCAGGCGGGAGCCGCCACCCCGGCCGAGATAACGCTTGCCCGCCGGACAGACCGTGCGGGTCCGGCTCCACCGGCGCCAGGAGGCCCGAGGCCCGCACCGGTGGCGCTACCTCGTCGGGGTGCCGTCCTGGACTGCCACGCCAAACAGGATGAATTGCATCTGATGCAACACCCCGCAGGCTGCTCGAACTCTTGATACCGCTGGTCGAGCGCGGTTAGGCGGACTTCGACGAGAGTTCACTCTTGGTGGTGACCTGGGCGAGAAGAGGTAGCAGCAACAATGTTGCATTGGTTACAACGGCAGGGTGACTACCGAGGCCCCGGGGTCAGGACGGCTTGTGCTGGCCCGGAATGTGGTGCACCTCGACCCGGCGGCAGCGGTGTTCGAGGGGATGAAGGACGGCTGGGCTCGCCAGCAGGCGGCACGTTTCCTGAAGGCCAAGACGATCGATCCGCGGCTGCGCCTGGTGCAGCGCCTGGAGGAGTTCACCGGCCTGCATCCGTGGCAGTGGACCCCAGCGGAAGGCGAGGCGTTCATCGCGCACCTTCGCAGCGGTACGCAACCGGATGTCCGCAGCTCGCATGTACGAAGTCGCCGGCATCGTTTCGAGCATGATCGTGACGAAGCCGCCGGCCGCGAGGGCGAGCAAGCCGGCGAGGGGAAGACGGCCCGACCGGACGGAGGGCCCGGCCGGAGCCTCTGTGTGCTGTACTTGCGTCATAAACCCTACGGTGCATGGTTGACATAAGCGTCAAGGTCAAACCGGCAGCGGCAGACGGGGAGTGAGGACGGTCACATGCGTATCGGAGAGCTGGAGAAGCTGACGGATACACCGGCGCGATCGCTGCGGTACTACGAGGCCCAGGGGCTGATCGTTCCGCGGCGGCTGTCCAACGGGTACCGCGAATACGACGACTACCTCGTCGACCGTGTGATCCAGATCCGTGGACTGATCGACAGCGGCATCCCCACCCGGATCATCAAGCAGATCCTGCCGTGCCTCGACAAGCCCCGCGAGATCGTGGTCGAGGATGCCGACCCGGAACTGCTGACACTCCTCGCCCGCGAGCGGGACCGGATGACGACCCGCATCGAATGCCTCGCCCGCAACCGGGACGCCATCGACGACTACATGAAAGCCGTCAACGAAGCGACCGCGCAACACGGCACCACCAGCGCCGCGTAGATCCGAGCGGCCACACACCCCGAGCACGGAACACCTCGCTCATGCCTGCGCGGGCCCGGCAGGAACTCTCCGCCAAATCCGGGGCGAAGGGCCGCTTCTACGGCTGGGCCGTCATCGACTGGGCCGTCATCGACCTCAGCGCCCCGCTACCCGGCATCTGCCGGTACGGCGCCACTGCAGTACCGGCGCACCGACCCGTTGCCCGTTGCTTTTCATTATCACTGGCGCTACCGGCCGGGCCAGCGAGTTGCTGGATCAAGATGGCCAGCGAAGGATTCTTCCAGGCGTCGACCCGGCACCCAGACCCGTTTCTGCGGGATGCGCAACCCCCGTTTGACCTTGACATTGGTGTCAATGTTTTTCCATGGGTGACGCACGTACGACACGACCTCGCGGCATCTCCGCGATGGTCCTCCGAACGGAGTTTCACATCATGGCCGGCACCAATCGACTCAGTGTCATCCGGCAATCGCCTGCCTACTGGCGCGTCGTCATCGACAATCCCCCGTTCAACCTCTTCGACCCGGAGATGTTCGCGGAACTGAACATCCTGATGGACGAGATCGAGCGCGACACCGATCTCAAGATCGTCGTGTTCGAGAGCGGGGACGAGGACTTCTTCGTCAACCACCACGACCTTGAGCGCGGCCACGGGGCGGCGGACCAGCCGGGCGGCGCGTCGTTCGACCACTGGCCGACCTTCGTGACCCGGCTCGCGCAGTCCTCCGTGATCAGCGTGGCAAAGGTGCGTGGCCGTGCCCGGGCGCAAGGGTTCGAGTTCGCCCTTGCCATGGACATGCGCTTCGCATCGAAGGAACGGGCGGTGTTCTCCTTGATCGAGGTCGCCGGTTCCTCCATCCCGGGCGGCGGCGGCGTCGAATGGCTCGCCGCCCTGATCGGGCGCTCGAGGTCCCTCGAGGTCGTCCTCGGCGCGGACGACTTCGACGCGGACATCGCCGAACGCTACGGCTGGGTCAACCGGTCCGTTCCCGACAGTGAACTCGACGCGTTCGTCGACGCCTTCGCCGAGCGCGTGAGCCGTTTCGAGAAGCGCGCGCTGGAAGTCGGCAAGAAGCTGGTCAACGCGCGCGCCGGCGTCCCCTCGGAAGGGGATCTCTGGGTCTCGAACCATGTGCTCGCCGGGGTGGACGCCTGGCCCGAAGCGCAGGCGATGATGCCGAAGCTGAACGCCGTCGGCTTCAGCAAGGACAAGGACTTCGAGTTGAACGTGGCCGAGCGTCTTGGCAATCTCCCCTCCGAATGACCGGCACCCGGGCGGCTGGGCGAAATGCGCGGCAGCCCTGCTAGCGGTGATTCGCCGGCCGCGGGTCGTCACGGCCCCGGCAGTGGGCGCTTCGCCCGCTGCCCGCCGGCCGGCCGTGACGACCAAGCGCGATGACCCTTTTCTCGACACTTGCGCAGCGTCACGGGTTCCGTGACCATCTCGCTGGTCCGCCCTTGTCGAGGGACCCCGGCACCCCGCCGGGGTGCCAGACCAGCCTCTCTGCGGGATGCGCGGCCTCCCATTTGACTTTGACATTAGTGTCAAGGTTTGAGCATGGGGTCATGACGCACGTACGACACGACCTCCCGACTACATCAGAGGCGGCACACCCGGGCGGGCCCGACCGGCTGCCGCTCGCGGGCCTGCTGAAGGAGCAGAGCATGAGTGAGCAGGCAATCCGGGTCGGGATCATCGGGGCCGGCGGCTGGGCCACCTACGGGCACATCCCGGCGTTGCGGACGCTGCCGGAGTTCGAGGTGGTCGCCGTATCGGCCCGCCGCAAGGAGTCGGCGCAGAACGCGGCTGTGAAGTTCGGCATCCCCCGCGCCTACGAGGACGCCCACGAACTGATCAAGGATCCCGATGTCGACCTGGTGGCGGTACTGACACCGACCTCGCAGCGCGTGCCGCTCGTGAAGGCCGCCATCGAGGCCGGGAAGGACGTCTACAGCGAGTGGCCGCTCACCACCCGCACGCCTGACTCGCAGGAACTGCTCTCCCTGGCCGAGGCCAAGGGCGTCCGGCACGTCGTCGGACTCCAGCGCCGCCAGGGGCCCGCCGCCCGCTACGCACGGGACCTGGTGGCCCGCGGCTACGTGGGAGAGGTGCGGGCCGCCCGCATCTCGGTCGGCGTGGACGCCTTCCCGCCCGTCATGCCGGAGAAGGTCGCCTGGACCTTCGACGTCGACGCCTTCACCCACGTCCTGTCCATCTACGGCGGGCACTTCCTCGACGTGCTGTTCCAGGTCGTCGGACCCCCCAAGGACCTCACCGCACTCGTCGAGACCCAGTTCCCCGAGCTCACCGTCCTCGAGACCGGCAAGACCGTGCCCTCCGCCAAGCCCGACGAGGTCATGGCCATCGGCACCCTGGAGAACGGCGGCCTGTTCTCCGTCCAGCTGGAAGGCGCCCAGAAGTTCCCGACGGGCCTGCAGATCGACATCACCGGCACCGAGGGCGTCCTGCGGCTCACCAACGACCGCGCCTTCGAGAACACCGAGGACAACACCGTCCACGGCGTCAACACGGACAGCGGCAACGGGGCCGCACTCGCGGTGCTGCCCGTTCCCGAGGAGTACCGATTGCTCCCGGACACGTCACTCGACGAGAGCGTGCAGGACCTGGCCCACCTCTACGCCGCGTACGCCCGCGACAAGGCCAACGGCACCACCGAGGCGACCACGTTCGCCGACGCCGTACGGCAGCACCACGTGATCGACCAGATCCAGCAGTCCTCCGAGAACTTCCCGGCATAAGAGATCGGCGGCGATGCATCGCGCTGGCGATGACATGTACCAGAGCGCACTGGAGCAGGCGCGGGCCTGGACAGGCCGCCTTCGCCGACCGGCTCACGAGCGAGGGTTCGCGTTCCTCCACCGCAAGATACAGGTCGGCACCCGACGCCCAGCCGCCTCCGACTCGCTCTCCACAACCGCACCTCGGATCTGAAGAGCCTCGCCGGAATACCTACCGCACACCTCAAACAATGCCTCTTCACCAGTAGGAGGGCGTCGAGGCCGCCGAGTACAGGGTCTGGGTGACCGAAGAACAGCTCACGCCGATCGAAGGCGTGAACCTTTCCGCCGTGCCGACCCGCCGTCAGCCCGGGCCCCCGCCGCCACCAGCCTGTGGCTGGGTGGAGCGTCCGGCGCCCGAGCGCCGCGGGCGCACGGTGGTCCACGACGCCGCTTGCCGCTACGTCGTCGGCAAAGGGGGGAAGGAGCTGAGCACGTTGGAAGCGCTTGATACCTTGATGCGGAACGGTGCACGGGCCTGTCATGACTGCGACGCCGCTGCTGCGCTCGTGCCTGCCCTGGAATTGGGCGAGGGATACGAGTAACAGGCGACGCGTCGAAAGCGCCTTGGCGCCGGGCGGGCAGCGAGGTGACCCGCCTCCGACAGGTCACCTCGCTGGATAGGGAAGGTGTGCAGCGATAATCGCGCTGGTTCGGTCTGGGTCAGACACGACCGGTTCGGACTTCTTGGGCTGGACTACGGTCTCGATGGCGCGAGGAGAGATTCCGATTCGGTCATCCACGGTTGACGTTGGAAGCAAGCCAACAGCCCGCGACACCGCCTAATCGAACACCCTTGAAATCCTCACCCTTGCGTGGGACAGCACTGTTCGAATTTCTGGGTCTAACGAGCTCGTGCATGGTTGGTGGTGAGACGTCGAGGTCGTGATCGTTGATCATGGTCGTGTGGTGGGGAATGCGGCTCGTGCAGTGATCATCAGCAACCGACGGATCACGGGCCTGACGGCTAGC
>NZ_JAGFNO010000054.1:0-34408 GCF_017592595.1 Streptomyces sp. NEAU-YJ-81 | reverse complement strand
GTCGATGGGAGGGCGGCCGGCACGGTGCGGGTAGGTCCACTTCCGTGTCACCAGACGGCGGTGCCAGCGCAGCAGCGTTGCGGGGGTGACCGGTCGGTGTGCTCGAAGTTTCCTCGGCAGGAGTCGGGCCAGTGCCGCAAGGAGGGCACGGTCGGCCCAGTCGAGACGTGGCTTCGGGTTGCCACGGCGCAGCACGGCAACCTCATGACGCAGGACGAGCAACTCGACGTCCTTGGAGGCGGAGGAACGCCCGAGTAACACAAACCAGCTGAGCAGCCGAGTGATGACCAGGTAGAGCAGGCGCAAGGACACGAAAGACGATTCTGCCTGGCCTGTGGTGCCTCATCGATTCCCGCTGGTCACGGGGCCGGGCCGAGTTCTAGAACCCCACAGGTCGCGGGTGCGCATCAGGTGGGCGAAGAACCGCTCCACGATCCACCGCTTGGGCAGCACCACGAAGCCGTGCATGTCGTCGCTGCGCTTGACGATCGCCAGTACCAGGGCGAGCGCGGTCAGGCAGTGGGCGATGAGGCCGCCGGTGTAGCCGCCGTCCGCCCGGACGAGCTCCAGCCGGTGGTACGCGGCGGCCACGTGTGCAAGCAGCACCTGCGCGGCGGTGCGTCGCCGACATCCGCACCCGTGACGATCACCGCCAGCAGCAGCCCGAGCGTGTGGAGGACGCGTACAACTGCGGCAACAGGGCCTCCCGGGACTCGGATGGATCGCATCTACCGAGCTGCCAGCAGGCCCTGCTTCCATGCCCGGCCCCCGCCGCGATCACCCGATAGAGACTCCCGTTCGACGAACACCCCTCAGGACAACACCTTCTTACACGCCTGCCGTCAAACAGCGATGAGCTTCGCCGTGCCGTCCCGTCCAAATCCACGTACCCGCTCAACCACACCCGAGGAGAGCATCATGACCGCCACCTACACCTTTGACGTCTTTTCCACCCTCGACGGCTACGGCCGCCCCAGCAGTCGCGACTGGGGCGGCTACTGGGGCAAGCAAGGCCCCGAACTGCTCGACCACCGACTCTCCCTGTATGAGGCCGAGCAACGGATGATCTTCGGGGCCAACACCTATCGGACGTTCGCGCAGGTACTGACCCCGGCCTTCGAGGAGTCAGGGCGTGACCCATGGGTCACCCGGATGATGAACCTGCCTGCGACGGTGGTGTCGACCACCCTGGATGGACCTCTCGACTGGCCGGACGCGACCGTCGTGAGCGGTGACGCCATCGACGTCGTCGCCCGGCTCAAGAAGGAGTCCGAGGTGCCGTTGCGCTCTCACGGCAGCATGTCGCTGAACCGGGCGCTGATGGCCGCCGGCCTGGTCGACCGCGTCCAGGTGACACTCTTCCCTGTGATCACCGGTCAGACCGGCGATCACCCGATCTTCCAAGGTGCGGCCGACTTCGACCTCGAACTGCTCGACAGCCGGACACTCGACGGCAACATCCAAGAACTCATCTACCGGCCCACCCTGCATGCCTGAAGCCATCCACGCACCCCACCCGGCCGGGACGAGCATTCGACTCCCACCCACCAAGATCGATAGAGCAACAGGCTCTTACGGCTCGACTCATGTCCGCGAGGCGCGGCTGCGCGACGCAGGCTTGACCACCTCGGCCGGCCGCGCCGATCGGGGCGTACCCAGGACGGCAGTGGGGGTACGGAAGGTCTCCGGGGCGCTGGCGATCGCCATCCCTGAAATAGCCATGAGGCCCACGAACAGCCAAGCGACCGACGGCCAATCGTCAGGGTTGCCTTCCACCATGGACTGGGCGATCGCCGGGATGAATCCGGTGATCACTATGCCTGTAGTGAAGCTGACCGCCATGCCGCTGAACCGGATGTCGACCGGGAACATTTCCAGGAACGCCGCGAGCAGGACGCCTGAAGTCATGCTCACGAACACACCCATGAGCGCCAGGCCGAACAGGTAGATCTGCGGCCAACTTCCGTCGTTCAACGCGTTCAACCACAACGGAACCATCACCGCGGACCCGGCCGCACCCGTGACGAACACCGGCTTGCGGCCGATCCGGTCCGACAGGAGGCCGAAGAGTGGCTGGCTCGCGATCATGATCAGACTCGCGAGCGCAACCAGGTTGAGCAGGCCGGACTTGCTGAGACCGATCTCCTCCGTGCCGTAGGCGAGCCCGAAGATGTAGACGAGTCCGGCCGGAGCGATACACAGCGAAGCCAGCGCGATCCGCACCACCGCGGCGCCGTGGTGGCGCAGAACGGCCGCCAGGGGGGCCTTGTGCGCCAGTCCTTCGCGCTCCAGCCGCTGACGGACCTCCGGCTCGGAAAGCCGACGACGCAGGACATATGTCAGCAGCACGACGAAGGCGCTCGCCCAGAAAGGTATTCGCCATCCCCAGCCGGCCATCGCACCCTCGGACAAGACGGCTTCCAGGGGGACGAACACGACGAACGCGAGGAAGTTCCCGAGCTGCGACCCGGCTTGGGTCCAGCTCGTGTAGAACCCACGGCGGTCGTCGGGAGCGTGCTCAAGGGCGAGCAACGCGGAGCCGGCCTGCTCACCGCCCGCTGAGATTCCCTGGACGAGCCGCACCGCGATAAGGATCACCGGAGCAGCCGGGCCGATCATGTCGGCGCTCGGGATGCAGCCCACCAGGAAGGTCGCAACCCCCATCGTCAGCAGGATGGCCAGCAGCACCTGCTTGCGGCCGATCCGGTCACCGAGATGGCCCCAGACCGCAGCGCCGAAGGGGCGTGCTACGTATGCGACGCCGATGCTGCCCAAGGCGAGCATGGTGTCGTAGGAGTTGTTCGGGAAGAAGACCGGACCGAAATACAGGGCGGCGGCCGTCCCGTAGATGAGGAAGTCGTAGTACTCCAGCGTCGTCCCGAAGAAGCCGGAGACGGCGGCTATGCGTGCTTGCCGCCGCTGCCCTGGAGCGGCGGCGGGGGGCTCGGCGGTGTTGGGCATCTGTCGGAACCTTCCTGGGCGTGCGCAAGGACGGACGACTGATCTGCGGCTGTGATGTGGACCAGGGGCGTCGTGATGTGTCGCGCCGGGCCGGAACCAGAGTCGCTGCGATCTGGAACGGCTCGGCGGGGAGAGCGACTCTCCGGAACAAACGGCTCGTGCTCTTAAACCGCTGTTAACGTAGGCGCGACCGTGGACCTCGTCAATATCCATCACGATTCATCATGATGATTTCTGCGGGACGGTGGCCTTACAGGCTTCGCCTGCCGCCGTACGGTGCGCTGCCGGGGGCTTCGCCCCAGCTGGCCAGGCAGTCGCCCTGCGGGCTACGACGAGCGCCGCGCCGGGGGTTCGCCCAGTCGCTCGATGATGAAGTGGATCATCTCGTGCGGCGGGCGGCGGTGCTCCAGCGGGACGTGGACGGCCTCGAACACCGCCTCGATCAGGTGGGCGGCCAGATCGCGGTCGGCGTCGATACCGCGCTCGTCCAGGACCTGTCGCACCATGTCGCGAAGCCACTCCAACCACAGGTCGTGGGCTTGCCTCACGCCGTCGTGGTGCATGAGCCGGTCGTGCATGGCTTGGTGCAGCGGCCGGTAGGAACGCATGCTGACCAGGCCGCGCGTCAGCCTGCTCATGGGGTCGAGGTCGGCGTGCTCCGCGGCCAGTGCGAGGAAGTCGCGGCCCAGCATCTGTCGCATGACCGCGGCGAACACCTCGTCCTTGGACTTGAAGTACCAGTAGACGTTCGCACGGGTGACGCCGGCGGCCTTGCTGATGCCCTCCATCGTGGCGCCTTCGTAGCCGCAGGTCAGGAACACCTCGGTGGCGGCGGCGATGAGATCCGCCCTGCGCTCTTCGAGTGGGACCTGAGCGCGGTTCCTCGGCACAGGATCTGCCTCTCTTCGTGCGCGTTGCCCCTGGATCGGCAACCTCGGACCGGTCGCCCGAGCCTACCCGGAGCACATCTCCGCGCGGGCGCGCGGTGATCCGGCGACGCTTACGGGCGCTTCGTTGACGCTATGGCTGTGAGGTGTATCTTAACTCGTATTCAAGACGTCCGCACACAGGACGCCTCGCGCGTTTGAGACCGATCAGGACGAAGATGACCGATGATGTGGCCCGGGTTCACCGGGTGATCGGCGTCGAGGAACATGCGTGGACCGCCGATCTCCGCGACGCCCTGCTGACGTTCGCCGACGACGACACCGTCAACCTGCTCAGCAGCCGACAGCCGACCGACCACCGCCTACGCGAAGTCGGCGAGGAGAGGCTCGCGCGCATGGACGCAGCCGGCGTCGACGTCGAGGTGCTCTCCATCACCACTCCCGGCACCCAGCCACTGGATGCTTCCGAGGCCGTGCCGCTGGCTCGCGACGCGAATGACTTCCTGGCCGAAGCCGTCAGAGCACACCCGGACCGGTTCGCGGCATTTGCCACCCTGCCCACCCCCGAGCCGCGGGCTGCGGCTCGCGAGCTGGAGCGCTGCGTCCAGGAACTCGGGATGGTCGGAGCGCAGCTCGTCCCGTTGACACGCGACCGGTACCTCGACCACGACTCGTTCCGGCCGGTGTTCGAGGCAGCCGCCGGGCTCGGCGTGCCGTTGTACATCCATCCGGGTCAGCCGCTCAAGGCGGTGAGGGACGCCGGCTACGGCGGCTTCGACGACTGGACCAACCTCAACCTGGGTACCGGAGGCTGGGGCTGGCACGCAGACGCCGGGCTGGCTGCGCTCCGCCTCATCCTGGCCGGCACGTTCGACCGGCACCCCGACCTCCAGATCATCCTCGGTCGGTGGGGCGAGATGCTCGTGCCGTTCGCCGACCGCGCCGACCTGCTCAGTGAAGAGAACCTGACCCTCCAACGGCGGGTGATCGACTACATCACGGGCAACGTCCACGTCACGGCCGGCGGGGTGCTCAGCCACCGCATGCTCGCGGCGGCGATCGATGTCCTCGGACCGGACCGCGTCATGTTCGGCGACGACGATCCCTACCGTGGCATGAAGGGCCGGTTCGGCGGCGAGGGCGGAGCACTGGAGTTCGTCGAGACGGCTCCTATGAGTGCGGAGGACCGGCAGAAGCTGGGCCATCTCAACGCTGAGCGGCTGCTTGGGCTCTGACGGTCCGGCCGCTCGACGTCGGCGGTGCCGCGGGCAGCGCTCGTGGGCATCGCGGGATGCGCGATGACGGTGGCGACGGTGTCGTTGCCCGGGCCGGCGGAAAGGAGGGGTACTATCCGCGCGACTCATCGCCGCGGTGGTGCCGGTGCGGGGCGCCCGTCCGTGCCAGACAGTCAGGCGGCGCCGATCCTAGGCGGCGGTGTTCTGCCGGCAGGGAGCGCCGGTGCGCATATTGGCCGAGGTGCCGACAATGACCGAGTCGAGCCTGTCCCGGGTGTGCGTGAGGTCCGCGATGTGCTGGTCGATGTGATCACGCTCCACGGCCAGGCGGCCGAGAAGCTCGGGTGTGGCCTTGCCGTCGACGACGCAGGGCGTGAGCTCGGCGATGGTCTTACTGGACAAACCGGCGGAATACAGCTCCCGGATCAGACGGACCCGATCGACCGCGGCTTCCGCATAGTGGCGCTGGCCGCTGTCGCTGCGCTCGGCAGCGAGCAGGTTCTGCTCCTCGTAGTACCGCAGGGCCCGGGTGGTGACGCCCGTCCGACGGGCGAGTTCCCCAATGCGCATTCCCAGCTCCATGTCCATGTGATCTGCATCACAACGACTTGCCTTTGACGTCAACGTCAAGTTTTAGCGTAACCGACATGAACTTCCACGGGATGGTTCGTACCGGTACGCCCCCGACACGCCACGGTTAGAACGAAATGGAGCATCCGATGAGTGAGGACAGCACCCCGGCCCGGCGAGTGATCGGCGTGGAGGAACATGCCTGGACCCCCGAACTGCGTCAAGCCCTGCTCAAGTGGGGCGGCGACGAGACCGTCAACAAGATGAGCAGCCGGGGAGAGGTCAATCTGCGGCTGCTCGACGTTGGCGAGGAGCGTCTGGCGCGGATGGCTGCCAGTGGTGTGGACATGGAGATCCTCTCCATCACCACCCCCGGTACCCAGCCCCTGCCCGCGGAGGTGGCCGTCCCGCTCGCCAGGGAAGCCAACGACGTGCTCGCGGACGCCACGCGACGCCACCCCGCCCGCTTCGCGGCCTTCGCCACGCTGGCCATGTCCGACCCGCAGACGGCCGCCACCGAGCTGGAGCGCGCCGTCACGAGCCTGGGACATGTCGGCGCCATGCTCTTCCCGCGCACGGGCGAGACGTTCCTCGACCACGACAGCTTCCGCCCCGTGTTCGAAGCAGCTGCCCACCTCGGCGTGCCGCTGTACATCCACCCGGCGATGCCGCCCAGGAAGCTCATCGACGCCGCGTACAGCGGGTTCGACGACATGACGAGCATGCTGCTGTCCACCGGGGGCTGGGGATGGCACTCCGAAGCCGGTCTGGCCACGCTCCGTCTCATCCTGGCCGGCACCTTCGACCGGCACCCCGACCTGCAGATCATCCTGGGGCACTGGGGCGAGATGCTCGTGCACTTCGCCGACCGCGCCGACCTGCTCAGCACCGCCGCTACGCATCTGCAGCGCCGCGTACTGGACTACATCACCGGCAACCTCTCCGTCACCGCCGGCGGCCTCTACAGCCACCGCATGCTGACCGCGGCCGTGGACGTACTGGGGCCCGACCGAATCATGTTCGGCGCCGACTCTCCCTACGGCGCCCCCACCGCCGAGAGTGACGCTGACGCCCGCGGCCTCGGCGGCGTCGACTCCCGCGGCTCCTTCGGCGGTACCGGCGGCGCCCGCGCCTTCGTCGACAGCGCCCCTCTCGACGAGCAGGGCAGGACCAAGCTCGGTCACCTCAACGCCGAACGCATCCTCAACCTCAAGACCGCCTGACCCGCCGCACGCCCCACACCTGGAAGAGACACGCGCATGACCACGTACCAGACGACCGGGCTCACCGCCCCCGCGTCCACCCCGACCGTAGCGGTCAAGCCGCTCGTGCTGCCCGCACCACAGCGCGGCGAGGACCTGCACGTACGCATCTGTGCCCCGGTCACCGGAACCAATCTGCCGATCGTGCTGTTCGCCCACGGATTCGGCTCGAACCTGGACGGCTACGCACCCCTGGTTGACCACTGGGCCTCCCACGGCTTCGTGGTCATCCAGGCCACCCACCTCGACTCCAAGCGGCTCAACATCGCCACAGACGATCCCCGCAAGCCCCAGATGTGGCGCTACCGCCTGCAGGACATGCAGCGCATCATGGATGAGCTCGAGACGCTGGAGGCATGCGTGCCGGGCCTGGTCGGCCGGGTCGACCACAGCCGCATCGTCGCTGCGGGGCACTCCTTCGGCGGCCAGACCGCGGGCATCCTTGTGGGTCTGCGCGTCAAGGACCCACACGCCGGCATCGCCGAGGACCTGTCCGACTCCCGGGTCATGGCCAGTATCCAGCTGGCCACTGCGGGCAAGGGCGGTGACGAACTGACTCCCTTCGCCCACGAGAACCTCCCGTGGCTGCGTGATCAGGACTTCTCCCACATCACCGCCCCCGGACTGGTCGTCTCCGGCGACAAGGACGACCTGCCGCTCTCCACCCGGGGACCGGCCTGGACAACCGACCCCTACACCCTCAGCCGCGGCAACAAGAGCCTGCTCACCGTCTACGGCGGCGAGCACTTTCTCGGCGGCATCTCCGGCTACCAGGTGGCAGAGACCACCGACGAGGACCCCGGCCGTGTCGCTCTCGTCCAGCAGGTCACCCTCGCGTACCTGCGCCACGTCACCGGGATCGACCACACCGACTGGGAGACGGCCCGGGCCGTCCTCGCCGACGCCCACCCGCTGGGACGACTGGAATCCAAATGACCCCCGGCGGTCCAAAGCACAGGCCGTCGTCCGCCCCGGTCACCGCAACCACCTGCCGGTGACCGGGGGCGGCGGGATGACCGAAAACGCCGGCCTGGCAGCTTCAGCCGGGGCCGGCCCCCACCGACGAGGCTCAACATGACGGACATACGAAAGAAGATCGCGTTTCTCACGTTCGGGTACTGGCAGGACGTACCGGGCTCTGCGACCCGTACGGCGGCCGACGCCCACCTGCAGACCCTGGACCTGGCGCAGGCCGCAGAAGACATAGGAGTCGACGGTGCCTTCCTGCGGGTGCACCACTGGGCACGCCAGCTCGCCTCTCCCTTCCCTCTGCTGGCCGCCATCGCCGCCCGGACCCGCCGGATCGAGATCGGCACCGGCGTGATCAATATGCGCTACGAGAATCCGCTCTACATGGCGGAGGAGGCCGCGGCTGTCGACCTCATCAGCGGCGGACGCCTCCAGCTCGGCATCAGCCGGGGAGCGCCGGACAGCGTATCGGACGGCCCGCGCGCCTTCGGCTACACGCCCGCCGGGGGAGAGAGCGAGGCGGACATGGCACGCCGCAAGACGGAGCAGTTCCTCTCCGCGATCGAAGGCAGACCGGTCGTCGCGTACGGGCCCGACGGGACGAAGAACGGCGCAGCGGCGGCAATCCAGCCCCAGTCACCTGGCCTGCGTCAGCGCATCTGGTGGGGCTCGGGCAGCAGTGCCACCGCGTTCTGGGCCGGGAAACTCGGCATGAATCTGCAGTCGTCGACCGTACTGATCGAGGACTCCGGAATTCCGTTCGAGCAGCTGCAGGCCGAGCAGATCCGCGCCTACCGTGGTGCCTACGCCGAATCCGGGCAGGCGCACAGGCCGCGCGTTTCGGTGGCCCGGACCGTACTGCCGGTCACCGAAGACATCGACCGCCGGTACTTCGGTGAGCGCGGTCGCGGCGAACAAGCCGGCTCACTCGGGAACTTGCGGTCGCTGGCCGGCCGCACCTACGTCGGAGCCCCCGAGGTCATCGCGGCAGATCTCGCTCGCGACGAGGCCGTCCAGGAGGCCGACACCCTCACCCTCACGCTGCCGAGCCGGCTCGGCGTCGACTACAACGCGCGCATCCTGCAAACCATTGCCGCCCACATCGCTCCCGCTATCGGCTGGACACCCCTGCCCGGCCCGTCGCGCGAGGAAGGCGTGGAGGGCGAGCCCAAGACGGGGGCACACCCCTCTGCGTCTGTGGGCCGAGGTATCTGACATGGGCCGATCGCTCTCGCGCAGCATTCGCAGCAGAGCGAGCGGCGCCCTTGCCCGTGCGGCCCGGCCTAGGTGGTGGCATCGGATTGAAGCGAGGTGTTGTGTTCGTGGATGAGGCGCAGTGCCCCCTCGCGGTCTCGGCGGTCGAGGGCGTCCACCAGGGCGCGGTGCAGTTCGTGACGGTCGGCGATGTATTGATCCAGGGGCTCCTCGGCCGTGGGCAGCACCGAAAGAGTGTGCGACTCGATCAAGTCGAGCAGGTGCGTGTAGAGGGAACCGAGCAGGGCGTTCGGACTGATGGCCGCGATAGCGGCGTGCAGCCGCCAGTTGGCATGCACGAAGGCGACGGGGTCGGCGGAGCCCACTGCCTCCTCCATCGCCGTGATGTGCGAGCGCAGGCCGGCGATGTCGGCGGGCGAAGCGTGCCAGAGCGCGTCCTCGATGAGCAGCGGGTCGAGCGCGTCACGGATGCGCACGGCATCCGCGACATCGTTGGCCCTCGCGTCCAGAGCGAGGACGGAGTTGCCGAGACGGACCATGGGGGACTGCTCGGCACTGAACAGCCCGCCGCCGGGCCCGGGCTTGACTGTGACGAGCCCCCGGGTCTGCAGGATACGCAACGCCTCGTTGAATGTCCCGACGGACACCCCGCACAGCGTACGCAGCTCCTCCTTGGTACCCAGCCGGGAACCGGGGGCAACGCTCTCGATCACCTCGGTGATGCGCTCCGCCGCCCCTACGGCGCGGCCCGACGCAGTCTGCCGGGCCGTGCCGTCGGCCCTGCCGGCCGCGTCGGCCGCCGAATGGCCCCGGCTCGTGCCGGAACGGAGGGAGTCGGCACCGGCGGTACGGGCCTGCGTCCGTTCCGTGGGGTCAGGGGTAGGTGGCATCCGCGCTCCTCGATTTCATAATATTCATTATGGTTAATTTGCGGAAAAGCTCTTGACGCGCTTGTTCGCTCAGCGCAACATCGTAGTAATCATCATGCTGAATAGGTGCTGAGGGGGCAAGGGTGCCCGCGTCACCGACGGTCACCCGAATCTTCTCAACAACGGTGGGGCGACCCCGTCGACGCGATGACGGTGAACCGCCTCCCTCGAGTCCTCGGGAGTCACATCGTGCGCATCGCCAATCTCTCGGGTCGACTGGCCCTCGTCGTCAAGGGGGGCGCGATCGACGTCGCGCAGGCCAGTGCGGACCGGTTCTCCGCCGACCCGCAGGCAGTCTTCGACCGGTGGGAGGAGTTCTGTGACTGGGCGTCCAAGGCCGAGCTCCCTGAGCCGGTGGCGTTCGCGCCCGACGAGCTCGGCCCGCCCGCCCCGGCGCCGCGGCAGACCTTCGCCATCGGCCTGAACTACCGGGACCACGCCTCGGAGTCCGGTTTCAAGGCGCCGGACGGGCTGCCGCCCGTGTTCACCAAATTCGTCACCAGCATCAGCGGGCCGGTCACCCGGGTACAGCTGCCCGAGGGAGGCAACACCGACTGGGAGATCGAGCTGGTGGCGGTGATCGGAGGCAGGGCGCAAGGAGTGTCCCAGGCCGAGGCGTGGGGTCACGTCGCCGGCCTGGCCGTGGGCCAGGACATTTCCGAGCGGGTCTCCCAGCTGGCGGGCCCCGCGCCGCAGTTCAGCCTGGGCAAGTCCCACCCCGGCTTCGCGCCGATCGGGCCCTGGCTGGTGACGCCGGACGAGTTCGAGGACCCCGACGACATCGAGCTGCGCTGCTCCGTCAACGGCGAGGAGGTCCAGAAGGGACGTACCCGCGACCTGATCTTCTCCGTGACGGCGCTCATTTCCCGCCTGTCGGCAGTGCTTCCCCTGCTGCCCGGCGACGTGATCTTCACGGGCACGCCGGCCGGAGTCGGAATGGGCCGCGACCCCCGGCGCTTCCTCGCCCCAGGCGACGAACTCATCAGCACCGCCGAGGGCATCGGCGAGCTGCGTCAGACCTTCATCGCCTGAGCGCGAGGACATCACAGACACAGAAGCCGAGGAGTCCCCCATGGCACTGCATCGGTTGACCTCCATCACCATCGGGGTCCCCAATGTCGCCGAGACCGTCGCCTACTACACGGACTTCGGCCTCGCCCCTGACGGCGAGGGCTGGTTCACCACCCGGGACGCCGGACGCCAGCTGCGCGTCGTCAACGCACCCACCCGCCGCCTGGTGGAGGCACGCGTTGGCGCCGACACCCCCGACGACCTGGCGGGCGCCGCAATCCGGCTGCGGCGCCTCGGCGTCGAATCCACCCTCACCGACACCACCCTCACCGCGTACGACCGGGCCACAGCCGTCGCAGTCGTGCTCGAAACGGTCCCGCGCGTGACGCAGGAGCCCGTTGTGGCCACGCTCTACAACGGTCCCGGCCGTGCGGAGCGCACGGGCTCCCGGGCCCCCGGGATCCTGCGCACCGGTCGCGTGCGCCCGCACAAGCTGGGACACGCCGTCATCGGCACCCCCGACTTCGAGTCCACCACCGCGTTCTTCCGCGAGGGACTGGGGTTCAAGGCGTCCGACTACATCAAGGACTCCGGAGCGTTCCTGCGCTGTTCCACCGACCACCACAACATCCTGGTGCTCGCCGCGCCGGTCGCCTTCCTGCACCACTCCTCCTGGCAGGTCGGGGACATCGACGAGGTCGGCCGCGGGGCTTCGGCCATGTTGGAGGACCATCCTGAGCGGCACATCTGGGGCTTGGGACGCCACCACGCCGGCTCCAACTTCTTCTGGTACCTGAAGGACCCGGCCGGAAACTTCAGCGAGTACTACTCCGACATGGACTGCATCGTCGACGACCAGCTGTGGACGCCGGAAGTCCTGGAGGGCGCCAAGGGACTGTTCAACTGGGGCCCGCCCCCTCCGCCCTCGTTCCTGGCGCCCGAAGACCTCGCCGCCTTGATGACAGGCACCCACAGCGAGCCGAGGAGGGTGAGATGAGCACCAAGCGCTACACGTCCCACGACCCGGAACTGAACTCCCTCTACACACAGCTCGCCGAGCACGACCTGCAGCCGCTGTGGGAGATGCAGGGGCTACTGACCAAGACACCGACGGTCCAAACGGTTCCCCACCGTTGGAGCTCGACGGACCTGAGGAGACTGGCCGCCCGGTCCGGAGACCTCGTGCCGATCGACCGCGGCGGGGACCGCCGCGTGCTCGCACTGTCCAACCCCGGGCTGGCCGGCGCCCCCTACATCTCGTCAACGCTGTGGGCCGCGGTGCAGTTCCTGCTCCCAGGAGAGATGGCGCCGGCACACCGACACACGCCGGCGGCTCTGCGGTTCATCCTCGATGGCGACGGGGTGTACACCGTCCTCGACGGTGACCCGGTGACGATGGCGCGAGGGGACCTCGTTCTGACTCCGGCATGGTCGTTCCACGAGCACCACAACCCGGGCAAGAAGTCGATGGTGTGGCTCGACGTTCTCGACCTGCCGATCGTCGCCGGACTGGACGCGGTGTTCTTCGAGGAAGGCACGAGCGAAAAAGCGGATCAGAGTGCCGCCGAACGATCGACCTCCGAACGGCTCTACGGTCAAGGATCGGGCCTGGTCCCGGTCGGCGTCGACGGGCCACAGCCCGCCCACTCGCCGTTGACCGTCTACCGGTGGGCGTCCACCGACCAGGCACTGACCCGGATGCTGGAGCAATCCGGCACGGGCCAGGCACACCTGCGCTTTCGCGATCCCACCCGCGACAGGGACGTGATGCCGACCCTGCGCTGTGAAATGCGCCGCCTGCGGGCCGGAGCCAAAAGCGGCCGGGAAAGGCAGACCGGATCGCGCGTCTGTGCGGTGCTCTCCGGCACCGGACAGGCCGACATCGACGACCGCACCTTCCCCCTGGCAGCCGGTGACATCTTCGTCGTCCCGTCGTGGAGCGTGCACCGCCTGCACGCTGATGAGGACCTCGATGTCTTCATCACCAGTGATGCCCCCGTCCTGGAAAAACTCTCGCTGTACCGCAGCGAGGCTCTCGACGCCTAACCGTCCCGATGCGCGCGGCAGGTGGCGCAGCACACCGTGCGAACGCCCTCCTTTGGCCATGTTGAAAGTGACTCAGGCAGATGAAAATCCTCAGCTACCGCGACGCCCATGGCATCGACTCCGTTGGCGCCCTGCTCGATGACGGCACCGTCGCCGACCTCTCCACTCTGGTCCCCGGGCTCACCAAGGGCCCGATCAGCCCCCTGCGGCAGTTGCTCACCGCGACCGAAGGCAGGGCCCCGTTCACTCGGGCCGACCTGGACACGTGCGCACGCAGCGAGCTGTCGGCACTCACGGTCTCGCCGCTGGTGCCCGATGCCACGAAGATCATCGCCGCGCCGGTCAACTACAAGGACCACCAGGCCGAGATGATGGAAGACTTCCACATCGATGCCCTGGGAGTGTTCCTCAAGGCACCGTCCTCGGTGATCGCACACGGCGGATCGGTACGGCTGCCGTATCTCGACCGGCGCTTCGATCAGGAGGGCGAGCTCGCCCTCGTCATCGGCCGCACCTGCCGCAACGTACCCGCCTCAGAGGCCGACTCGGTCATCGCCGGCTACACCTGCCTGCTCGACATCACGATGCGCGGCGGGGAGGACCGATCGACACGGAAGTCCTTCGACACGTTCACTCCCGTCGGCCCCTATCTGGTCACCGCAGACGACGTCGGGCCGCTCGACGAGCTGCAGTTGCGGACCACCGTCAACGGGGTCCTGCGCCAGGACGCCGACATCGCCGATCTGATCTGGGGCGTTCCCGAGCTCGTCAGTTATGTGTCCTCGGTGATGACACTCCACCCCGGAGACATCATCTCCACGGGCACTCCCGCGGGTGTCGGACAGATCCACGCCGGCGACACCGTTTCCGTCGACATCGATCGCGTCGGATCCCTGACCGTGTCGGTCAACGCCGACGCGGCAGTGACCTCCCCGACCAAGGGGGCCCAGCGCGGTCCGAAGCCCCCGTCCGAGCTCACCCCGGTCCGCGACCGCCAGGACGACGCATCGCGGCAGGGCACCGCCAGGACGTCCCGGTGATGAGACCGGGACACAGCCCTTCACGACCCAGCCGCCACACGGCTCAGGTCGGACAGAGGCGCCCAAGACAAGCGTCTGCCGCATCGCCTGCTCCTGGCCACACCGGGCTTCGAGAGGCGAGCAAGGCGATCGGATCCAGAGGAGTGACAGTGGCAGAGTTCGTGGTCGGCGACGCCGACGTACGCGTCGAGACCGGCACCGCTGTGTCAGCCGACGGAACCCTCCTGGGCTGGACCCGTGTGGGAGCGGGCGAAGGCCGGCCGATCGTCGTGTGCCACGGGTCCCTGTCGAAAGCGCAGGATTGGATGGCTTTCGCCCAGCTCATCGCGGCCGAGCGCCCGGTGTACCTGTATGACCGCCGCGGCCGTGGACGCAGCCCCTACGCCTCCACGGACTTCGCCGCCGATGCAGAGGTCGACGATCTCGCCACCATGGTGGAGCTCGCCGGTCCCGGGGCGGCAGTCCTGGGGCACAGCTTCGGTGGTGGCTGTGCGCTCGCCTTCGCGGTGAGAGAGCAATTCCACAACCCGGTCGTGCTGTACGAACCACGTCACTCCATCACCAGCCCGGTCAGCCGCGGTCAGACCCCGGAACTGTCCCGCCTGGTCGACGACGGCGACTTCGAGGCAGCGGTCGAGCTCATCATCACGAAAATCGCGAATCTGCCGGGTGCGCTGGTGCCGGAATTCCGCAAGCTCCCGGCCTGGCAGACCATGTGCGAGACCGTGAACGCCTTTCCGCGGGAACTCAGGCTGCTCGACACCCTGGCCTGGTCCGGCAGCGAGCTGCAAGACCTTCAATGTCCGGCATTGCTGCTGGTCGGGGAAACCAGCCCGCTGCACATCGACGAACCGTCCTGGAACGAGCCCCTGCGCTCCCGCATCCCCGCAATTGAGTCAGGCACCCTCGCGGGCCAAGGACACTTCGCCTTCCTGACGGCCCCCGACGTACTCGCCTCGATCGTGCTGCAGCACCTCGTGGCGGTGGACGCAGGGCAGCACAACGCACCCCGCTGACGCGGACGGCACACCCCCAACGTGAGGCATGTGCAGCCTCCCGGCCACATGACAGAAGAGACGAAAGAGGTAAGGACAATGGCCAATTCACTCAGTGACGTCTATCAGTCGATGGCGGTGGACGGAGGTGTCGCCTCACCCCTGAAATCCGGCTCGGTCGACTTCGGCGAGCGCATGTACAAGGTCGCCTACGAGGTCGACGAGAAGCGCAACGAACTTGTCGCGACAGCCACGTCGCTTGTGGACCTGCTGCGTGAGAGCGCGCAGGAAATCGACCAGACGCGCCGCGTCCCGGACCGCGTCATCGAAGCCCTCGCCGATGCCGGACTGTTCAAGATCACGCTTCCCAAGCGCTATGGCGGCCATCAGGCCGACGTGCGGACGGTCATCGACGTCGCCGCCAAGCTGGCCGAGGGCTGCGGTTCGACGGCCTGGGTCGTCACCCTCATCAACACCGTCGGTATCGGCGTGGGCATGCTGTCGAAGCAGGCCCAGGACGAGGTGTTCGGCGCCAATCCTGACGCTCGTGTCGCCGGTGTCTTCTCACCCAGGGGTGAGTCGACCCGAGTCGAAGGGGGCTTCCGGGTGAGCGGTAAGTGGTACTACGGCTCAGGATCGCTCCACTCGGACTGGGTCATGGTCGGGTTCCCACTGGTGAACGAGGAAGGCGAGACGACGGACTTCGGACTGGGGCTCATCCCGCGGCCCGACTACGACGTGGAGGACACCTGGTTCGTCGTCGGCATGCGGGGCTCGGGAAGCAACGCGATCGTCGCTGACGACGTGTTCATCCCCGACCACCGCATCCTCTCCGTCAGCAGCGCGATCAACGGCGACTTCCCGACGGAGTTCGACGACGAGCACCTGTACCACTCGGCCTTCCACTCGGCCTTCACCCTCGTGCTCACCGGCGCACAGCTCGGGCTGGGGCGTGCGGCATTGAGGCTGGCGATCGAGCAGGCCGAACGGCGCACGATCCCCAACACGATCTACACGCAGCAGCGCACCTCGGCAGGGTTCCAGATGCAGATCGCCGATGCCGCACAGCTGATCGACACGGCGCATTTCCACGTCTACCGGGCCGCCGCCGACATCGATGTGACCGCCCGGCGCGGCGAGTACCCGACCTATGTGATGCGGGCGCGCATCCGAGCGGACGCGTCCCGTGCCGCGACCTGTGTGAAGGAAGCGCTCGACCTCCTGCTCACCGCCCATGGGGCCGGCAGCTTCGCCGAGAGCAGCCCGATGCAGCGCATCTGGCGTGACTCCAACATCGCGGGTCGTCACGGGACGCTCGTTCCGCCGGCCTCCCGGGAGATCTACGGCAAGGCACTGCTCGGATTCCCCATCGAGGAGAACATCACCAAGCTCCTGTGACGAATCCGGCGTGCAGTGCCGGGTTCGCCACTCCCCACGTCAAGCAAGGAGGCCCCCATGTCCGAGACGAGAATCTCGGAAGTCATCGAGCCCGGCCACTTCCGCCGCGTGCTCGGTCAATACCCCACAGGCGTCTGCGTCATCACCAGCCTCGACACCGAAGGACAGCCGGTGGGGATGACCGTCGGCTCGCTGACGTCGCTCTCGCTGGACCCGCCACTCGTCGCCTTCTCGCCCATGAAAGGATCGCGCACATTCGGCGAGATCGCGGCGACGGGCCGGTTCGCGGTCAATATCCTGGCCGGCGACCAGGTCGCCGTCTGCCGCCGCTTCGCCTCCCGCGAAACGGACAAGTTCGGCCCCTTTGACTGGCGCCCCTCCCGGCTGGGATCCCCCATCCTCGACGGCGTGGTGGCCTGGATCGACTGTCGCCTGGACACGGTCTACGAGACCGGCGACCACCTGATGGTGATCGGTGCCGTCGACAACCTCGAAACCGAGCGCCCCGCAGCCCCCCTCATGTTCTTCCAGGGCGGCTACGGCCGGTTCTCGGCCCTGTCGATGATCGCCGACGCCGAGGACGCCATCGCCGCCCACCTGCGCCTGGCAGACCTCGCACGCCCGCATCTGCAACGGCTGTCCAGCACGTTCAAAGTCCCGACCGCGGCCAGCGCTCTTGCCGGTGAGCAGGTCATTCAGGTCGCCTGGGCCGACGCCAACGACACCGGCTCGACCACCAACATCGCTGGCCTGCGGCTGCCGTTCGTGGCACCGTTCGGCCTGCTCTTTGCCGCATGGGAGATCGAAGCGGTCCGAGAAAACTGGCTCAACGCACACGCGGCCTCTGCAGACGACTTCGCCGGCGTCCGGCAGGTATTCCTGGACGAGCTGGCCCGTGCGCGCAGCCAAGGCTGGACAGCGACCCCCGACCACGCGAAGTTGCGCTCCATCGAGACGAGCATCGCCCGAATCGCCGCGGAGGGGCAGCTACCCGAAGCCATCCGCGAGCTCGACACTCAGATCGCCGACTTCGCGCGCGCGTACGCCACCCTGACCGACACGCCCCCGCGCCAACTGGCGGTACCGGTCTTCGACCATTCGGGGCGGGTCTCGCTCGTCCTGACGGCGCACAGCCTGCCAAGCTTGAACCGAGACGCACTCAACCAGTGCCGTGCCGAACTGACGGCTGCCGGCCACGAGCTGACTCATGCGATCAACGGTGTGCCGCCCCAACGGTGAGTGACTGCTGCCTCCGAGCAATGTTCCGTTGATCCGGACAACACGACCTCGCAGCGCTACCTTACGCCGGGCATCGCCGTGGCTTCTGGGTCTGTCCGCTGAAAGGCCCCGGCTTGGTCTTGGTGTTGACGCCCTCGGTGGGGCCGTTGCCGTACCGGAGTGTGAGTGCGGCATGCGCCTGACCTCGCGCTCTCACGAAGCGGACGGTCCGATGGGTGATCGGGTAGCGAAATGCGTCTCTGACCAGTAAGAAGGATTGCTGAGGTCCTTGTTCCGCTCCAGCCGGAGGCGCTTCTCAGGCGAAGAAGACTATCGGGTTCTACCCGCGTGTCCGCGTCGAGGGCGGTGGCCGCGCGAGCGCACATCCACTGCGCCGTTGGCCGGCCCGGCTCGCCGAACGGCTGCTCAACCCCGACTGACCGGAGCGCGTACCGCGCCCTCAGCCCAGCCCGACGAGCTCGGCGCTGCGGTCCCACAACTGGCGGCCGGTGGGCGGGGCCTTGACGGCCCGTAGCTTAAGGCGTTCGTAGTAGCCGCTCGACTCCCAGCCACGCTCCGGATCGGAGGCCGTCGCCAGCCAGGTCAGCTGCCGCGCCGCCTTGTGGGGGGACTGGAAGAACAGCCGCGGCAGGGGCGACCGGAACACCATGCCGACAGAACTCCGGCCCGCTTGGGCGAAGTTGCTGGACACGCCTCCCGGATGGCAGGCCACCGCGGACAACCCCCGGTCGTGGTACCGGCGGTGAAGTTCCTGAGTGAACAGGACGAGCGCCAGTTTGGCGTTGCCGTAGGCGCGCACCGGGGCATAGCGCCGGGCGTTGTCGATGTCGTCCAGATCCAGGTGCGCGCTGAGGCGTGCGGCATTGCTGGACGTCTGGATCACCGTGGCCCCACTCGCCAGCAAGGGCTCCATCAGTAGATTGGTCAGCAGGTACGGCGCGAGATAGTTGATCTGGAAGGTCTCCTCGAATCCGGCGTCCGTGACCGTGCGTTCGCCGTGGTCGGCCGCCCCCACCTCGCGCGCCACCGTGAGGGTCTTGTCGCGCGACCGGCCCACGACGACCACCTGGTGTGAGCTTTCCCCGCATCTGGCTCAAGCAAGCCCCATGGGCTTCGCAGGTCAGCAGGGCTATGTGGCCCGTTTGCCGTCGCCAGCGTGATGCTGGCGGTGGCATTCGGAGTGCACGAGGCGAAGGTTGTTCCGCTCGTCCGTGCCGCCGTCTCGCCGGTAGGTGAAGTGATGCTTGTGGAGCATCTTCTTCGAGGCCGCGAACCAGTTGATCCACTCACGTGGACTGTCCGGTTCGTACTCGGCTCCGACGATCAGCGCCTGCTTGCAGAGAGGACAGAGCCCCTGCTGCCGGACCGCCAGGAGAAGACTGGTCTTGTCCATCGGCGGCGGCGCTTTCTTCCGGCGGCGGTTCCGCCAGTGCTCGGTCAGAGCGGGGTCGTCCGGGGACGCTCCGCCCTTGACGAGCTGGTGGCGGACGATGCCGGTCCAGGCGAACTTGATGAGAAAGGCGCCGCTGTCGCGGTCGCCGAACACCCACCGGTCTCGCCGGGACGGGTGGAACCTGCCGAAGTACCGGTCCACGACCCAGTCCCTCGACTTGTTGCGGTGATGACGTCTGGCCCATTTGAAGGTCAGCCGCCACATGTAGTGATCCAGCGACGAGAACGTCGTCGTGGACGCCACCGCCCGGTAGTAGGCAGCCCAACCGCGAACGATCGGGATCAGCCTGCGCAACACTGCCTCGGCATTGGACCCATGCAGACCCTTGACCTCGGTCCGCAGTCGCGCCCGGAGCCTCGCGTAAGCCGCTGTACTCGGCTTGATGATCAGCTTTCCGCCCACGGCGGACGGTGAAGCCGAGGAAGTCGAACCCCTCATCGAGGTGGACGACCGTGGTCTTCTCCTCGTTGAAGCGAAGACCCCTCGGCTCCAGCCACTCCTCCAGCCGGGCTCTGACCTGGTGCACCTGTTCCTTGTCGTGACAGAGCACGACGAAGTCATCGGCATACCTCACCAGCACCGGAGCGCCCGGCATGGCGCCGGGCTCGCGCCCGGCCCGTGCCGTGTATTGGCACCCTGCGGCCTGTTCCAATCCGTGCAGAGCAACATTCAGCAACAGCGGGCTGATCACACCGCCCTGGGGAGTTCCCTCCTCGGTCGGTGCGAACCGGCCGCGGTCGATCACACCCGCCTTCAACCACCCGGCGATCAGATCCCTGGCGGGGAACTGGCCGAGCATGGTCATGAGGTGGTTGTGGTCGATGCGGTCGAACGCCGCCGACAGGTCCGCGTCCAGGACCCACAGACGTTTCGGGTTCCGGCCCTTCACCGTCCAGAAGATCGCGGATATCGCGTCCTGGCAGCTGCGGCCGGGCCGGAAGCCATAGGACCTCGGCTCGAACCGCGCTTCCCACTCGGGCTCCAGCGCGTTCTTCACGCGGGCCTGGAGGACCCGGTCACGCATGACCGGGATTCCGAGCGGTCGCTGTTTCCCGTTGCTCTTGGGGATGAACACTCGCTTGACCGGCTTGGCCCTCCAGGGCTTCGACGACCGATGGACCTCGGCCGCCAGCGTGCCTCTCCCCTTGGGCGTGAGAGCTCGTTCCCCGTCGATGCCAGCGGTCATGCGACCACTGCTGCTGCGTCACCCGCTTCACGCTGACCAGCGTATTGCTGCGGCTTCGCAGCATGAGCTTCTGCAAGCTACGGGCCTTCTTGAGGTCCCCGTCCTGCGTTGCCTTGAAGATCCTCTGCCTCAGCCGCCGTACGTTCTCCTCGCAGGTGGCCCAGTCGATGCCGTGCCAGTCGAGTAAGAGAGGTCTGTGCAGGGTGGCGGGCTGACAGCCGGGCGGCCACCACAGCCGTGCCGGCCATCGCCTCCTCATGCATGTCGTGATCAACGCTGCCTTCGGTGTCACGGGCTGCTCGGGACGCCGAGGATGTCCGCATCGGCTACCCAAGCATCAGCTCGTGAGTGCCTCGTGCGGGAAGGACGAGGTGACGACGCGACTGGCGAACTTCCACTGGCCCGCGACCCGGACGTAGCGATCGCTGTACGTGACGTGGGCGCGCGCGTAACTGCCATCGGTCTTCACAATCTCGACGAGACAGTTGACCCTGCCTTCACCATGGTCACCCTCGATGCTGGTGATCAGGTGGTTGAACATCATGTGGACGACGTTCGTGGAGTTGGCCATGAGGGTGTCGCGGAAGAAGACGCGGATCGCCTCGCGGCCTTCGAACAAGCCGAAGCCAGTCTCGGTCTCGTCCAGGGTGCCGTCCTCGGCCCAACAGTCGACGGACTCGTCAAGCTGCCCGGAGTCGAAAGCAATCGCGTAGCGACTATTGAGGTCCTGGATCTCTGCACGGTTATCGCTCATGCCGGAATTGTACGTTTGCGAACATGATCAGAATCGACCGGTGTGGCGCACCGGAGGAGAGCCGTCCTCCGTAGTCGGAGTGCGCCGGGCTTGAGTGGGCCATACATCTGAACCAAGCTCACCTACGGCCAGTGCAGCGGCGCGGCACTGGCGGCGCGGGTCCTGCCCAGCCAGAACGCTCACTCATATCCGACCGGGCACGGTGCGGTCATCTCTTGCCGAGAGGGCCGACCTGTGCGAGGTCCTCGACGGGCGGGACTTCTGACATATGCCACCGCCGCATCGCCAAATGAAATGGCGTCTTACTTACCTGGTGCGACCTCGTGTCGCACACAAGGGGTTGTAGTTGGCACTCAGACCCCTCGGTGACCTGCGCTTGTGCCATCTGTCCCTCGTGGACGGCGAGCCGGGCTACAGAAGTCTTGTTGGCACTCACGTCCCGCTCCGGGTCCCAGACGTACGCACTCCATGGCCACGACCAGGGGTTTCACCGGCCAGGACAGGCGTAGTTCCAACTATCCCTCTTTTGCGCCAACTAAAGATCCTCGTCGCATCTGTGGTCATCACCCTCACCTCCCACACCTCACGTCATCGAACATAAAATCGAACACGCGCGGGCGACGGACGTAGATCTGCGACGTTGCGCGATAGTTGGTTGTGGCCGCTATTCCGCGAGGACTACGCCAGGGTGAGGAGTCCGCCGCTGCGTGCCGGGAATGCCCGCCCCGAGGGGTGGGAAAGAACGCAGTTGCAACGGCTTGCCGGGCCGCAAGCTGAAGTCATGGCGGACCCGAAGGCCGGAGAAACCCCATTGCGGAGCCTCGAAAAGGGTAACGGGGGGGTGCTCAGGCTGATCGCGGAGACCGTCCTGAGAATCGACACAGACGCCGACCGCACGAAGCGGCTGGCCAACATCGCCATGACACAACTCCCCACGAGCTGCGGGGACCTCGCCATCGTCCGACGCATCGAGGCCGCGAATAATACGGCTGAGCCGCCAACTCGCTCGTTCACCACGACATACGGCAGGGTGCCTGGGGCTGGCTGCAGCCATTGCCGATCGGTGCCCTGACTCCGTACTGGACCGAGGAGGCAGGCGCCGGTCAGCCGGCTTGCTGTGCCTTTAGGCTGGGCAGATGCTGTTCGGCCCAGACAGTCTTGCCCACAGATTGATACCGGCTTCCCCACCGGTCGGCGATCTGCGCGACGAGGAAGAGCCCGCGTCCGCCTTCGTCCGTGCTGCGTGCTCGTCGCAGTCTGGGCTGGGTGTTGCTGCGGTCGGAGACTTCGCAGACCAGAACGTCGCCCCGGATGAGTCGTAGGGTGTAGGGCCCGTCGCCATAGCGGATGGCGTTGGTGACCAGCTCGCTGACGATCAGCTCGGTGCTGAAAGCCGCGTCTGACAGCCCCCATGTGACCAATCGATCCACAGCTTCTTTGCGGATGTTCGTGACGGCGGCTGGGTCGGCGGCAAACGCCCAGTCCGCCACGTGCTCGGCGGGCAGCGCGTGGACGCGGGCGAGGAGGAGCGCAATGTCGTCGCGAGCCGGCTTCCCGACGGCTTGGGACACCATTTTGCGGCCCAAAGTTTCAAGATCCGATGAACTCCCCCGCCCCGTGAGGGTGGCCAGAAGTCGAGGGATGTCGGCTCCTCCGTCGCTGGCGCCCGCGGGTTGATCCGTGAGGCCGTCGGTGTACAGCGCCAGCAGGCTGCCGGGTTCGAGGCTCACTTCCGTTACCTCGAATGGCAATCCGCCGACCCCGAGCGGCGGTCCCGGAGAGATATGGATCTGCTCTATGGTGCGGTCGGGGTGCATGAGGAACGGCGGAGGGTGTCCCGCGCTGGCCAGGGCGCACGTGCACCCCACTGGATCGTAAACGGCGTACAGGCATGAGCCGCCCACCGATTCGCCGTCGTGGTGGTCACATTCTGTCTCGTAGGCCAGTCGTTGGATAACGTCGTCAAGGTGGCTGAGGAGTTCTCCCGGGTCGAGCTCCATGTCGGCCAGGGCTCGCACGGCGGTACGGACCTGGCCCATCATTGCTGTGGCGTGCAGGCCGTGGCCGATCACGTCTCCGATGACGAGAGCGACGCGGAGAGAGGACAGGGGGATCACGTCGAACCAGTCACCCCCGACCTCGACGCCTTCGCCCGCTGGTACGTACCTTCCCGCCGTCTCCACTGCCAGCATGTGCTGGGCGCCGCGTGGCATCAAACGCCGTTGCAGGTCCGTAGCGACACGGTGTTCCCGGGTGTACCTGCGGGCGTTGTCGACGGCGATGGCCGCCCGGGAGGCGATCTCGCGGATCAGTTCCCCATCCTCGTCGGTGAACGGAACTGCCATGGCGGTTCGCCACAAGCTGATGTTGCCCAGCACGAGTCCGCGGGCGAAGAGCTGAGCAACGATCACCGAATGGCCGCCGGGCGGTATGAAGAGCCGGATGAGTTCCTGGTCCCCAAGCAGGGCAACGGCCTTTGCTCGGTCTGCCACCAGCGTGTAGTCACCGCGCTGGGCGGCGCGCAGGAGTGGCGAATCGGGGTAGGGCGGGTGCTTCGCTCCCGGAGGCAAGATCTCTGTAGGTCTCGATCCCGAAGCTGCGGCTACAGCCACCCGCCGTAGATGGAGTTGTCCACCGCCGGTGAAGCGCGGCGGCTCCTCGCCTGTCAGCACTGCTTCGGCCAGAGCTACGGCCGCCAGATCCGCAAAACCGGGCACCAAGCAGTCCGCCAGGTCCTGCGCCGTACGCACCAGGTTCAGAGAATGGCCCAAGCGTTGTCCGGCCCGCCGTCGGACGAGGCGGTGCTGACTCTCGCGGAGGGCGTTCGGTTCCCCCAGGGGCCGATCCGATGCCATACACACCGCCTCGCAGCGCTGCTGTGCCATGAACATATTCTCCCGAAGGGGCTGTTTCCGCATCTGGGTTGTCACGATGTGTATGTGCGGAACTGTGTGGGGGCCGGAAACGGTGTCGCCCTATGCGACCTGCTTGTATTCGTGGATGAGGCCTCCGAGTCGATCACGCCGGGAGATTGCTGTCTTGTCGCTGGCCAGGCACGGTTCAGGGGTAGTTGGTCGGCCCGGTGGCCGTTGTCCAAGGGATCGGTGTGGGCGGTGTTGGTTGCAGTGCTGTGCGTATTCGTTGACGGCGGGGTGGAGATGTCGCTGTCCGGTGATCAGGGTGCGGTCGGTGGCCTCGTGGCGGCATGATCCGATCCAGGGTTCGGCGATGGCGTTCATTCGGGGCGCTTGGGGCAGTGTCGGAAGGACCTGCACGCCGATCGCCTGGAAGACGGCGTGGAAGCTGTCGGTGAAGTATGTACCGCGGTCCCGGATGAGGAATCTGATCGACTGGGCATGGTCTCCCAGGTCCATGAGGTAGTTCCGTGCTTGCTGGGTAACCCATGGGCCGGTGGGGTGTCGGGTGATGCCGGCGATGTGTACAGGGCGGGTGCCGTGCTCGATGAAGAACAGAACGAACCAGCGCCGCAAGAAGACCGTGTCGATATGGAACAGGTCCGTGGCCACGATCGCAGTGGCCTGAGCTTTGAGGAAGACAGGCCAGGAGCGGTCCGTACGCTGCGGTGACGGGTCGATCCCGGCCTCCTTGAGGATCGACCAGACAGTCGAGGCGGCGATATCGCGTCGCAGGCCGACGAGCTCGCCGTGGATGCGGCGGTATCCCGAACAGGGCAAGCCATCGGAAGGTCTGGCAGGCGAGCAGGTAGATCAGCCGTATGACCACGACCGGCATGCTGCCTGAGAACGGCTTGCGGCATGCTGAGCTTTGACAGATCCAAACCAGCAGGTCATCCCGGGTGACATAATTCCCGGCACCCACAGGGTTCGCGTGGAACCAGCGGCGTTTCTGCTCGGTCGCGTAGGCCCGGCGTGCCTCCGCTTCGGCTTCCTCGGTCCGGCCCAGCATCGTCAGGGTGCACCGCCGGTACTCCGGCGCCGCCTGCTGCACCGCCTGGAGCGCGGCGAAGGCGAACGCGGACGCCACCGAGGCAGGTTCCGCGTCCAGCTCGCCCGGCTCGATCAGCTCCATGTACTCGCACCGGGCGGTGGCGATGCCGGTCTCCAGGGACGCCCGGACATGGGCGGCGACGGCGTCCGCGTCGTCCAGAGAGGCGGTGCCGCCCAGGTCGGTGATCCGGCGCAGCCCCGCGCGGGCCCCGGGCATCAGCGAGGCGATCCCGCGGAAGAGCTCGCCGGCAGCCCGGCGAGCAGTTACGCCTCGCGGCCCAGGGGCGTGGCATCACGGCGGTCACCGGTGGCGAGGTCGCCTGTTCCTGGGCGACTCGGGTCCACCGTCGTCGGCGGGCTGGGCGGCTGGCGGGCGACGACCCGCGGCGGCCAGGCCGATCATCGCTGTGAGCAGCGCGAGCACCTGGCTGATGAGCCCGATCCAGGCGGTGAGCAGCGCTGCCGAGTTGGCCATCACTTCCTGTGTGTTCTGGGTCAGTGGGCCCGACGCGGGGCCGGGCGTGGCGGGCGCGGACTGCGGGGAGGTGGGCGGTGAGGTGGGCGGTGAGGTGGGTGGGGACGTGACGGGTGAGGTCGGGGGCGTGGTGGGTGGTGAGGTCGGTGGGCTGGACGTGGTGTCCGTGTCGGTGGGGTTCGGGGTGACCGTCCGCGTGGGGTGCACCGTCAGCACGGTCAGGCCACCCGCCGACAGGAGTGTGCCGATGCCCATCAGCGCGAGGGTGACCAGCAGCAGGGTGGCCGGGAGCTTGAGGACGGCGAGGGTACCGGCTTGCGGAAGGCGCCACATGGGGACACTGTACGAACGGACTGTACGGATTCGATCATGCGGCGTTGCGCCTGTCGGGGCAACGCCGGGACCGCCCCCGGGCCCGCGTCCAGCACGGTCGTGCCCTCATGTGTCCTTCTGCGAGGTGGGCATGGTGATGTCGTCGTAGGACTCCAGGAGGGACCAGCGCTGTGCTGCCCGCCTTCCGGTGGGGAGCCGGTCGGCGGTCGGCAGTGGGCTCAGATCCAGACCGGTGAGGTTGGCGATGTCCAGGACAGGTACCTGGAAGGTGCGGAAGGCGCCGAGCGGGGGAGGGTCTCCTGCTCGCGAGGCTTTGGTCAGGGTTGGACAGCGGCTTCTTTAGTGAGGTCGGGGCTCTGGTCCAGCACGTAGGCGGTGGCCGCCAGATCCCCGTCCTGCATGAACGCGGCGACTTTCCAGAACTTGAGCGGCACCTGGATGCCCCGGTAGGGCGGATCGGAGTCCTCGAGCACTGGCCCGGTGAAGACCGTCAGCTTGCGGTCGAAGTTTTCGGCGTGGTCGAGCAGGAAGTTCTCCAGGCCCTGCCAGAGCTTTTTGCCCTGGTTGAAGATGTCCATCTGCGGAGCGGCGTTCGTGTAGTGGAAGGTGTCGCTGTCCGCTGTGGAGGCTTCCGTGCCCCATACCGGGTCGAGTCGGCGGACCAGGTGGCCTTTGTCCAGGGGGTTGTCTTTGTAGACGGGGTGGCCGGCCTGCTGGGCTTCGGGAAGGCGGGGGTCGAAGCGCCAGTCGTCATTGCGTGGCACATCGACGAGGTTCGCGCCGTCGATCGTGACGGCTGTTGCCGCGGCCAGCCGCCGGTCCGGGCGGAAGACGACGCTGAAGTTGGTGTACGGGAGGATCACCGTTTCGATGCCCGAATCGGCAGGCACGGGCAGCGGTACAACCCCTCCCAGGAAGCGGTCGTTGTAGCCCTTGCGGTTCGCCAGGGATTCGGGGCTCACGGTCTCAGCGTTTGGCGGGGGATCGGGGTGAGTGGCCATGCCGCTCTACGTACCGCACCGCCCGGGCTCGCACGCGGACGCGGCCTGTCACCTCATCTGAATGGCTGAGAGCAGCTTCGACCACGAGGTACCCGCGTCAGGTGACGCGGGCGGCGGGTTCACCGCGCAGCAGGTCGGGGCGGGCATCGGCGAGCACGAAGGCCCGCCTGAGCCCCTCTACCAGCGCCCGGTCGATGTGGTAGAACCGGGCCCGCTCGTTCCGCTGGAGCAGCCGAGAGGCGCCGGTCGGGGCGACGCGGCGCTGTACCGCTTTGATGCTGGTGAGGGTTCCGCGCATCTTGGCCTTGGTGATCGGGCTGATCGGATGGTTGGCGAAGTACTGCTGGACTTCGTCGAACGAGGCGGTGCCGCCCAGGTCAGTGATCCGGCGCAGCACCGCGCGGGCCCCGGGCATCAGCGAGGCGACCATCCGGAAGAGCGCCTGTTCGCTCCAGCCGTCGCCGATGTCGTCGCCGCTGAGGTCCTGCGGCTGGTTCTACCGAGCGCTGCCGCGAATTCGGACTGCGTCCGCTGGCGTTCCTTGCGGAACTTCTGGACGCGCTGGCGGAAAGCTCTCTGGCTTTTGCCAGCCCAGATACGTCCGTTTCACCTATGTTTGCGCGTCTGTGAAGTCCCGTCTGGCGGGGCGGCCGCCCCGTCGCGCCCCTACACCCAATTGCCCCACCTGCCTGGGCTGGCCCCGCTGCGCCTGCGGCGCCCTCTACGACCCAACGAGGGAGACACCTGCCGGACCTATTCCGATGGATAAGGAGCGCGCCCCGAGCACCTGCCAGCTGGCCGTCGCCCGCCAGCGCTCGACGGTGAAGGGCGGTCGTCGTATCCGAGGCGGCGGACCAGGTGGCGCCGGCACGGCAGCGCCCGGCCAGCCACCGGATCGGATGGACCATGCAGCCTTACCGAGCATGACCTCAAGAAAGGGAATGCGTGACCATCGTCGTATCCGGTGTACCCGCGAAGTGCCCCGTCCCCTGGTTACACCCGGACGATCTCGTCCGGACCGACCAACCACGCACGACCTGACGGCGGCCGAGGCCCGCGTCAAGTGGTTCATCGGTCGGCCTGCGGGGAACCTGCCGAAGCGCCCGAGATCTGTCAAGAAATAGGAGCTGGCCAACTCGCGCTGCAGTGTATTGCCCGGCAACATAAAGAGGTATGGATGTCGCTGAGCCCGGTCCGCGCTCAGTGGAGCTGCCGGTCGCGTCCTGGTTGGTCATCGATTCCGCGATGGGCGACGAGATCAGCGTGGAAGGCGAGGGAGGCGACGAGGCCGGGGTTGTCGAACTCGGCGTCAGTGTCCGCCGGGCAGGCTGGAATGCGCTCCCGGACTGGCCGTCTGACCCGCAGGGGTTCGCAAGCTGGCCAAGGTCTGGCCAGCAGGTCACGATCGCACTGAGCGAGTCCCAATGGTCCCTGGTTGTAGCTGTACTGGACCGGTGGGCAGAGGTCTATGACGGTCTTGACGATCCCAAGCAGACTGAGGAAGCTCGACGCTGCCGGGCCATTGCCGAGCACATTCGCCGTGACCTCGATTCGATGCCTTGACTGCACGCCAGCACGGCTCGGGAGCCGGCTTGTAGCAGTGCGTAACAGCTGTCCTAGACGCGTATCTCTCTGCGTTTTGCCGAGGTGTGCCCGAGGTCATGTTCCTCTAATGAAGGAGCTGCGATGCGTGCACGACGCATATACCAGCTGCTGCTGGCAGGTCTGATCCTGTCGCTACCGCTCAGCAGCGGCGGGGCGTGGGCTGCGCCGTTTCCGCCGGCGCAGCGCGGCACCCGGTGGGAAGCGGCTCCCGCGAAGCCTGGGGACACGGTAGTGGCCGCCCTGGGATCGGCGAGGAGGGTCCCGGCGGGCATGAGGGCGGAACGCGACTGCCCGGAGGTTTCGCGGTTCACGGCGTGTGACGCCATGCCTGCCAATATCGTGCTCAGGGACTGGAGCAAACTGGGTGGAAAGGTCGTGGGAGGAGTCTTCTTCGATATCACCATCGGCTACCGCACCGAATCTTTGAGCAATCGCTACCGCGCCTTGGTGCACGTCAAGGTCACCAAGGCCTTCGGCCTCACCAGAGGCACGGTGACCACTATCACGGGCAGCTGCAGAATTCCCTGCGCATCCTCCGGATCGGCTGCTGGCCCAACCGCTCGCCCTGGAGATGACTGGAACGGGACGCTGTCTTTCCAGGACGCCGTCATGAAGGGCGAAAGCCATATCAATGTGGCCAACATCGCGATCCTCCCTGCCCATCCTGTTTTCGAGCGCCAGCAGGGCGATTCGGGCCCGGCTGCCGCCGAAATACGGTGCGACGACTCCTTCAAAGGTAAGAAGCCAGGCTGCGTCGTCCGTCGCTTCTTTCCCACCATCACTGAGATGGCCCAGCTACCGGCAATTGCCGCCAATATCCGCTCCGTCCAGCGACGCGGCGGCGTTGGAGTGCCCGGCAACCTGTTGAAAGCTCTCACCCGGACGACTGACAAATCCCGGATTGCACGAAACCGCGGCGCTGTTTGCGGCAGCGCCATCGTTGGCCCGCGTCCCGTTGGCAAGGAATGCGACGAGTACCCCTTCGCTTCCACTCTCAATGGGGGCACCGCTACGCCCGAGGAATCGCGAGGGTGGGCATGGGTGCCGGAAACGGAGCAGCGCAGCCAAGGCGCATTCCTCGCCAATTTCTACACCAAGAACCGTGTTCTGGACGGTGACCACTTCTACGTGCAAGTGTGAACGAGTAGCCCTCACCCCTGCTCAGCCTGCGCCCGGACGCCCCACCGGAGCTGGACGACCTCGCAACTGGCCTTCTGGCCAAGGATCCGGCCGACCGCCCGGAGAGTGTCGAGGGGGGGCTGGGACATCACCGGAGCGGATCCGGCCCGCGTCGCCCTGTACGTCGCGATGCAGGCGGCGAGGCACCGCGGCGACCGGCCACGAATGTCACCGCAACGCCGATCCGGTCGACGGGGCGGTCCGGGACGCGGCAGACTCTGAGCAGATGGAAGGGGCAGCATGAGTGCACAGCCTCACCCGCACGAGCCGGACCGGGTGCCGCGAAACGCCGAGGGTATCGCGGCCGCGCTCGAGGGCGAGCGGCGGATGGAGTTCTACCGCGAGCTCCTGGCGGCCGCGCCGGAGAAGGCCGAGGCGGTGCTGCGCCGTTGGTGGTGCGAGGCGATGCTCGACACCGACCCGTCCGCCGGCCGGTTCACCGAGGCCGCGCTGAACGGCACCCTGCCCACGAAGAGCGTCGCGGCGGCCGTCGCGCGCCGCCTGGCGGCCGGGCTGCCCGTTGAGTGACTCGCACGGCCAGGAGCCGGAGGGTTGGCCTTGTGAGCTGTCCGAATAGGTCGACGCGCTGCTGGCCGACTTATCTCTGCCGGGTGAGGTCTTCGGGGCGATTATCGCGGCGACGGTTCAGATCAACGAGACCCGGGGCATGGTGCCGGGCAGTACGGCCTCGGCGAAGTGGCCGCAGCAGCGGCGGATGCCGCTCGGCCGGGATGGAGTACTCGGTGTGGCTGAGTACGTGATCGTTGCTGACGCCGACCCGCCGCACATCGTCCTCACCCGCGTCCAGGTGTACTGACCGTCCCTGACGGCCGAGGGGTCTGACGAGCCCCGCTCTCGCCGGGGCCTCTTGCTGGTCGCTCCATGGCCAGCGTGTCAACGACCGCGTAATTCCCCAGGGGTGTGGTCACGTAATTCCCCAGGTGCCCGCCGTGAGTGGCTTCAGGGGCGGTCCGGTTGTCAGTGGCCGTTGCGAGAATGCTCGTCATGACGCCGTTGCTTCTTACTGACATCGAACGTGCCGTTCGCAACAGCTGGGGCGCCGACACGTGCCCGCCGGAGGACCTGCCGCAATGGAGCACGGAGAACCCAGCTCGGGGCCAGTGCGGGGTCACTGCCATGGTCCTCAACGACTTGCTCGGCGGCGAGTTGATCCGCGGCGAGGTCCGTGTCAACGGCGAGTTCAGGGACTACCACTGGTGGAACCGCATAGGCATGGGGGTCGAGATCGACCTCACCCGGGGACAGTTCAGGCCGGAGGAGATCGTCACCGGCGGCACCGTCGTCCCCCGCTCGCCTGTCACTGAGTGGCGTCGCCTCCGTGAGGAGTACGAGCTCCTCCGGAGCCGGGTGATGGAGGAGCTCGATCGGGATCGGTCCGGATCTGGTGAGCCTTCCGGGGGGCCTAGCTGATCTAGTTGACCGGTGGCTTGTCGGTGTGGTTCTTGGGGCGTTTGTTGGGCCGGTAACTGGGACCGTTCATGATCACCTGATGGCTGGCGTTGATCAGTCGGTCCAGCAGGGACTCGGCGACGACCGGGTTGGGGAAGAGGGGATACCAGTCGCTGGGCGCCCTGTTGCTGGTGATGATCAGCGAGCGTCCTTGCCGCTCGGAGACGAGTTCGTAGAGGTCATCGGCTTGGGACGCGGTCAGCTGGCGCATGGCGAAGTCGTCGAGGATGAGCAGGTCGGGGCGGATGAGTTCGCGCATGCGCTTGTCCCAGGTGCGGTCCGCGTGACCGCCAGCGAGTTCGCTGAGGATGCGGCTGGTCTTGCTGAAGCGGACGTTGGCGCCCTGGCGGACGGCCTGGTGACCGAGGGCCTGGGCGACGTGTGTCTTTCCGACCCCGACGGGCCCGAACAAAATGACGGACTCGCCGGAGTGGAGCCAGCGCAAGGCCGCCAGATCGCGGATCTGGGCGGCGGGCAGCTTCGGGGAGGCGTTGAAGTCGAAGCCCTCCAAGGTGGCCTGCTGCTCGAACTTCGCCCTGCGCAGGCGCCGTTCGAGCGCGACGGACTCGCGGCGGGTGATCTCGTCCTGGCAGAGGACCTGGAGGAAGTCGAGGTGCCCGAGCTCGCCCTTTTGGGCCTGGGTGAGGCGGGCGTCGAGGGTTTCCAGCATGCCGGACAGCCGCAGCGTCTTCAGCGATTCGCGCAGGGTGGTGGTCATCACGCTCACCGGCCGGCCTCCTCAGCATCGGTGCCGGCGTGACCCTGGTCATCGTGAACTTCGCCGGAGATCTGCAGGGGGACGGTGGCGGCGAACAGGCCCTCGGGCCCGTGCAGGAAGGCCGCGGCCCCGGCGTCGCCGGTTTCCGGTTCCGGGTCGGTCTCGGTGCCGGCGACCAGGATGCCCTTGACGGTCCGGTAGGACGGATCACCGACCGCGACCGCCTTCGCGCAGGCGGCTTCGAGTCTGGCGTCGCCGTACTTCTTGCGCAGCCCGAGTACTCCCTGGGCCGCCCGGAGCCGGTAGAGGGCGTTGACCTCCAGCAGTTGGTCGATCACCTCCCGGCAGGCGTCCCCGACCTGCGAGGCTTGGCCGCGGCACCAGATCGGCGTGCGCATCTGAAAGGCGATCTTCTCGGGCGGGTAGTCGTTTTTGTCGGTGCGTTTGCCCTGCTCAAGTGCTGCGTGGGTCTTGACCAGCTCGCCGTCGTGGAAGACCTGCACCATCGTGGCGGTGGAGCGGACATCGACCCGACGGCCGATCAGCTTCCAGGGAACCGAGTAGAGGGTGCGGCCGACCTTGATGTGGATGTCCGGGCCGACGGTGGCCTGTGACCACCGGGCCAGCACAAACGGCTCTTCAGGCAGCGGCAGCATGGCTGGTGCCTCCACCGCCTCGAACACGGACAGCGGCTTCGCGCAGTCCAGTGGGCGGCACTGCCGCTGGCCTGCGACGTTCGTGGCCCAGAGCAGCGCCTCGGCCTGCATGTGCTCCAGCGAGGTGAAGGTCCGCCCGCTCCAGAACGAGTCGCGGACATAGGGCATGGGCCGCTCGACCCGCGGCTTGTCCTTCGGCTTCGACGCGCGGGCCGGGTCCACCAACGTGCCGTAGTAGGAGGCGAGTTCGGCATAGGACCGGTTGATCTTCGGGTCGTAGAGGTCCGGCTTGTCGACCCCGGTCTTGAGGTTGTCCGGCACCAGGCGGCGCGGGACGCCGCCGAAGAAGCGGAAGGCTTCTGCGTGCGCGAGGGTCCAGGCGTGCTGGTCCATGTACGTTACCGGGCGGACGAACATGTGCCGCGAGGCGGGCAGCACCATCACGAACGCCCAGATCCGGTGCCGTTTACCGCTGGTAGGGTTGATCCACTGCCCCAGGAAGCCGTAGTCGATCTGAGCCTCCGAGCCCGGTTCGATGTCATCCCGCAGCACCGTGACCTTCGAGCGGGCCGCCTCGTCGGGCAGGTTCTCGTGCACCCAACGGCGGAACGTCGTCAGCGACACCTTCAACTTGCCCTCATCGCGAAGCCGTTGATGGATCGTGGTGACCGTCGTGGTCTTCAGCAGTTCCTTGACGTAGTCACGGTGCGGCTCGATCTCGCCCCACCTGACCTGATTCAGCTTCCGGCTCGTGAGCTCCGGGAACCAGCTCTTGAGCAGCTTGGCCCAGTCCGCCTCGCTCATGGGCGGCCCGCCAGGGGTGATCCCCGCCTTCTCCGCCGGCGCCAGGTACTTCCTGATCGTCTTGCGGTCCACCCCCAGCGAGGCGGACACCTGGCTCTTGGACCGGCCCGCGTACCAGTGCACGTAGATCTCGACGATGTCGACCACGGTGAACGTTCTCCTTGCCATCCGGTGCGTCCGTCGGCCTCTCGGCTCGCGGATCGAGGGACCGTGACGGCTTCGAGAGGTCAGTCCCTCAACCCGGGCACCGGCATGCCCATGGGGAACCCGCCTGATTCGCACGGAATAGCCAACAGGTGATCAAACCACCCGAAACAGGGAACATCACGCCAGTTCGAGCATGGTCGGCGGCACCATCGATGGTCGGCGCCCCGGTGGGGAATCGTGACCACGCGGGTGGGGAATTACGTGGCGCTGATCATGCAGATCGTGGGGAATTACCTGACCGCCGACACCAGCGCGGCCAGAACGAAGGCGCGCCGGGCGTACACGACCGAGCAGAACCGCTGCTGGTTCGGCGTTGGACCGGTTCCGGTCCCTGCCGATGGCACGGTGGGCGGTGTCCTTCGGGCACACCGGCGCCAGCTCCCTGATCGGCCTGCCACTGCTCGCCGCCATGGTGGGGACGGGCCTGCCCTTGGCGTCTTTTCCCTGGTCACAGCCGTGTTAGCCGGATGTTAGCGGGGCGGCACGATTGCGGTAGTAGCTCCGGTCAGAGTTGTTGTCGTACCGAGCAGACCACGATACCGACCGCCCTGGGGGACCCGAAATGCGCTCCAACACCACTGCCCGCATCGCCCGCCGTCGCACCCTCCGCGTCGCCGCCGCAGTCCTGACCGCAGCCGCCGCCCTGACCCTGACGGCCTGCAACGGCTCGGACAGCGGCGACACGAAGTCCGCGGGCCAGGCCGACACGGCCCCGGCCGGGTCCAGCGGCTCCTCTGGTTCCTCCGACGGTGCGCAGGGTTCCGACGCCAAGGCCAAGGGGGGCTCGGAGGCGGGCGCCGCGGAGAATGAGTCGGGCGGCGGGCAGGCCGCCACCGAAGGCG
>NZ_JAGFNO010000053.1:0-34572 GCF_017592595.1 Streptomyces sp. NEAU-YJ-81 | reverse complement strand
GCTCCGAGAGCAGGCCGTCCACGTCGTCGCGATCGACGGTCAGGTCCTCGGCGAAGTGCCGGTCGCCGGTGGCGTCGGGCACGTACTTCACACAGACAACGATCCTCAAGCTCACGCCGGCTCTCCTACTGCATCGTCTCTACCGAGCTGCCTTGTTGCTGGCAGCATAGGCGCCTTCGGGGGCGGGACCCGGGCGGTACCGCGGGCGGTTTCCTGCCGGGGCGGCCCATGCACCGCAGCAAAATATTACTCGTCAGTACACCCAGCTCATTCCCCGGATGCAAGCCGCGTGAACTGTGACCTTGCCAACGCGGCGATCAGCGGGAGGAGCGCACGCCGGCGGGAGGGCGCGACTCAGTCGCGCAGCGCGTTGAAGCGCCCCTGGTGGTACAGCAGCGGACGGCCCGCCCCGGCCGCGGTGCCCGTGGTCACCTCGCCGATCACCACCCGGTGGTCCCCGGCGGGTATGCGGGCCACCACCCGGCACACGAGCCACGCCAGCACCCCGTCGAGCACCGGTACGCCCTCGGGTCCCGAGCGCCAGCCGGTGGCCGGTCCGAAGCGGTCGGCACCGCTGCGCGCGAAGGTCGCGGCCAGCTCCCGCTGGTGCTCGCCCAGGATGTGGACACCGACGTGCTCGGCCTCGGAGAGCACCGGCCAGCTCGATGAGCCGCTGCCCACGCCGAAGGAGAGCAGCGGCGGCTCGGCGGCGACGGAGGTGAGGGAGGTGGCGGTGAAGCCGACGGGGCGGGTGCCCTGGGCGGTGATCACGGCGACGCCGGAGGCGTGCCGACGGAAGACGGAGCGGAAGAGGTCGGACGTCGCGGGCGAGGACGTGCCGAGGTCGTGCGTTGCCGTCATGGAGTCGTCCTTCTGCCGGAGGTACGGGCGGGGGGCGGTGCTTGTCGTCGTTCGCTCACCCGCCCGGACACCGTTCGCCGGCGGTCCGCACCGGGGTCTCGTGCACACGTCCGCAGAGAAGGAGTCCAGGCCGCATGATGTTCACCCTGGCCACGTCGGGTGCGGAGCGTCAAGTAAGTCCGGGGCGCGGTGGCTCACACGGCATCACCCAGAGCGGCGATGACATCGGCCCGGCGCGGCTGCCCGGAGGCCCGCCGCACGATCCGCCCGGCCGCGTCGAGCACCAGCACGGTGGGGGTACGGGCGATGCCCAGGGCCCTGACGAGCTCCAGCCGCGACTCGGCGTCGATCTCGACGTGCGCCACCCCGTCCACCATCGCGGCCACCTCGGACAGCGTCCGCCGGGTGGCCCGGCAGGGCTGGCAGAAGGCGCTGGAGAACTGGAGCAGCGTCGCCCGCTTCCCCAGCTCCGCGCCCAGCTCGGCGGCGCCCAGCCGCCGGACTCCGTCGCCGTCTCGCACCTGTCTCCTCCCGATCGGACCTCCCCCGTACAGCGTTACGGGCGGCCCGGAGATTCCCCGGAGGCCCCCGACGTGATGAGGATCTCCCGGCCGGGCGGCGCCGTCCGGTAGCACATCGAGACGACATCGGGCACCATCTGCCAGAAGCCGGAAACCTACGGCCGCGTAACTTCGCCGGGAGAACCCTCCCAGGGCATACGACGAAGGGTCCTCAATGGCAGAGCTCGTCTACCCGCCGGTGATCGGCATGGCCCGCACCATGTTCAAGGCGCTCGATCTGCGCTTCGACATCAAGGGCACGGAGAATGTCCCGCAGGCGGGCGGCGCGGTTCTGGTGAGCAACCACATCGGCTATCTCGACTTCGTCTTCTGCGGGCTGACCGCCCGTCCGGCGAAGCGGCTGGTGCGGTTCATGGCGAAGGAGTCGGTCTTCCGGCACAAGGTCTCCGGGCCGCTGATGCGCGCGATGAAGCACATTCCGGTGGACCGCGCGGCGGGCATGGACGCGTACAAGCACGCGCTGAAGGCGCTGCGCTCCGGCGAGATCATCGGGGTCTTCCCGGAGGCGACGATCTCGCGGTCGTTCGCCCTCAAGAACTTCAAGTCGGGCGCGGCCCGGCTGGCCCAGGAGGCGGGCGTCCCGCTGCTGCCGATGGCGCTGTGGGGCACGCAGCGGCTGTGGACCAAGGGTCAGAAGCGGGCGCTGGGCCGCCATCACTTCCCGATCACGATGCGGATCGGCGAGCCGATGGAGGCCGACCCGACCGAGCCTTCGGACACCCTGACGGAGCGGCTGCGCGGCCGGGTGCAGGAGCTGCTGGAGGCGGCGCAGCGGGCGTATCCGGTGCGCCCCAAGGGCCCGGACGACACCTGGTGGGTCCCGGCCCATCTGGGCGGCACCGCTCCCACCCCGGCCGAGGCGCTGGCCCTGGACCGGGGCCGGTAACCAAACTCCCGCGGGCGGGCCCCGGCGGCCCGCCCGTACCGCACCCAGGGCCTAGCGGCCCATCTCCTCCTTGACGGCGGTGATGAAGCCGTCCACGTCCTCCTCCGTGGTGTCGAAGGAGCACATCCAGCGCACATCGCCCGCGGCCTCGTCCCAGAAGTAGAAGCGGTAGCGCTTCTGGAGGCGCTCGCTCACGTCGTGCGGGAGGCGGGCGAAGACCGCGTTGGCCTGGACCGGGTGGAGGATCTTCACTCCGTCCACCGCGCGCACGCCGTCGGCCAGCCGCTGGGCCATGGTGTTGGCGTGGCGGGCGTTGCGCAGCCACAGGTCGCGGGCGAGCAGGGCCTCCAGCTGGACGGAGATGAACCGCATCTTGGATGCCAGCTGCATGGACAGCTTGCGCAGATGCTTCATGGCGCTCATCGCGTCCGGGTCGAGGACGACGACGGCCTCGCCGAAGAGCATCCCGTTCTTGGTGCCGCCGAAGGACAGGATGTCTACGCCCGCCGCGTTGGTGAACGAGCGCATCGGCACGTCCAGGGACGCGGCCGCGTTGGCTATCCGGGCGCCGTCGAGGTGGACCTTCATCCCGCGCTCGTGGGCGTGATCACAGATGGCGCGGATCTCGTCCACCGTGTAGACAGTGCCGAGCTCGGTGTTCTGCGCGATCGAGACGACCTGCGGCATCGCCCGGTGCTCATCGTCCCAGCCCCATGCCTGGCGGTCGATGAGCTCGGGGGTGAGCTTGCCGTCCTCGGTGGGAACCGTGAGCAGCTTGAGCCCTCCGACGCGCTCGGGCGCCCCGCACTCGTCGACATTGATATGGGCGGTGTCGGCGCAGACGACCGCGCCCCATCGGTCGGTGAGCGCCTGCAGGGCGACGACATTGGCGCCGGTTCCGTTGAAGACCGGGAACGCCTGTGCGTGCGGGCCGAAGTGGCTGCGCATGACGAACTGCAGATGCGCGGTGTAGTCGTCCTCGCCGTAGGAGACCTGATGGCCTCCGTTGGCGAGCGCGAGTGCGGCGAGGATCTCCGGGTGGGCGCCGGCGTAGTTGTCGCTGGCGAAGCCGCTCACCTCGGGGTCGTGGTGGCGACGGGCGTCGGTCCTCACGGCTTGGGGGTCAGCCACAGGCGGGTTCCGTTCACTTCCTGGGCGGGCTGGTCCCAGAGTCCGGTGATGGCCTCGGCCAGCTCCTTGACGTCCGTGAAGCCCGCGAACTTCGCGTTGGGGCGCTCCGCCCGCATGGCGTCGTGCACCAGCGCCTTGACCACCAGGATGGCAGCGGCCGCCGAGGGGTCGCCCTCGCCCCCCAGTTTGCGGAAGGAGTCGGCGAGCGCGAGCGTCCATGCCTCGGCGGCGGCCTTGGCTGCGGCGTACGCGGCGTTGCCCGCGGTGGGCTTGGCCGCGCCCCCCGCGCTGATCAGCACATAGCGGCCCTTGCCGCTGCGCAGCAGGGCGTCGTGGAAGGCGAGGGAGGTGTGCTGGGCGGTCCGGATCAGCAGATTGTGCAGGGTGTCCCAGTCGGCGAGCGGGGCGTCGGCGAAGGTCTTGCTGCCGCGCCAGCCGCCGACCAGGTGGATCAGCCCGTCGACCCGGCCGAACTCCTTCTCGGTGCGGTTGGCCCAGGCGCGGGCGGCGTCGAGGTCGAGCAGGTCGACCGTCTCGCCGGTGACGCTGGCCCCGCCGTGGGCGTAGCGCGCCGCGTCCACGGCCTCGGCCAGGCGCGCCGGGTCGGAGTCGGAGGCGACGACGGTGGCGCCGGCCTCGGCGAGGCGGAGCAGCGTGGCCCGGCCCGCGGGGCCGGCCGCGCCGGCCACCGCCACCACCGCACCGTCCAGCGGCCGCTCGCCCGGTTCGTTCGGGCTGGGGCTCGACGTCGGTGTGGTCATGCTCGCTGCCTCCTCGTCCTTACCCGCTCGGCGGCTGTCCGCCGTCGCGGGGCTCATGCCGCCGCCGGTAGGTCGCTGCCGGCCGTGATCCCCTTGGTGGAGGCGACCACGTCACGCAGCTTCTTCGCGAGCGCCTCGTAGAACATGCTCAGCGGAAACTCGTCGGGGAGCACGTCGTCGACGAGCTTGCGCGGCAGCTGGGTCAGGTCCAGGGCTTCCGGGCCCTTGGCCCAGACCGAGCCGGGGTGAGGTGCGAGATACGTCGACACCAGCTCGTACGCCTTGAACCAGTGGACCAGTTTGGGGCGGTCGATGCCGTCGCGGTAGAGCTTCTCGATCTCGCCGCACAGCTGGTTGGTGACCTGCGAGGCGCGGGACCAGTCGATATGCAGGGTGTTGTCCGTCCAGCGTACGACGTCGTGCTGGTGGAGGTAGGCGAAGAGCAACTGGCCGCCGAGCCCGTCGTAGTTGCGGACCCGGGCGCCGGTGACGGGGAACCGGAACATCCGGTCGAAGATCACGGCGTACTGGACGTCGCGGCCCTGGGCGACCCCCTCGGCCTCCAGCTTCACGGCCTCCTTGAAGGCCGTGAGGTCGCAGCGCAGCTCCTCCAGTCCGTACATCCAGAACGGCTGCCGCTGCTTGATCATGAAGGGGTCGAACGGCAGGTCGCCATGGCTGTGGGTGCGGTCGTGGACCATGTCCCACAGGGCGAACGCCTCCTGGCAGCGGCGCTGGTCGGCGAGCATGTCCCGGATGTCCTCGGGGAGTTCGAGCCCGAGCGTCTGGACGGCGGCATCGCTGACCCGGCGGAAGCGGGCCGCCTCGCGGTCGCAGAAGATGCCGCCCCAGGTGAACCGCTCGGGGGCCTCGCGGACGGCGATGGTCTCCGGGAAGAGCACCGCGGAGTTGGTGTCGTAGCCGGAGGTGAAGTCCTCGAAGGCCAGGCCGCAGTAGAGCGGGTTGTCATAGCGGGTGCGCTCCAGCTCGGCCAGCCAGTCCGGCCAGACCATGCGCAGCACCACGGCTTCCAGGTTGCGGTCCGGGTTGCCGTTCTGCGTGTACATGGGGAAGACCACGAGGTGCTGGAGGCCGTCGGCGCGCGTGCGGGCGGGCTGGAAGGCGAGCAGCGAGTCGAGGAAGTCGGGGACGCCGAAGCCGCCCTCGGCCCAGCGGCGCAGATCCGCGACGACCGCCCGGTGGTAGTCGGCGTCGTGCGGCAGCAGCGGGGCGAGCTTCTCGATGGCCTCGATCACCCGGGCGATGGTCGCCGCGGCGGTCTCGCGGGTGGGTGCGCCCTCGGCGTCGAAGTCGATGGAGCCGTCCTTGGACTGCCACGGGCGAAACGTTTCGACGGCGTCCTTGAGGGTCGGCCAGGCCGGATGTTCGACCACACGCTCTGCTGACAGAACGCCACCTTCAGCTATCGGAGACGAAAGAATTTCCGTCATGACCACTCCTTCACCGGAGAAACTTGCGTACGACCACCGTATCCATCGGACACTCCTTCGCTCAAGCGACGGTACGGGAAATCATCCTGCGCCACACCCGCACCACCGCAGTTTTTCCTGCCCCCATCGGCCCGGCTCATGCCACGGCCCCGCTTGAGCAGTCCTGTCATGAGCGGCCGGTATGGTGTGCGCCGGTCCGGCGGCCCGCCCGCCGAGAGCCGACGAATCTGCCTCCCCACTGCCTCCCCCCGACCCGACGAGACGACCCGACGAAGGCCGTCAAGGGCCGTCAGAAGAGCGAGACAGCGTTGACTTTTCTCACCATCGGACACCGCGGAGTGATGGGCGTCGAGCCGGAGAACACCCTCCGATCCTTTGTCCGCGCCGAGCACGAGGGCATGGACGTCATCGAACTGGACCTGCACCTCAGCAAGGACGGCGCGCTCGTGGTGATGCACGACGCGAACGTCGACCGCACCACCGACGGCAAGGGCCCGATCAGCGACTTCACCCTCGCGGAGCTGCGTGAGCTGGACGCCGGGGAGGGTGAGCGGATCCCGGTCTTCGAGGAGGTCGTGGACGCCGTCAAGGCGCCGCTCCAGGCCGAGATCAAGGACACGGCGGCCGCCCGGGCGCTGGCGGAGGTGCTGGCCGGCCGCGATCTGCTGGACCGGGTGGACGTCCTGTCCTTCCACGACGAGGCGCTCGCGGAGATCCGCACCCTGCTCCCGACCGCCCGCACCGCCCTCGTGGCCAGCCGCTACGGCCTCGATGTGATCGACCGGGCGCACGCCGTCGGCGCCGGGATGCTGGTGCTCAACATCCGCAGGGTGACCCTGGAGCTGGTGGAGCGGGCGCACGCCGCCGGCCTCAGGGTGATCGGCTGGACCGTGAACACCCCCGACCAGCTGAAGCTGGTCCGCGGCCTCCGCCTGGACGGCGCCACCACCGACTTCCCGGAGATCCGGCGGGCGGCGCGCTTCACGGCGTGACGCCCTCACCGGCCACCTTCACCCGTACGGCGTAAGCAGCGCTCAGTCGAGGGGCTTGACCAGCAGCTCGAACTCGAGGTCGGCGCGGCGCGGCACACCGACCCGCTCATCGCCGTACGGGAACGGGGTCATCTCGCCGGTACGGGCGTAGCCGCGCCGCTCGTACCAGGCGATCAGCTCCTCACGGGCGCTGATCACCGTCATATGCATCTCCGTCGCACCCCACTCCGCCCGCGCGAACCGCTCGGCCTCGGCGAGGATCGCCTTGCCCAGGCCCCCGCCCTGCAGCGCGGGCCGGACCGCGAACATGCCGAAGTAGGCGTGATCACCGCGGTGCTCGAGCTGGCAGCAGGCGATCAGCTCACCGCCCCGCTCGACGATCACCATGCGACTGTTCTCGTCCCGCACCACGGCCGCGACGCCCTCCGGGTCGGTGCGCCGCCCGGCGAGGAGGTCCGCCTCCGTGGTCCATCCGGCGCGGCTGGCGTCTCCGCGGTAGGCCGACTCGATCAGGGGCACCAGCGCCTCCACATCGGCCTCGGTGGCCGGGCGGAAGGCGAGCGGGGCGGTGGCTCGTACGGTGGCGTCCGCGGTGTCCATGGCGTCGGAAGGGTCCCTTCGGGGGCGGGGGCGGGGGATCGGTCGGCGGTGGTGGCGGCAAAGTGACCTTAACCTGCCCCAAGCGGGTCGGGTTGCGTAAGGTCGCGGCATGGTTCACGTACTGAGCAGCCGCATTCTGCTGCGGCCGACGGACCCCGAGCGCTCCCGGGCGTTCTACGGCGAGGCGCTGGGTCTCGCGGTCTTCCGGGAGTTCGGGACGGGCCCCGAGCGGGGCACGGTCTACTTCCTCGGCGGGGGCTTCCTGGAGGTCTCCGGCCGCTCCGACACCCCGCCCGCCCCGGGCCTCCAGCTATGGCTCCAGGTCTCGGACGCGGCAGCGGCGCACAAGGAGCTCACCGCGCAGGGGGTCGAGGTGCTGCGCCCGCCGAAGAAGGAGCCGTGGGGGCTGGTGGAGATGTGGATCGCGGATCCGGACGGACTCAAGATCGTTATCGTGGAAGTGCCGCAGGACCATCCGATTCGCTACCGTCCGGGGATCTAGCGGCAGACACGACAAAGCACCCGCCCGGCGCCACGTGGATCGCGGATCCGGACGGCGTGCGGATCGCGGTCGTGGAGGTCCCCGAGGACCATCCGATGCGCTACCGGCCCTGACGCCTTCCTCAAGCCTTTGCGCACACCTCGCCCGACAGCGGCCGGGCGCCCTGCCGCCGCTCGGCCGCCCCGGCGCCGTCCGCCTGCCCTCCCCGGCTCGCGGTGGCCGGGGGTGGTGGGGCGGACGGCGGGCGGTCCCGGGGGATCAGCCGGGCTGGCTGTTCTCCTTGTGCTCGCCCCAGCCGTGCCAGCGGTCGATCTCGATCCAGGCGCTGACCCGGCCGCGGTCCCGCTGCGGGTAGTCCTTGCCGAGGTATTGCCGGGACAGCCGGTCGATGCCGGACAGGTCCTCGTCGTCCTGAAGCTCGACGACCCGGCCGATAAGGCTGATGTGGTTGTACCAGTTCGCCTCGTCGATCACGGTGAGCGTGACCCTGGGGTCGTTGCGGATATGGCTGAGCCGCTTGCGGCCCTCGTCCAGGTTGACCAGGACCCGGCCGTCGTCCCAGAGGTACCAGGTGGCCGTGGACACCGGCTGGCCGTCGGACCGGATCGTCGCGATCACGGCCGGGTTGGGCTTCTCGAGCATGGCGACCGCGGCCTCGGGAAGCGGTGGATTCGACACGGGCTCTCCTCCTCGTAGAACGGCTGTTCACGTCCCGTGGTGCGGCGGGGCCTGCTTGATCCACGGGCCGCACCTCTCACGGTGCCATACCGCGCCTCGCGCCCCCTGCCACTCCGCGCGCCTCGCGCTCCCCCACTGCGTCCATGCGCTCCCATGTGTGGCGCCGCGGCAGGGGATGTCTCCTGGTATTACGTCCCCCTTCGGGAGGTGTGCCGTGCACGGAGCTCCGCTCGTCGGCTGGCTGCTGGTCGCGCTGTGCGCGGCCACGGGTGCCTACTGTCTGCTTCAGATGCGCGGTGAGCCGCCCGGGCCGGGGCGGCGGGTAGCGGGCGCCGAGGCACTGATGGGGTGGGGGATGGCGGCGATGGCAGTGCCCTCCACCGTGTTGGACCCGCGTCCATGGGGTCCTCCCGCGTTCGCGGCGGTCTTCGCCGTGGCCGCCGTAAGGGCTCTGCTGCCGATGGTGCGCGGCGCGGGGCTTCCGGGGCACCGTCTGCATCACGCCATCGGGGCGCTCGCGATGGTCTATATGGCGCTCGCGATGATGACAGGCACCACGGGCGGCCACCATCACACCGGCCAGACGGCACCGGGCCGGATGGCGGGCGGAGTGCCGCTGCTGACCGGGGTGCTGCTCGTGTACTTCGCGGTCTACGTCGTACGGTCCGGGCTGCGGCTCGTACCGATAACGGACGGCGCACTGGACGGCGCCGGGGCCAGAGCCGTGGACGATGCGGGAGCCGGGGCCGGCGCGGGGGCGGGCTCGGCCGGTATCGGCTGGTCACGGCGGCCCGAGCTGCGGCATGCCTGCAGGCTGTCGATGGGGATAGGGATGTGCGCCATGCTGCTGACCGTGTGAACGGGCGGCGGGCCGGGCCGTAGCCACGCCCGTAGCCGCACCGTGGTATGCGTCACTTCCCCGTCGTGAACGTACCCGGCCCGAGCTTCGCGATCATAGGGTGACCGCCATGTTGGTCCCGTTCGCGCTGATGGGCCTCGGCGCACTGGCGGCGGCAATGGCGCCGCGCCTGCTGTCCCGCTCCGACTGGATCGACCGCGAACCTGTCCTCGCCCTGTGGGTGTGGCAGTGCGTGGTCGTCGGGGTGCTGTTGTGCTGCGCGCTGACCATGGCGCTCACCGCCGCGGCCGCCTGGGAGGCCGTGCGCGGCAATGTCTTCGCCCCCGCGCCCAAGGGCGTGGTGGAGGCTTACGCGCTCTCCGGCTACGGGCCGCTGGCCGCGCCCATCGCCCTCGTGCTCGCCCTCGGGGCCGTCTGGAGCGCGGTGATGCTCACCCGCGAGATCGGCCGCGCCCGCGCCTGGCGCAGGCAGCACCGGGCCGAACTCCTCGTCCGCTCCCCCGTCTTGCCCGGTGAGGAGCCCAGCGGGGAGCGTCTGGTGGTCCTGGAGGGCGACAAGCCGGACGCCTGGTTGCTGCCGGGCACCACACCCCAGCTCGTCATCACCACGGCGGCGCTGCGCCGCCTCAAGGGCCGTCGGCTGGACGCCGTCATCGCCCATGAGCAGGGCCACGCCCGAGCCCGCCACCACTGGCTGCTGCACTGCTCGGGCGCGCTGGCCACCGGCTTTCCGCAGGTGACCATGTTCGCGGCGTTCCGCGACGAGGTGCACCGGCTGGTCGAGCTGGCCGCCGACGACTCCGCGTCCCGGCGCTTCGGGCGGACGACCACCGCGCTCGCCCTGGTCGAACTCAACGAGGACCGCGGGGTGTTCGGCCCCGGCCCCAGCGCGCTCGCCCAGGTCCCGCAGCGGGTGGACCGACTCCTGGCCCCGGCCTCCCGGCTCTCGGTGGGGCGCCGCTGGCGCCTTACGGCCACCGCGGCGCTCGTCCCGGTCGTCCCGCTCATGGTCACCCTCGTCCCGGCACTGCGGGTGCTGGGGTAGCCGTTCGCGGCACAAGACTCTTGGCCCCCGGCCGCCACAGGAGCCTCCTAGCTCTCAGCCGTCACAGGGGCCTCCTGGCCCCGAGGCCCACCCGTCGGCGATCATCGACCCATGCAGCCGGCAACCCCTCACCGCCGAGCCGCCCGCACCGCGGCCGTGTTCATCGCGCTCTTCCTGGTGCTGCTCGCCCTGGTGGCCGCCCATTGGGGGCCCCTGGGGAGCGTCGACCGGGAGGTCGTCGTCGCCCTGCACCGCTCCGCCGTGGAACACCATGGCTGGACCCGGGCCAACAGAGTGCTCACGGACTGGATCTGGGACCCCTGGGCGATGCGTGCGCTGCTGGCCGTGGCCGTGGGGTGGCTGCTGTGGCGGCGGGAGCGGCGGCTCGCCCTCTGGGTCGCCGTCACGGCGGCGGCGGGCACGGCGCTGCAACAGGCGGTGAAGGCCGCCGTCGACCGGGAGCGCCCCCGGTGGCCGGATCCAGTGGACACGGCGCACTACGCGGCCTTCCCCTCCGGCCACGCCCTGACCGTGACCGTCGCCTTCGGGCTGCTGCTATGGCTGATGACACTGCACGGGGCACCGGCGAAGTGGCTGCGGCTCATGGCCGCCGTTGCAGCGGTGTCCGTGCTGGGCGTCGGCTTCACCCGCCTGTATCTGGGCGTCCACTGGCCCAGCGACGTGCTGGGCGGCTGGCTGCTGGGCGCGGCGCTGGTGTACGGGGCGATCGCCGCGTACGGCTACGCTCAGAGCCATACGAGTGAGCGCGAGTCGTCCCCTGATGGGAGAGTGCGGTCATGAGCAATCTCGATGTGCGGCCCACGGCGACCGTATGCGGCGGCCGCGACGACGTCACCGCCCAGCCGGTTCGCGAACTGCTGGCCGCCAAACAGGTCCCGCTGGGCGAATCCACGATGGTGCGCCGGCTGCTGCCCAGCCTCGGGCGGCGCATGGTCGGCGCCTGGTGCTTCATCGACCACTACGGCCCGGACGACATCGCCCAGGAGCCGGGCATGCAGGTCCCCCCGCATCCGCATATGGGGCTGCAGACGGTCAGCTGGCTGCACGACGGCGAGGTGCTGCACCGCGACAGCGTCGGCAGTCTGCAGACGGTGCGCCCCGGCGAGTTGGGGCTGATGACCTCGGGCCGGGCCATCGCGCACTCCGAGGAGTCCCCGCGCGAGCACGCCCGCCTGCTGCACGGGGCCCAGCTATGGGTCGCGCTGCCCGACGGCGACCGCCATATCGCCCCCAGGTGGGAGCACCACGCCGAGCTGCCCCGGGTGACCGGCGGCGGAGGGCTGCGGGCGACGGTCATCCTCGGCGAACTGGACGGCGCGGCCTCGCCCGGCACCACGTTCACCCCGCTGATGGGCGCGGACATCGCCCTCGCGGCCGGCACCGACACCCGGCTGCCGGTGCGACCCGACTTCGAGTACGCGGCGCTGACCATGTCCGGCGAGGCCGAGGTCGATGGAGTCCGCCTCGCCCCCGGCTCCCTCCTCTACCTCGGCTGCGGGCGCACCGAACTGCCGCTGCGCGCGGATGTGGACAGCGCGTTCATGCTGCTGGGCGGGGAGCCCTTCGAGGAGAAGATCGTGATGTGGTGGAACTTCATCGGCCGCTCCCACGATGAGATCACCCAGGCGCGGGAGGACTGGGCGGCGGGCACCCGCTTCGGCACGGTGCACGGCTACGACGGCAACCCGCTCCCCGCCCCGGAGCTCCCGCCCGTACCCCTGAAGCCACGCGGCCGGGTGCGCTGACCTGCGACGTCGGCCCCTGGTTGGCTGCCGCGTGCGGACTGAGTCGCGCGGACGATTATTCGGCACCCGCCCGGAGCCCAAGTCCCACCCATCCGTCTTCGGCCCATCGGGACGCAGCACGCAAGGAATTCGGCAATGGCACAGCCCTGGTGCACGGTTTTTCCGCATGACCCGGCAGTAGGTTTCCGGTAGGTGACGGGTGGCTGCACGAAAGCACGGCTTGGCACGTTCCCAGGAGCCGCATCAGCCGTGACGACGCCGAGCGCACGCACGGTTTTGGACACATCCGCGTGCCCGCCGCATGATGCGGTGCATGGTCGACACGCTGGACTTCCAGATCATCAACGCCCTGCAGATCCATCCCCGGGTCTCCTGGGCTCAGCTCGGGAGGATCCTCCGCGTCGACCCCTCGACGATTTCACGCCGATGGTCGGCTCTCACCGGCCGGCGGCAGGTGTGGACGAGCTGTTCCGAGGGCGACGCCCCGCATCTCCGCGAGCAGATGATCTCCGCTCTGGTCGAGATCAGCTGCGCTCCCGGCCGACGGGAACAGGTGCTCGGCGAACTCGGCCGGCAAGGGCCCGTCTCCAGCGTGCACTGCACTTCCGGCCCGCGGGACCTGTACATCATGATCTCCACCGACAGCCTGCTCTCCATGGACCGGTACATAGACGAGCGGATCGCCGTGATCCCCGGCATCCTCGGCACCCGCACCCACTACCTGCGAAAGATCTTCTTCGAAGGGTCGAGCTGGCGGCTGAAGACGCTCTCCAGGGAACAGGTCATGGCGCTTCACGACCTCCGGCCCACCGATCCGCCCAAGCGGCGCACGCCCGCCCACCGAGCCGTCGTCGCCGCGCTCAATGCGGACGCCCGGCGAACCGCCGCCGATATGCAGCGGGAGCTGGGCCGGTCCCTTTCCATGATCTCGCGGGACATCGACGCGGTGCTCGCCGCGAGCTGGGTCAACTGGCGGGTCGACTTCGCGCATGCCCTCATGGGCTGGCCCGCCGCGGCGGCGTTGTGGCTCGCCGTCGAGCCCTTGGAACTGGAGCGTGTCGTCGCCTCACTCCGGCCGCTGAACCATGTGCGGCTGTGTGCCTCCGTGACCGGTGACGCCAACCTCGCGGCTTTCCTCTGGCTGCGCGACCTGCAGGAGCTGGACGAGATCGAGAATAGGCTGACCACGGTGTTCCCCAAGGTGCGGGTCAAGGACCGGTGGATCGTCCCGAGGATCGCGAAGCGAGCCGGCCACATCCTCGATCTCGACAGCCGACACCTTCGCCTGGTCCCCCTCGGACATCACCCGGTGTTCGAGGACTGAGGGCGCCGACGTCGCGAATCCATGCGTTCTCAGGGCTGGATTTCGGTGATCCGTGCCGATGAACCGGCGTACGGACCGAACGCGCGGCACGTCCCATAACCTCGGCGCGAGGCAGCCCGTACCGGCGCCCGCACACCGAGGAAGAGAGAGGGCGCTCGTGGACTTTGAGCAGCTCGTAGCGTTTCGCCGAGCACTGCACCGGAACCCGGAACCCGCATTCTTGGAGATCGGCACGGCGGCCCGAATCGAACAGGCCCTCCAGGGACTGCCCCTACGCGTCCTCACGGGGAAGGCTGCTCAGGACCTCTCAGCCGTCGTCAACTTCCCGCCCCCGGAAACCCTGGACACATGGGCGGCTCGCGCGGCCGATTCGGGTGTCCCGGCAGAGCGGGCCCGCTACTTCCGGGAGAACGGCACCGCGCTGGTCGTTGATCTCGTGGGCGTGGCTGGTCCTGGGCCGCGATGGGGGCTTCGCGTCGACATCGACGCACTCCCGATGCGCGAATCAGCCGATGCCGGCCATTTCCCGGTGGCGAACGGGTTCGCCTCGACGAACGGCGCGATGCACGCGTGCGGCCATGACGCCCACGCCACCATCGGCGTCGGCCTGCTCCACCGGCTGTCGGACCGTGACTTCGCGGGCACACTCCGGGTCCTGTTCCAGCCTGCCGAAGAGGGAGTCCGGGGAGCACAGACGATGATCGACGCCGGGGTGGCCGACGAGATCGACACCATGCTCGCGGTGCACATGGCGGGAGACATGGCCGTCGGCGGTGTCGTGGGGAGCTTCACCGGTGGTCTGGCGACCCGCAAGCTGAAGGTCGACTTCGAGGGCAAGGCCTCTCACGCGGCCGGCGCACCGGAAGCCGGCCGCAACGCGCTGCTCGCGGCGGCGATGTCCGCACTGGGCATCATGGGGATCCCGCGCTTCAGCTCCGCGGACACGCGGCTCAATGTCGGCACGCTCGTCGCCGGCGACGGGGTGAACATCGTGCCCTCCTCCGCGGTGATGACCTGCGAGGCCCGCGCGACCGATGACGAGGTCGTCGATGAGCTGGTCGACCGGGTCCGATCCATCGTGGAGGGGGCGAGCCTGGCGCAGGGGGTCCGGGCGAACGTCGCGGTGATGGGCCAATCCGCCACCGTCGCACCGGACGAAGACATGATCGACCGCATCGTCGAGGCGGCCACCGCCCATAACGATGTCACCGAGGTCATCCGGACCCAGGCGCTCGCGGGAAGCGATGACGCCAACCTCCTCATCAGGCATGTCCAGCAACGCGGGGGCAAGGGCGCCTATCTGATGGTGGGAGCGGGCAGCCCCACGCCCCATCACAGCGAGACCTTCGACATCGCGGAGCAATCGATTCCCACCGCGATCGACATCCTCGAATCGCTGATACGCGGGTGACCCGCCGTCGCCACGTCGACCCGCCGCCGGGAGAAGGACTCAGGGGGCCTTGGCGATCGCCCACGCCGGACTGTCGCCGGGGCGCACGACGACGGCGTTGGCCTCGACACGTCCGCTGTGTTCGAAGCGGAGGGTGAAGGGCACCAGGTCTCCGGCCCGCCAGCGGGCCGTGGCCGGGACGGTCACATCGCTGGTGAACGGTGACATGTCGAGCGTGCCACCCGCCGGAACCGGCAAGGAGTCCGCGACCTGCCGGGAGGCGGCTCCCCGCCCGGTCATCCGGTGACGGCTGAGCGAGATCCCCTCGGCGACGGCGGATGAGGTCACCTCGACCAACCGGTCCTGCCCACCCCCTGTGTTGGTGATGCGGAAGAACGCGGCGGTCCGGGGCACCCCCGGGGCGGGGAGGAAGAGCTGTGCGTCGGTGACGCCGATACGCGGGGGCCTGCCCGCGCTGCCCGAGGCAGTCCACGTGGCGAGGCCGCCCAGCGCGAGGACACAGGCGCAGAACGGAGCGGCCGCGGCCCGCAGGGAGTCCGTGAGGCGACGGCGGGTGGGCGTCCAGGAGGGGGTCGTCATCGGGCGGGTCTCCACCTCGGTGTCGGGTCGCAGATACGGGCGGGCAGTCCATCAGCGGCGTACATGGGCCTCACAGTGGCTTCCGGGCGGCAGGCGCGGCGGGCCGGGAGGGGCGTGGGCCGCCCGGCGACGGCTGCCAGGCGCGCAGGCGCAGGCTGTTGCCGACCACGAGCAGCGAGCTGACCGACATCGCGGCCGCCGCGAGCATGGGGTTGAGCAGGCCCACCATGGCCAGCGGTACGGTCACGACGTTGTAGCCGAACGCCCAGAGCAGATTGACACGGATCGTGCCGAGCGCACTGCGGGCGAGGCGGACCGCGTCCGCCAGGGTCTCGATGTCACCGCGTACCAGCGTCACGTCGGCCGCCCCGATCGCCACGTCCGTGCCCGTGCCCATGGCGATGCCGAGGTCGGCGCCGGCCAGGGCGGCCGCGTCGTTGACCCCGTCACCGACGACGGCGACCCGGTAGCCCTGCTCCCGCAGCTCGCGGACGAGGGCGGCCTTGTCCTCCGGGGTACAACGGGCACGCACCTCCTCGATACGGAGGTCGGCGGCGACGGCACGGGCGGGCGCCTCGCGGTCGCCGGTGGCGAGCACCGGTCGCACGCCCAGGCGGCGGAGCCGCTCCACGGCCCGGTAGCTTCCCGGGCGCAGCACGTCTCCGACCTCGATCAGTGCCTCGGTCTCACCGTCGACGCGGACCACGACCGGTGTACGGGCGGCGGTCTCGGAAGCCGACAGCGCTTGGGCAAGGGCGGGGGGCAACGCGTCGTCCGGGGCCAGGACTTCGATCACCCGGTCCGCCACTCGCCCGCGCACGCCCTTGCCCGGCAGTGCGACGAAGTCGGCCACGGCCGGGAGGGGGTCTCCGGGATCGGTGCGCCGGGCGTAGGCGGTGATGGCACGCCCCAGCGGGTGTTCCGATCCCTGTTCGACCGCGCCCGCCAGCCGGACCAGTTCCTCCTCGCCGAGTCCGCCCGGCACGGCGGTGACCCGGGCGACGCTCATGTGCCCGGAGGTGAGGGTGCCGGTCTTGTCCAGGACGACGGCGTCGATGTGCCGCAGCCCCTCCAGCGTCTGCGGTCCGCTGACCAGGACGCCCAGTTGGGCGCCCCGGCCGGTCGCCGCCATCAGCGCGGTGGGGGTCGCCAGGCCCAGCGCGCAGGGGCACGCCACGACCAGGACGGCCACGCTCGCGGTGATCGCCGCCTGCGGCTCGGCACCGGCCCCGAGCCAGAATCCGAGGACCGTGACGGCCAGGGTGAGCACGACCGGGACGAAGACGCCCGCGGCCTTGTCGGCGAGCCGCTGCGCCCGTGCCTTGCCCGCCTGGGCCTCGGTCACCAGCCGGGTGATCCGGGACAGTTGCGTATCGGCGCCCACGGCGGTGGCCCGTACCAGGAGCAGGCCCCCTGCGTTGACGGCACCGCCGATCACGGGCGTGCCGGGGCCGACTTCCACCGGCTCGCTCTCCCCGGTGACCAGGGAGAGATCGACGGCCGAGCTGCCCTCCACCACCGTGCCGTCGGTGGCCAGGCGCTCCCCGGGCCGGGCGACGAAGACCTGACCGACCCGCAGTTCCTCGATCGGGACCAGGCGCTCGCCGTCGCCATCGCGTACCGACACCTCCTTCGCCGCCAGCCGGGCCAGGGCGCGCAGTGCCACGCCGGTCCCCCGCCGGGCCCTGGTTTCCAGGAAGCGGCCGGCGAGGACGAACAGCGGTACACCGACGGCGGCTTCCAGATAGATCTGGGCGACGCCGTCCGAGGCGGTGGGCACCAGGCTGAAGGGCATCCGCATGCCGGGATCACCGGCCCCGCCGAGGAACAGCGCGTAGGAGGACCAGGCGAAGGAGGCCGCGACACCCAGCGAGACCAGGGTGTCCATGGTGGCCGCCGAGTGTCGCAGGCCGCGCGCCGCCCGCAGGTGGAAGGGCCAGGCTCCCCAGACGGCGACGGGGGCGGCGAGCACGAAGCACAGCCACTGCCAGTTGCGGAACTGCAGACCGGGGACCATCGACAGGACCAGCACCGGGACCGCGAGCAAGGCCGTGCTCACCAGCCGGTCGCGCTCCTGCCGGGTGTCCTGCGCTTCGTCCCCGTCCTCGCGCCGTTCCTTCCCTGGCGGCTCGGGCAGCGCGGCGGTGTAGCCGGCCTGCTCGACGGTGGCGATCAGCTCGTCCGGGCCGACCTCGGGCGGGTGGTTCACCCGGGCCCGTCCGGTGGCGAGGTTCACGCTGGCCGTGACCCCGTCCAGCCGGGCCAGCTTCTTCTCGACACGCTTCACACAGGCCGCGCAGGTCATGCCGCCGATGGCGAGGTCGGTCACGACGGCCACCGCTGCCGGTTCGCCGGCCATCAGCGTCCACTCCCCTGGTCCGTGTCCATGCCACCCATGTCCATGCCGCCACCGCCGTGGCCGTCTCCCGAGCCGCCGTCTGTCGTGCTGGTGCCGCGCATGCCGGGGGCGACGGGCCCGGCGCTCGCGCCGACGGCGTAGGAAGCGGCGAACACCATCACCAGCAGCAGAAGGAATCCGCACAGCGCCGGCGGGGGCAATGCCCTGGTCAGGAACGCACCCGGCGTCCGGCGGGCAGAGGGGCGGGGCTGCGCCATATGAGGAAACTCCCGATCGCTCCGTACGGCTTCAGCGGATCCGGCCGTACCGGTAGAGGAGTCGGGACGACCGCCAACCGAGTTCCGACGCCTTGCCGTGATGCATGTCACGACACCAGGCTCGCCTGGCGAACGCATGACCTGCTCAGCCCTGTTCATAGTGGCTCGGACTGCCGTCACGGTGGACGAGACGGCCGAGCTGCTCCGCGCGGGCGCGGGGCATGAGAGTCCAGGTGCCGTCGGTGCGGTGCAGGGCGGCCGAGTGCCAGGGCGTGGTCCAGACGTCGGCGGCGTCGAGGAGGCGGATGCCGAATTTGGGGGCGCCGATGGGCTGGGGGTGGATGGACAGCCGTACGGAGCCAGGGTGGTGCTCGGCGATCAGGTCGCCCCAGGCTCGGCTGCGCTGGATGACGCCGTAGGCACGTGTGCGGCATGCGCGTTGGAGGGCGGAGCGGGTACCGGTGAAGTCGGCGGTGTCGTCGACGAGGAACCGGGTGATGCCCCGGTAGAGGGCGAGGGTGTGGTCCTCGGAGCGGACCTCAGCTCGCAGCGCCTCCAGGGTGGGGGCGTACCGCTTGTGCACCTGGGCGCGCTTGGTGTGGTGGGGCAGGTCGCCCAGGACGTCGCGCAGGTCGAAAACGGAGAGGCGGTGCAGGCCCGACTCCCTTATGAGGCGTCTGAGTCCGTCCGCGTAGGCGTCTATATGGTCGTCCGGGACGCGGATCAGATCGCCGAAGACATGGCCGTCGGAGCAGATGATCACGCGGGCGCCCGGCGGGTGGACCCGCTCGATCTCCTCGCACAGGGTGTTCAGGAAGCCGAGGGAGAGGCGTTCGCCCTGGTCGGGGAGGTGGCCGAGGACCTTGGCGGGGTTGGGGGACTTGCAGGGGAAGCCGGGCAGGGTGAAGACCACGGGTTCTCCGGCGCGTACGAACCCGGCGATCTGGCGCCGCTGCTGCGCGAACGCCTCCGCCGCCGCGGGCGAGGGGTCGGTCGTGCGGTGGTACGGCAGCAACAGGTCCAGGATGGCGGCGCTCATGCTGCTCGTGGAGCGGGTGTCCGGTGCGGTCGTCAGCGGCATGAGGTGGGTTCCTCCGTGAAGGTGTGCGCGACGCGGGCATGCGGGCATGGCCGTATGGCGCCTCGGCGTGACGCGCCGGGCGCCGGCGGATGGGGTGCGGGTGGTCGGCCGGGGCGGTCCGCACACGGATGGCACGCGGGACCGGCCCCGTGACCCAGATGGGGGGGAGCCTGCGATCGAACGGCGTCGGGTCAGACGCGTCGGTCGTAGCCGACGGGCAGGTGGTTGGTCCCTCGGCCGAGGACGGCCGGGATCCACTCGATGTCCTCGTCTTCGATGGCCAGGTGCGCTCCGGGGAGGCGGGCCAGGAGGGTGCCCAGCGCGATCTGGAGTTCGGCGCGGGCCAGGGCCGCGCCGGGGCAGAAGTGGATGCCGTGGCCGAAGGCCAGGTGGGGGTTGGGTGAGCGGTCCAGGTCGAGGGTGTCGGGGTCGGGGAAGCGGCGCGGGTCGCGGTTGGCGGCGCACAGGGAGATGATCACCGAGTCGCCGGCCGGGACGTCCGTGCCGTGCAGGTCGCTGTCCTGGTCGAAGAAGCGCCAGGTGGTCAGCTCGAAGGCGCTGTCGTAGCGGAGGAGTTCGTCGACCGCGCGGGGCATCAGGCCCGGGTCGTCGCGCAGCCGGGCGAGTTCGGCGGGGTGGCGGAAGAGGGCGATCAGGGCGGTGGTGATCTGGTTGGTGACCGGTTCCTGGCCCGCCACGAGGAGTTGGAAGATCATCGAGTCCAGCTCCTCCTGGGACAGTTCGCGGCGGTCACGGGCCACGACCAGGCGGCTGAGCAGGTCGTCCTCCCCGTGTTCGCGCTTATGGGCGACGACCTCGGCTATGTAGCTCTGGAGCCCGTGCAGGCGGGCCTCGTACAGCGGGCGTCCGGGGTCGGTCGGTCCGACCGGCTGGACGACCTTGCCCCAGTCGCGGTCGAAGCGGGCCGCCAACTGGGTTGGCAGGCCGATGACTTCGGCGAGGACCTGGAAGGGGAAGCGGGCGGCGAAGCCGGTGACCAGGTCCGCGGGGCCGGTTTCCGGGAGGGCGTCGACGAGGGTGTCGGCCAGCTCCTGGAAGCGGGGCCTCAGGTGCTCGACGCGGCGCGGGGTGAAGGCGTCGGTGACGAGGCGCCGCATGCGGGTGTGGTCCGGCGGGTCCTGGTGGAGGAGGTGGACCTGGAGCTGGGAGTGCTGGGGCTCGGGCATGATCGAGGCGCGGGCGCGCCAGCGGTCGTTGCCCCGGTCGTGGTTCTTGCCGAGGCGGTCGTCGCCCAGCGCGGAGTGCGCGGCGTCGTAGCCGGTGACGAGCCAGGCGTGTACGCCGCTGGGAAAGCGGACGCGGTGCACCGGGCCGGTCTCGCGCATCCGCTCGTAGAGGGGGTACGGGTTGCTCTTGTAGGGGCAGCCCATCAGCGGCACGGGCTCGGGCAGGGCCTCGGGGGCCGTCCCGGATTCCTGGAGGATCATGGAAGGTGCTCCTCAGAGGGCGAGTTCGGGCTGGTAGTGGTCCAGCCACAGGGCGAGGTCGACGACGCGTTCGAGGCGGAGGCGGTGGCCCCACTCCAGTTGGCCGGGTGGGGTGTCGAGGCAGGGTTTGATGCGGGTCTCGTCGGCGAGGGAGCGGACGGTGTCGTCGGCGAGGGCGTCGCGGGCCATGTTCTGCAGGCCGCGGTTGTAGTCGGGGTGATGGGTGGCCGGGTAGTGGTTCTTGGGGCGGTGCAGCACCGAGTCGGGGGCCAGTCCGGTGCCCGCGGCGCGCAGCAGGCTCTTCTCCCGGCCGTCGAAGTTCTTCAGGGTCCAGGGGGTGGTGAAGGCGTACTCGACGAGCCGGTGATCGCAGTAGGGGACGCGGACCTCCAGGCCCTGTGCCATGCTCAACCGGTCCTTACGGTGGAGGAGTTGACGCAGCCAGCGGGTGAGCGACAGGTGCTGCATCTCGCGCTGCCGGTGCTCGGTGGGCGTCTCGCCGTCGAGGTGCGGTACGGCGGCCAGGGCGGTGCGATAGGTGTCGGCACGGAACTCGTCGAGGCGCAGGTCCAGTTCGGGGTTGAGCGGCATCGCGGCCTCGTCGCCGGTCACCAGCAGCCAGGGGAACGTGGACGCGGCGAGCGCCTTGGGGTTGTGGAACCAGGGGTACCCGCCGAAGACCTCGTCGGCCGCCTCGCCGGACAGGGCGACCGTGGAGTGCTTCCGGATCTCCCCGAAGAGGAGGTAGAGCGAGGTGTCCATGTCGCCGACGCCGATCGGCGAGTCGCGGGCCACGACCACGGCCTTGCGGTGCTCGGGGTCGAGCAGGGCACGCGGGTCCAGCACCACCGTGCTGTGGTCGGTGCCGAGGAACGCGCCCGCTTCCGTGGCGTACGGGGTGTCGTGGCCGGTGCGCAGAACATCGCCGGTGAAGCTCTCGGCCTGGTCGCTGTAGTCGACGGCGTAGGAGCGGATACGGGCGCCCGGGCCCTCGCGCAGCCGCAGTTCGTCGGCGAGCAGGGCGGTCAGGACGGTGGAGTCGATGCCGCCCGACAGCAGGGAGCACAGGGGGACGTCGGCCTCCAGCTGAGCGCGGGCGGCTGTGCTGACCAGGTCGTGCACGCGGGCGACGGTCGCGTCCCGGTCGTCCGGGTGGGCGTCGGCCGCCAGCCGCCAGTAGCGGCGCTCGCGGATGCCTTCCCGGTCCAGGAGGAGCAGACCGCCGGGCTCGACCTCCCGCACGCCGGACCACACCGTCGGACCGGTGTTGAACAGCAGGCTGTACGCCTCGCGCAGCCCGTCCGCGTCCACCCGGGGCCGTATCTCCGGGTGGGCGAAGAGCGCCTTGGGTTCGGAGGCGAAGGCCAGACCGCCGTCCACGGCCGCCCAGAAGAGGGGCTTGACGCCGAGCCTGTCGCGGACCAGGAGCAGCCGCTGTGCCCGCTCGTCCCAGACGGCGAACGCGAACATGCCGTCCAGGTGGTCGGCCACCTCCTCGCCCCACTCGGCGTAGCCGCGCAGCACCACCTCGGTGTCGCTGCGGGTGCGGAACTCGTGTCCCAGGCCCTTCAGTTGTGCGCGGAGTTCGTGGTGGTTGTAGATCTCGCCGCTGTAGGTGAGCACGGTCGTCGGGGCATCGGGCCGGTCGGTCATCGGCTGGACGCCACCGGCGATGTCGATGACGGCCAGGCGGCGGTGGCCGATCGCGGCACGCGGGCCGACCCAGACTCCGTCCGCGTCGGGGCCGCGCGGGGCCAGGGTGGCGGTCATGGCCTCGATGACCGGGGCCTGGGTGCGGGGGTCCTGATGGAAGGACACCCAGCCGGTGATTCCGCACATGGGTGCGACTCCTCGGTGAGGGTAGGGCGGTGGCTCAGCGGGGTGCGGCGGGCGCCGCGTCGGTGGTCTTCTCGGTGAGGTTCGCGGGATCGCGCGCGGGCCGGGCGAGCAGCGGTACGGCGAGGCAGGCGGCGAGGGCGGCGAGGACCAGACCCGCCCGTACGCCGTCGTCCGGGCCGGCCGGCCCCCAGGCCGCCGTGGCCAGGGCCGGTCCGAGCGTGAAGCCGAGGCTGCGGGCGAGCTGGACGGTCGAGCCGACCGTGGCGGCGCGGCCCGGCGGGGCGGCGCCCATGACCAGGGCCTGGGCCGGGCCGCCGTTCAGGCCCATGCCGAGTCCGGCCAGGGCGAGCCGCCAGGCCACGTCAGGAGGGGACCAGCCGTCGCGCGGCGGGACGAGCAGCAACAGGCCGACGGCGGTGAGCGCGGCGCCGGTGACCGCGACGGGCCGGGCCCCGTACCGGTCGGCGAGCCGTCCGCCGAGCGGGCCCGCCAGCCCCATGCCGAGGGGGAAGGCGAGCACCGTCAGGCCGGTGGTGGTGGCGCTGACGTCCTCGTCGCGCTGGAGGTGCAGGGCGACCACGTAGTGCATGGCGGCGAAACCCGTCGCCAGCGCCAGCACCGCGCCGTGCGCCCGCAGCAGCCCCGCCGCCCGCAGCACAGCGGCCACCGGACGGCCGCCCGGACCCCGCAGCCACCACCACAGCGGTGGTGCGGCGACGAGGGCGAGCGGCAGCCAGGCGGGTGTGTCGGAGGCCAGGGTCAGGGACAGCAGCAGGACCGTTACTCCGGTGGCTATCAGGGCGGTGTCGCCGAGGAAGCGCCGGTCCGCGCCGCGCAGGCGGCCGTCCCGGGGCATCGCCCGCCACACCACGGCCAGCACCAGCAGACAGAACGGGATCTTGACCAGGAAGATCCAGCGCCAGCCCAGCTGGTCCAGGAGCAGACCGCCGACCGCCGGTCCGGTGACGGCGCCCAGGGGGCCGAGGGTCGCGGGCACGCTCATCGCCCGCCCGCGCAGCTCGGGCCGCACCGAGCGGATCGCCAGCACCGGCATCAACACGAACAGCACCGCGCCGCACGCGCCCTGCCCGATCCGGGCGGCGATCAGCCAGGCGGCCCAGGGGGACGCGGCGGCAAGCGCGCTGCACAGCGCGAAGCCGCCGGTGGCGGCCATCAGCGCGGGGCGGGTGCCCACGCCGTCGAGCCAGCGGCCGACGGGCAACAGGAGGGCGACGACGGGAAGTTGGTAGCCCAGTACCGCCCACTGGGCTGCCGCCGCCGGTACCCGCAGGCCCTGGGAGATGTCCGCGAGCGCCACGTTGACGATGTTCATGTCGAGCATCGCCACGAACGCCAGCGCGCCCGCCACGGCCACCAGGAGCCAGCGGTCGTGGACTTCGGGTGGATCCGCCGGACGCTCAGGTACGTCCCCGGGCTGATCCGCACCGGAAGCGTCGTCGGTCATACACCCCTCCCTCTGGCAGGCCGGCCGCCGAGCGACGGCCTCGCTGTAGAAGTCGGGCGAACCGCGGAGTGAGTTCCCGGGTGTATCAGGAAAAACGGCTTGATTTCATAGTTCCCGGTGGTCGAAGGCGATCAGCGGGTCCCCGGTCAGCGGGTGCTCGACCACGGCCGCGCGCACGCCGAACACCTCGGCCAGCAGGGCCGGTCGCAGCACCTCGCGGGGCGTTCCGGAGGCGACCAGGCGGCCCTCGTGCAGGACATGCAGCCGGTCGCACACGGAGGCGGCGGCGTTGAGGTCATGCAGCGACACCAGGGTCGTACGGCGTCGGCCGCGCAGTAGCGCGAGGAGTTCGACCTGGTGGCGGACGTCGAGGTGGTTCGTCGGCTCGTCCAGGACCAGGACGTCCGTCCGCTGGGCGAACGCACGGGCCAGCAACACGCGTTGGCGCTCACCGCCGGACAGCTCGGTGAAGTGGCGGTCGGCGTGGTCCCCCATGCCGACGTCCGCGAGGGAGCGCGCGACGATGTCCCGGTCGGCGGCGTCCTCCCCGGCGAACGCCCGCTTGTAGGGGGTGCGGCCCATGGCGACGACCTCACGTACGGTCAGCTCGAAGTCCCCGCCCCGCTCCTGCGGGAGCGCGGCGACGTGCCGGGCCGACCGCGCGGGGCTCAGCTCGCGGATGTCGGTGCCGTCGAGCAGGACATGTCCGGCGGCGGGCTTCAGATGCCGGTACACGGTCCGCAGAAGAGTGGACTTGCCACTGCCGTTGGGCCCCACCAGGCCGGTGATCTCGCCTTCGGCCGCGATGAGGTGGGCATCGGCCACGACCGTACGTCCGGCATACGCGACCCGCAGGTCCTCGATGTCGACCCTCAACTCCCGCTCCCCAAGCGCCGGTCCAGCAGATACAGCAGCGCCGGAGCGCCGATCAGCGAGGTGACGACCCCGACCGGCAGTTCCTGCGTGTCCATGGCCGTGCGGCACACGATGTCGACCACCACCAGCAGCAGCGCGCCGAAGAGCGCCGACACGGGCAGCAGCCGACGGTGGTCGCCGCCGACGACCAGGCGGCAGACGTGGGGGACCATGAGGGCGACGAAGGCGATGGCCCCGGAGACCGCGACGAGGACCCCGGTGAGCAGGCTGGTGACCGCGAACAGCTCACGGCGCAGCCGTACGACGTCGATGCCGAGCCCGGCCGCCGTCTCATCGCCCATCAGCAGCGCGTTCAGCCCCCGGGCCCGGGCCTGGAGCAGCAGCAGGACCGCCGGAACCGCCACCGCCGGGGCGGCCAGCAGCGGCCAGCTCGCGCCGCTGAGGCTGCCCATCAGCCAGAACAGCACACTGTGGGTCTGCTGCTCGTCCCCGGCCTGGAGGACGAGGTAGCTGGTGAAGCCGGACAGGAACTGTCCGATGGCCACCCCGGCGAGCACCAGCCTGAGCGGTGCGAATCCCCCGCCGCGCCGGGCCACCGCCCAGACGAGAGCGAAGGTGGCCAGGGCTCCCGCGAAAGCGGCACCGGACAGACCGAGGCCCAGCGCTCCCCCGGTGCCGAGGCCGAGGACGATGGCGGCGACGGCGCCGAGGGAGGCGCCGTTGGAGACGCCCAGGAAGTACGGGTCGGCCAGCGGGTTGCGGACGAGGGCCTGCATCGCCGTACCGACCAGGCCGAGCCCGGCACCCACCAGAGCGGCCAACAGGGCGCGGGGCAGACGCAGTTGCCACACGATCAGGTCATTGGTGCCGGGCCGGGGGGCATCGCCGGTCAGTCTGCGCCAGACCACGCTCCACACCTCGCCCGGCGGGATCGACGTGGAACCCCAGGCGACCGCCGCTGTGAGGGCCGCGAGCAACGCGACCGCCAGGAGCAGCGCCAGCGGCCCGGCGGGCACGGAACGCCGCGTGCGCGCACGGGCATCGGTGCCCTTCCCGCTCACCGTGGCGTCGAGCGCCATCAGCCGACCTTGCCCGGGTAGAGGGCCTTGGCGATCTCCTGGACGGTGTCGGCGTTCTCGACTCCGGCGATGGTGATCCGCTCGGAGCCGATGCGCAGGAAGTGGCCCTCCTTGACGGCCTTCAGGCCCTTGGTGGCGGGGTTCGACTCCAGCCACTTCCGCGCCTCGTCGAACGCCTTCTCGTTCGCCGCCTCGCTGCCCCGATTACGGACGCCCAACTGGATCCAGTCGGGGTTCCTGGAAATGACGTCCTCCCAGCCGACCTGCTTGTAGTCGCCGTCGCAGTCGGCGAAGACATTGCGGGCACCGGCCAGAGTGATCACCGCGTTGGCGACCTGGCGGTTGCAGACGACGGTGGGCTGCTTGGTGCCGGCGTCGTAGTCGAAGAAGAAGTACGTCGGCCGCTCGCCCTCCGGCGTCCTGCCGACCGCTTTCCGGACGGCGTCCACCTTCCCCTTCATGCCGTCGACGAGTTCCTTCGCCTTCGCGCTGGTGCCGGTGACCGCGCCGAGGGAGGTGATGTCGGCCTCCACCGCGGACAGGTCGGTCACCGCGCGTGTGTTCCGCGCCGCACAGGCGGTGGACTTGAGGTAGATGTGCTTGATCCCGGCCGCCTTGAACTCCTCCTCGGTCGGCGCGTCGCCCATGCCGCCGCCCATGTTCATCGAGGCGAAGGTGTCGATGTACAGATCCGCGCCGGAGCCGAGGAGCTTCTCCTTCGGGATCACGGATTGGCCGAGCACCTTCACCTTCCGCGCCTGCGCGTCGAGTTCAGCGGGCAGTGAGCCCTTGCCGGGCGGGAAGCCGGTGCCGATGACGTTGTCACCGGCGCCGAGGCGGAGCAGCAGCTCCAGGCTGGAGGCGTTACTGGTGACGATCTTCTCGGGGGCGTTGGAGAACGTGGTTTTGGCGCCCATGCAATCGGTGACGGTGACCGGGTAGTCGCCGGTGGCCGACTTCTCGTCAGCGGGGCCCGCCTTGTCACCGCCGACACTGCCGCCTCCGTCGCGGCAGCCCGCCACGAGGAGGCCGCCCAGCACCGCGGCCGTCGTACCCCACCACACACGAGAACGCATCGAAACTCTCCTGGATCCACTTGATACACGGGGGTTGCCCCGGATCAGTAGTCGTGGCGGATGCGGCATCGGTTCCCGCTCGTTGGGAGCCGGCGAGAGCCATGGTCACCGCGCCCGGCCCCTCGGCTCGGCCGGGGGTACAACCAGACCAGTAAGCGCGTAGAGGCAGACTACGTACGCGGCGTCGGTGACGCCCGGCTGACCGGGAGCGGCAGTTGATGGAGTTGACAGGAGAGATCGTGCACCGCAAATTTCGCCTGGCTCTGGGGCGACTGGCAGCCCTCGTCTGCGCGTCTGTCGTCGCCGTCACGGGCTGTGGCGGCGGCGACGAATCCGAGGCTCCGAAGCCGACCTCGAAGCCGACCGCCAACTCCGGGCTCGTACCTGTCGCCCAAGCCTGCGATGGCCTGTTCGACGAGGCCATCGCGAAGGAGGCCCGGGAGCCGAACGGGCCCGGCAAGGTCTATCCGGTCAAGACCGAGAGCACCGGTCACGTGGCGAAGGCGCTGCGGGAGGAGTCGGCCAGGAGAAGTACGCCCGAGGACCTCTGCACCTTGACGGACAAGGCTGAGGGGAAGGAGCTGCTCGCCATCACCGTGGCGTGGACTCCCCACTCACCCCCGTCGGGCCAGTCGGTGCGCTACACGACCACCGTCGGTCCGGAGGACGCCGGCAGGCTCCTCGTCACGTGTGACATCGGCAGCGGCGGCGGGACGGAATCGGGAGGCGATCGTTCCCTGGAGTTCGCCATGCGCGACTACTTCACCATCAGCGACCACTCCCACGCCAAGCTGCTCATCGCCTCGGCGAAGCAGATAACGTCGCAGTTGGACTGCCGGGAAAATCCCGAATACCCGGACCCCAAGGATGTTGCACCACCACCGAAGTCGGGGCTGCGGTAGCGCGGTCCTTTCACCTTGCGGCAGATGATGGCGGTTTAATCGAGTCATGATCTACCACGTCGTACCGCTTGCCGAGTGGAACGCTGCTCCCGACCGCCCCTACAGCCCCGCATCCCTCACGGAGGACGGTTTCATCCACTGCTCTCCCGACGAGGAGACCACGCTGGCCGTCGTCAACGCCTTCTACCGCAATGCGCCGAGGCCGCTGCTGGCGCTGCTCCTCGACGAGGACCGGCTCACCGCGAGATGCGAATGGGAGGCCGCCAACCCCGCCCCGCCGCCCGGCGTCGCCGAGAACAGTCTGTTTCCCCATGTCTTCGGGCCGCTCAACCGCGACGCGGTGGCGCGGATCCAGGAGGTCGCATGGGACCCGGAAGGCCGGGCGGTGGGGCTGACGGATGTCAGCTGACGACGAGGGCCGTCAGAGTGGCGCGAGCCGGGCCTTGAGCAGGCAGAACTCGTTGCCTTCGGGATCGGCGAGGACGTGCCACTGCTCCTCCCCGGTCTGGCCGATGTCGGCCGGGCGCGCACCGAGCTTCAGGAGGCGTTCGAGCTCGGCGTCCTGATCGCGGTCGGTGGCGTTGACGTCGATGTGCAGCCGGGGTTTCCCGGGCTCCGGCTCGTCTCTGCGGCTGAGGATGATCGTCGGCTGCGGACCGCCGAACCCTTCGCGCGGCCCGATCTCGAGGGTTCCGTCGTCCTCGCGATCGAGCACCACGAAGTCCAGGACCTCGCACCAGAACCGCGCCAGCACCTCGGGGTCGCGGCAACCGAGCACGAGTTCACTGATACGACATGCCATTGACGAAACCTACTCTCGGCGTGGGAACTGCCGGGGTGGCCGCGCGCAGATCTCAGGGGCTCCCCGCAGTGAGGACTTCGGGAGAGTACCGAGCCAGGCGAGCAGTGGCGAATGGATTTCACGCCCTCGCCTGCCTGTCTCCCTCGGGACGCTCGTCGGGACTGGGACTGGAACTGGAACTGGGGCTGGGGCTGGGACTGAGGCGGACGGCCTCAGCGGACGACTGGGCGCCTTCGGCGCCGTATCGGCGCAGCAGCCACAGGCCATACGCAGCCTGGAAGACGAACACGCTCACCTGCCACCAGTCCGGGGCCGAGCCCGGCGAGCGGATCTGGAAGAAGTCGTCGAGTCCATGGACGATGACCATCGGCCAGACCGAGCCGATCGCGTAGCGCAGACCGGCACAGGTGAAGCCGAAGAGACTGGCGGACAGCATCTGCCACAGCGTGTCGTCGAGCGGGTCACCGAAGAACAGGAAGTTCTGGATGTGCCCTGTACCGAATAAGACGGCGACGCCGAGGGCCGCGCGCATCGGACCGAGCGGGTTGAGGGCCTGCTGGACGAGGCCCCTGCTGCAGATCTCCTCGTTGACGCCGACCCACAGCAGCGAAATCAGGCCGCTGACGATGACCGTCGCGCTGCCGTCGACCCCGGCCACGACGTACGAGCAGGCAATGAGCAGCATCGGCGCGGCCAGCCACCAGCGTCGTGGACGGCCGAGTACGGCCACCGCGGAGACACGCGGCCAACCCCACCGCCACAGGACGAGCCACACCCCCGTGGCACAGATGGCGTTGACCAGCGTGGCACCGAGGTCCGGATACCACGAGGGCGCCAGCGGAGGCAGGATCACCTCGGCAAACAGCAGCAGCACCGCATGCCATGCGAAGGTCAACTCCACCGCGCCCCAGAGCGGATGACGGATGACGTGGCCTTTCCACCGCTTCATCACGAGAACGAGCGTAGCCGCAGGCGCGCAAGGGGACAGGAGCCTTACACCGGCTTCCCCGCGCCGCTCGTCTCGTTCCCTCCGGACAGCAGGGTGTCCAGCATGTACTGACGCGAGCGTTCGATGCCTTCGAGGACGACCTGTCGGATCTCCTCCTCCGAGCCCCTTCTGATGGTCTCGACCAACCGTCCGTGGTTGACGCTTGTGTAAGAGGGCCGGCCGAGTTCACCCCGGAGGTTGAGGAAGCGTTCGATCTCCTCGTGCAGCGTGTTGATCATCGGAATCATCAACGACACGCGCGCGACTTCGGCGATCGCCACGTGCAGCAGCCGGTTCGCTTCGTTCAGGTCGGGACGTGAGGTGTTCGCCGCTACGGTCGCCGCGCTGAGTGCGTCCAGGCGGTCCAGATCTTCGGCACTGGCTCGCTGCGAAGCGAGCACGGCCGCTTCCGGCTCGAGGAGCCGTCGCAGGCGATAGGTGTCCTGGAGGTCGCCGAGGTCCGTCGGCTTGACGAAGGTGCCGCGCCGCGGGACGACGACGACAAGACCTTCCCTGCGCAGTGCGTTGATGGCTTCGCGCACCGGGGTCTTGCTCATCCCGTAGCGCTCGGCGAGCCACGCTTCGACGATGACGTCGCCGGGGCGGAGGCGGCATCGGATGATGTCGCGCTTGAGGGATACGTACGCCTGTTGCGCCATCGACGACCCCGAACTCAAACCACAGCTCCTCTTCAAGCACTGTGTGGCGGCAAGCACTGTGTGCCGGCCCTCGTCATCCGGCGACCACCTGCGCGACGACCTGTTGACATCGATCTTTCGCAGCGTATCATCCCTGTGAAATATCACAGAGATTGCACGACCGGCTCCAGACCGACCTTGCCTTCACGGCGCCGGACGTCCCCGCAGTCGGCCTTGGCACATCAGACAGAGCAGCACACATCACCCCAGAGCCGCGTTCACCGTCGACCGGATAAGGCCCCAGATGACGCAACTTCGAAGCAGCAGTCCGACCGTGGATGGCTCCATGAACCGGTTGTTCCGGGCTCTCAGCGCCTTGGAGCGCGCGGGAAACAGGCTTCCCCATCCGTTCTGGCTGTTCTGGATCTTCGTGGCACTGCTCGGTGTGCTCAGTGCCGTGCTGGCCGGCGTGGGCGTATCCGTCACACTGCCGTCGACAGGTGACTCCGTCGCGGTCAAGAGCCTGCTCTCGCTTCAGGGAGCCAAGTACGCCGCGGAGTCCGCGCTGGACAACTTCGCCGGGTTCGCGCCGCTGTCGGTCGTCGTAGTGGTTCTTCTCGGCGTAAGCGTCACCGAGAAGAGCGGCCTGCTCACCGCGCTTCTTCGCGTCACGATCGGTCGGCTGCCCGTTCGGTGGCTGACGTTCTCCATCGCGTTCGGCTCCATGATCGCGCACATCATGAGCGACTCGGCCTACATCGTGATGATCCCGCTGGGCGCGCTGGCCTTCCGGACCGTGGGCCGCAGCCCGGTGCTCGGCCTGATGGTCGCCTACGCGTCGACGGCCATCGGCTTCAACGCCAGCCCGCTGGTGACACCGGCCGACGCGGTCAGGTCGTCCCTGGCGGCCGAGGCCGCACACACCGTCGATCCCGACTACGTCATCACTCCGGTGGCCACCTACTTCTTCACCGCGGTCTCATCGGTGTTCCTCGCCGCTGTCATCGCCCTCACGGTGGACCGCATCCTGGCCCGACGGCCCGAGTTCGTGCCGACACCCGAGGACGATGCGGCCGCCGACCGGCTCTTCAACACCACCGCCCAGGGCGAGGCGCCCCAGCACAGCGGGCCGACCGGCGAGGCCCCCTCCTCATTCACCTTGAGCGCCGTCGAGAAACGCGCCATGAGGCTGTCCGGCGCGGTGCTCGCGCTCTACGTCCTGGCGGTGTCCGCGCTTCTGCTACCGGGATCCCCGTTCCGCGGCGAGGGCGGCAGCATCGTCCAATCCGTGGTCGTGGTGAACATCGCCGTGTTCATCTCGCTGCTGTTCGCGATCCTCGGAATCGTCTACGGCAGGCAGGTGGGCACGATCCCCTCACTGTCGTCCGTGCCCTCCGCCATGGCCGAGGGGGTGAAGTCATTCGTCCCCGTGATCGTGCTGTTCTTCGTGGTCTCGCAGTTCCTCGCCTACTTCACCTGGACCGGCATCAGCAATGTGATCACCGTCGAGGGCGCCCGGCTGCTGAAGTCCCTGGACGCACCCCACCTCATCATCCTGCTCGTGATCATCCTGGCCATCAGCGGGCTGAACATCATCATCAGCAGCGGTTCGGCGATGTGGTCCATCCTCGCCCCCGTCGTGGTCCCCCTGGCGATGTACATCGGGCTCTCCCCCCAGGCGGCGATGGTCTCCTTCATGATCGGGGACTCGGTCACCAACACCACGCCCATGAACGCCTACTTCGTCCTGGCCCTGGGATTCCTCCAGCAGTTCCGGAAGAGCGCGGGCATCGGCACCATGCTCTCCTTCACGGTTCCCGTGGCTCTCGCCGTACTGGTCTCGTGGTCGTCCTTCTTCGCCCTCTGGTACGCCCTGGGAATTCCGCTCGGCCCAGGGGTGCCCGTCAGATGAGCCCCTGCCGCCCGTCCCGGCGATTCCCCGCGGACAACGGGCGCCCGATGACCGAAAGGAAGCCGCGAACGGCCGTCACGACATGACGGCTTCAGCTCCTCGCACGGCTCGGCGACACCGAGCCCACCCCCGCACCACGTCAGAACGGAAGAGTCACGCACTATGGGCAGCATCGCCATCATTGGCGCAGGAAACGTCGGCCAGGCAATCGCCGGTCACATGTCCTTCAAGGGACATGACGTACGGATCTTCGACAGGTGGGGCCGCGACCTTGAACCGATCAGGGCCAACGACGGCATCGACATGACCGGCGACGTGGAGGGCCACGGCACACCCTCGGTACTGACGACCGACCTCGGGCACGCCGTCAGCGGCGCCGAGGTGGTCATCGTCGCCGTGCCTGCCTTCGCCCACGCCTATCTGTCCAAGGAACTCGCGTCCGTACTCGAGCCGGACCAGCTCGTCCTCTTCCAGCCGGGTGTGCTCGGCAGCGGCGTCGAGCTCGCGCGCATGTTCGCGCTCGCCGGCCGGCAGCCCTGCCTCATCGCGGAGACGCCGACCAGTCTGTACACCTGCCGGCTGCGCCGTCCCGCGCATGTCTACATCGGGGCGATCAAGCACGCCGTCCCGCTGGCCGCCGTACCCAGTGCGGACACGCCCCGGGCCCTCGACATCCTGCGGACGTACTTCGGTGACCGGTACGTGCCGGACGAGGACGCGCTGACTGTCGGGCTCAACAACTGCAACCCCATCTACCACGTTCCGCCGGCGGTGCTGAACTTCAAGACGGTCGAAGACGCCGACTGCCACCCGCTGCACAGCCTGGTGACCCCGCGCATCGCCGAGGTCATCGACGCACTGGACCGTGAACGCCTTGCCCTGGCGGACGCCCTCGGAGTGAAGGCGGCCAGCTTCTGGGACTTCCTCAACACCGCCTACGAGGTGACCGAGGGCAGCTTCGTGGAGCGCATCGTGCAGGGCTATGGCCGTCAGGGATTCCCCGAACCCGACTCGATCAAGCACCGGTACTTCACCGAAGACATCCCCTTCGGACTGGTCATCTGGAGTTCGCTGGCCGCGCAGATCGGACTCGCCCTGCCCCTGACCGACTCGTTCATCGCCCTGAGCGGGCCCCTGTGCGGACAGGACTTCGTGGCCGGCGGCCGCACAGCGCAGAAGCTGGGCCTGCTCGGCTCCGACGTCGACGGCATCCGCGCCGCGTTCATCGACGGCGTGGTGTAGACGTGCGCCACCCGCCGTAATCCGCCGCACGTCGCAATCGGCCGCCGTGCCCGGGCCGCGGTGGATCCCGGGTGGGGGGTGGCGGCTTCGGCGGCGAGCGTGCGCAGCCCGTCTTCGACGGCGTCCATGACCAGGCGCAGCAGAGTGACCGGGTAGAGGGCGATGTTGTAGCGGTGGCAACTCGCCACCCGGTCGGCCCTGCTGTAACGCGGTCCGCTCATCGATCAGCTCGCGGACAGCGCTACCAGGCTGACCTCACCGGAGTCCCCTGCGTCGGCCTGGATCGGCCTCGCCCTTTGCTTCGTGGGCGCCATGCTCATGCCGTGCTCCACCCGGTGGTCCGGGTCGGATGTCCTGGAAACGCGAGAGGGCCCCCGGACGGTTCCGCGGGCCCTCGTGCGCTTGATACATGGTCAGTGCGTGGCGGCCGCCACCGCCCGGCCCTCATCGGCCGTCGCGGGCTTGGGGTTCAGCAACCGCTCGGCGAGCTCACCGAACAGGAGACCGAAACCACCCCACAGGACGACCTGCATGGCCAGAGCGGACAACCGGAACCGCCACAACACGGTGGCGGGGAAGTCCCCCGGCACCTCGTTGACCACGGGAAGGAAGGCATACGCCAGCCCGATCACCACGGCGAACGCGGCCACCGCGGCCACGGTCGCGTACCAGGTACCCAGCCTCGGGGCGAGCCGCTTGCCCAGAATGGTGGCGCCGACCGCGAGGAGCACACTGAGCAGCATCATCAGGAAGTACAGCGTCGTGCGCTTGCCGATCGTGTCGCCGTTGCCGACCGCGGGCGGATTGGCCGGATACTTCAGGAACGGCACGACGTAGACCGCGAGCAGCGCGCAGCCGGACAGCAGCAGCGCGGTCGCCCGTGGGGTGAAACGGCCGACGCGGCCCAGGGCGACGCAGTACGCGAGGGCTGCGATACCGCCGAAGGCGATCCCGTAGACCAGGACACCGGTGGCCAGCCCGGCCGTGGACTGCACACCACGCGAGACCAGCTCGACCTCGTGCTCATGCGCGGGAGCGTGGGCCCCCTCGAAACTGATCGCGCGATCGACGCTCGGCTCACCGAGGAAGTAGGCGGCGACCAGGGCGAGCACACCGGCCCCCAGACCGGCGAGCATGCCCCGGACGAGCAGATTTCTTACCATTGCGGAGTTCATGAGTGC
>NZ_JAGFNO010000052.1:0-34709 GCF_017592595.1 Streptomyces sp. NEAU-YJ-81 | reverse complement strand
GTGGACCGCCGACGCACCCACCCCTCGAGCACAGCCCGCTGGACATCGGTCAACGACAACGGCGGGATCTTCGGTCCAGGACGCGTCACAACCAACCAACGACAAATCTCTGACTCAGGTCACTAGGCCCTGTCCGGTGGATCTTCGCGGGCCCGCGACGCCTGGCACGGCGCCCCCAGCTACCGCTGGGAGGTGCCCCCGGCTGCGTTGTCGGGATCGTCCGAGTACGACCCGGTGCGAGGACGACCCTCCGCCTTGCGATGCTCCCCCAGCTACCGCTGGGAGGTGCCCCCTGCACCAGACGCCGCGGGCCCCGCGGCGGCAGCCGCTGATGTCACAGGCGCGAAGATCCACCGGACAGGGCCCAGCGGCCTCCCGCCGCCGCGTTACGACCCCGCGTCCAGGCCGTCGACCATGCGGTCCAGCAGGCGGGCGAACGTGGCGTCGGGGGTGAGCGGGCGGGTGGGGGCGGAGAGCGCCTCGGCGAGTTCCGGATGGTGTCCGTCGGCGGCCACCGCGGCGAGGTACCGGGCTTCGGCGGCGGCCCGGTCGGGTGAGGCGGAGAGCGCGGCCTGAGCGATCTCATCGCCGACGAGTCTGGCGGCGAAACCCGTGATCAGACTGAACACCTCCAGCTTCGCGCCGCCGTCCAGCGCGGCGGGCCGCAGGGCGGCGAGCGCGTGTTCCACGAAGGCCAGGGTGTTGGGCCCGAGGGACCAGCGGCGGTTGAACAGCGCGGTGGGCAGCCAGGGGTGGCGGAGCATCAGGGCGCGCTGGGCATGGGCGATGGCCTTCAGATCGGCGCGCCAGTCGCCGGTCAGCGGGTCCGGCGGTGACAGTTCGCCGCTCACATGGTCGACCATCAGCTGCAGCAGCGTCTCCTTGTCGGGGGCGTAGCTGTACAGCGACATGACCCCGGCTCCGACCTCCGAGGCCACTCGCCGCATGGTGACCGCGTCGATTCCCTCCGCGTCCGCGAGGGCGACGGCTGCGGCGGTGATCGCCTCACGGCTGAAGGCGGGTTTACGCCCCTTGCGGGGCTGCTGGGGGCTCTGCCACAGCTGCTGGGGGTCGACGCCTCCGGCGCCGGATCCGTCACCGCGAACCACGACCTGATCGCTCCTTCCCGCCATGGCGACTTGCGGAATCCATCCAAGCATCTACTATTCTCGTACGTGGTACGGGAATGCGAGGAGGGGAACGCGGGATGACGTCACCTACGCGTGATGGCGGGTCCGGGGCCACCGACGGAGCGGTCGCGGCCGCCTGGGTCGCGCCTTCGGGCAGGCCGCCGCTGGCGGCGCGGATGATGAGGGCGACCTGGCGCTCCCTTCCGGCCAGGCGGTACGAGGCCGGACGGGAGGCGGACCTCGAGATGCCGGCCGCCGACGGCAGCACCCTCCGCGCGGACCACTACTTCCCCCGCGCCGAGGGCGACTTCCCCACCCTGCTGGTGCGCTCGCCCTACGGCAGAGGAGTGCCCTGGTCGCCCATGTACGGGATGCTCTTCGCCGAACAGGGCTTCCACGTCGTCCTGCAGAGCTGCCGCGGCACCGGTGGCTCGGGCGGCGAGTTCGACCTGTGGCACAACGAGGCGGCCGACGGCCAGGCCACCGTGGCGTGGCTGCGGGACCAGCCCTGGTTCAACGGCGCGCTGGGCACCATCGGCCCCAGCTATCTCGGCTATGTGCAGTGGGCGCTCGCCCTGGACCCGCCGCCGGAGCTACGGGCGATGGTGGTGCAGGTCGGGCTGCACGACCCCCATGCCCTGTTCCACCGCGGCGGCGCGCTCCAACTGGAGAACGCCCTGCTCGTCGGCTCCGGCATGACCGCCCAGCACCGGGGGTTCGGCCCCTTCGTACGGGCCACGCTGCGCCTCCGGCGCCATCTGAAGCACATCATGCGGGCGCTGCCGCTGCGCGGATCGTATGCGCGTGGCCTCGGGGGTGAACTGCCCTGGCTGGACGGCGTGATGTCCCATCCGGACGCCGGTGACCCGTTCTGGAAAGGCGCGTCCACCGGTGGTGCCGCCGACGGCCTGCGCGTCCCCACCTGCCTGATCAGCGGCTGGCAGGACGCGCTGGTGGACCAGACCTTCGAGCAGTACGGCAGGCTGCGCCGGTCCGGCTGCGACACCTCCCTGCTCGTCGGACCCTGGACCCACACCTCCGCGCTCCAGCGGGGCTGGCCGGAGGTCTTCGCCGAAAGTCTCGCCTGGCTGCGCGCGCATCTGTGCGACGACCCCTCGGGGCTGCGCCCGGCCCGGGTGCGGGTGCACATCGGCGGTCAGGGGCACTGGCGGGACCTCGACGACTGGCCGCCGTCCCCGGACACCGCCCCGTGGTACCCCGCGGAGGGCGGGCGGCTCACCCGGCAGTCGCCCGAGACGTCCGCCTCACTGGCCTCCTTCCGCTACGACCCGGCCGACCCCACCCCGTCCATCGGCGGGCCGCTGCTCTCGCCCACCTCCGGGAGCCGTGACAACGGCGATCTCGAGAAGCGCCCCGATGTGGTGACGTTCACCGGCGAGCCGATGGCCGTGGCCATGGACGTCCTCGGCCCGGTCGCGGCGCGGCTGCGGATCTCCACCGACACCGGGTACGCCGATGTCTTCGCCCGCCTGTGCGACGTCGACGAACAGGGCCGTTCGGTCAATGTGTGCGACGGGCTGGTGCGGCTGCCGACCGGGCCGGGGCAGCCCGTGGAGATCACCGTGCCGATGAGCTCCACCGCCCACCGCTTCCTCCCCGGCCACCGGGTCCGTCTGCAGATCAGCGGCGGTGCCCACCCCCGTTACGCCCGCAACACCGGAAGCGGCGAGCCGGCGCTCGACGCGACCACCCTCACGCCCGTGCGCATCACCGTGCACGGGGCCTCGGTGCTGGACCTCCCGGTGGTCCGCGCCGAGCGGTGAGCCGGTGACTGGCGCGCGCGGGGGGCGCGCCAGCCGCCGGTGCACACCGCCGCCCGGCACCGGGCGGCCACCCGGCCGCGGTCAGGAGCTCGCCACGGCGGGCCTCCTACCGTGGCCGGGCCGGATCGTCCACCACATAGCCGAGAGCCTTGTCGACCACATTGCGCAGCGGACGGCCCTCGCTCCGCCGGATCAGATTGTCGAGGAACAGCTCGCCCAGGTCACCGCGCCAGTCCGTCACCTCGCCCGCCGTGTGCGGGGAGACGATGACGCCCGGCATCTCCCACAGGGGCGATTCCACGGGCAGCGGCTCGTGGGTGAAGACATCCAGTGCCGCCCCCGCCAGCCTGCCCTGGGCCAGGGCGTCGACGAGGGCCTGCTCGTCGACCAGCGGGCCACGCCCGACATTGACCAGCCGCGCACCCCGCTTCATCGCCGCCAGTACGGGCGCGTCGACCATGCCACGGGTGGCGGGGGTGAGCGGGGCGGCCAGGACCACATAGTCCGCCTCGCCCAGCGCCTCGGGCAGGGCCGCCGGGCCGTGCACCACGCCGAAGTCCGGGTCGCCGGTCCGCGGTGTGCGGCCGGCGCCGCTGACCCGCATGCCGACCGCGCGCAGCAGACGGGCGACGGCACGCCCGATGGAGCCGGTGCCCCAGACCAGGACCGTACGGTCGCCGATGCGCTCGCTGTCCGAGGGCCGCCACTCCCGGCGGCGCTGATGCTCCCAGGTGCCGGGGAAGTCCTTGGCGAGCGAGAGGATCAGCCCCAGGACGTACTCGGCGATGGGCCGGTCGTAGACGCCCCGCGCGTTGGTGAGCACCACCTCGGGATTGCCGGTCAGCGCGGGGAAGAGAAACGGGTCCACCCCCGCCGCCGCCACATGCACCCAGCGCGGGGCCTTCGCCGGATCGCCGGGCCAGGCGGCGGCCACCGCGGTGGACAGCGGCCACCACGCGAGCAGGGCGTCCGCCCCCGGGAGGAACAGCGGCAGCTCCTCCTCGGTGGCGTACACGGTCTCGGCGAGGGACTCGATCCGCGCCCGGTTGGGCGGCAGATGGTCCCGGTACAGGACGACCAGCCGGTCAGCCACGTCCGGCTCCCACGGGCCGGTCGGCGTGAAAGCGCACTTGCCCGCCTGGAACACCTGCCGCGGCGGTGGCATCGGTCATGACGGGTCTCCCACGGGCGTGACGGATACGGGCGGACGCCTCAAGCGTGACCGCCGCCACGCCGGTGGACAACGGACAGAGTGTCCACCCGATGACGAGGGACGGAACACGGTGGACGTTGACGGTGGCCGTCGGCTGAACCAGGGTGATGGCCAGCCGGAACGCGCCACCGGTCGCTCCGGAGCCCATCCCCGTCCCCGGGCCACACCCCGCCCACCGCGCGGTTCCCCCGCCGCATGCGTCCCAACCGCGTACACCGCCGTGCGTGCCCACCGAATGCTTGACACACGATGCCCGCCACCGCCCCGCCACCCCCCGGCATCGGCCCGCGCCGCAGCGCCCCTCCTCGTCCCCAGGAGAAGCAAGCATGTCCCTTCCCAGAACCTCCCGAGAGCCTCACCAGAGCTCCTCGCCCACCCTGGACAACGCCCCCGTCACCGCCTTCCACCGCAGGATGGTCCTCGTCGCCATGGGCGGTCCGTTCTGCGACGGCTATCTGCTCGGCATCATGGGGGTGGCGCTCAGCCTGATCACCCCGGCCCTGGCCCTGGACACGCTGTGGACCGGGCTCGTCGCGGCGTCCGTCCTGGTGGGCGTCTTCCTCGGTGGCGTGGTGTTCGGCCCGATCACCGACCGGGCGGGCCGCCATCTGATGTATGTGCTCAACCTGGCCGCGTTCGTGATCGGCTCCGCGCTGCAGTTCTTCGTCACCGAGGCGTGGCAGCTACTGGTGCTACGGCTGTTCATCGGCATCGCCATCGGCGCCGACTACCCGATCGCCTCGGCCCTCACCACCGAGCTGGTGCCGCGCCGGATGCGTGGCCCCGCCCTGTCCGGGCTGGTCCTGGCCTGGTGGGTCGGCTACGGGGTCAGCTACTGGGCCGGGTGGCTGCTGCTGGGCACCGGCGACGACGCATGGCGCTGGATGCTCGCCTCCGGAGCGGTCCCCGCCGTGCTCTTCCTCCTCCTGCGGGCGGGCGTTCCCGAGTCGCCACGGTGGCTGGCGTCGCGGGGACGGGTGGAGGAGGCCAGAGAGGTCGTACGCCGCCACCTCGGCCAGGAGGTCAGCGCCGAGGAACTGCTCGTCGAGTCCCGCCAGGACCGGCGCGGCGGCTCCGGCCTGGGCAATCTCGCCGAGATATTCCGCCGCGGCTACGGGATCCCCGCGCTGTTCTGCTCGCTGTTCTGGATCTGTCAGGTGGCACCGGCCTTCGCGGTGCGGTCGTTCCAGCCGCAGATGCTGGAGTCCTTCGGGGTGACCGGCACGTTCGGCGCCAGCGCGCTGATCACCACGATCGCGGTCGCCGGAACGGGCCTGGGACTGGTCGTGGTCAACCGCATCGGCAGGCGTCCGCTGCTCATCGGCAGCTTCCTGTGCATCAATGTCTCCCTGATCGCGCTCATCGTGCTGCCACTGCACTACGCGGTCCTGGTGGTGGGCCTCTTCGCCGCCTTCCAGTTCTTCGAGGCCGCGGGCAGCGGACTGCAGTTCGTCTATCCCAGCGAGCTGTTCCCCACCGATCTGCGGGCCACCGGCGTCGGGGTCGCCACTGCCATGAGCCGGGTGGGCTCCGCTTCCAGCACCTTCCTGCTCCCGATGGCCACCGCCGACCTCGGGGTCCGCGGCACCCTCGCCATCGGGGTGGCGATCACACTCATCGGCCTGGTGGTCTCCGTCCTCCTCGCCCCAGAGACCAAGAACCTCGGCCTGGCCGAAGCCAGCAGCCGCGCCTGACGCGCCATCGAACACGCACCTGACGTCCCGTCAAAACACCATCATCGCCTAGGAGAGGACACGCCCATGCGCAAGCTGGTCTCCTTCGACTGCTACCGCACGCTCATCAACTTCGATACCCGCACCGCCACCCACGAGATCGTCAAGGACCGGCTCGCCGAGCTCGGCGTCGACCCCGAACAGTTCCACCACGACGCGTATGTGATGCGCTTCCAGGGTGTCCTGGACGAATACCTGCCCTACCGGGAGATCGTCCGCCGCACCCTGCGCAACGTCATGACACTGCACGGCCTGGAGTACCGGGACGAGGACGGCGAGGCACTCATCGAGGCCATCAAGAAGTTCACCCCCTTCCGTGAGGTCCCCGACGCGCTGCGCCGCCTCAAGGGCGAATACGACATCGCGATCCTCTCCAACAGCGAGGACGACCTGATCGCCTACGCCGTCGAGGCGCTGGGCGTGGACTTCGACCATGTGCTCACCGCCGAGCAGGCCGGCGCCTACAAGCCGCTGCCGCAGGCGTTCGAGTACCTCATGAAGGCCACCGGCCGCGGTCCCGGGGACATCATCCACACCGCCCAGGGCTGGGAGTACGACATCATGCCGACCAAGCGCTACGCGGGCATGCGGCGGATCTGGGTGAACCGTTACGGCTTCCCCGGCTCGCCCGCCTTCCAGCCGTACGAGGAGATCAAGGACCTGTCCGAGCTGCCCGGACTGCTCAGGGTCTGACCCCCGCCCCGGCCACTCCCGCCACCGCCCACCCCGCGAAGGGAATCCATGACCGCCACCACGGCCGGCCGTCCGGCGCCGGTCAACGGCCGCGTCGCCCACTGGTTCGCCGAACTCCCCACCCCGCGCCCGGCGTTGCCCGGCGACCGCGACGCGGATGTGTGCGTCGTCGGCGCCGGACTGACCGGGCTGTGGACCGCGTATTACCTCAAACACGCCGACCCCGGTCTCCGGATCACCGTCCTGGAGGCCGAGTTTGCCGGATTCGGTGCCTCCGGCCGCAACGGCGGCTGGGCCTCCGGACTGATCCCCGGCGCCCGCGACCGGATGGCCAAGGCGTATGGCAGGCTCGCCGTCCTGGACTGGCAGCGGGCCATGAACGAGGCGGTGGACGAGGTGATCGACGTCGCCGCCCGCGAGGGCATCGACGCCGGCATCGTCAAGGGCGGCACCCTGCGCGTCGCCCGTACCCCCGCCCAGGCCACCCGGCTGCGCCACAAGGTCGAACAGGACTATGAGTGGGGGGTGGCCGACTCGGTGCTGCTCACCCCCGCCGAATCCGCGAGGCGCATCCGCGTCGACGGGGTCACCGCCGCCGCCTTCACCCCCCACTGCGCCCGGCTGCAGCCGGCCGCCCTGGTCCGCGGCCTCGCCGACACCGTCGAACGGCTCGGTGTCACCATCCATGAGAAGTCCCCGGTCACCGCCATCGAACCGGGCCGTGCGATCACCGCGCACGGCACGGTCCGGGCACCTGTCGTCCTCCGGGCCACCGAGGGGTTCACCGCGTCCCTCAAGGGGTTGCGGCGGGCCTGGCTGCCCATGAACAGCTCCATGCTCGTCACCGAGCCGCTGCCCGCCCGGATCTGGCAGGAGATCGGCTGGGAGGGACGGGAGACCCTCGGGGACACCGCCCACGGCCATATGTACGCCCAGCGCACCGCGGACGACCGGATCGCGATCGGCGGCCGCGGGGTGCCCTACCGCTTCGGCTCGCGCACCGACCACCAGGGGCGGGTCGGTGAGCGGACGATCGGCCAGCTCATCCGGACCCTGGAGCGGATGCTGCCGCAGACGGCCGGGGTCCGGGCGGAGCACGCGTGGTGCGGGGTGCTGGCCGTGCCCCGCGACTGGTCCGCCACGGTCGGACTGGACCGGGCCACCGGGCTCGGCTGGGCCGGGGGATACGTCGGCCACGGAGTCACCTCCACCAACCTGGCCGCGCGCACCCTCACCGATCTGGTCCTGGAGCGCGACACCCGGCTCACCCGGCTGCCGTGGACCGGCCACGCCCCGGGCACCTGGGAGCCCGAGCCGTTCCGCTGGCTGGGGGTGCGCGGCCTGTATGTCGCCTACCGCCTCGCCGACCGCCATGAGGCGGGCGGACGTGTCCGTACCTCACCCATCGCCACCATCGCCGACCTCATCGCACGCCGTCCGTGAGGCCACCCGCCGCCGCGTCCGGGCCCCGTTCGGTGGCCCTGGGCGCGGTGGCCCGGCTCTGCGATGATGAGCGGTATCCGGAGGGAGTCCGTCCAGATGCCGTTGCTCACGGTTGCCGACGTCCTGCGCCTTCCCGTCATCGTCGCGGGACTGCCCCGTGTCATGGCCGGTGAGGGGGAGCTGGCCCGTGCGGTCCGCTGGGTGCATGTCACCGAGCTGCTCGACCCCGCTTCGTTCCTCGAGGGCGGAGAGCTCGTACTGACCACCGGCATGCCCCAGCCCAACGACCCCAGCCGGTTGCGCGGCTATGTGGACCAGCTGGCCGACATCGGCGCCGCGGGGCTCGTGGTGGAGCTCGGCCGCCGCTACCAGCAGGTGCCACCGGACCTGGTGGCCGCCTGCCGCGCACGGGACCTACCGCTGATCGTCCTGTCCCGGGGCATCCGCTTCATCGAGGTGACCCAGACCGTCCACGCGCTGATCCTGGACGCACAGGGCGAGCTGCTGCGCCGCTCCCAGCAGGTCCATGAGATCTTCACCGGGCTGACGCTGCGCAACGCGGAGCCGAAGGAGCTGGTCCGCGCCGCCGCCGATCTGATGGGCCGCCCGGTGGTCCTGGAGAACCTGCTGCACCACGCGGTGGTCTCCTGTACGGCGGGCGGCACGGCCGGCAAAGTCCTGGAGGCGTGGCCGCGCCGCTCCCGTGCCACGCCGACCCCCGACACCGCGGGGGCCAGCGGACCCGAGGACTGGCTGGTGGCCCCCGTCGAGCACAACGGCCGTCGCTGGGGGCGGCTGGTGGCGCTGCCGGACGCGGCCGCCCCCGCGGCCGACCCGGAACACACCATGATCCTCAGGCGCGCCGCCACCGCGCTCACCCTGGCCCGGCTGACCGGCCACACCCAGTGGGACCGTCAGGCCCACACCTGCGCGCTGCTGGAACTGCTGCGCTGGAGCTACCGCGGCCGCACCGAGGCGCGCATCCGCATCGAGGCCCTCGGCATACCCGTCGTCGGCCACCGCCTCATCGCCCTCGTCATCGGCCACCACGGCGCCACCGCCGACGAGACGGGCCTGGACGACCGGCTCGCCGACGCCCTGCGCGACTCCGGCATCAGGGCCCTGGTGGGGCGGCTCTCCCCGGACCGGACCGGAGTGCTGCTCGCGCTGGCCCGGGCCAGCGCCTGGCAGCCGGTGGTGGAGCGGGTCAGCCGGCTCACCGAGGAGACACTGGGCGAGCCGGGGGTGGTGGCGGTCGGTCCGGGAGTGACGGAGATCGACCAGGTGGCACGGGCGTTCCGGGAGGCCGAGGAGGTCGTGGACGCCATCGGCCCCGGCACCCCGCACCGGCCGTTCCATGTGCCCTCCGACGTCGGACTTCCCGAGCTGCTGTACGCGCTCCGCGACGACGTCCGTGTGCAGAAGTATGTCGAGCACCAGCTCGGCAGGCTGATCGAGTACGACGAGCGGCATGCGGGCGATCTGCTGAGCACGCTGCGCCACTACCTCGCCGCGGGCAACAAGTCCATCGCCGCCAAACAGATCGGCCTCTCCCGCCAGGCGTTCTACCAGCGGCTGCACACCATCGAACGGCTCCTCGGCCGCGACCTGGAGTCCGGTGTGCAGCGCACCCAGCTCCATGTCGCCGTCACCGCCCTGGACACGCTGACGGCGGCCGGCGCGGGAGGATGGGACGCATGACATCCGAGACCGGCTATCTGCTGGACAACCGGCAACGCGAGGCCGGGCGGCGCTTCGACGCGCTGGCCGAGCTCTTCGACCCGTGGACCCTCGACCACCTCGACCATCTCGGCCTGGCCGCCGGTTGGCGCTGCTGGGAGGTGGGAGCGGGCGGACCCTCGGTGCCCACCGCCCTCGCGGAGCGGGCCGGGCCCACCGGACAGGTGCTGGTGACCGACATCGACACCTCCTGGCTGACGGAGCTGTCCGGCCCGGCCGCCGCCCCGATCGAGGTGCGGCGCCATGACGTGGCCCGCGATGAGCCACCGGGTGGCGGCTTCGACTTCGTCCATGCCCGGCTGGTGCTGGTGCATCTGCCCGACCGGGCCGAGGCGCTGCGGCGGATGGCCGAGGCGGTACGGCCGGGCGGGTGGCTGGTGGTGGAGGACGCCGACCCGGCGCTCCAGCCCCTCGCCTGCCCCGATGAGCGCGGCCCGGCCGAGGAGCTGGCCAACCGGATCCGCCGTGGATTCCGCGCGCTGCTCGCCGAGCGCGGCGTGGACCTCGCCTTCGGCCGCACTCTGCCCGCCCTGCTGCGCGGCGCCGGGCTGCATGACGTACGCGCCGAGGGCTGCTTCCCGCTGACCTCCCCGGCGTGCCGGGAGCTGGAGGCGGCCACCGTGCGTCAGCTACGCGGGCGGCTGGTGGCGGGCGAACTGGCCACCGAGGAGGAGATCGAGCGCCATCTGGACCACCTGCGCGGCGAGGGGATGGACGTCACCACCGCCCCGCTCATCACCTGCTGGGGCCGGCGCCCCCACTGAGCGGATGACAGGGCCGGGGTGCTCAGTCGAGCAGACCGAGCTGTCCCGCGGCCCGGATCGCCAGCCAGACCTCGGCGAACGCACCGGTGCTGGACAGATCGCGACCGGTCAGCTCGCTGAAGCGGCGCAGCCGGTAGGCCAGCGTATTGGGGTGCACATGGAGCGCCGCGGCCGCCTCGTCCGTACGGCGATCGCGCTCCATCCAGGTGCGCACCGACGGCAGCAGCCGTGAGCCATGCCCCGCGTCGTAGCGCTGCGCCTCGCCCAGCACATGCTCGACCAGGTCGGCGAGGGCTGCCGGGTCGTCGGGCAGCCAGCGGCCGGTGACATCGTCGCCGTACCGTACGAGGGCCCGGCCGGACGCGACGGCGTGGGAGGCCGCCCACAGCGCCTCGCGCTGGGCGATCCGCAGCGGGGTGCCCGGGCTGAACGGGCGGCTCATCCCGGCGGCCACGCCGGGCAGCGACTCGACGGCGTCACCCAGGCCCGGTGAGCCGAGCAGATAGCGGTCCTCGCCACGCTTGAGCAGCAGACACGGCTGATCCTCCAGCGCCCGCAGCACGGCGTCCTCGGTGACGCCCCGGACCACCGCCAGCACGGTCTCGCCCTCAATGGAGTGGCGCAGCAGATGGCGCCGCGCCACCGCGGGTTCGAGCGCGCCCTGCAGCAGCTCGGCGAGGATCTCCGCGCCCTCGCGGCGCAGCGTCTCCCGTTCGGTGCGGACCATGGCCACCTGGAGGGCGGCCACCGTGGCGATGTGCTGCACCACCGCGAGCCCGGCCGGGCGGGCTCCCTCCCGTTCGAAGGCGATGAGGAAACCCGCCGGGCCACCGGGGGAGGGGACCGGGAGGGCGAAGCCACCGGGGATGGTCGGCGGGGCGTCCGCCGAGCCGGGGATCACGGAGGTGTCGGGCGCGGGCACACCGGGCAGCAGCGGACGGCCTTGGGGTGTGCACAGATAGATGTCGTAACCGGACAGCTTCTCCAGCCGGCTGAACAGCGTCGCGGTGTCCAGATTCTCCGAGGTCAGCCAGCGCAGCGCGCCGAACACCTGCAACTGGGCGCCCAGCCGGTGGCGGGCGTCCTCCTGGACGGCGGCGGCCACTTCCTGCGCCACCGCCATGAACGGCACGGCCAGCGGGATCTCCAGGACCGGCATGCCCCGCTCCTCGGCGGCGTCGAAGAACGCCCGGCGCAGCGGGGGCATCCGCAACTGGGCGGAGACGGCCAGGGCGGCCACCCCGGCGTCGTCGAGCCGCTCCAGATAGCCGCGCTGTCCGGCCGCCGAGCGGGGCATCGCTATCCCCGTCGTCATGATCATTTCGGAGCCGAGCAGCCACGGCGTGGGGTCGTCCAGCTCGCTCACATGGGCCCAGGACACCGAGCGGTGCAGCCCGGCGCCACCCGCGATCAGACGTAGCTGGAGCGCCGGATACGACAGCAGATCGTCGACCGTCACACCCTGCTCTTTGTTGTTCACCACAAATTGAGCCTAACTCTTTGTCTCAGCAACGATTGTCGCGCGGTTCCTCCGCTGTGCAGACTCGCCCGACCGGACCCCACCGGCGCACGTGAAGAAGGGACTGCGAGAACCATGACCGAACCCCGAGGACCCGTCGACTCCTCCCGGGTCCCGCGCTTCGCCGGCCCGGCCACCTTCGCCAGGCTGCCCCGCCTCGACGAGGTGTCCGGCGCCGACGTGGCCGTGGTGGGTGTCCCGTTCGACGGCGGTGTCTCCTACCGCCCCGGCGCCCGCTTCGGGCCCGCCGCGGTGCGCGAGGCCAGCCGGCTGCTGCGCCCCTACCACCCGGGCCTCGATGTGTCGCCGTTCGCCACCCAGCAGGTGGCCGACGCCGGTGACATCGCCGTCAACCCCTTCGACATCGGCGAGGCCATCGAGACCATCCAGGACGCCGCGAACGGCCTGCAGGCCGACGGCACCCGCCTGGTCACCATCGGCGGCGACCACACCATCGCGCTCCCGCTGCTGCGCGCCGCCGCACAGCGGCACGGCCCGGTCGCGGTGCTCCACTTCGACGCGCACCTGGACACCTGGGACACTTACTTCGGCGCCGAGCACACCCACGGCACCCCGTTCCGCCGGGCCGTGGAGGAGGGTGTCGTCGACACCTCCGCCCTCTCGCACGTCGGCACCCGCGGCCCGCTGTACGGCAAGCAGGACCTCACCGAGGACGAGAAGCTGGGCTTCGGCATCGTCACCTCCGCCGATGTCTACCGGCGCGGCGCCGACGAGGTGGCCGACCAGTTGCGCCAGCGCATCGGCGACCGGCCGCTGTACATCTCCATCGACATCGACTGCCTCGACCCGGCCCACGCCCCCGGCACCGGCACCCCGGAGGCGGGCGGCCTGACCTCGCGCGAACTCCTGGAGATCCTGCGCGGACTGGCCGGCTGCCGACTGGTCGGCGCCGATGTGGTGGAGGTGGCGCCCGCCTACGACCACGCCGAGATCACCTCGGTCGCGGCCTCCCACGTCGCCTACGACCTGATCAGCCTGCTCGCACTGCAGGGGAAGCGGGAGACAACGGATGAGTGACTCCCCGGCACTGACCGAGGTCGAGAGCTACGGGGTCGAGCGCATCCCCGACGCGGACCGCAGCGCGACCCCCTTCGACCTGTTCCGCGTCGCGTTCGGTGGCGCCAACACCTTCGCCACCTGTGTGCTCGGCGCCTTTCCGATCCTCTTCGGGCTCTCCTTCTGGCAGGGCCTGGCGGCGACCGTGCTCGGCGTGGTGGGCGGCTCCCTGATCCTCGCCCCGCTCGCGGTGTTCGGCCCGCGCAACGGCACCAACAACGCGGTCTCCTCCTCGGCACACCTGGGGGTCCACGGGCGGATCGTCGGCTCCTTCCTGTCGCTGCTCACCGCCATCGCGTTCTTCTCCATCTCGGTGTGGTCCTCCGGAGACGCGCTGGTCGGCGGCGCCCACCGGCTGATGGGCGTGGAGCAGAACGACGGCGTGTTCGCCCTCGCGTACGGCATCTTCGGGCTGCTGGTGCTGACGGTGTGCGTGTACGGCTTCCGGTTCATGCTCTTCGTCAACAAGATCGCGGTGGTGGCGGCCTCGACACTGTTCGTCCTCGGCTTCTTCGCCTTCGTGGGGGACTTCGACCCCGGCTACCAGGGTTCGTTCGCCTCGGTGTCCACGGCCGGATTCTGGCCCGCGTTCATCGGCTCGGCGCTGATCGTGCTGTCCAACCCGGTGTCCTTCGGCGCCTTCCTCGGCGACTGGGCGCGCTACATCCCCGCCGACACCCCCCGCCGGAAGGTCGTCACGGCGGCGTTCGCCTCGCAGATCGCCACCATCCTGCCGTTCTTCTTCGGTCTGGCCACCGCCTCGATCATCGCCAAGAAGGCCGCACCGTACATGGACGCGGACGCGCCGAACTACGTCGGCGGGCTGCTGGCCATCTCGCCCGGCTGGTACTTCCTGCCGGTGTGCCTGCTCGCGCTCATCGGCGGCCTGTCCACCGGCACCACCTCGCTCTACGGCACCGGCCTGGACTTCTCCAGCGTGTTCACCCGGTTCAGCCGGGTGCAGGCCACGCTGTTCGTCGGGGTGCTCTCGATCGGGTTCATCTTCCTCGGCCGGTTCGCGGCCAATCTCTCCCAGTCCATCTCCACCTTCGCCACGCTGATCATCACCTGCACCGCCCCATGGATGATCATCATGGTGCTCGGCTATGTGACCCGGCGCGGCTGGTACGACCCCGATTCGCTCCAGGTGTTCAACCGGCGCCAGCGCGGCGGCCGTTACTGGTTCCACCACGGCTGGAACTGGCGTGGCATGGGCGCCTGGCTGACCGCGGCGGTGCTCGCCCTGATGTTCGTCAACGTCCCCGGGCAGTACGTCGGCCCGCTCGGCGATCTGGCCGACGGCGCGGACATCTCGCTGCCGGTCGGTCTCGCCACCGCCGCGCTCCTCTATCTGACCCTGCTGTGGATCTTCCCCGAGCCGCGCGAGGTGTACGGGCCCGAGGGGCCGCGGCTGGTCCGGGCCTCGGACGCGCCCGTTCCGCCGATCACCACGGAGACCGGCGCGCCCGTGACCGCGATGGCGGAAGGGGCGTGAGGCCGCCGTGCGCCTGATCGACCTGTCCGTCCCGATCGCCACGGGAATGCCGGTCTACCCCGGCGATCCGCAGGTGGCCATCGCCCCGGCGCTGAGCGCCGCCGCCGACGGGGTGAACGTGCTGCACCTGGACATGGGGTCGCAGTCCGGCACCCATGTCGACGCGCCGTTCCACATCGACGACGCGCTGCCCACCCTGGATGAGCTGCCCCTGGAGCGCTTCTGGGGCCGGGCCGTGGTGGTGGACGCCCGTGGCGCGGAGCCCCGGTCCCCGCTCGGACCGTCCCTGTTCGAGAGGTGCCTTTCCGAGGGCCGCCCGCGGGCCGGAGACATCGTGCTCGTGGCCACCGGCTGGTCGCGGCACTGGGGCGGCGACGACTACCTGGCCCATCCGTATCTGACTCGGGAAGCCGCCGAACTCCTGGTGGCCGCGGGGATCCGCACCGTCGGCATCGACGCGCTGAGCGTCGATGCCACCCCCGCCGACGACTTTCCCGCCCACCGGATCCTGTGCGGCGCCCACGCCGTCATCGCCGAGAACCTCACCGGTCTCGACCCCCTGCTCGACGCACAGACGGCGGGAGAACCCATCGAGGTCTCCCTGCTGCCGCTGCGGCTCCCCGCGGCCGACGGCGCCCCCGTACGGGCCGTGGCCCGCGTCGGCTGAACCACCCACGCAAGGAGCACCACCCCATGAACGACGAGGTTCTGCAGGCCGCCGACGCCGTGGTGGCGGCGTTCGGCGAAGGCCGCCTCGACGACTACTTCGCGGCGTTCGCACCCGACGCCACGTTCGTCTTCCACACCACCTCCGAACGGCTCACCTCCACCGCGGAGTACCGGGCGCTGTGGGACCGCTGGGTCGCGGAGGACGGCTTCCGCGTCCTGGCCTGCGCCTCCACCGACCGGCTGGTCCAACTCCTCGGCGACACAGCGGTGTTCACCCATCTGGTGAAGACCACGGTGAGCACCACGGCCGGTGAGGAGACCACTCACGAGCGCGAGACCATCGTCTTCCGCCGTCAGACCCACGGCCACTGGCTGGCCGTACACGAACATCTCTCCGCAGCACCCGGCACGATCATGGAGACGGAACGATGAGCGAGCTTCTCGTCCTGCGCAACCACATCGACGGCACCTACACCGACGCCGCCGACGGCCGCCGCCTGGAGGTCACCGACCCCGTCACGGGCGAGGTGTACGCGTCCTCGCCCCTGTCGGGCGCCGCCGACGTCGACGCCGCGATGGCCGCCGCCGCGGCGGCCTTCCCCATCTGGCGCGATGCCACCCCGTCCACCCGGCAGAGGCTGCTGCTGAGGATCGCGGACGCGGTCGAGGCCCGGGCGGAGGAGATCGCGGACGCGGAGTGCCGCAACACCGGAAAGCCGCGCGCCCTCACCCTCACCGAGGAAATCGCCCCGATCGTCGACCAGATCCGGTTCTTCGCCGGTGCCGCGCGGCTGCTGGAGGGCCGCTCGGCGGGCGAGTACATGGAGGGCCTGACCTCGATCATCCGGCGCGAGCCGATCGGGGTGTGCGCGCAGGTCGCGCCGTGGAACTACCCGCTGATGATGGGCGTCTGGAAGTTCGCCCCGGCCCTCGCCGCGGGCAACACCGTCGTCCTCAAGCCGTCGGACACCACCCCCGCCTCCACCGTGCTGCTCGCGGGCATCATCGGCGACATCCTCAAGGAGATGGGCCTTCCGGCCGGTATCTTCAACGTGGTGTGCGGCGACCGTGAGACCGGCCGGCTGATGGTCGAGCACCCCACCCCGGCGATGGCGGCCATCACCGGCTCGGTGCGCGCGGGCATGCAGGTCGCCGCATCGGCCTCGAAGGACATCAAACGGGTCCATCTGGAACTGGGCGGCAAGGCCCCGGCGGTGGTCTTCGAGGACGCCGATATCGCGGAGGCCGTGGAGGGCATCTCCCTCGCCGGATTCTTCAACGCCGGACAGGACTGCACCGCGGCCACCCGGGTCCTGGTCCACGAATCGGTCCACGACGCGTTCGTGACCGCGCTCGCCAAGGCCGCCGCCGCGACCAGGACGGGCGGTGGCATCGACGACGAGGAGGTGCTGTACGGGCCGTTGAACAACGCGGGCCAACTCGCCCAGGTCTCCGGCTTCATCGAGCGGCTGCCCGCGCACGCCACGGTGGAGACGGGCGGCCACCGGGTCGGCGACAAGGGCTTCTTCTACGCGCCCACCGTGGTCTCCGGACTCAGGCAGGACGACGAGATCATCCAGAACGAGGTCTTCGGCCCGGTCATCACCGTCCAGCCGTTCCGTGACGAGGCTCAGGCCGTCGCGTACGCCAACGGCGTGGAGTACGCGCTGGCCTCGTCGGTGTGGACCAAGGACCACGCCCGTGCGATGCGGATGTCCAAGGCCCTGGACTTCGGCTGCGTATGGATCAACACCCATATGATCCTCGCCGCCGAGATGCCGCACGGCGGCTACAAGAAGTCCGGCTACGGCAAGGACCTCTCCGCGTACGGCTTCGAGGACTACACCCGCGTCAAGCACGTCATGACGGCCCTCTGACGTCCGCCGCTCTTCCGGCCCTCATCACCGCGCCGCACCGATCCGGCGCGGTGATGAGGGGAAGGCGTCCGCTCGCGCCGACCACCCGTAGGTGAACGAGCCCTCGCGGAAGCCTGGTTCAGCCCGCTCGGGGCCTGCCCGACTAGCCTGGTGCGATATGAGCGAGATGACACTGCGCCGGGCCCATGTCTCCGACCACGGGACCATCGTCGAGTGCGTGCGGAGCTGGTGGGGCGACTCACGCACCCCCGAGCAGGCGCGCGAGCTGTCGCTGCTGGTGCCCAGGCTGTTTCTGCAGTTCTTCTCCGGCACCAGCCTGGTGCTGGAGGACGGGGACGGGATCAAGGCGTTCCTCGTGGGCTTCCACGCCGCGGACAACGACGACGAGGCGTACATCCACTTCGTCGGGGTCGACCCCCAACTGCGCGGGCAGGGCGTGGGCGGCAGGCTCTACACGGCCTTCTTCCAGCGCGCCGCCGAGGCGGGCCGCCGGGAGGTGCGCGCCATCACCTCGCCCGCGAACACCGGATCCGTGGCCTTCCACCGAGCCATGGGGTTCACCGTCGAACCGGGCGATCAGGAGATCGGCGGCGTTCCCGTGCACAGCGACTACGACGGCCCCGGGCAGCACCGGGTCTGCTTCCACCGGCGGATCGCCGTTCAGCCGTAGCGGACGCGAGGGCTGGGCGGACGCGAGGGGTTGACGGTGGGGGAGTGGTGCCCTACACCGATATGGGAGCGCTCCCATGGCTCCGCTGGCTCCCATGACTCATGGACCGATCCTCATGGACCGCCGAAAGGAAACCCCATGACACGCACCAGACATCCGCTCGCCGTCCTGATCCCCTTACTCGTGTTCCTCACCGTCTTCGCCGTCCTCGTCCCGCTCGGCGCCGGTACGGCCCGCGCCGAGTCCAACGGCGGGGTGAAGGTCATGCCGCTGGGCGACTCGATCACCGACGGGTTCAACGTTCCGGGCGGCTACCGCGTCGGCCTGTGGCAGAAGTTCACGGCGGGCCGCTACAAGGTCGACCTCGTCGGCTCGCTCTTCAACGGCCCGGCGGGTCTGGGCGATCACGACCATGAGGGACACTCGGGCTGGACGATCCAGCAGATCGACGACAACGTCGTCAACTGGCTCCGCGCCCAGAACCCGCACACCATCCTGCTGCACATCGGCACCAACGACATCTACGGCAGCGACCCCGCCGGGGCGCCCGCCCGACTCTCCACCCTGATCGACCACGTCACCGCCCAGGCGCCGAACGCGGAACTCTTCGTCGCCACCATCACCCCGCTGGGCTTCCTGGACTCGACCGTGCGGGCCTACAACGCGGCGATCCCGGGCATCGTGCAGAGCAAGGTCAACGCGGGCAAGCGTGTCCATCTGGTTGACATGTACAGGGCATTGACGCCCGCGGATCTGGCCGACGGGGTGCATCCGAACGCCGGTGGCTACGACAAGATGGCCGACGTCTGGTGGAGGGCACTGCTGTCGGTGCCGGGCAGCATCGGCACCCCCTCGTCCACCACCGCCGCGTCCGCCACCGCCGGGTCCACGGCGTAGGGCAACGGGTCGGCCGCACGGGCGGCATGAGCCGCATAAGGCGCATGAGCCGCCCCCTTCACCGTCACAGTCCAGGAAGGACAGCCGCATGAACCACACCCTCGCCTCCGCGGGAACCACGCGCATACCCGGACGGCGCCGAAGGACACCGAGGTCGATGGCCGCGGCGTTACTCGGCGGCGTACTGCCGCTGCTCGCCGCACTGTTCATGCTGGCCCCGACCCCCGCGGCGGCGGCCTCACTCACCGAGGTCACGGGCTTCGGCACCAACCCGAGCAACCTCCGCATGTACGAGTACGTGCCGAGCAACGTCGCGGCACGGCCCGCCGTCCTCGTGGCGGTGCACTACTGCACCGGCTCGGGGCCCGCGTTCTACTCCGGCACCGAGTTCGCCTCCCTGGCGGACCGTTACGGCTTCATCGTCATCTATCCGTCTGCCACCAGGAGCGGCGCCTGCTTCGACGTCTCCTCCCCGCAGGCACTGCGCCACGACGGCGGCAGCGACCCGGTGGGCATCGTGTCGATGGTCCGCTACGCCCAGCAGCGCCACAACGCCGACCCCAACCGGGTCTATGTCACCGGTGCCTCATCGGGCGCCATGATGACCAACGTCCTGCTGGGCGACTACCCGGATGTGTTCAAGGCGGGCGCGGCGTTCGCGGGCGTGCCCTTCGGCTGCTTCGCTACCACCGACGGATCCGGCTGGAACAGCGCCTGCGCCAACGGCACCATCACCAAGACACCGCAGGCGTGGGGCGATCTCGCGCGCGGGGCCTACCCCGGATACCAGGGCGCCCGGCCGAGGATGCAGCTGTGGCACGGCACCGATGACGGCACCCTGCGCTATCCGAACTTCGGCGAAGAGATCAAGCAGTGGACCAACGTGCTCGGGGTGAGCCAGACCCCCGTCCTCACGGACCGTCCGCAACCCACCTGGACCCGCACCCGCTACGGCGCCACGGGCAACCAGGCGCCCGTCGAGGCGATCAGCGTTCAGGGCACGGGACACTCCCTCCCGGCCGCCGGCATGGCCGCACGGGCCATCACCTTCTTCGGCCTGGACGCCGGCTGACCTGCTGACCGGTCGACACGACGATGAGAAAGGCACCGAGGGGCCGGTTTCCCCGGCCCCTTGGCGGCCTTCGGCGGCTGCGCGGACGACCGGTTCCCACGGTCGCGGAGCATACTTCCGCCCCCTCGCCAGCCCTCCCTCCGGCGGCCGCCAGAGCCCTTGCGATGTAGAGCCTGAGCTGGTGCTACGCCGGGTCCGCGCCTATGTTTCCCCCTCGGGAAGGGGAGCGCGTGGACCGGAGCATCCGCACGGTGGACGACGTCATGAGACTCCTGGACGGCCTCTTCGCACCGGAGGCCGACCGCTGGACGGCCGACGGTGCCTCCTGGTGGGACGGTTTCTACGCGGACCGTTCCAAGCCCGTGCCGTTCTTCGTGGCGAAGCCCGACGAGCATCTGGTGTCGTATCTCGACCGTGGCCTGATCACCCCGGGCCGGGCCCTCGACCTGGGGTGCGGCCCCGGTCGCAACGCCCTCCACCTCGCCTCCCGGGGCTTTACGGTGGACGCCGTCGACCTTTCACCCACGGCCATCTCCTGGGCCACGGAACGCGCCCGTGAGGCCGGAGCCGAGATCCGATTCCACTGCGGCGACGCCTTCGCGCTCGCCGCCGGCGAGCTTGCCGGGCCGTACGATCTGATCTGCGACTCCGGCTGTTTCCACCATCTGCCACCGCACCGCCGGGTCAGCTACCTCGCCCTCCTCGAGCGCGCCCTGGCCCCCGGCGGCCATCTCGCCCTCACTTGCTTCGCGGCGGGCGAGATGGGTTCCGAACTCCCCGACGCGGCCTTCTACCGCCAGTCCGCGCTCCAAGGTGGCCTTGCCTACACACCCGAGTCCCTGCGCTGGATCTTCTCCGAGCTGACCGAGATCGAGCTGCGTCGCATGCACGACGAGCCGTCCGACTCCCCGCTCTTCGGGGAGCCGTTCCTGTGGACGGCCCTTTTCCGCCGCGCCACGGAGGCCGGGAGCACCGTGGTCTGAGGGCGGCAATGCGGAGGCCGATGACGGTCACTGTGCCGGGGCGGGCCCGGACACCGACACATCGGCCGAGGCGTCGGCGTGACCGGCGGTCCACCGCTGGTCGTTCCGGTCGTCGGCCGAGCGGAGCTCGACCTGGCTGTCGGGGTCGTCGTCCGGGGTGACGGCGAAGTCGGGTGCGATATGAGGGCGTATCAACCCCTGGCGGTCGACCACGAACCGCAGGTTCTCGCCGTTGTCGCCCTCGGCGGAGGAGCACGGCCAGATGCCGACACCCCGGTCGGTGTCCCCACGCGAGTCCAGACAGAAGTCGGGGTCGGCCTCGGTGTGCAGCAGCCCCTCGGAGTCCAGCCGCCACCGCTGGGTGTCGGTCCCGGCGCACTGGGCCAGGACGGCGTCCGTGCGCTTCTCCAGCCGCTGGTCGCGGATGTCCAGACAGAGCCCGGAATCGGCGTTGATCACCGCCGTGTAGGTGTCGCCCGGAATCGGGGCGCCGGGCGGCGGCGCGGTGCTCGCTGGCGGTGTGGCGGGGGCGGTCGTGGGCGGTTCGGTCATGCCACCGGGGTTCGGCGGGCGCTGTGGCCGTTTCGTCGGAGCCGGCGGATCCGTCGTCGGCTGAGCCGAAGGAGCCGAGGGGGTGGCGGTGGCGGACGCGGGCGGAGGTGTGTTCGTGCGACCGGCCGGGGTCATGTCGTCCCCGCCGGACACCAGGACGGCGACCGTGGCGGCAACCGCCGCCACGGCCGCCACCGCGATCAGCGCGGTCGTCGCGGGTGGCCGGGAGCCCGTCCAGGCCGGCCGGCGCCACCGGCCCGCGGATCCACCGTCCATCGGCATGTTCGGCATGTTCGGCACGTTCGGCGCGATGCCAGCGCCCTCAGCGACCCCCGTGACTCCGGCGGCCCCCGCGACCATCGCGCCCTCCGCGGTCTCGGCGGGGGGATACGGCGGCGGGGGAGCGGTGACCAGGGACGGGTCCGGCTGCCGCGGCTGCGCGGGCGACGGCGCCGCCGATCCCACCGAGGGCAGTCCGCTGACCGGCCCCGCCGTGACATAGGCCGCCCCGCCCCACCCCAGGAGCCCGTCGGCGATCACGGTCCGGGGATCCTCGTCCATCCGTATCAGGTCGCCGTACACCCCGGCGCACGATGGGCAGCTGGACAGATGGCGGTCCAGGTCGTCGCAGCGCCGGGGGTTGTCCGGCCGTACCGCCGCCTCGATGAGGCCCCGGAACCCCTGACAGGTCTGCTCGCCGCCACGCTCCAGATGGGTCCGCAGCCACGCCTCGCGCAGGGCGCCCCGTGCCGTCTCCCGGAGCGTGGGAACGGTGTGCGGCGCCAGCCCCGCGAAGGTGGCCACCGCCGTGTCGGGATCCTCGTCCACCACGCTGTACCACAGGACATCACGGGTGCGCGCCGAGAGGCTGAGGAAGCCACCGAGCATGGCCGAACGCTCCCGCGCCCTCCGGTGTCCGGCCTCGCGGTCCGCGGTGATACCGGAGCGGCCGAGCCACTCGGCGAACGTGGGGTCCAGCCTCTCCGCCCGGTTGCCCTCCGCCCAGGTGGCGGCCACCCGCTGGACGAGCAGCAGCAGATGGTGCCGCCAGGGTCCCCAGGGGTCGATACCGCGACAGGTCTCCTGCGCGGCGAGGCCGAAGGACAGGTCGGCGAGCTGGTCGGCGTCGGTCCGGGTCCTGGTGCAGAGCCGGGCGTAGGACAGCACCGCCGGCAGGTGGCGCTCCCGCAGCTGCTGCGTGGCCGGGAGGGCGGTGGGCGCCCCGGAGCGGATGCGCTCGGTGAGTTCCGCGTCGGACAGTTGGGCGTACGGCCGCTGCCCAGCGGTGGCATCGGGCTCGGTTCCGTGCTGGTCGGTCACCCTCGCGACTCCTCGCGTCACCGGCAGTGAGACGAGTGCCCATACTGGTGGAGCGCGCGGGTGCGGGTAAAGGTATCCGGCAGGAACTCCCTTGAGACGACAATTAATTACGGTCCGTGGTGAAGCGGCCGACGAGTTCACGCTTGAGTACCTTGCCGCTGGGGCCCAGGGGGAAGGCGTCGATGAATTTCACCCGGCGCGGGTACTTGTGTCCGGCGAGCCGCTCCCTGGCCCACTCCACGATGCCGGAGCCCAGGGCCGCGTCCGGGGCCGTCCCTGGCCGTGTCCGCACCACGGCGCACACCTCCTCGCCGTACACCTCGTCGGGCAGTCCGATGACGGCCACCTGAGCGATGTCCGGGTGGCGCATGAGCACGTCCTCGACCTCGCGTGGGTAGACGTTGTATCCGCCGCGCACCACCAGGTCCTTCTTGCGGTCCACGAGGGTGAGATAGCCTTCCGCGTCCTTGGTGCCGAGGTCGCCCGAGCGGAACCACCCGTCGACCAGCACCTCGGCCGTGGCCTCCGGACGGTTGAGGTAACCGGCCATCACATTGTGGCCACGGATGACGATCTCACCGACCGTGCCGGTCGGCAGCAGCTCCACGCGGTCCTCCACATCGGCCGCGGCGATCTCCGCCTCGACGCCCCAGATCGGGCGCCCCACCGTCCCCGGTTTACGCGGCCACGCCTTCTGGTTGTAGGCGACCACCGGTGACGCCTCGGTCAGGCCGTACCCCTCGTAGATCGGGCAGCCGAAGACCTCCTGGAAGTCCTCGAGCACCTTCACCGGAAGCGCCGAGCCCCCGGAGAACGCGCGGTCGAGGGCGGGGCGGCGGGGGTTCTGGGCGGCGGCGTCGAGCAGCGCCAGAAACATGGTGGGCACCCCCATGAAGACGGTGCACCCCTCGGTGACCATCAGGTCCAGCGCCCGGGGGCCGTCGAACCGGCTCATCAGCACCATCGTGCCGCCCGCCAGGAAGGTGGTGCCCATCCCGCAGGTCTGCCCGAAGGTGTGGAACAGGGGCAGACAGCCGAGCAGCACATCGTCGGGGCCGAGGTCGAAGGGCGAGAGCATCGTGGTGCTCACGTTCATCACCAGGTTGAACTGGGTGATCATCGCGCCCTTGGGCCGGCCGGTGGTGCCCGAGGTGTACAGGACCACGGCGAGGTCGCCGGGCTCGCGCGGCATACAGTGGTCCAGCGGATCAGCGTGTTCGGCGAGGGCGTCCAGGCGCGGTCGGCCGCCGTCGTGCTCCTCCATAACGGTGATCAGCGGGACCCCGGCCACCTCCGCGCCCTTGGCGCCCTCGGTCAGCATCGGCGCCCCGCACACCAGTACCTTCGACTCCGAGTCGCGCAGCACATGGACGATCTCGTCGGCGCGCAGCAGACCGTGCACCGGGACGGCCACGGCGCCGAGCGCCAGCACCCCGTAGTACACCATCGGGAAGTGCGGTGTGTTCGGCAGCAGCAGCGCCACCCGGTCGCCCGCACCGATGCCGTGGTCGCGCAGTACGGCGGCGTACCGCCGCGTGGCGTCCCACAGCTCGCGGTAGGTGATGCGCTGCGAGCCGAAGACGAGCGCGGGGTGGTCCGGGCGCCGCAGCGCGGACTCGGCGAGCACCGCCGCCGCCGTGAGCGTCATGCCCCGGCCTGCTGGGCGGCCAGCCGCTGCTTGTCCGGCTTGCCGGCACCGGTCAGCGGAATGTCGCCATGGAAGGTGATGGCGGCAGGCACATGCTTGGGCGACAGCTCACCGGTCACATGGTCGAGCAGCGAGGTGAAGTCGGCGGCGCCACCGGGGCGGAGCACGACCGCCGCGTGGATGTGTTCCACCCGGTCCCCGTCGGCCACTCCGTACACCGCGGCCTGGGCGACATCGGGGTGGGTCAGCAGCGCGTTCTCCACGGCGATGGGATGGACCTTGATCCCGTTGGTCTTCATCACCTCGCCCACCCGGCCGTGCAGACGCACATAGCCGCGCTCGTCGAGGGAGCCGAGGTCGCCGGTGTACACCCAGCCGTCGCGTACGGTCTCCGCGGTCAGCTCCGGCTCGCGCCAGTAGCCGAGCATGTTGAACGGCGACCGTACGCAGATCTCGCCGATCTCGCCCACCGGCAGATCACGCTGGTCGTCCTGGTCGCGGATGCGCACCTCGGCGGTCAGCCGGCCAGCGGTCATCCGCAGCTCGGGGTCGAAGTGGTCCGGCGGGACGAGCACGCTGATACCGCTGGTCTCGGTGGTGCCGTAGAACTGCAGCAGCACCGGGCCGAACACCTCGACCGCCTCGGCCAGCCGGGCCGGGGAGGCGGGGCAGCCGCCGTAGGAGATGATCTGGATGCTGGACAGATCGGTGCCCTTGATGGCCGGGTGGTCCACCAGCATGTACAGCTGCGGAGGGGTGAGGGTGAGCGCGGACACCCGGTGGCGCTCCACCGCGCCGAGCACCGCACTCGCGTCGAAGCCGTCGTGCAGGACCACCGTGCCACCGGAGGCGAGGGCGAGGTCGGCGCCCGAGCCGTTGGAGTGGCTCACCGGCAGCGTCGACAGGTAGGTGATCGGGGCGGGTGCGTCAAGTCCCGCCCGCAGATAGAGCGTTCGGACGCGGAAGGGAAGTGTCACACCCTTCGGGGCGCCGCTGGTGCCACTGGTGAACAGGACTACGGCCGCACGCTCGGGGTCGGTCTCCACGACCGTCAGATCGAAGGCGTCCGCATCGCCCGTGGTCAGGTCCAGCACATCCGGGCCGAGGGAGCCCAGCGCGGCGAGCCGGGGCGGATCCGGCAGACGCTCGCACAGCTCCCGGGCCAGGCCCAGGTTCTCCTCGTCGACGGCGAGGAAGGTGGCGCCCGTCCTCTTCAGGATCTCGTACCGCTCGCGGGTGGCCAGCTGATCGGTGGGATCCACCGCGTTGGTGGAGTGCAGATGGACCACCGTGGCGCCGATAAGGTTCGCCGCATAGCGCAGAATGATGGTGGCCGGGGTGTTGGAGACCGTCAGCACGGCCACTACCGGAATTTCTTCCTCCGCTATCTGGCGGCGCAGGAATTCCGCCGCCGCGACCACGGTCCGGGTGAACTCGCCGGCGGTGTACCGCTCATCGTCCCGGAGCAGGGCCACCCGCTCCCCATCGGCTGATAGAGCCTCGAGGACCCGTCGGACGTAATTGTCGGTCGGAGACATCGAAACTCCAGTTCGCCGTTTGCCGATGAGTTCAGGGAGCCGTTTCCCGCTGAAGGATGACACCCCGCCCCCGGCATGGCAACCTTCTTCCATCCGCCTGTCAGTTTCTTGCCGTGAAACCGAGTTGGGCGCGCGCAGGTTGCCATTCGGCATACCGATTGACGGCCCACCGCATGTAGATTGGCGCCGACGGGGGGTCGACACGGCTCATCCCGCATTCTGCACGGTCCCCAGTAGCCTAAAAGCGAAGTGAGTGGACGTGACGACTCAATATCTGGACCTGTTTTCGCGCCTCACCGAGGGTTCTGACGGTGGAAAGCGCGAGTTCCTGGAGATCGGACGGCTCGCCGGTCAGTTCCCCGCCGCCAGCGTCAGCGGCGTCGAGGACGCCTCCCAGATCAGCGTCTGGTGCAGCAACGACTACCTCGGCATGGGCCAGCACCCCGCCGTCCTGGACGCCATGAAGGAAGCCGTCGACCAGTACGGGGCGGGCGCCGGCGGCTCACGCAACATCGGCGGCACCAACCACTACCACGTGCTGCTGGAGACGGAGCTCAGCGCGCTCCACGGCAAGGACGACGCGCTGCTGTTCACCTCCGGCTACACCGCCAACGACGGCGCGCTGTCCGTCATCGCCGGCCGCATGGAGGGGTGCGTCGTCTTCTCCGACGCGCTGAACCACGCCTCCATCATCGACGGCCTGCGCCACAGCGGCGCACAGAAGCGGATCTTCCGGCACAACGACACCGCGCACCTCGAGCAGCTGCTCGCGGCCGCCGACCCCGACGCGCCCAAGCTGATCGTCGCCGAGTCCGTCTACTCGATGAACGGCGACATCGCACCACTCGCGGAGATCGCCGACCTCGCCGAGCGCCATGGTGCCATGACCTTCCTCGACGAGGTGCACGCGGTGGGCATGTACGGTCCGCAGGGCGCGGGCATCGCGGCGCGCCAGGGCCTGGCCGACCGGTTCACCGTCATCATGGGCACGCTGGCCAAGGGCTTCGGCACCAACGGGGGGTACATCGCCGGCCCGGCGGAGGTGATCGAGGCGGTACGGATGTTCTCCCGCTCCTTCATCTTCACCACCGCGATGCCGCCCGCCGTCGCCGCGGCCGCCCTCGCCGCCGTCCGCCATCTGCGCTCCTCCGAGGTCGAGCGGGAACGACTGTGGGATAACGCACAGTTGATGCACCGTCAGCTCAAGGAGCGCCGGATCCCCTTCATCTCCGACCTCACCCACATCGTGTCCGTGCTGGTGCGGGACGAGGTCCTGTGCAAGCGGATGTCCGCGGCGCTGCTGGAGCGGCATGGCATCTATGTGCAGGCGATCAACGCGCCGAGCGTGCGGGCCGGTGAGGAGATCCTGCGGGTGGCACCCGGAGCCGTGCATTCCACTGCCGAGGTGGAGATGTTCGTCAAGGCCCTTGACCAGGTCTGGGAGGAGTTCGGCGGCCCCCGCGAGGACGCGGAAATACGGTTGCGCAATGCGGGCGACCGGGGTTAGGTACGGGTGACCCGAGGCATGTCGATCTTGCTTGACACGCCTTGGCGGCGGGATGTTTGATGACACCACGCGAACAGCTGGGCGATTCTTGGGACCCGCTTGCGTAACGGGGATCTCGGGGGCTCGGGGGAGCAGTTACATGGGATGCCGCGGTGCTGCGGCATGCTATTGCCCGGTGCGAACGGGCGGAAACGGGGGTTTCGGGGTGACGCTTGCGTATGTCCTCGACGGTGGTATGAACGATCAGCCGGGAGCCGGCGCAGAGCTGTATGAACTCTTTCCGAGCGTGCAGCACACCTATCAACAGATCGCCGAGTGGACGGGTATCGACGTCCAGCGCATATTCGAGGAAGAACGGCAACCCGGACAGGAGCACCGACAAGGCGTCGGCGCCATACGTCAGGCCGCTGCCGTATTAGGAATTGCGGATGTTCTCGCCGAGGAATACGGCATAACACCGGCCGCCGTATGCGGACTGAGTTTCGGCGCACTGGTCGGTGCGACTCTCGCCGGAGCCGTCGAGCGTCAGGAGCTCTTCACCCTTCTGATGCGATTGCGGGAAGTTCCCCCGCCGGCCGCGGACGCCGGCCCGCAGGCCGTCGCCATGCTGCGGGTCCCGTACGACACCGCCACCGACGACCTGCTCGCCGACGTCGCCGATGTGTATCTCTCCGCCGACCTCGGCAAGGTCGGCACTGGCCACGAGCGCATGGTGCTGCTGGGCGGCTACCGCTCGGCCCTCCAGCGGTTCGGGGCCGGGTTCCCGGCCGGCGCCCTGCATGTGTCCGACGACCACGGTGCCGCCTTCCACTCGCCGCTCCAGCAGCACATCAGCGACTACCTCGAGCCCACGCTGGGCGCCATGACCTTCCATGACCCACGGGTGCCCGTGCACTCGTGCATGGAGCGCAAGGCCCTCACCACCGCTGAGGAGATCCGCGATCTCTTCCGCCGCAACCCCACCGCCCCCGTGAGCGTCCCGCACATGATCGGCGGACTGGAGGACAGCGGCACCGAACTGGGCCTGGTGCTCGGCCCCGCAGCGTTCGGCACCTTCCAGAACGCGTCGTTCCCCGTGGTCCACGTGGAATCACCGGACCATGTCTTCGAGGCGATGACCGCGGTCTACGACTTCGGCATCGAACTTCCCTCCACGGAAGCCGGGGTGACCCAGTGAAGGACGTGACCGAGCAGATCGACCAGTGGCTGTCGCAGGACATCGACGCCTGGACACGCCGGGTCGTCCGCCGCCACTTCGACCCCGACACCGGCACCCCCTACTGGCTCAAGCGCGCCGCCGAACTCGCCATCGATCCACGGGACATCACCCGCCACGACGAGCTGTCCGCGTTCGGCCCGATGCCCTTGGGCGACCTGCGCACCCTGGACCCCGCCGAGCTCGTGCCCCAGGCGGTGCCCCGGCCCCTGACCGGCCGGGTCTGGGACTCCGGAGGCACGACCGGCAACCCCTGCCGCGTCTACTACACCGAGCCGATGCTCGAGCACCGCGCCGCATGGCGACGCTGGGTGATCGAGCGCGAGGGATTCGAGCCGGGCCGCAACTGGCTCCAGGCCACTCCCACCGGCCCGCACCTCATCGGACACGGCGCCGTGGACCTGGCGGACCTGTACGACGGCCGGGTGTACGGCATCGACTTCGACCCTCGCTGGGTCAAGCGCCTGCTCCGCGACGGCAGGCTGAAGGAAGCGCAGGAGTACACGGTCCATCTCACCGAGCAGATGGCCTCGGTCCTGGAGCATCAGCCGATCGACTACCTCGTCACCACCCCGGCCCTGCTGCAGGCGCTGATCAAGGCAAGGCCAGACCTGGTGGCGCGACTGAAGGGCGTACGGCTCAGTGGCACACATGCCACCCCCGCCATGCGCAGGTCCTTCCACAAGGCCCTGGGCGGCGGACTGGTCGTCGTCACCTACGCCAACACCTTCGGCAACACCGTGGGCCTGCCCGCGGTGGACGACGGCACCCTCATGCCATACCTGCCGAACTACCCGCAGGTGACCATGGCGGTCGTCGACAAGGACGACTGGTCCAAGGTCGTCGCATACGGCGATCAGGGCCAGGTCCGGCTGACCGTCCTGCACGACGACCTCTTCCTGCCCAATGTGCTGGAGCGCGACCTCGCGGTGCGGTACGACACGGGCGCGGAGTGGCCGTGTGACGGCGTCGCCAACGTCAAGCCACTGCAGGTCGTGCGGTCGGCGCCGGAAGGCATCTACTAGGCCCCGCCCAAGCCCCCCGAAGACAACACGAAGCCTGGGGAAACACGGCCCACGGCCCCACGGGTCACGGGTAACGGGTCACCGCCCACGAGGAACCCGCGTGGCATCCGCCACGCGGGAGGGCCCTGCCCACCCATGCCCCGTCCCTTCCCCGTCCGCTTCGTCATCTCGTTCTCCTGTCCCGTTTTCCTGCCCGGACGCGGCGCAGACCTTCGCCTTGCGCTGGTGTGCGCCCGGCGTCCTACGTTCCTGAATCCAGGGAGTCACGCTCATGAAGGGTTCCGACGGCACCTCGCCGCGCACCACGGACGCGCCGATCGCGGTCGTCGGACTGTCCTGCCGCCTTCCCGGAGCACCCGACCCCGCCACGTTCCGGCAACTGCTCCTCGACGGCGCCGACGCCATTACGGAGGCCCCCGAGGGACTGTGGGGCACGGACGCGGGCACGGACGCGGACCTCGGCCGCCGGGGCGGATTCCTGGACCGGGACCGGATCGACCACTTCGACGCCGCCTTCTTCGGCATATCGCCACGCGAGGCCGCGGCCATGGACCCCCAGCAGCGACTGACCCTGGAACTGACCTGGGAGGCCCTCGAAGACGCCGGAATCATTCCGGACCGGCTCCGTGACAGCCGTACCGGCGTGTACATCGGAGTGATCGCGGACGACTACGCCACCCTGATCCGCCGGGGCGGCCCGGCGGCCATCGACCGGCACAGCTTCACCGGACTCCACCGCGGCATCATCGCCAACCGCGTCTCCTACCACCTCGGCCTGCGCGGCCCCAGCCTCACCCTCGACGCCGGCCAGGCATCATCACTGGCGGCCATCCACCTGGCCTGCGAAAGCATCCGCCGCGGCGAGACGTCCCTCGCGATCGCCGGCGGCGTCCATCTCAACCTCGCCGCCGAAAGCGGCGTCAGCGCAGAGCGGTTCGGCGGTCTGTCGCCGGACGGCGTCACCTACACCTTCGACGCCCGTGCCAATGGCTTCGTACGCGGCGAGGGCGGCGGCGCCGTCGTCCTCAAGCCCCTCACCGACGCCCTCGCCGACGGGGACGCCGTGTACTGCGTCATCCGTGGCAGCGCGCTCAACAACGACGGTGGCGGGGACCACCTCACCACGCCCCACCAGGCCGCCCAGGAGGACCTCCTGCGGCGCGCCTACCGGCAGGCCGGAGTCGACCCTGCCCGGGTCCAGTACGTGGAACTCCATGGCACCGGCACGAAGGTCGGCGACCCGATCGAGGCCGCGGCCCTGGGCGAGGTGCTGGGCGCGGCCCGGCGGCCCACCGATGCCCCGCTGCTGGTGGGATCGGCCAAGACCAACGTGGGCCATCTGGAGGGCGCGGCCGGTGTCGTCGGCTTCATCAAGACGGCCCTGGGTCTCAAGCACGGCGAACTCTTCCCCAGCCTCAACTTCCGGACGCCCAACCCGGACATTCCGCTGGACCGGCTGAAGCTGCGCGTCCAGACGACAACCGAACCGTGGACCGCCGACTCGGGCACGCGGGAGGCGCTGACCGCTGGGGTCAGCTCCTTCGGAGTGGGCGGCACCAACTGCCATGTGGTGCTCTCCGGGGCCCCGGATCAGGCGGCGGCTCGGGACGCGGCGGAAGCCGTCCCGGGGGGCGCCGCGGGCCGGATCCCCTGGGTGGTGTCGGGGCGCTCCGAGGCGGCGTTGCGGTCGCAGGCTGGTCGGCTGGCGTCGTATGCGGAGGAGCGGCTTGAGCTGTCGGCCGAGGATGTCGGGTTCTCCCTGGCGGCGACGCGTAGTGCGTTCGAGCATCGTGCGGTGGTGTTGGCCGAGGACCTGGGTGGTCTGGTCGGTGGTGTGGCCGCGCTGGCGGAGGGCCGGGATGCGGCGGGCGTGGTGCGGGGTGTAGCCGGTGCTGATGGTCGTGCGGTGTTGGTGTTTCCGGGGCAGGGGTCGCAGTGGGTGGGGATGGCGGCGGGGTTGTTGGAGTCTTCGCCGGTGTTCGCGGAGCGGGTTGGTGAGTGTGGGGCGGCGTTGGCGCCGTTTGTGGACTGGTCGCTTGTGGATGTGTTGCGGGGTGGGGAGGGTGCTGCGGAGGCGTTGGAGCGGGTGGATGTGGTGCAGCCGGTGTTGTGGGCTGTGATGGTGTCGTTGGCGGAGTTGTGGCGTTCGTACGGGGTGGAGCCTGCGGCGGTGGTGGGTCATTCGCAGGGTGAGATCGCGGCGGCGTGTGTGGCGGGTGCGTTGTCGTTGGAGGACGCGGCGCGCGTGGTGGCGTTGCGGAGTAAGGCGTTGCGGGCGTTGTCGGGGCGCGGGGGCATGGTGTCGGTGTCGTTGCCCCTGGAGGCGGTACGGGAGCGGCTGGCGGCGTGGGGTGAGCGGTTGTCGGTGGCGGCGGTGAACGGGCCCTCGGCGGTTGTTGTCTCGGGTGACGCGGACGCGTTGGACGAGCTGCTGGCGGCGTGTGAGGCCGAGGGGATCCGGGCGCGTCGCATTCCCGTGGACTACGCCTCGCATTGCGCTCATGTCGAGGCTATCGAGGGCGAGTTGCTGCGGGATCTCGCGGGGATCAGCCCGCGCTCGTCGTCGGTGCCGTTTTATTCGACGGTGACTGGTGGGGTGCTTGATACGGCGGGGCTGGATGCCGGGTACTGGTACCGGAATCTGCGTCAGACGGTGCGCTTCGACGAGACCGTCCGTGGCCTGCTGGCCGACGGCTTCCAGGTGTTCATCGAGGCCAGCGCCCATCCGGTGCTCACCATGGGTGTGGAGCAGACCGCCGAGCATCATGGCTATGAGGTGGCGGCTGTCGGGTCGCTGCGCCGTGAGGAAGGTGGCCTGGACCGTTTCCTGAGGTCCGTGGCCGAGGCATACGTGGGCGGGACCTCTGTCGACTGGGCGGGGGCGTTCGAGGGGACGGGGGCTCGGCGGGTCGAGCTGCCCACGTACGCCTTCCAGCGCAAGCGGTACTGGGTGGACACCCAGGCCCTGCCGCAGCCGAGCCCGCACACCGAGGCCGATGCGACCGACCCTGATGTCAAGGAGACCAGCACATCGGCGACCGATGCGGCGTCCCTCCTGCGGACACGTCTTGCCGCGCTGAACGATGTCCAGCAAGGGGAGATGCTGGCGGATCTGGTGCGTGACCAGGTCGCCACCGCGCTGGGGTACGAGGGGCCGGAAGCCGTCGATCTCGGTCGGACCTTCAAGGAACTGGGCTTCGATTCGCTCGGCGCCGTCGATTTCCGCAATCGCCTGAACACCACCACCGGACTGCGACTGTCGACCACCCTGCTGTTCGACCACCCCACGCCCCGGGCACTCGTACGCCATCTGCGGGGCACCCTCCTGGGCGACGACGGACGCGAGGAAACGGCGTCGGTGCCGGTCGGCGTGGCCCCGGACGAGCCGATCGCGATCGTGGGCATGAGCTGCCGTTACCCCGGTGGTGTGCGGTCGCCCGAGGAACTGTGGCAGCTGATCGCCTCAGGCGGCGACGCCATCGGGGCGTTTCCGGAGGACCGGGGTTGGGATCTGTCCGGCCTGTATGACGCCGATCCCGGACGAGCGGGGACGACTTACACCCGCGAAGGCGGATTCCTCTACGACGCCGGGTACTTCGACGCCGACTTCTTCGGGATCTCGCCGCGCGAGGCACTGGCGATGGATCCGCAACAGCGGCTCTTGCTGGAGACCTCATGGGAGGTCTTCGAACGTGCGGGGATCGACCCGGCCGGCCGGGAGAAGAGCCGGACCGGTGTCTTCGTGGGCGCGATGTCCCAGGACTACGGACCGCGGATGCACGACGCCTCGGATGAGCTGCAGGGATACCTGCTGACCGGCAACACCGTGAGCGCCGCTTCGGGCCGTATCTCCTACACCATGGGCTTCGAGGGCCCGGCGATGACGGTGGACACCGCCTGTTCGTCGTCCTTGGTGGCCCTGCATCTGGCAGTCCAGTCGCTGCGCCAGGGCGAATGCGCGCTCGCGCTCGCCGGTGGGGTGACGGTGATGTCGACACCAGGACTGTTCGTGGAGTTCAGCAGGCAACAGGGACTGGCCCCGGACGGCCGGTGCAAGCCGTTCGCGTCGGCGGCGGATGGCACAGGATGGGCCGAGGGCGCCGGGATGCTGCTGCTGGAGCGGCTGTCGGACGCGCGGCGGAACGGCCATCAGGTGCTCGCGGTGGTGCGGGGCAGCGCCATCAACCAGGACGGTGCGTCGAACGGTCTGACCGCGCCGAACGGACCCTCACAACAGCGGGTGATCCGCGCGGCGTTGGCGAACGCGGGGCTTTCACCCGCTGCAGTGGACGCGGTCGAAGCACACGGCACGGGCACGGCCCTGGGCGACCCGATCGAGGCCGAGGCGCTGCTCGCGACCTATGGGCGGGAGCGGAGCGCCGAGGACCGGCCGTTGTGGCTGGGGTCGGTGAAGTCGAACATTGGTCATACGCAGGCGGCTGCTGGTGTGGCGGGTGTGATGAAGATGGTGTTGGCGATGCGGCATGGTGTGTTGCCGAAGTCGCTGCATGTTGATGAGCCGTCGCCGCATGTGGAGTGGTCGGCGGGTGCGGTGGAGTTGTTGACGGATGCGGTGGTGTGGCCGGAGACGGATCGTCCGTGGCGTGCGGGTGTGTCGTCGTTCGGCATCAGCGGCACGAATGCCCACGTCATCGTGGAGCAGGCTCCCGTAGAGACGGGTGTCGCCGAGCCGGTGACCGAGGGCCCTGAGGAGTCGGCGCTGGTGCCGTGGGTGGTGTCGGCGAAGTCCGAGGGTGCGTTGCGGGCGCAGGCGGAGCGGTTGTTGTCGGCGGTGCATGGCGGCATTGGCATCGAGGCGTCGGTCGTTGACGTGGCCTCCTCGCTGGTCACGACCCGGTCCGCCCTCGATGAGCGGGCGGTGGTGTTGGCGGGTGACGGTGCGGGGTTCGCGGCTGGGCTGGGCGCGCTGGTGGATGGCGTACCGGTGGCGGGTGTGGTGCGGGGTTCGGTGGTGCCGGGGAAGCTCGCGGTGTTGTTCTCGGGTCAGGGTAGTCAGCGGGTCGGGATGGGTCGGGAGTTGTATGAGGCGTTCCCGGTGTTCGCGGAGGCGTTTGATGAGGTGTGTGGGTACTTCGACGGGATGCTGGAGCGCCCGCTGCGGGAGGTGATCAGCGGGGACGCGT
>NZ_JAGFNO010000051.1:0-36173 GCF_017592595.1 Streptomyces sp. NEAU-YJ-81 | reverse complement strand
AGATGAGGACTCCCACCCACTTGATGGGTTAAGGCTCCCAGTAGACGACTGGGTTGATAGGCCAGATATGGAAGCCGGGTAACTGGTGGAGTTGACTGGTACTAATAGGCCGAGGGCTTGTCCTCAGATGCTCGCGTCCACTGTGTTGGTTCTGAAGCAATGAACCGTATTGAACCCCCCTCTTGGGGTGTGGTTCCGGTTCAGTTTCATAGTGTTTCGGTGGTCATAGCGTTAGGGAAACGCCCGGTTACATTTCGAACCCGGAAGCTAAGCCTTTCAGCGCCGATGGTACTGCAGGGGGGACCCTGTGGGAGAGTAGGACACCGCCGAACAATTCTTCAAAAAGACCCCGATGGGAATCCACTTCCCTCGGGGTCTTTCTTATGTCCATGTCCGGTACGCCCCGGTGCGGGACCCATGCGGGCCTACCGGTAGAGTCATGGGGCATCATCGGCCTGTTTCTCACGGGAGGCTCCCGGGTGGAGGTACAGGAGACACGAGTTCAGACGGACCGTGTGCTCACCATCCCGAACATCCTCAGCGCTGCGCGCCTCGTCGGCGTGCCGCTTTTCCTGTGGTTGATCCTCCGGCCCGAGTTCGGCGGGCCCAACAGCGACGGCTGGGCACTGCTGGTGCTGGCGTTCAGCGGTGTCAGCGACTATCTCGACGGGAAGCTGGCCCGTCGCTGGAACCAGATCAGCAGCCTCGGCCGGCTTCTCGACCCGGCGGCCGACCGGCTCTACATACTGTCGACGCTTGTCGGTCTCACCTGGCGCGAGATCCTGCCCCTCTGGCTGACCGCGGTCCTTCTCGCGCGAGAGCTGGTCCTGCTGGTGATGGTGGGCATCCTCCGGCGCCACGGCTATCCGCCGCCCCAGGTGAACTTCCTCGGCAAGGCGGCGACCTTCAACCTGATGTATGCCTTCCCCTTGCTCCTTCTGAGTGAGGGAAGTGGCGTGCTTCACACGATCGCCGCAATTTTCGGATGGGCGTTCGCCGGATGGGGTACAACACTCTATTGGTGGGCAGGAGTCCTCTACGTGGTTCAGGTCCGCCGACTTGTGAGGGCGGACACCGCGGCCGACTGAGTTCGCCGTAGCGGCGTCCATAGAGGCCGGGGCCCGTAGTGCGGTAGATGTAAGGGCCATCCGGCGTGCACGGTCGGCATGACCGTCGTCTCTTCAAGGAGGACGCTTCCGACATGAAGGCCGTCGTGATGGCAGGGGGCGAGGGAACTCGTCTGCGCCCGATGACCTCGACCATGCCCAAACCGCTGCTGCCCGTGGCCAATCGGCCGATCATGGAGCATGTGCTGCGGCTGCTCAAGCGGCATGGGCTCAGCGAGACCGTGGTGACCGTCCAGTTCCTCGCGTCCCTGGTCAAGAACTACTTCGGTGACGGCGAGGAGCTCGGTATGGAGCTCACGTACGCGAATGAGGAGAAGCCACTCGGCACCGCCGGTAGCGTCAAGAACGCGGAGGAAGCACTCAAGGACGACACCTTCCTTGTGATCTCGGGCGACGCCCTGACGGATTTCGACCTTACGGATCTGATCAATTTCCATAAGGAAAACGGAGCCCTTGTCACCGTCTGTCTGACGCGCGTCCCCAATCCCCTCGAATTCGGTATCACCATCGTCGACGAGGCCGGAAAGGTCGAGCGTTTCCTGGAGAAGCCCACCTGGGGGCAGGTCTTCTCCGATACGGTCAACACCGGCATCTACGTCATGGAGCCGGAGGTCTTCGACTATGTCGAGCCCGATGTGCCGGTCGACTGGTCCGGAGATGTCTTCCCTCAGCTGATGAAGGAAGGCAAGCCCATCTTCGGGTATGTCGCCGAGGGCTACTGGGAGGACGTGGGCACCCATGAGAGCTATGTGAAGGCCCAGGCCGACGTTCTCGAGGGCAAGGTCGACGTCGAACTCGACGGATTCGAGATCTCACCCGGTGTATGGGTCGCCGAAGGGGCGGATGTGGATCCGGAGGCCGTGCTCCGCGGCCCGCTCTATATCGGCGACTACGCCAAGGTGGAGGCCGGTACCGAGATCCGTGAGCACACCGTCGTCGGCTCCAATGTCGTGGTGAAGAGCGGCGCCTTTCTCCACAAGGCGGTGGTACACGACAACGTGTACGTCGGCCAGCAGAGCAATCTGCGCGGCTGTGTCATCGGCAAGAACACCGACATCATGCGCGCCGCCCGTATCGAGGACGGGGCCGTCATCGGTGATGAGTGCCTGATCGGTGAGGAATCGATCATCCAGGGCAATGTGCGGGTCTATCCGTTCAAGACCATCGAGGCGGGCGCGTTCGTCAACACCTCGGTGATCTGGGAGTCGCGGGGGCAGGCCCATCTGTTCGGCGCCCGCGGTGTCTCCGGCATCCTCAATGTGGAGATCACCCCGGAGCTCGCGGTGCGGCTCGCCGGAGCCTATGCGACGACCCTCAAGAAGGGCTCCACGGTCACCACTGCGCGTGACCACTCCAGGGGTGCGCGGGCGCTCAAACGGGCGATGATCTCCGCCCTGCAGACCAGCGCCATCGACGTACGGGACCTGGAGAATGTACCGCTGCCGGTGGCCCGGCAGCAGACCGCGCGCGGCAGCGCCGGCGGCTTCATGATCCGGACCTCGCCCGGGGTGCCGGATTCGGTGGACATCATGTTCTTCGACGAGCGGGGCGCCGATCTGTCCGCGGCCGGTCAGCGGAAGCTGGACCGGGTGTACGCCCGCCAGGAGTACCGCCGGGCCTTCCCGGGCGAGATCGGTGACCTCAGTTTCCCGTCGAGCGTCTTCGACTCGTACACGGGCTCGCTGCTGCGCGCCGTGGACATCAGCGGCATCGCCGAATCCGGTCTCAAGGTCGTCGTGGACGCCGCCAACGGAAGCTCCGGGCTGGTGCTCCCGAGCCTGCTGGGACGGCTCGGGGTGGACGCGCTGACCATCAACCCCGGCCTGAACGAGGCGCGTCCGACGGAGACCGCCGACGCCCGCCGGTCGGGGCTGGCCCGGCTGGGCGAGATGGTGGCCTCGGCGCGTGCCGCGTTCGGGGTGCGGTTCGACCCGGTCGGTGAGCGGTTCTCGCTCGTGGACGAGCGGGGCCGCATCGTGGAGGACGACCGGACGCTGCTGGTGATGCTGGACCTGGTGGCCGCGGAGCGGCGCAGCGGGCGGGTGGCGCTTCCGGTGACCACGACCCGTATCGCCGAGCAGGTGGCGGCGTATCACGGCACGCAGGTGGAGTGGACGACCACCGCGGCGGACGATCTGACCCGGGTCGCCCGGTCGGAGACCACCATCTTCGGCGGTGACGGGCGCGGCGGATTCATCATCCCCGAGTTCAGCAGCGTCTTCGACGGTACGGCTGCCTTCGTCCGGCTGATCGGGCTGGTGGCGCGCACTCAGCTGACGTTGAGTCAGATCGATGCGCGGATCCCGCGGGCGCATGTCCAGCGGCGCGATCTGGCCACCCCATGGGCGGTCAAGGGCCTGGTCATGCGGCATGTGGTGGAGGCCGCGGGCGACCGCAGCGTGGACACCACCGACGGGGTGCGGGTCGTGGAGGCCGACGGGCGGTGGGTCATGGTGCTGCCCGACCCGGCCGAGGCGGTCACCCATCTGTGGGCGGAGGGCCCGGACGACGCGTCCGCGCAGGCCCTGCTGGACGAGTGGTCGAGCGTCGTGGACAGCGCGGGGCGCTGACCCCGGGGCCGTCTGCGCACGTCTGAGCGCGTGGGGGCGCCGCCCCGAGGTCCCCGATCCGGCACGCCGGAGGGGCCATTCGGTGGCGGCGGCCCCCACGTGCGACGATGTGCGGCATGTCGCAGCCGCCCCCCGTTCGGAGCACAGCATCGCCGCGCCCTCGCCCGCGCCTCGACGCGTCCATGTCGCTGCTGACCAATGTGATGGACCACAGCCTCGACGACGGTTACGCCGAGGCCGCCGCGCGGCGCGGTGAGACCGGTCGCTCGGGCCTGCCGCGCACTATGCGGGCCAAACTGGGGCTGGCTCTCGGCCTTGTCCTGGTCGCGGTGGTCATCACCGTCGGCGCCGCCGAGGCGCGGATATCGGCGCCCACGCTGGCCAAGGAGCGGGGAGAACTGATCGACCGTATCGAGACGGGGAACTCGAACGCGGACGACCTCGCCAGGAGCGTGGACAAGCTCCGCGGCGAAGTCGGGGAGAAGCAGCGGCAGGCACTGGAGAAGCACGGCGGAGCCAAGGCCGATCTGGTGGCGCTGCTCTCGGGGGCCAACGAGGTGACGGGCCCCGGGGTGAAGCTGGTGGTCGACGACGCCAAGGGCGCGGCCGGCGGCGGCGGGGGACCACGGGAGAGCGCCGACTTCTCCGATACCGGCCGGGTGCGCGACCACGACATGCAGCGCGTCGTCAACGGCCTGTGGGAGTCGGGCGCGGAGGCCATCTCGATCAACGGACAGCGGCTGACGGCGCTCTCGGCGATCAGGGCTGCGGGAGACGCCATACTGGTCGACAACAAGCCGCTGGCGCCGCCGTATACGGTGCTCGCGGTGGGGGACGGGCAGCGGCTGAGCACCGCTTTCCAGAACAGCGCGGACGGCCAGTATCTGCATGTGCTGCAGCAGAACTATGACATCCGCACGAGCATTTCCGCCCAGGACTCGCTCCGGCTTCCGGCCGCGCCGAGCCTGATCGTACGCACCGCGGAACCGATAGCCGGTGGCTCCGGCAAGGGTGACGCCGACACAGGGAAGGGCACATCGTGATCGCCGTATTGGGGCTCATCGTGGGAGTCGTGGTCGGGCTTGTGGTCCGACCCGTGGTGCCGACGGTGGTCGAGCCCTATCTGCCGATCGCCGTCGTGGCGGCACTCGACGCGGTCTTCGGGGGCTTCCGGGCGATGCTGGACGGGATCTTCGACGACAAGGTCTTCGTCGTATCGTTCCTGTCCAATGTGGTGGTGGCCGCACTGATCGTCTTCCTCGGTGACAAGCTGGGCGTCGGTGCCCAGCTGTCGACGGGAGTCGTGGTCGTGCTCGGTATCCGGATCTTCTCCAACGCGGCCGCGATCCGCCGCCATGTCTTCCGGGCGTGAGGCCGATGACGACCGACGACACCCCTGAGAAGCCCGAGCGGCCAGAGTCGGCCGAGAACCGACGGCCGGCCGAAACGCCGCGACGGCCGGCCGAAACGCCGCGACAGTCGGCCGAAACGCCGCGACTGGCCGAGAGGGACGCGAAGCCCGAAAGGCCCGAGCAGGCAGCGAAGGCCGAAAAGACCGAACCGGGCGCTGAACAGCCGCGGCGGTCGCCCGAGCCGCCGCGACGGCCGGAGACGGCCGAGAAGCCCGTGCCCTCCGGGGAGCCGCGCGAGCGGACACAGCCGGAGCGGCCGTCGGCGGCCGAAACGCCGCGGCCGGGCGCTCCGTCCGCCCGGAAGCCCGAGCACCGTGACGTACGGGAGCAGCCGGGCAGGCCGTCCACGCCCCCGCGGGGTGAGCCGGGCAGGCCCGCCGGGCCCGCGCGAGGCGAGCCGGGCGGGCCCCCCGCGCCTCCGCGAGGTGAGCCGGGCAGAGCTGCCGGGCCCCCGCCGGGCCGCCTCAAGGACGTCGCTCTCCGGACGCCCTTGCCCAAGGCCGTGCTGCCCGAGGCCCTGCCGCCGCAGGCCCAGGGCCGGCCCGTGAAGGCGGGCGACACGCCCACGCCGGGCGCCGAGGGCACCAGGCCCCCCGGCGAGCCCAGGAGCGGCCCCGGAGAGCGTGTGGGGCCCGCCCCCGGCCCCGGAGCCGGGCAAGGCGGCCCTGGGACTGGGCAGAGGCCGGAAGAGGCCCAGACCGGCCGCCAGCGGCTGCTGAAGGGCGTATGGCCGCCGCGGCTGACCCGTGCGCAGCTCATCGTCGCCCTGCTGCTCTTCGGCCTCGGCCTGGGCCTCGCCATCCAGGTGCGCTCGACCAACGAGAACAGCGTGCTGCGCGGCGCCCGGCAGGAGGACCTGGTCCGGATCCTCGACGAGCTGGACTCCCGCACCCAGCGGCTCCAGGACGAGAAGCGCCGGCTGGAGAACCAGCGCACCGAGCTGGAGAACAGCTCGGACCAGGCCGAGGAGGCCCGCAAGCAGACGCTCCAGAAGGAGCAGCAGCTGGGCGTGCTCGCGGGTACGGTGGCAGCACAGGGTCCCGGCATCACGATCACGATCGACGACTCCCGGGGCTCCGTGGAGTCGGACATGCTGCTCGACACGGTGCAGGAGCTGCGCGCGGCGGGCGCCGAGGCGATCCAGATCGGCAAGGTGCGGGTGGTCGCCGGCACCTACTTCGCGGACAGCGGTGGCGCGATCCAGATCGATGGACAGAAAGTGACGCAACCGTATGTTGTGAAGGTGATCGGCAAGCCAGAGGATCTGGAGCCGGCGCTGAACATTCCCGGCGGGGTGGTGCAGAGCCTGGAGAAGGAGCAGGCCACTGTGTCCGTGCGGCGGGAGAAGAAGATCGTTGTGGATGCCTTGCGATCGGCGAAGCGGCCTGACTACGCTCGGTCGTCATCACGGTGAGGCGGTTCGAAATGAGGGTCTCTCGGGGAGACCATGTGGACGCGGGGGGTCAACGCACCAGAAGATCCGCGCGTGATGGAAACTGTCTGGTGGTCACGGACGTTGTGAGGATGTCCGGACCGTCTGGTGTGTGCATCGAGGGTTTGTCCTGCCCCACGGGCGGGTCTGTTTCAGTCAAGGGGAATCGCCCGTGAAGTTGTTCGGGAAGTTGTTCGGCAAGAGTGCCCGCCAGGATGGCGGCAGCAGCACCGCTCGCCACCGCGCCTCGCGTGCCGCGGAGGAGAGCGGAGGGGGGACCGAGGAGCGCCCGCTGTTCCGGGACCAGGTCGGCGCGCAGGGCGCGTCTGTTGACCCCTCCGCGACCGGCCCCATAGGTTTCCAGGAGCCATCGGCCGCTCACAGTGGTGGAGGGTTCGGCTTGCCTGTCTGTCAGCGGTGCGGCCACCGGAACGCGGAGGCCAGCCGGTTCTGCTCCAATTGCGGCGCCCCGCTGCGGGGCGGCGCGCCCTCCGAGCGTGCCGCGGAGACCACCTCCACCATTTCGATCTCGGGTCTCGAGGCGTACGACTCCGAGGTGACCGGGCAGACGCCGCTGCCGTCGCTCAGCCCGGAGGCGCAGGCCGCCGTCGAGGCGCTGCCGATGGGATCGGCACTGCTGGTGGTCCGGCGCGGGCCGAACTCGGGCAGCCGCTTCCTGCTGGACAGTGATGTCACCACGGCGGGCCGTCACCCGCAGAGCGACATCTTCCTGGACGATGTGACGGTCTCCCGCCGCCATGTGGAGTTCCGGCGCGGCCAGGACGGCAGCTTCACCGTCTCGGACGTCGGCAGCCTCAACGGGACGTATCTCAACCGGGAGCAGATCGACGCGCCGGTGGTGCTGGCCAGCGGCGACGAGGTGCAGATCGGTAAGTACCGGCTGGTCTTCTACCCGAGCCAGCGGGGCGTCGGCATCTGACCCGTCAGGGGAGGTCCATGCTTCAGACACCGTCGGGCGGTGCCGGTACCGGCACCGCCCCCACGGGCAGCCGGTCGATGAGCATCGGCACCGTGCTGAATCTGTTGCGGGACGAGTTCCCCGAGGTCACCATCTCCAAGATCCGCTTCTTGGAGTCGGAAGGTCTGGTCGAGCCGCGGCGGACGCCCTCCGGCTATCGCAAATTCAGCCGCCGGGATGTGGAGCGGCTCGGCCATATCCTCCGGATGCAGCGTGACCACTACCTGCCGCTCAAGGTCATCCGGGAGCATCTGGACGCCCTGGAGCGGGGCGAGCCGTTGCAGCTTCCTGCCGTTTCGCAGGGAGCGCGGCAGCCCGGTGTGCTCGACGGCGGTACCGGGGCGGCCGCGGACGGCCCCACGGTCGCCCGGCTGGGCCGTGCCGAGCTGCTGGCAACGGCCGAGGTCAGCGAGGTGCAGCTGGCCGAATGGGAGTCGTACGGGCTGCTCGCGCCGAGCGCGGACGGCGGGTACGACATCGATGCGGTGACCGTCGCCCGGCTCATCGCCGAACTCGGTCGTTTCGGCCTGGAACCACGTCATCTGCGAATCATGAAAGCCTCCGCCGAACGCGAGGCAGGAATGGTCGAGCAGGTGGTCGCTCCGCTGCGGTTGCATAGAAACCCGCAGACCAGAGCGCATGCGGAGGCCAGTGTGCGGGAGCTCGCCACGCTCTCCGTACAGCTGCACGCGGCCCTGGTGCGGTCGGCTCTGAGGGTCCAGGAGCGGTGACCGACCGGGCCCCGACTATCCAAACCGGCCGGGCACGTCCTAGGGTTGCTGTGTGAACGAGCTCGACGTCGTGGGTGTCCGGGTGGAAATGCCCTCCAACCAACCGATCGTGCTCCTGCGTGAAGTGGGAGGCGACCGGTACCTCCCCATCTGGATCGGACCAGGTGAGGCGACCGCGATCGCCTTCGCTCAGCAGGGCATGGCTCCGGCGCGCCCGCTGACCCATGACCTTTTCAAAGACGTACTCGAAGCGGTCGGCCAGCAGCTCACGGAGGTCCGGATCACGGATCTGCGCGAGGGGGTCTTCTACGCGGAGCTGGTCTTCGCAAGCGGCGTGGAGGTCAGTGCCCGGCCGTCCGACGCCATAGCGCTCGCGCTGCGCACCGGAACGCCGATCTACGGCAGCGACGGCGTGCTGGACGACGCCGGTATCGCGATCCCGGACGAGCAGGAGGACGAGGTGGAGAAGTTCCGCGAGTTCCTCGACCAGATCTCGCCCGAGGACTTCGGAACCAGCAGCCAGTGAACGGTATGCCGGTCCTCGCTCGCGCATTCGAGTAGCCTTTCCCGGACGAGGGACACGGGAAACCACTCTTAGGGTGATTATCACTCGGCGTGCCGAGTGTGGCGATCGTTGACGCACCCCGGGTGACTGCCTACCTTCAAGGTGGCAGGTCGAGGACGGAGGTCGGCGTGAGAAGCACCGGCGACGGCACGGCAGCCGGCGGTCCGTATACGCTCCAGGGGAGCGCACCGGCCGATCCGGCGTTGAAGGCTCGGGTCGCGGCACAGGCAGCACCGCCGCGTGAGCCCGCCGCGGGGGAGACGGAGCGGGTCGGGTACCGCGGACCGACCGCATGCGCGGCCGCGGGCATCACCTACCGCCAGCTCGACTACTGGGCCCGCACCGGGCTGGTGGAGCCGAGCGTCCGGCCCGCGTACGGCTCGGGCAGCCAGCGGCTCTACAGCTTCCGGGACGTGGTCGTCCTCAAGATCGTGAAGCGGCTGCTGGACACCGGCGTATCGCTGCAGAACATCCGGGCGGCGGTGACCCATCTGCGTGCCCGGGAGCTCGACGACCTGGCCCAGATGACGCTGATGAGCGACGGCGCGACCGTCTACGAGTGCACCTCGCCCGATGAGGTCGTGGACCTCCTCCAGGGCGGTCAGGGTGTTTTCGGGATCGCCGTGGGCGTCGTCTGGCGGGATGTCGAGAGCGCGCTGTCCCAGCTGCACGGCGAGCGGGTGGACACCGGGGAGACGCTGATCCGGCACAACCCCACCGATGAGCTCGCGGCGCGTCGCAACCGGGCCGGTTGAGCGCTCGCCCTTTTCGTCAGGCGCCTTTCGTCAGGCGCCGCCCCGGACGTGAGCGGAGCGGCGCCCCGGGCCCGCCCCCGGGCCGTCGTGCCGCCCATTGTCAGTGGTGTGCGGCAGCATCGTAGGTGTGAGGGGTGCGCCGACGATTCTCCATCTGGACATGGATGCCTTCTACGCCTCGGCGGAGCAGGCATCCAAGCCCAGCCTGCGCGGTAAGCCGGTGATCGTGGGGGGTCTGGGGCCGCGTGGCGTGGTCGCCACGGCCTCCTATGAGGCCCGGGTGTTCGGGGTGCACTCGGCCATGGCGATGGCCCAGGCCCGCCGCCTGTGTCCGAACGCGGCGTTCCTCATCCCCCGCTTCACTCTCTACCGCGCCGTGAGCGACGTGGTCATGACCCTGCTGCACACGCTCTCGCCCCTGGTGGAGCCGCTCAGCCTGGACGAGGCGTTCGTCGATCTGGAGGCGGGCGGCACCGAGCCCACCGTGGGGGCGGCGCGCGCCGTGGGGGAGCGGCTGCGGACCGACATCAGGGCGGTCACCGGGCTGACCGGCTCGGTGGGGCTCGCCGGATCCAAGATGCTCGCCAAGATCGCTTCGGAGCAGGCCAAGCCCGACGGCCTGGTGGTCATCGACACCGGGACGGAGCGCGAGTTGCTCGGCCCCATGCCGGTGCGGACACTCCCGGGCGTCGGCCCCGCCACGGCGGAGACGCTGCGCCGGGCCGGGATCCACACCGTGGCCGAGACGCGGGAGGCGGGCGAGGCCGAGCTGGTGCGGCTGCTGGGCCGGGCCCACGGCGCGTCGCTGTTCCTGATGGCCGAGGGCCGGGACGAGCGGCCCGTCGTCGCCGAGCGGGACGCCAAGTCCATCTCGGTGGAGGACACCTTCGACGTCGACCTCACCGACCGCACCCGGGTGCAGCTGGAGATCGCGCGGCTCGCCGACCGCTGTGTGCGGCGGCTGCGCGAGGCGGGTCGCTCGGGGCGGACGGTCGTGATCAAGGTGCGGCGGTACGACTTCTCCACGCTGACCCGTTCGGAGACCCTGCGCGGGCCGACCGACGATCCGGGGGTGGTGCGGGAGGCCGCGGCGCGGCTGATCGACGGTGTGGACACCACGGCGGGTGTGCGGCTGCTGGGGGTCGGGGTCAGCGGTCTGGCGGACTACACCCAAGAGGATCTCTTCGCGCAGGCCGCCCAGGCGGCGCAGGCCGCCCAAGCGGCCCATGAGGCACTGGGGGACGCCCGGCGCGTGCCGGGCCCCGAGAGGCCGGAGCCTGTTGGAGAGGGCGCGGGAGAGGCTCCTGAGGACGCTGGGAAGCCGCGGCGCTGGCTGCCGGGCTCCGATGTGCGGCACGCCGAGTACGGGGCGGGCTGGGTGCAGGGGAGCGGGGTGGGCCGGGTGACCGTGCGCTTCGAGGAGCCGTGGTCGCGGCCGGGGCGGGTGCGGACGTTCGCCGTGGACGACCCGGCGCTGGAGCCGACCGAACCGCTGCCGCTGCTGCGACCGGACGAGGACGGGACCCCGGGCTCGGACGCGGCCCCGGAGGAGGCCGCGATCCCGGACGCGGACGGGGCTCCGGACGTGGCCGCGGGCCCGGACGAGTATCCGGCTCCGGAGGAGGCCGTGAACCCGGCCCTGGACGCGGACCCGGCCGCGGGGAAGGTCGCAGGCTCGGTCCAGGAGGAGGTCGCGGGCCCGGGTCCCGATGTGGCCCGGGAGGTGGGTTCGGACCTGGACCCGGTCCCGGACGTGGCCCGGGAAGCGGTCACGGACCCGGACTTGGACGCGGACCCGGCCGCGGAGGAGGTCGCAGGCTCGGTCCAGGAGGAGGTCGCGGGCCCGGGTCCCGATGTGGCCCGGGAGGTGGGTTCGGACCTGGACCCGGTCCCGGACGTGGCCGGGAAGCGGTCACGGACCCGGACTTGGACGCGGACCCGGCCGCGGAGGAGGTCGTAAGCTCGGTCCCGGAGGACGCCGCGAGCCCGGAGCCCGATGTGGCCCGGGAGGCGGTCGCGGACCTGGCCGTAGAGGGGACCACGGGCCGGGAGGGGCCCACGGGCATGACCCCGGGGGAGCCCATAGCCCCGGATCCAGAGCAGATCGAGGGCCCGAATGACCTGGCCGCGAGACCAGGCGGCCTGGCCGCGGGCTCGGATGGGCTGGCCCCAGGACTGGGCGGCGGACCCGAGCGGGGGCAGGCCCCGGGTCACGAGCAGGGCCAGGCCCCAGGCCACATGCAGGGCCACGGCCTGGGCCGCGAGCAGCTCCCGGGCCACATGCAGGGCCACATGCAGCCGCCGGCCCCAAGCCACGAGCAGGGCCACGAGCAGGGCCAGGGCCAGGGCCAGGGCCAGGGCCAGGGCCAGGGCCAGGGCCAGCCCCAGGGTCAAGGTCAGCCGGTGACGTCCAGTCCGTAGTGGTGGTAGAGCTGCAACTCCTGCTCGGGGGAGAGGTGGCGGCCGACTCCGAAGTCCGGGGCGTCCTTGATCAGCGCCCGGTCGTACGGCACCCGCAGGGTGTCGCCGACGACCTCGCTCGGTTCGAGCGGTACGAAGACGTCCCGGCTGAACAGCCCGGTGCGTACCGCCGCCCATTCGGGCTCGCCGGTCGCGTCGTCGAGATAGACCTCGTCCACGGTGCCGATCTTGGAGCCCTCGCGGTCGAATGCCTTGCGGCCGATCAGGGTCCGCGGGTCGATATCGGTCTGCACGCTCTCTCCCACAGGTGGCAAGTGGCCATTGATACCTACAAAAAGCCACATCGCCGCGCTCGGCCACTCGAACGCCGGCGACCGTCCCCCACGGTAGAACCGCTGGTACGCTGACTGTGGCTGTAAACCCCGTGCGGGAGAGTCCTCCGCCGACGCTGTCGGAGGCGCCGAAGGAGCAAACCCTCCCCGGAATCTCTCAGGCACACGTACCGTGCGGGTGAGGTCACTCTGGAAAGCAGGGCGGGCCACGGGCGAGCAGAGCTCCGGAACCCCTCCTCACCGACGGTGAAAACCGGTCAGGCGGTATGTGGGCCGGTGAAGCTCTCAGGTTGAGATGACAGAGGGGGAGGCCGTCCGGGCACCCGCGCCGCGGTGCCCCTCGCCGGTCGTTACAGACCAGGAGGCCCCCGTAGATGACCGCCAATCGCATCGCACTCTCCGACTTGGAACGCGGTACTCCGTTCGAGCAGCGCCATATCGGCCCCGACGGTGAGGCGCAGGCCAAGATGCTCGCCCAGGTCGGCTTCGGCTCGCTGGACGAGCTCACCGAGGCCGCCGTACCGGAGGTCATAAAGAGCACCGAGGCGCTGCATGCCCTGCCCCCGGCCCGCAGTGAGCCGGAGGTCATCGCCGAGCTGCGCGGACTCGCCGACCGCAACCAGGTGCTGCCGTCGATGATCGGTCTCGGCTACTACGGCACCCACACCCCGCCGGTGATCCTGCGCAATGTGCTGGAGAACCCCGCCTGGTACACCGCGTACACGCCCTACCAGCCGGAGATCTCCCAGGGCCGGCTCGAGGCCCTGCTCAACTTCCAGACGGTCGTCGCCGATCTGACCGGGCTGCCCACGGCCGGCTCCTCGCTGCTGGACGAGGCCACCGCGGCCGCCGAGGCGATGGCGCTGTCGCGGCGTGTCGGCAAGGTCAAGGAGGGCGTCTTCCTGGTCGACGCCGACTGCCTGCCGCAGACCGTCGCGGTCCTGCGGACCCGCGCCGAGCCGACCGGTGTCGAGGTCGTCGTCGCCGATCTGGCCGAGGGCATACCGGACGAGATCGCCGAGCGCGGGGTCTTCGGTGTGCTGCTGCAGTACCCGGGCGCCTCCGGCGTGGTGCGCGATCCGCGCCCGGTCATCGAGCGCGCTCATGAGCTGGGTGCCGTCGTCACTGTCGCCGCCGATCTGCTCGCGCTCACCCTGCTCACCTCGCCCGGTGAGCTGGGCGCGGACATCGCGGTGGGTAACAGCCAGCGGTTCGGCGTCCCGATGGGCTTCGGCGGACCGCACGCCGGCTTCATGGCGGTGCGCGACGCCTACGCCCGCAACCTTCCCGGCCGGCTGGTCGGGGTCTCCGTGGACGCCGATGGCGACAAGGCGTACCGGCTGGCGCTGCAGACCCGTGAGCAGCACATCCGCCGGGAGAAGGCCACCAGCAACATCTGCACCGCCCAGGTGCTGCTGGCCGTGATGGCCGGGATGTACGCCGTCTACCACGGCCCGGACGGGCTCGCGGCAATCGCCCGCCGCACCCATCGCTACGCCTCCGTGCTCGCCGAGGGGCTGCGGGCCGGCGGTGTCGAGGTGGTGCACGGCGCGTTCTTCGACACCCTCACCGCACGGGTGCCGGGCCGGGCCGCCGAGGTCGTCGCCGCGGGCCGGGAGGCCGGGGTCAACCTTCGGCTGACCGACGCCGACCACGTCGGCATCGCCTGCGACGAGACCACCGCCCGTACGCAGCTTGCCGCCGTGTGGTCCGCGTTCGGGGTGGACGGCGGAAACGGCGACGCCGCCGGGATCCCCGGTGTCGACGAGCTGGACGCCGCGGCGCCGGACGCGCTGCCCGCGGCCCTGCTGCGCCACGACGGCTATCTGGCCCACCCGGTCTTCCACCAGCACCGCTCCGAGACGGCGATGCTGCGCTATCTGCGGCGGCTGGCCGACCGGGACTATGCCCTGGACCGGGGCATGATCCCGCTCGGCTCCTGCACCATGAAGCTCAACGCGACCACCGAGATGGAGCCGGTCACCTGGCCCGAGTTCGGCGCGCTGCACCCCTTCGCACCGGCCGAGCAGGCCCAGGGCTATCTGACCCTGATCCGTGAGCTGGAGGAGCGGCTGGCCGAGGTCACCGGCTATGACAAGGTCTCCCTGCAGCCGAACGCCGGATCCCAGGGCGAGCTCGCCGGGCTGCTCGCGGTGCGCGCCTATCACCGGGCCAACGGGGACACCCAGCGCACCGTCTGCCTGATCCCGTCCTCGGCGCACGGCACCAACGCCGCCAGCGCCGTGATGGCCGGCATGAAGGTCGTCGTGGTCAAGACCGGTGAGGACGGCGAGATCGACACCGGCGACCTGCGCGCCAAGATCGAGAAACACGGTGCCGAACTGGCCGTGCTGATGGTCACCTACCCCTCCACCCACGGTGTGTTCGAGGGGCACATCACCGAGATCTGTGCGGCCGTGCACGACGCGGGCGGCCAGGTCTACGTGGACGGCGCCAACCTCAACGCGCTGGTCGGGCTCGCCGAGCCGGGCCGGTTCGGCGGCGATGTCTCGCATCTGAACCTGCACAAGACCTTCTGCATCCCGCACGGCGGTGGTGGCCCCGGCGTCGGCCCGGTCGCGGTGCGCGAGCACCTGGCGCCCTACCTCCCCAACCATCCGCTGCAGCCCGCCGCAGGCCCGGCCACCGGCGTCGGCCCGGTCTCGGCCGCGCCGTGGGGCTCCGCGGGGATCCTGCCGATCTCCTGGGCGTACATCCGGCTGATGGGCGCCGAGGGGCTGCGCCGCGCGACCCAGGTCGCGGTGCTCGGTGCCAACTATGTCGCCAAGCGTCTGGAGCCGCACTACCCGGTGCTCTACACCGGCCCCGGCGGCCTGGTGGCCCATGAGTGCATCGTGGATCTGCGACCGCTGACGAAGGCCACCGGCGTGACGGTCGACGATGTGGCCAAGCGCCTGATCGACTACGGCTTCCACGCGCCGACGATGTCGTTCCCCGTCGCGGGGACGCTGATGATCGAGCCGACCGAGAGCGAGGATCTGGCGGAGCTGGACCGGTTCTGCCAGGCGATGATCGCCATCCGGGCCGAGATCGAGAAGGTCGGCTCCGGCGAGTGGGCCAAGGAGGACAACCCGCTGCGGAACGCCCCGCATACGGCGGCGTCGCTGACCGGGGAGTGGGACCGCCCGTACTCCCGGGAGGAAGCGGTCTTCCCGGCCGGGGTCTCGGCGGCCGACAAGTACTGGCCGCCGGTGCGGCGGATCGACGGGGCCTACGGGGACCGTAACCTCGTCTGCTCCTGCCCGCCGCTGGAGTCCTACGAGGGCTGAGGGCTTCCCCTCGGCAAACGCGTCAATGGGGCCGGTGCGGCGGATGCGCCGGGCCGGCCCCTGCGGGTACGTGCCGTCGACGGTGGGTCAGACCGTGATGACGGCGTGGGCGGCCGTCAGGCCGCGGTGACGATGTGCTCGGAACCCCGCGGCCGGCACGGTGCGATGACGCGCCCGTCCGGCAGCAGCTCACCGGTGTCCTCGAAGAGCAGGACGCCGTTGCACAGCAGGCTCCATCCCTGCTCCGGGTGGTGCGCCACCAGATGGGCGGCCTCCCGGTCGGCGGAGTCGGCTGACGGGCAGGGTGGTTGATGCTGGCACATGACAGGGTTCTTTCGCTGCGGAGTGGTGAATGTCCTGCGGCTCGCTGCGGCGTTCATGGCCGCCCCCCCCGTGGTTTGAGTCGGTCGATTGCTCCAGTGTTGCCCTGCGGCCTGGAATCCGCAGGGATTTCGCGGTACCGGTCTCGCTAGATAATGACGCATCACCCGTCCGGACGGTTCATCGGCGCCGGACTGTTACGAGGATGCTGCCAAGCGCCCCGTGACCCGGCGGTCACGGGGCGCTCCCAACCTGATGGAGGCCCAGGTCAGGCGGGTGAGCCAAGCAAGGGAGCCCGGGTGAGCCGGTGGGTGAGAACCGGCAGCAGATCGGTTGCGCGATGCGCCCGGTGGGGCGCGATACCCGGCGGGGCCGGGGCGAGCGGCACCAACAGGTCCCCCGCGCCGAGGCCGCCTTCGGCGCCGTCCGCCGTCAGGTCGCCGTGCAGCCAGAGCGTGACCATGTAGAGCTCGGGGATGGACAGCAGCCGCGGTTGGTACGCCGAGGGCAGCGACTCGGCCTGGCTCAGGGCGAGTTCGGCCGAGCTGACATAGGGACCCTCGGAGAAGTGTGAGAAGGCCCAGCCGTCGGCGGTGAGCATCGCCTCGGCGGCGGCCACCGTGCGGTCGCCGTCGCGGATCAGGAAGCGCCAGCCGGTGAGCCGGGTGCTTGGCGGGCCGTCGGCGGTGGTGATGTCGTCCAGGACATGGACGGGGAGCGGGAGTTCGGGTTCGAAGGGGCCGGTGAGCGTGGAGAGTACCGGGGTGCGGGCCTCGCGGACGGCGGTGGGGGAGTCAAGGGCCGTGAGGACGCTGCGCAGGGCGGGCGCGGGGGCCTGGGGCACATGCAGCGGCATGGTGGGTCGCCTCTCGCTTGGAGACACGGTGAAGCGATAGCGGGCCGAGTTTGGGCGGCGCTGTCGGTGGAACACGGGTCAGAGGGGAACCGGAACAGACCGTTCGGGCCTTATCTCTCTGCCTCGTTAGCCGAGTTTATACGACAAGTGTTCCCGTTGTGTTTCAACTAGCCGCAGCCCGCATTGCCGACAAGAGGTTATCCAGACCGTGAGAAGGCGGGGATTTTCCCCGATTCTGTGCTAGATGAACGGATATGACCTGGCATTTTGGGGCCGGCGCGGTAGGCTGGAACTCGCCGGTCCAATTTTCCGGCGCAATGAACAGTTCCAGAGAGCCTACTGGCTGGGTGGGGATCGCGGGGCGTTATCGATCACATTGGTGGGCATCATCGAGCGTGGTGTGCAGACGGCTGGCACCGATGATCCACTCGAGGAGGGACGCTTCGATGGGGGACAAGCTCATAGCCGGTGAGTTCGACCCGTCCGGCCGGCGACGGCAGCGCGTCCGGTTGCGGCAGTGCCTCGACGGGCTGGGCCGGCTTCTGGCCGACAAGCGATTCGACCGCCCGAAGAATCTGATGGGGCTGGAGATCGAGCTGAATCTCGCCGGGGCCGACGGACTGCCGAGGATGATGAACGCCGAGGTTCTGGAGCGCATCGGGAGTCATGATTTCCAGACCGAACTCGGGCAGTGCAACCTTGAAGTAAACATCGTGCCCCACCGTTTGCGCGGACGCGTTCTCGATCAGCTCTCGGAAGAGCTCCGAACCGGTTTGTCATATGCCGATCGCAAGGCGCGGGAAGTGTCCTCCGAGATCGTGATGATCGGAATTCTGCCGACCCTCGCCGCGGACGATCTGGGATCCACGAGCCTCTCCTATGACGACCGTTACAAACTCCTCAACGAGCAGATGCTGGCCGCCCGCGGCGAGGATTTCCTCATCGACATCGAGGGCCGTGAGCGGTTCACCTACGCCAGTGCCTCCATCGCCCCCGAGGCGGCCTGTACCTCCGTCCAGCTCCATCTTCAGGTCACCCCGGGGCGCTTCGCGGACGCGTGGAACGCGGCGCAGGCGGTGGCCGCCGTGCAGATCGCCGTGGGGGCCAACTCCCCCTTCGTCTTCGGCCATGAGGCATGGCGCGAATCCCGGCCGCCGCTGTTCCTGCAGGCCACCGATGTGCGTCCGCCGGAGATCGCCGCCCAGGGGGCGCGCCCGCGCACCTGGTTCGGCGAGCGCTGGATCGATTCCGCCTACGAGCTGTTCGAGGAGAACCTGCGCTATTTTCCGCCTCTGCTCTCCACCGGCGAGGACGAGGACCCGCTGCGGGTGCTGGACGAGGGCGGGGTGCCCGAGCTCCAGGAACTGGCGCTGCACAACGGCACGATCTACCGCTGGAACCGGCCCGTCTACGACGTCGTGGACGGTGTGCCGCATCTGCGCGTGGAGAACCGCGTGCTCCCGGCGGGGCCCACCGTCACCGATGTCATCGCCAACGCCGCCTTCTACTACGGACTGGTCAGGGCGCTCGCCGAGGAGTCCCGCCCGGTGTGGACCCGGCTGCCGTTCGCGGCCGCCGCCGCCAACTTCGACGCGGCCTGCCGACACGGCATCGACGCGGTCCTGCAGTGGCCCAAATCCGGCCGGTCGGCCTCCCTGGCCCGCACCTCCGCCGTACGGCTGGTCCGCGAGGAGCTGCTGCCGCTCGCCGCGTCCGGCCTCGACTCCTGGGGCGTGGAGCCCGCCGACCGCGACCGCTATCTCGGCGTGATCGAGGAGCGCTGCAAGCTGCGGGTCAACGGCGCGTCCTGGCAGACGGCCACCTACCACCGTGCGCTGGCCGGCGGGCTGGACCGGGACGCCGCGCTCGCGGCCGTGACCCGCCGCTACTGCGCCCTGATGCGGACCGACGCGCCGGTGCACACCTGGCCCACCGATCTCTCCGGGTGACGCCCACACCGTCGACCATGACACCGTATTGTCCGGTGAGCGGGGCGGGTGCACCCGTTGAGGCGGACAAGCGGAAGTGGGGACAGGAGTGCGGTCACAGGCGCGGGGCGCGGATGCCCCGGTCGAGGACGGGCTCTCGCGGCGGATGCTGCGCAGTGAGACGCTGCTCGTGCTGGCGCTGTCCCTCGGCGCGAGCGGGCTGTCCGCACTGATCAGCTTTATCGGCTCGGTGACCAAGCCGGGCGGGCTCAAGGACCAGGCGGCCAATCTCAACTCCTCCGCCGCGCCGGGGCGGCCCTGGCTGGATCTCGCCTGGCAGCTGTTCGGCATCTCGACCGCGCTGGTGCCGGTCGTGCTCGTGGCCCATCTGCTGCTGCGCGAGGGCGCCGGGCTGCGGGCGATCGGCTTCGACCGCGACCGGCCGCGGTTCGACCTGGCGTGGGGCGCCGCAGTCGCGGCCGCGATCGGCGGCACCGGGCTGCTGCTGTATCTGGCGGCGCGGGCGGCCGGGGGCAATTTGACGGTGGTGCCCGAGTCGCTGCCCGATGTGTGGTGGAAGATCCCCGTACTGATCGCCTCCGCCGTGCAGAACGCGGTGCTGGAGGAGGTGATCGTGGTCGGCTATCTGCTGCGCAGGCTCGGGCAGTTGGGCTGGACCCCGATGGCCGCCCTGCTGGCCAGCTCGGTGCTGCGCGGTTCGTACCACCTCTACCAGGGGATCGGCGGCTTCTTCGGCAACCTGGCGATGGGCGTGATCTTCGTGCTGCTCTACCGCCGCTGGGGGCGGGTCGGGCCGCTGGTCGCCGCACATGCGTTGATCGACATCGTGGCCTTCGTCGGATATGCCCTGCTGGCGGGCCGGGTGGACTGGCTGCCCACGGCCTGACCCACCCGGCCGCCGTGACCGATGGGTCTCAGGCCAGCAACTCGCCGTCGATGACGGTGACGGCGCCGCCCGTCAGCAGCGTACGGTCGCCGCGCAGCGCGGTGCGGACCAGGCCGGTGCGCGCGGACACCTGCAGCCCGGTCAGCTCGTCGCGGCCGAACCGGGCCGACCAGTAGGGCGCGAGCGCGGTGTGGGCGCTGCCGGTGACCGGGTCCTCGTCGATGCCGACGGCCGGGGCGAACATCCGCGAGACGAAGTCGTAGCCGCGCGTGGGGTCCTCGGCGGCCGCGGTCGCGATGACACCCCGGTGGCTGATCCGCTTGAGCGCGGCGAGGTCGGGGGCCAGGGCGCGCACGGTCTTCTCGTCGGCCAGCTCGATCAGCAGATCGTCGATATGCGGGCCCGCGTGATGGGCGGACACGATCTCGGCGCCGAGGGCTCCGGCGACCTCGGCCGTCTGCTGGGAGACCGCCAGCGGGGTCAGTGAGGCCGTGGGGAAGTCCAGCGTGATCGAGCCGCCGTCGTCGGCCGTCGCCGACAGGACTCCGCTGAGGGTGGCGAAGCGGACCGTGCCGGTCGCGGCCCCTGTGGTCTTCAGGACATGGGTGGTGGCGAGCGTGGCATGGCCGCACATGGGCGCCTCGGTGACCGGGGTGAACCAGCGCAGCGCCCAGTCCGCCTCCGCGGCCTCGGGGAGTGGGTGGGCGAAGGCGGTCTCGGCGAGATTGACCTCGGAGGCGACCCGCTGCAGCCAGCCGTCGTCCGGGAAGGCGTCGGTGTCGAGGAGGAGAACCCCGGCCGGGTTGCCGGCGAAGGGGCGCTCGGTGAAGGCGTCGACGATACGTATCCGCATAGCGCCGACCGTAGGCGGCGGGCGGCGGGGCAGCCATGGCCAATCCCCGAGGCGTGGCACCTCCCGGGGAGCGGGGCGGGACCGGTGGTGCGGGCCGGGACCGGTGGTGCGGGGAGCGGCGGTCGGGGTCGGGGGGTGAGGGTGCGGGGCGGCGTCGGCGAGCCAAAGGGGTTGGCATCCGATCGGTTCCGATATATCGTTGAAGTGTCGTGATGGATCGACGATAGAAAGGAGCGTCACGATGCGTTCCCAAGGACATGGACGTGAACACTGCGGACCCGGCCACCGCGGCCGGGGCGAAGGCGAGGGGCGGCGCGCGGCATTCGGCCCGTTCGGTCCCGGTTTCGATGGCCCGCCCTTCGGTGGGCCCCCGTTCGGCGGCCGTGGCCGCGGCGGACCCGGCGGCCGGGGGCCGCGTGGGCGGGCGCGGCGCGGCGATGTGCGCGCCTCGATCCTGGCCCTGCTGAAGGACCGCTCGATGCACGGCTACGAGATGATCCAGGAGATCGCCGAGCGCAGTGGGGGAGCCTGGCGGCCCAGCCCCGGCTCGGTGTACCCCACGCTTCAGCTGCTCGAGGACGAGGGGCTGATCGGCAGCGAGAGCGAGGGCGGCAAGAAGCTGTTCGCGCTTACCGCCACCGGCCGCACCGAGGCCGAGGCGGGGCCCGCGGCCCCGTGGGAGGAGGCCGGTCGCGGTATCGACTGGGAGGCCATGCACGAGGTCCGCCAGGCGGGCTTCGGGCTGATGGAGGCGTTCTCCCAGGTCTGGCGTACCGGCAGCGCGGAGCAGCGGCAGAAGGCCGTCTCCGTCATCAATGAGTCGCGCAAGCGGCTGTATCTCATCCTCGCCGAGCAGGACGAGGAGAAGGGCGGCACCGAGCGGGGCGGCGAGAGCTGAGCCCGATCGGACGGGGGAACGGCCGCACGGGGCGGCGGAGCGGGATGCAGCCGCACGGGGGCGGCGGAGCGGGATGCGGGACCAGGTGCCTGTCCGGCGCTAGACGACCAGCGCGCTCAGCTTGCGCAGCGACTCATTGAGCGCGCTGGTCGCCGAGTCCTTCAGCTTCCCGGCCATCAAAGAGACCGCCGCCCCCGTGAACTCCCCGTCCACGCGCACCGTCGTGGCATCGCCGTCCGGTGTGAGCGAATAGCGCATGGCGAGGTTCACGCCCATCGGGCCCTTGCCCCGGGTGGCCAGCAGCCGGGCGGGTTCGCACTCCTCGACGGTCCAGGTCACCTCGGCCGGAAAGCCCATCAGTTTCATGTTCTCCTCATAGGTCGCCGCCACTTCCAACGTGGCCGGGCCGCCCCGCGGAAAGCTGGTGTGGGTGGCGTTCCAGTCGCCGTACGTGGAGAAGTCCGTCAGCCGGGCCCAGACCTTCTCGGCCGGTGCCTCGATGCGTGTCTGCGCGCTGACCTCGGCCATGGGGGAGTCCCTTCGGCGGGTTCCTGCGGTGTGTGGTGCGACGGTGCCGGGCAACGTAGCCCCGGGGTCCGGAACATTCAATACTGACGAGTCGTCAGTTCTCGTGTCTCCCCTTCCCCTCCTCCCCGAGGATGAGAACCGGTCATCCACGCACAACCATGGTGGGATGCGCACATGCTTCCCGGCGAGGATGCTCCGGCCTCAAGGGACTGATGGGGTGAGAGCGTGCGAAGTCGTACCCTTTCCGCCGGCCCGGACGACGCCGGATGCGAGGACCGGGTCAGCCAAGAGGTGGCCGCCGTGATCGCGGGGGCTCGCCGGCGCGCCGTACGCGATGGTGACGCGCAGATCGACACCGCCCATCTGCTGCACGGCCTCCTGGAGTCCGACCCGGAGGTACAGGAGGTGTTTCCCGGCGGCTCGCCCCAGGTGATACGGCTGCTGGGGTATCTGGTGCAGCGCGTTATCGGCTATGGGCTCCGGTGGAGCGGCACCGTCGAGGTCTCGGGGGCGGCGCCGTCGGTGGGGAGCGGGATGGCCGGATGGTCGCCCGCCGCGGCGGCCGCCCTCGATGCGGCGGTCCGCCGCGCCGCCTCCCGTGGCGGGGCCCGCGCCGGTGGCCTCGATCTCCTCGCCGCGTTCGTCCGTGACCGGGAGTGTCGTGCCATGGAGGTGCTGCGGCGCGCGGGCGTCTCCGTCGAACCGCTGGTCACCGTCCTGGCCGTGGAGACCTGCCAGTAGTCAACGGGGTGACGGTACTGACGTGAGCTGACATGATGGCCCGGTGCAGGTATCCGGAGGCCACTCACAGCAAAGGAAAGTCGGCCTGGGGCTCGCCCTGGTGTCGGCGCTCACGTTCGGCGGATCGGGCGTCGCCGCCAAACCGCTGATCGAGGCGGGGCTCGCGCCGCTCGAGGTCACCTGGTTGCGGGTGACCGGCGCGGCCCTGATCCTGCTGCCCCTGGCCTGGCGCCATCGCCGGCTGCTGACCCGCCGCCCCGCCCTGCTGGTGGGGTTCGGTCTGCTGGCCGTCGCGGGGGTGCAGGCGTGCTACTTCGCGGCGCTCTCCCGGATCCCCGTGGGTGTCGCGCTGCTCGTCGAATACCTGGCGCCCGCGCTGGTGCTGGGGTGGGTGCGGTTCGTCCAGCGCCGGCCGGTGAGCCGGGCCGCGGCGATCGGCGTCGTCCTGGCCGTCGGCGGGCTCGCGTGTGTGGTGGAGGTCTGGTCCGGGCTGAGCTTCAACCCCCTCGGACTGCTGCTCGCCTTCGGCGCGGCCTTCTGCCAGGTGGGCTACTTCGTCCTCTCCGACCACGGCAGCGACGGCCAGGACCCGGCGGATCCGCTCGGCGTCATCGCCTACGGACTGCTGATCGGAGCCGTGGCGCTGACCGTGGTCGGCCGCCCCTGGGGAATGGACTGGACGGTCCTCACCGGCGGCGCCGACCTGGCGGGCGCCCGTGTTCCCGCCCTGGTGCTGCTCGCCTGGATCGTGCTGGTGGCGACGGTGATCGCGTATCTCACCGGGGTGCTGTCGGTGCGTCGGCTCTCACCGCAGGTGGCCGGGGTGCTCGCCTGTCTGGAGGCGGTCATCGCGACCGTTCTGGCGTGGGTGCTGCTGGATGAGCACCTGGGTGTGGCGCAGGTCGTCGGCGGTGTGGTGGTGCTGACCGGCGCCCTGATCGCCCAGACCTCCACCCCGAAGGCCGCCGCGGCCGAGCCGGTGGCGGCCTCGGCACCGGTGGAGGGGGAGCGGGAGTACGCGGCGGGAGGGTGACCGCCCCCCGTCCCCGGCGTGCGACGACCCGGAGGGCGTCGGGGTGCCCCCGATCAGAGCCGGGTGAGGTAGCCGGGCACCGGCGTGTCGGGCGCGAGGTCGTCGGCGGGGTCCGGCGCGCCGTACGCGCGGGCGACGGGCACCACGCCGCTCCAGTGGGGGAGCCCCAGATCCTCGGCGTCGTCGTTGGGCCCGCCGGTGCGGATCTTCGCGGAGACCTCTTCGAGGTCGAGGCTGAGCACGGCGGTGGCGGCCAGCTCCTTGCCGTTTGCGGGCCGGGAGTCGGCGGCACGGCCCGGCACCACGTGGTCCACCAGGGCGTCCAGGGCCGCGGTGCGCTCGGCCGGGTCGGTCACCGGGCGGGCGATGCCGTGCACCACCACCGAGCGGTAGTTGATGGAGTGGTGGAACGCCGCACGGGCCAGGACCAGCCCGTCGACATGGGTGACGGTGAGACACACCAGCAGCCCCGGCTCCTCGCCGCCCGGCGCGCCCGCCATGCGCAGGGGGCGCGCCCCCGTCGAGCCGTGAAGGTACAGCCGCTCCCCGACCCGGCCGTAGAGGGTCGGCAGGACGACGGGGGCGCCATCGCGTATGAAGCCCAGATGGCAGACGTAGCCCTCGTCGAGGATCGCGTGCACCACCTCCCGGTCGTACGACGCGCGCTCGCGGGAGCGGGTGGGCATGGTGCGGTCGGTCGGTGCGTAGGCGTTGTCGGGCGCGTTGGTCGCGGCGGTGGCGTCCGGGGCGGGCATTTGCGTCCTCCATTGCATTAGTGCAAAATGGCGTTTGTGCTAGGAGAATATCCGATCGTCGGCCGACGCGCAGCCGAGATCGCGGCCAGTGTGGAGCGCGCGGTCGGCGCCGGTGAGCTGCCGCCGGGCCAACTGCTGCCTCCCCTGCGGGAGTTGGCGCAGCGGCTGGGCGTGAATCCCAATACAGTCGCGGCCGCCTATCGCGTGCTGCGCGAACGAGGCGTGATCGAGACGGCGGGGCGCCGGGGGAGCCGGGTGCGCTCCCGCCCCTCCAGCACGCCCCGCGAGTGGATCGGGGTCGACGCCACCGGCGCGCGCGACCTGTCGAGCGGCAACCCCGACCCCGCGCTGCTGCCCCCGCTCGGCGCGCCGCTCGCGGCGGCCGCGGCCCGAGCGGCGGAACGCCCCACGCTGTACGGCGCGCCGGACGTCGTCCCCGAGGTCGCCGCGCTCGCGCGGGCCGCCCTCGACGCGGACGGGGTGCCGGCCGGGCCGGTCGCCGTCACCTCGGGCGCGCTCGACGCGATCGAGCGAGTACTGGCCGCGCATCTGCGTCCCGGTGACGCGGTCGCGGTCGAGGACCCCGGCTGGGGCAGTCTGCTCGACCTGATCCCGGCGCTCGGACTGCGCGCCGTCCCGGTCGGGGTCGACGACGACGGACCGCTGCCCGAGCGGGTGGAGCAGGCGCTGGCCCAGGGGGCGCGGGCGCTGGTGGTGACCGACCGGGCGCAGAACCCGACGGGCGCGGTGGTGAGCGCGACACGCGCCCGCGAGTTGCGAACCGTGCTCGCCGCCCACCCTTCCGTGCTGCTGATCGAGGACGACCACGGACACGGCATCGTGGACCTCCCGCTGCGTCCCCTGGCCGGGGGCACGGACCACTGGGCGCTGGTCCGCTCCACCGCCAAGGCGTACGGCCCCGATCTGCGGCTCGCCGTGCTCACCGGAGACCCCGTCACCCTGGACCGGGTGCGCGGCCGCCAGCGGCTGGGGCCGGGCTGGGTCAGCCATCTGCTGCAGGAGGCGGTCGGTGGGCTGTGGCGGGCGGGCGCGGTCGACGCGGCGGCGGTGGCCGCGTCGTACGACACGCGGCGCGCCGCGCTGGTGCGGGCGCTGCGGGAGCGGGGGATCGCCGCGCACGGGCGGAGCGGGATGAATGTGTGGGTGCCGGTCCCGGACGAGACCGGCGCGGTCGCCCGGCTGCTGGCGTCGGGCTGGGCCGTCGCCCCGGGGGCGCGCTTCCGCGTGGCCTCGCCACCGGGGGTCCGGCTGACGGTTTCGCCGCTGGCCGCCGACGAGATCGAGACGGTGGCCGCCGCGGTGGCCGCGGCGGCGGGGGCGACGGTCTCGGGGCGGCTGGACTAGTGTCGGTGATTCCGTACGCCGACCACGGGGGCACGGGCTCAACGCCAACCGGCAGGCGCGTCCGCGACCTGCCGGTTGGTGCTCGACACTCTGATCTGACGGCCGGTGCGCTCGATCGGCCAACGGGCGGCCGATCGGCCAACGGGCGGCGGGGCGGCTATCGGGCGGTCGATGGGCTATCGGGCGGTGGAGCGCCGCTGGGTCAGGGCCGCGCCGATGAGGACGACGGCCGCGCCCACCGGTGTGTTCCAGGTGAGGTGTTCCCCGAGGATCGCCACGCCCGCGGTGGTGGCGATCACCGGGACGAAGTAGGTGACCATCATCGCCGTCGTCGGGCCGACCTCGTCGACGAGCCCGTACTGGACCAGGAACGCCACCCCGGTGCCCAGCGCGCCCAGGGCGAGCACGGAGAGCAGGGGCAGGACCGGGAAGGAAGTGGGCGTCGTCGCGAACACCGGTGCGACGAGGGCGAGTTGCACGGTGCCAAGCAGCAGCTGACCGCCGGACATCGACAGATGGGAGTGGCCCGTGTCGCTCAGCGTGCGCCGGACGTACTGCCAGCCGACCGCGTAGCTGGCCGAGGCGATCAGCGCCAGCACCGTGCCCAGCGGGTCCTGGCCGGAGAAGCCCTGCCAGGCGCCCAGCACGATCAACACGCCGATGAAGCCGAGCCCGAGACCCGCGACACGCTGACGGCTCGGCCGGTCGTCGGAGACCACGACCACCGCGAGCAGCATCCCCCACAGCGGCGAGGCGGCGTTGCAGATACCGGCCAGGGTCGAGGGGATCGTCAGCTCGGCGTAGGCGAACAGCGAGAACGGCAGCGCGTTGAGGAAGAACGCGGCCACCGCCAGATGGCCCCAGACCCGCGCCCCGCGCGGCAGCCGCTCCCGCTTCACCACCAGCGTCACGAGCAGTACGGCGGTGCCGAACAGCATCCGCCCGAGCGTGACGTACAGGGGGGCGAACGCCTCATTGCCCACCTTGATGAAGAGAAAGCTGAAACCCCAGATCAGGGACAGCACGCCGAAGCGGATCCGCCAGTCGAGGAGCGGTCGGCGGGCGGGGGAGGAGGAGGTCTCCGCCGTGGCGGCGGCGGCAGGGGGCGCCGAGGCGGTCGCTGAGGTCATGCCTTTACGATGTGGGCTACAACCTCTTAGGACAAGCGAGATTTTGTTCGCGGTATCGCGTAGGATTCCTTATATGTTGAACCTGGATCGCCTACGGACCTTGCACGCCGTGGCCCGCCACGGCTCCGTGAGCGGCGCCGCCGAGGGGCTGCATGTCACCACCTCCGCCGTCTCCCAGCAACTCGCCAAGCTGGAGCGGGAGACCGGTCAGCAGCTGCTCGCCAAGAACGGGCGGGGGATCCGCCTCACCGACGCCGGACGGCTGCTCTCCGATCACGCGGCGCGCATCCTCTCCCAGGTGGAGCTGGCCCAGGCGGATCTGGAGGCGCAGCGTGGCCATGCCGTCGGCGAGCTGCTGCTGGGCGCGTTCCCGACCGCCGTCCGCGGTCTCTTCCCGGACGCGCTGGGCCGGCTGCGCACCGAGCATCCGCAGCTGAACGTGCGGTTGCAGGAGATGGAGCCCGATGAGTCGGTGCCCTCGGTGGTGCGCGGCGACATCGATCTGGCCGTGGTCCTCGACTGGTACAACAAACCCCTGCCGATGCCCGGCGGGCTGGTGAAGGCCGCCCTGCTGGACGACCCGGTGGATGTGGCGATGCCCGCCGACCACCCCCTCGCCGACCGTCGCGCGGTCGAGCCGGAGGACTTCGTGGACGACGAGTGGGTCTCCTGGCCCAAGGGCGGGTTCTGCTACGACTGGCTGATGGTGACCCTGCGCGGCAAGGGCATCGAGCCGAGGATCCGGCACACCGCGCATGAGCACCACACCCAGCTCTCGCTGATCGCCGCCGGGCTGGGCATCGCCGTGGTGCCCCGGCTGGGCCGCGGCCCGGTGCCCGAGGGGGTGCGGATGGTGCCCGTCAGCCAGCCCACGATGCGGCGGCACATCTACGCGATCTGGCGCGCGGACGCCGATCGCCGGCCCTCGATCCGCGCGGCGGTCGAGGTGCTGCGGTCCGTGGGCGAGAAGATCATCGACTGACCGGGAGCGGGGCCCGGAGCCCGGTCCGGGCCCCGCTCCCCGGGCTCCGGGTCAGCCCCGCGGCATCTTGCGGAAGTCCCAGGAGCGGATCGCCTCGGGGTCCAGGCGCAGCCATGCGTGGCGCCCGTCGTGCGGCATGGCGTCCAGGCCGAAGTACTTCGCCGCGAACATCCGCTCCGGCGTGTCGAGTTCCGGGCACGACACGCCGGTGCGCGGCGCCTCGCCGACCAGGACCGCCTCGCCGGAGAGCTCCACCCCGCACAGTTCGCCGTAGTCGTGCCCGTCGTCGACCACCACCGCGATCCGTGGATCGCGGCGCACCTCGGCCCAGCGGCGGCTGCGGGTCAGGGAGTACAGCCACAGCGCGGCGCCGTCCCAGCAGAACCACAGCGGGCTGACATGCGGCCGCCCATCCGCGGCCACGGTCGCCACCCGGCAGGTGCGCTGTTCGGCGAGGAAGGCGTCCAGCTCGTCCTGGGCCATCATGATGCGGCGTCCCCGCCGCTGGGTGACGGTCATCCGACCCTGTACCTCCCGGTAACTGGATGTGCGGCACAGGATGATGGCTCTTCCTTGATGACGCAAGGGGCGCTACTCTTCCGCGCCGTGACCCCGAGCCCCCGCGAAGACCTGGTGGAACTGCTCCGGCCGGAAGGCTGTGCCCTGCTCACCGTCGAATGTCAGCGCGGTGTGGTGGGCCCGGACAGCGCGCTGCCCGAACTGGCCGCCGTGGCCCAGGAGTCCGGTGCGCTCGGGCGTGTCGCCCAGCTGGTGGCCGCCGCCCACGACATGGGCGTCCAGGTGCTGCACGCGGTGGCCGAGCGGCGCGCCGACGGACGCGGCGCGAACCGCAACGCACCCCTGTTCCGGGCCGTCGAGCGGCTGCCGGTCCGGCAGCTCACCGGAAGCGCGGCGGTGGAGATCGCCGAACCGGTTCCGGTGGCCGCCGAGGACCTGGTCGTACGGCGGCTGCACGGCCTCTCGCCGATCGCCGGGACCGAGGTGGACGCGCTGCTGCGCAATCTGGGCTGCCGCACGCTGGTCATCACCGGCGTGTCGGCCAATGTGGCGATCCCGGGCGCCGTCTTCGACGCCGTCAACCTCGGCTATACGGCCGTGGTGCCCGAGGACGCGATCGCCGGGGTGCCCGCCTCGTACACCCCGGCGATGGTCCGCCACACCCTTGCCCTCGTGGCCGCCGTCACCACGGCCGACGAGGTGGTCGCCTGCTGGCGGAGGACGGCCGTCACGCCATCCAGATCGAGCTTCCCTGCACCTTGATCTGCGCGCCCGGCAGCGGCTTCTGCGCCGGTCCGCCCTTCACGCTGCCGTCGGTGATGTCGAACTTGCTCTGGTGGCACGGGCAGTTGATGGTGCCGCCGGTCACATCGCCGACCGAGCAGCCCTGGTGCGTACAGATCGACGAGAACGCCTTGAACTCACCTGCCTTGGGCTGGGTCACCACGACCTTGTGGTCCTTGAAGACCATGCCGCCGCCCTCGGGGATCTGGGAGGTCTTGGCCAGTTCCATACCGTCCCCGCCGGCCGACTGGCCGCCCTCCGCGCTCTGCGACGGCTGCGACGGCTGCGACCCCCCGGCGTCCTGGGCGCTGCCCGCGCTGCCGCTGTCCGAATCGCCGCTGTCGTCCTTGCCGCATGCGGCAAGCGTGGCGGCCAGCCCGGCCACTCCCGCCGCGGTGACGACGGCGCGGCGGGTGGTGCCCTGCCCGTTGATTGCCGACTGCGTCATGGTGGTGCCTCCTGATCAGGGGACGTTTCTCTGCCATACGGATGGCGGGGCCCCCGCGTTCAGCCACCTGCGGGCATCCTCGGGCCCGGTTCGGGAAATCGCTTTGCCGACAGGGCGGCCGGGCCGTGAGAATGCCGGACCATGGGACATCTGGAGGCCGCGCACCTCGCCTATTTCCTGCCCGACGGACGGCTGCTGCTCGGCGATGTGTCGTTCCGCGTCGCGGAGGGCACGGTGGCCGCCCTGGTCGGGCCCAACGGGGCGGGCAAGACCACGCTGCTCCGGCTGGTCTCCGGCGAGGTGGAGCCGCACGGCGGTACGGTCACGGTCAGCGGCTCGCTCGGGGTGATGCCGCAGTTCATCGGCTCCGTACGCGATGAGCGGACGGTGCGCGACCTGCTGGTGTCGGTGGCCCAGCCCCGGATCCGCGAGGCCGCTCGCGCGGTCGACGAGGCCGAGCTGGCGATCATGGAGCGGGACGACGAGGCCGCCCAGATGGCCTACGCCCAGAGCCTGAGCGACTGGGCCGAGGCGCGTGGCTACGAGGCCGAGACCGTATGGGACATGTGCACCACGGCGGCGCTCGGAGTGCCGTACGAACGGGCGCAGTGGCGCCAGGTGCGCACGCTCAGCGGGGGCGAGCAGAAGCGGCTGGTGCTGGAGGCGCTGCTGCGCGGGCCCGACGATGTGCTGCTGCTGGACGAGCCGGACAACTACCTGGACGTACCGGGCAAGCAGTGGCTGGAGGAGCGGCTGCGCGAGACCCGTAAGACCGTGCTGTTCATCAGCCACGACCGGGAACTGCTGGCCCGCGCGGCCGACCGGATCGTCAGCGTCGAGCCGAGCCCGGCGGGCAGCGATGTGTGGGTGCACGGGGCCGGTTTCGCCACCTACCACGACGCCCGCGAGGAGCGGTTCGAGCGCTTCGAGGAGCTCCGGCGGCGCTGGGACGAGAAGCATGCCCAGCTCAAACGGCTGGTGCTGGACATGCAGCGGTACGCCGCCCGCAGCGACGAGATGGCCTCCCGCTATCAGGCCGCCAAGACCCGGCTGCGGAAGTTCGAGGAGGCCGGGCCGCCACCGGAGCCCCCGCGCAAACAGGACATCACCATGCGGCTCGCGGGCGGACGCACCGGGTTGCGGGCGCTGACCTGCCGGGCGCTGGAGCTGGAGGGGCTGATGCGCCCCTTCGACCTGGAGGTCTTCTACGGTGAGCGGGTGGCCGTCCTGGGGTCCAACGGCTCGGGCAAGTCCCACTTCCTGCGGCTCCTGGCGGGCCAGAGCGTCGACCACCGGGGGGAGTGGAAGCTGGGCGCCCGGGTCGTGCCCGGTCACTTCGCCCAGACCCACGCCCATCCGGAGCTCTTCGGGCGCACGCTGGTCGACATCCTGTGGACCGAGCACGCCCGGGACCGGGGCCGCGCGATGAGCGCGCTACGGCGCTATGAGCTCGACCGGCAGGGCGACCAGACCTTCGACCGGCTCTCGGGCGGCCAGCAGGCCCGGTTCCAGATCCTGCTGCTCGAACTCGCCGGGACGACCGCGCTGCTGCTGGACGAGCCCACGGACAACCTGGACCTGGAGTCGGCCGAAGCGCTGCAGGACGGGCTCGGCGCCTATGACGGGACGGTGCTCGCGGTCACCCATGACCGCTGGTTCGCGCGGTCCTTCGACCGCTTCCTGGTCTTCGGTTCGGACGGTGTCGTCCGCGAGACGGCGGAGCCGGTCTGGGACGAGCGCCGCGTCGACCGGGTCCGCTGAGCGCTCCGCTGGATGTGCCGCGCCGTGCCGTCGGTCGTCTGTGGCGCCATCGTGATTGATCGCCCACGCGGCGGAGCCGCACATCGACACAGCCCCGCGCCCCTTCAGGGCACCTGCCGAACCGCAGTGGACTTCGTCCGACCTGCTTAGCCGGGCGGCGTTCCGCCGGGTCTGCCGGATCTGCTGGAACGCCGCGGATCAACGGTGGGCGCCGTTGACCGGCACCATCCTCTTGAGCTGCTGGACCGGGTGGAGGGCCGGCGAGCGCTGGATGACCACCATGGCGGCGTCGTCGCCCAGCCGCCCGCCGACATGGTCCAGCAGATCGCGGTTGCAGCAGCCCTTCGGGACCGGAGCACCTCCACTGCCCGACCCGTTGGGCCAGCGGATAGAAGGACCCGTCGGGGGCGCGGGCCTCGATCACCCCGTCCGTGTAGAGCAGCAGCGTGTCGCCGTCCTCGAAGGCGAAGGTGTCGGGCGTGCCGGAGGGACTCGAGCCGTTCGGGAGTCCGCACATGCCCAGCGGCGGGGCGGGCTGGGCCGCGGAAAGGGTGGTCACCTCGCCCCGCTCGGGCAGCAGCAGGGGCGGCGGATGCCCGCAGTTGGTCATGTGCGCCACGGTGTCCTCGTCCGGGATGTCGACCAGCAGGGCGGTGATGAAGTGCTCACTGAGCTCCGCCTCCGCAGCGGGCCGCTCGGCGGCACCGCCGCGCTCGCCGTACGCGATGGTGGTGTGCTCGGCCAGATGCCGGCAGACGCTGCGCTCCAGGACATCGGCGAGCTCCAGCAGGCCGGGGCTGAAGTGGGCGGCCTCCCGGAAGGCGCCCATCAGCACCGACGCGTCGCTGATGGAGGTCAGCCCCTTGCCCCGGACATCCCCGATGATCAACCGGGTGGAGTCCTTGACCCGGGTCGCCGCGTACAGATCCCCGCCGATCTGCGTCTCGTCCTCGGCCGCCATGTACAGCGAGGCGACCCGCAGCGGGCCCAGCCGATGCGGCAGCGGCCGCAGGACGACCCGCTGCGTGGCCTCGGACACCGACCGCACCCGGGCCAGCTCACGGTGGCGCCGCCGCTGCTCCTGGGCGTAGGCCACGATGAGCAGCGAGATCACCGCGACGGCCGTGATCTGCACCTGGTGGTTGACGGTGAAGCCACCGCGCAGCGCCGCGATGACCACCTGGGCGGCCACCGCCAGCGCGCCGATCAGCGCGGTGCCCCGGGGACCGGCGAACGACGGGGTGAGGGCCGGGGCGACCACCAGCAGGGGGCCCAGGTGGACCTGGGTCGGGGTCAGCAGGTCCACACAGGTGATCAGCAGAATCAGCCCGACGGGGATCGCCACCAAGGCGTGTCCCGGTTGCCATGACCTCATCAGATCCGTCGGCCGCCGACGAAACCCCATGTCTTCCACTGTGCACCCGCCGATCCCTCCTCCGAGGGATGGCCGTCAGGTCGTGATCTTCAGGTGCATCGCCTGCGGCTCGCCTGTCGCGGCCGGAAGATCGCACCACTCGGGAGAGGTGAGGGCGCGCCGGTGGTGCCGGTGCGTGACGCCCACGACGGCGGGTTTTCCATGGAGGTCAGTCCGCCTGGGCCCGTGCGGTATCGATGGCCGTGGGCTGCCCGCCCGGTGCGGGTTCCGAGCGCGCGACCGGGTGGCCGGGCGTGGGCATGTGGTGGGGGAAACCGATCCGGAGCAGGGCTGCCGCGACGGCGGACGCCAGGACGACGACGGCCGCGAGGATCAGGGCCTGGTGGTACCCGTGGTGCAGCAGAGGCGTGGCGACCAGCGGGCCGAGGATCTGGCCCACCGAGTATCCGGCCGTCAGCAGGGCGACCGCGCGGGGGAAGCGCAGGTGTGCGCCGGTCGCGAGCGCGAGCGTGCTGACGCCGATGAACGTGGCGCCGAAGAGCACCGCGGAGATCAGCGCGGCGGCGACGCCACCGATCAGCGCGGGCAGGGCGATGCCGACGGCCTGGACGGCCAGGGCGGCCAGCAGGAGGCCCGGACGGGACCAGCGCCGGCCCAGCCCCGCCCACAGCGCGGAGGACGGGATGGCCGCCAGGCCGACCAGCACCCAGGCACCACTGCCGATCCAGCCGGGAGAACTCTGCTCGATCGCGGCCACCAGGAAGGTGCCCGCGATGATGTAGCCGATGCCCTCCAGCGTGTAGGACGCGAGGAGCGCGGTGAACCACCGATGGGTGCGCGGGCCGGTCGCCCGCCGCTCCCCTCCGGGCGTGGCGGACGCCGACGGGGGCGCGGGTTCCGGCCGCAGGAACCATGCGGGAAGGGCGAACAGTGCGGTCAGCCCGGCGGAGGCCCACCACGCGGCCTGCCAGTCCGCGATGGTGCGCAGGACGAGGACGAGCAGCCCGGACAGGGCGATACCGGCCCCGACTCCGCCGAAGGCCCACCCGGGCAAATGGGCCGGGTGGTCGCGCAGATGGCTGAGCAGGGAGCTGGCGGCGATGACGAAGATCAGCGCACTGGCCACGCCCGCACACAGCCGGAGCAGCAGCCATACACCGGGGGAGTGGGTCACTGGCATCGCGGCCAGGGACACCGTCAGCACCACCAGGCAACTCCGCAGCACGGCCGGGGAGCGCACCAGCCGAGGCAGGAAGGTGCCGGCGAGCGCGCCGATCAGATAGCCGACGTAGTTGGCGGTGGCGAGATTCGCCCCCGTCGCGGCGGACAGCCCGACCTGAGCGTGCATCAGGGGAAGAATCGGGGTGTAGACGAAACGGCCCACACCCATGCCCGCCCCCAGCGCGGCGGCGGCCTGAAGGACATGGGACCAGGGTGAGTGACGTGCGCTTCGGGAGTCGGTGACGTGCTGCTGCATGACCTCAGACTGTGCCCGCCACCAGGGAGAACGCCAGGATCGGCTTCCTCCCTGCTGGTAGGCCCAGCCTCTTACGGGCACCGCCGCCTCAGTGATCAGCGGCGATTCGGGAGACATGGTACTGACGGATCCGCCAGCTGCCGCCCTCGCGCTGAAGGACCAACGACAGATGCACCGGGGCCTCCCAGCCCGTCGGATCCCGGAAGGTGACGTCCGCGAAGCCACCGGCCACGTGTTCGCCGATCCGGTAGCCGTGGACGTTCCCCAGATGGGCCCTGCGGTACTCCGGAACGGCCGCGTAGTAGCCGCGCACCGCGTCCCGGCCGGAGATTGTTTCGGGCCCGAATCCCTGGAAGAGCGCATCGGGCGTGAACAGATCGGCCATCGCGTCCGTCTGGTGGCCGTCGAAAGCGGCCTGCCAGCGGCTCAGCACCTCGTGCAGGGGGTCGTTCAGTAGGTCAGTACTCATGGTGTCAGCTCCAACAGGGGGTGAGGCGTCGCGCGCCTGCCTGAGAGCCGACGCCTGAGGGTCACGGATTGAGAAGGGTGTGCCCGGGCGGCGGGTGCGGCGCCCGGGCGGTGTGTGCGGGGGTCAGTGGCCGGCGCTCTGGCCACCGTCGACGTGGAGGATCTCGCCGGTGACGAAGGGGGCGTTCTCCAGGTACGTGACGGCGTCGACGATGTCGCTGATCTCTCCCATCCGGCCGACCGGGTGGAGGGCGGCGAGGGTGTCGTGGTACTCCGCCGGGTGCATCGGTGTCTTGATGATGCCGAGTGACACGGCGTTGCTGCGCACCCCGCGGGTCGCGTATTCGATGGCCAGGGCCTTGGTCGCCGACTGGAGTCCGCCCTTGGTCAGGGAGGCCAGTACGGAGGCGACCGCGGAGTTGGCGTGGTCGACCAGGCTGGTGGTGATCTGGACGACGTGCCCGCCGCCCTGACGGAGCATCTGCTCGACCGCGAGCTGGGTGATGCGGAAGAAACCGCTCAGGTTGACGCCGGTGACCGTGTCGTAGTCCTGCTGCGTGTACTCGGTGAACGGCTTGGCGACGAAGATTCCGGCGTTGTTGACCAGCGTGTCGATGCGGCCGAAGCGCTCTATCGCGGCGCCGGCCACCCGCTCGGCGGTGGCGGGGTCGGCGATGTCGCCCTGGACGGTGAGGACCTGCGGGTCCGGTGAGGGAGCGATCCCGCGCGAGGTCGCGACGACGGCGTAGCCGAGCTTCCGGTAGGCCTCGACCAGGCCCGCGCCGATGCCCTGGGACGCGCCGGTGATGATGGCGACCTTCTGGTCAGGAGTGCTCATGGTGACTTTCTCCAGTGGGGGTTGTCCGGACCGGTGTTCGTGACCGGCTGCCCATGAAGGTAGACGACCGGTCGACAAAATGCCAAGGAAGGTGAGGGCCTCCCGTCCGCCCCGGCACCGCTGTGACCTGCGGTGGGAGGTAGCGCCTATCAGATGGGAGGAAGCCGGTCACACGGACGCCCCCGATACGAGACCGCCCCGCCCGCGCGTCGGGGCCACTGAGCGGGCGTGGACGCATGGGGGGGCGAGGCCGCCGAGGGCGGGACCGGCCGGGTCCCCGGCCGCAGGTAGCATTGCGGGCGTGGAGCTGCGCCAGTTGCGGTATTTCGTCGCGGTAGCCGAGGAGCTGAACTTCGGCCGGGCCGCGGAGCGGCTCCTGATCGCCGGCCCTTCCCTGTCCCAGCAGATCAAGTCGCTGGAACGGGATCTCGGCGTCCGGCTCTTCGACCGCGACCGCCGTTCGGTGGCCCTCACTCCGGCCGGAGCGGCCCTGCTCCCGCACACCCGGGCCCTGCTCGAGCGTGCCGACGATCTGCGTAACCGCGCCGCCAGGATCGCGGGCTCGGAACCGGTCCGGCTCGGCTACGTCAACT
>NZ_JAGFNO010000050.1:0-40416 GCF_017592595.1 Streptomyces sp. NEAU-YJ-81 | reverse complement strand
GACCTCAGCGACCAACTCATCTGCGACCACGCCCTCTTCCATCTCGAGGCCGATCTGCGCTGGCTGGAACTCACCGCCGCCCGCCTCGGCCAACTCGCCAAGGCGGTGCGTTCATGACCCCGGCAGGATCCCTGCTGATGGCCGACGACCTGCACAAGTCGTACGGCCCTACGCCCGCGCTGGACGGCGCGGAGTTCTCCATCCACCCCGGCGAGGTCGTCGCCGTCATGGGCCCCTCCGGCTCCGGCAAGTCGACCCTGCTGCACTGCCTGGCCGGGATCGTCCGGCCGGACTCCGGCTCGGTGCACTACGGCGGGCGCGAGCTGTCCGCCATGTCGGACAGCGAGCGCAGCAGCCTGCGCCGTGGCGAGTTCGGCTTCGTCTTCCAGTTCGGCCAGCTCGTCCCCGAGCTGACCTGTGTGGAGAACGTCGCGCTGCCGCTGCGGCTCAACGGGGTCAAGCGCAAGGAGGCGGAGGCCCGGTCGCTGTCCTGGATGGAGCGGCTGGAGGTCGCGGACGTGGCCCACAAGCGGCCCGGCGAGGTCTCCGGCGGCCAGGGGCAGCGGGTCGCCGTCGCCCGGTCGCTGGTCACCGCGCCGCGGGTGCTGTTCGCCGACGAGCCGACCGGCGCGCTGGACTCGCTCAACGGCGAGCGGGTCATGGAGCTGCTGACCGAGGCCGCCCGCGAGTCCCGTACCGCCGTCGTCCTGGTCACCCATGAGGCGCGGGTCGCCGCGTACTCCGACCGCGAGGTCGTCGTGCGCGACGGCAAGGCGCGGGACATGGCGGGCGCCCGATGAGCGGCCCGGACGACGGCCACGCCGGCCCCGACGACGGCCACACCGGTACGAGCGGCCGCACCGGCCAGGCGACCCTGGCGGCCGTACCGCCCCGGCCCCCGGCCCCCGAGGAGCCCCCGCAGCGCCCCGGCATCACCCGCTGGGCCGCGGACCTCACCATGGGCGGGCGGTTCGCGGTCACCGGCGGACGGGAGAGCTGGGCCAGGACGATCATGACGGCGGTCGGGGTCGGCCTCGGCGTCACGCTGCTGCTGTTCGCCGCCTCCGTCCCCACCATGGACTCCGCGCGCACCGAGCGGTCCAACGCCATCGCCGCCTTCGGCTTCGGGGAGGAGCCGGAGCCCGGCCCCGGCACGGTCCACGTCGCCCAGGCGGACACCGACTTCCGCGACATGGACATCTCGGGCATGGTGCTGGCGCCCGATGGCGACCGTCCGCCCCATCCGCCGGGCATCAGCGGCGTTCCGGCCGCCGGGGAGATGTATGTCTCCCCCGCGCTGAAGAAGCTGCTCGACTCCGACGAGGGCAAGCTACTCCGGGACCGCTTCCCGTACCGCGTCGCCGGGGTGATCGGCGACAGCGGACTGTCCGGCCCCACCGAGCTGCGCTACTACGCGGGGATCACCCCGAAGCAGTTCGACAGCGTCCCCTCCAGCTACCACCTCGACAGCTGGGGTGCCCAGGACACCAGCGGGGACGAGCTGGACCCCGCGCTGGTGCTGCTGGTCGTCATGGGCTGTGTGGTGCTGCTGCTGCCGGTGCTCATCTTCATCGCCACCGCCGCCCGCTTCGGCGGCGAGCGGCGCGACCGGAGACTGGCCGCGCTGCGGCTGGTCGGCGCCGATATCCACATGACCCGGCGGATCGCCGCGGGCGAGTCGCTCTTCGGCTCCCTCCTCGGGCTCGCGGTCGGCGCCACGCTCTTCCTGCTGCTGCGGGAGGCCGTCGGCGGTGCCTCGATGATGGGCCTGAGCTTCTTCACCTCCGACATCACGCCCTCCTTCCCGCTCGCCCTGGCGATCGTGCTGACCGTGCCCGCCTCGGCCGTCGCCGTCACGCTCATCGCCCTGCGCGCCATCGCCATCGAACCGCTGGGCGTCGTACGGAACGCCACCCCCAAGCGGCGGCGGCTGTGGTGGCGGCTGCTGCTGCCGCTCCTCGGCATCGGGCTGCTGGCTCCGCTCGCGGGCGGTTTCGGGGTGGGCAGTTCGGGCGGCGACTTCCAGTCGTACCAGGCCGCGGCCGGTGCCGTGCTGCTCCTCATCGGCACCACCGCGCTGCTGCCGTGGCTGGTCGAGTCCGTCGTGGAGCGCTTCGGCAAGGGCCCGGTGCCCTGGCTGCTCGCCACCCGGCGGCTCCAGCTCAGCAGCGGCACCGCGGCTCGCGCGGTCAGCGGCATCACGGTGGCGGTCGCCGGGGCCATCGCGCTCCAGATGCTCTTCGCGAGCGTGGAGGGCCAGAGCACCGAGGAGACGAACCAGGACCCGAACCGCGCCCAGCTGATGATGAACATGAAGGTGGACAACGGCGCCCAGGCCCGCGACGCCTTCGACCGGCTCGGCGCGGCCAAGGGCGTGCGCAGCGTGCTCGAGATCACCGAGGGCTCCATCTCCGACGCGCACAGCAAGGCGAAGGACCCGGCCGACATCCCGACCAACTCCCTCACCGTCGCCGGCTGCCCGGCGCTGCGCGAGCTGGCCCACATCACGAGCTGCCGGGACGGCGATGCCTTCATCGTCACCCGAGACCCGGAGTACACGGGCCCCGACAACGCCTTCGCGAAGCCCGGCGCGCAGGTCAATGTGGCCTTCGACGACGAGGGCATGCCCACGCCCGGCAAGCAGAAGCTGTGGACGGTCCCCCGCTCGGCCAAGAAGGTGGAGTCCAGGGAGGACCCGAACGGCGCCCTGCACTCCGGCATCTTCGCCACCCCCGGCGCCTTCGACGTCTCGGACCTGGCCAACCCGCAGGCGGTGGCGATGCTCAGGCTGGACCCGAAGGTGCCGGACGCCGACGAGTACGTACGCAACGCCAGCGTGACGATCGCCCCGACGCTGGACGTGACGCAAATCACCAGCTCGTCGCAGTCGTCCGAGTTCCAGACGATCCGCAACGTCCTGTTCATCGGCGCCACCTCGACCCTGCTGCTCATCGGGGCCAGCATGATCGTGACCACCCTGGAGCAACTGCGGGACCGCAAGCGGCTGCTCTCGGTCCTGGTCGCCTTCGGCACCCGGCGCTCCACGCTGAGCTGGTCGATCCTGTGGCAGACCGCGGTCCCGGTGGTGCTGGGCCTCGCACTGTCGATCGCGGGCGGGCTGGCGCTGGGCGTCCTGCTGCTGAAGATGGTCGGCGAGGGGATCGCCGTGGACTGGGCCGGACTCGCCGCGATGACCGGCATCGGCGCGGGCGTCATCCTGGTGGTGACCCTGGCCAGCCTGCCGCCGCTGTGGCGCATGATGCGCCCGGAGGGCCTGCGCACCGAGTAGCCCCCTACTGGCAGAACACGCGCCGTCGCGGCGGGGAGGGACCCCCGCCGCGACGGCGCGTCGGCGCGCGGCCCGCGTCAGCGCGCGACCCGCACCGGCAGCGGTCGCACCGCATCCCGGAGCGTGGTGGCCAGGGCGATGCGGCGGGCGGGGGCCGGGTCGGCGAAGTCGCCGGTGGCCAGGTCCTCGTTACGGCCGGTCTCGACCCTTAGCGCGGTACGCGGCAGCAGCGTCACCCCGAGCCCGCCGCCGACGAGTTGCACCAGCGTGGAGAGCCCGGCGGCCCCTGGGACGCCTCGATCTGAAGGCTCCAGAAGAACGCCCCGCTCGTATGGCGGTGCCGGCCTCAAAGTCGTGGGTACGATTCCGGGCGAGTGGTTATCCGGAAGCAGCCGGGCAACCGCCTGGTCCTGCTACGACGTGGGTGCGCCGGGGCGCAGGGCGGTCTGCATGACAGTCCGGCAGCGGCCCCAGGAGGCGGGTACGAGATGCCCGTAGACATCGACCGTGGTCTTGATCGATCTGTGACCGAGCCAGCGGGAGACCTCGTGGATCGGGATGCCATGGGCGAGGGCGGTCGAGGCGAAGATCTGACGCAGGCAGTGCGGTGTGTACTTCGGGCTTCCGTCTGGCTTGATGATGCCCGCGTCCTTGAGCGTCTTCCGGAAGTGGTAGGCATAGGTCGTAGCTGTGGGCATGGTGCCCTTGGCCCGGTCACGCGGCGCGAACAACACCTCCTGGCCCGACGCGGTCACCGTGCCCCAGTCGCGCAGGTGCGCGTCAATCTCCTGGGCGAGGAAGTCGGGCCGAGGGGACGTCCCGGTACGCCCCCTCGGCCCGGTGCTTGAGCGGGATGAAGCGGGTCTCGCAGTCTTCGCGGTGCGCTTTGGAGCTGACTACGTGCCAGAATGCGGGGCCACCGCCGGGCATCGGGCATAGGCGTCTTCCGAGGCGTACGGGGGACCTACTGCGGGTGGGACGCATTCGGTCGGTGTCGCACCCACTACGCCCGTACCCTGCTATCGCAGGTCCTCAGATTTTCCCAGCCCTGAGTCGACACCTTGCTGCGGACTGTCTTCGAACAAGCCGATCACTGCCGTCCGCCCACCTCCACCGGTCGAGTCAGAAACAAACAAACCCCCAGCCTCACCACCGAAATCGCCATATAGCCCTAAAAACAGACCGTCGAATGGCTGTTGATACACCACTTCAGCGGATATGACCTGATGACGTCCAGGCATGCCAGGCCGGGCTGTGGTGGCTCTGCCCCTCTCCCAGGCTGTGAGGGAGCATCCCCGCGCGTGCGGGGAGCAGCGGCCCCCGATCCGGTACAGCGTCTGCGTTCCGGGACCATCCCCGCGGGCGCGGGGAGCAGTCTCCGGAGCACGCCGGCTAGGGGGTGTCTCTTCGATCAGTGACTCGTTGTTCTGGTCATGCTCAGCAGGGGGATCTCACGGACGCCGAGTGGGCGGTGCTCGAACCACTGTTGCCCAGGGGTAACAACCGGTGCGGCCGGTGGCGGGATCACCGACAGGTGATCAACGGGATCATCCACCGGCTCAGCACCGGCTGTCAGTGGCGCAAGCTGCCCGAACGCTTCGGCCCGTGGCAGACCATCCATAAACGCCATGCCCTGTGGTCGGTCGACGGCACCTGGGAACGACTGCTCCAGCACGTCCAAGCCGTCGCTGACGCATCGGGTGACATCGACTGGAACATCAACGTCGACTCCACCTCAATCCGGGCCCACCAGCACGCCGCTGGCGCGCCGACAGCTCCGCCATCAGCACCTCTGGGTGCTTCAAAAGGGGCCTCGCAAAGATCAGTTCACATGCGCGCGCACATGCGCCTACGCTTATTTCTGGCGGAGGCGGAACGGCAGGCGAAGCTCTCGGCCGCTCCCGCGGCGGACTGACCACGAAGATCCACCTGAGTGCGGACGGTAGATGCCGCCCGCTCTCCCTGGTCGTCACGCCCGGCCGGCGGGCGGACTGCACGCAGTTCGAGCCCGTCATGGACAAGATCCGCGTTCCCCGGCTCGGCGTGGGCCGGCCACGGTGCCTTCCAGACAGCGTCGGCGCCGACAAGGCATACAGCAACAGCCTCATCCGCTCCTACCTGCATCGCCGCGGCATCCGACACGTGATCCCCGAGAGGAACGACTCCAAGGCCGCCCGCTGGCACAGGGGTTCTGACGGTGGCCGACCGCCCGGCTTCGACAAGACCCGATACAAAGCCAGGAACACCGTCGAGCGAGCGATCAACAAGATCAAACAGTTCCGAGCCGTCGCCACCCGCTATGACAAGCGCGGATACGTCCTCCTCGGCACCGTGACGGTCGCCGCGCTCCTCATCTGGCCCCGCTCATGACCAAGAACCGTTACTACACCAGGTCGTTGCGTGTCCGAGCAATCTTGTTGATCAGGCGGCGGGCCTCCTTGACTGGCGCAGCGATGCGCGCCTCACCGTGAACAGCGGCTTCGCTGCCTGAAGGGAACAGGGGCACCGGCGACACGTACTCGACCACAGTCCTGTACGTGGCGGCGTCGATGCAACCGTCGAGCACCGCCAACCGCAGGGCGAGTAGTTCCTCACCCTCGTGGCATCCAGCCCAGCCAGCACAAACACGCCGGACAGCACTGTCGGCATCGGCCTGATGGCACTGGAACAGCCCTGCGGGCTGGTCTGGAGTTTCGGCGTCGTAGCGCCGGAGCTTCGCGTATTCCTCACTGGCCCAGATCCCTGCGGGTACGTCGCGTCGATAAGGACAGCTCTCGCAGGAGCGCTGCGCAGGGGGCGAAGTGACGAGGACATGTAGCCAGTGCGGCTGCCCAACGACGTCGACCTGGCCCGCGCTATCGCTGTCCTTGGCCGCGTCCAGCAGGACGCCACCTGGAAAACCGCCAGCAGATCTTCCAATCAGCTCCGGTCCCCGCTATACGAGTACTACCCGGACGCCCTGGCGGCCTTCGAGCCACGGAAGAACGGCCTGTGCCGCCCGGAGGCCCGCGAACTCCTCAAGGCCGCCCCTACCCCGGCCAGGACCGCCCGGCTGACCCGCGCAGGATCGGCGCGGCGCTCAAGCGCCGGCCGTCAGCGGGGAATCGAGGCCGAGGCCGAAGGACTCTGCGCGGTCTTCCGCGCCTACTGGGCCCACCAGCCACCCCTGGTCGAAGATGCGCTGGGCCAGCAGACGCTCGCCCAGCTCGATACCGCCTGCACCGCTGCCGACGACCTCGCCCAGGCGGTGGAAGAGACTTTCCCTCAGCACCCAGACGCTGACATCATCTGCTGCTTCCCCGGACTGAGCATCCAGCTCGGCGCGCGGGTGCTCGTCGAGATCGGGGACGACCGCGAGCGCTTCGCCGACGCCCGCAGCCTGAAGGCGTACGCGGGTTCCTCGCCCATCACCCGAGCCTCCGGGAAGAAGTCGAGCATCACCCGCAGGTGGGTGAAGAACGACCGCCTGAACCACGTCGGCTACCTGTGGGCGTTCTCCGCCCTGAAGACCTCCCCCGGAGCCATGGCCCACTACCGGCGGCGTGACGAGCACGGAGACTGGCACGCAGCCGCCCAGCGGAACCTCTTCAACCGAATGATCGGACAGCTCTACCACTGCCTGAAGAAGCGTGAGCTGTTCGACGAACGCACCGCCTTCCCTACCGAACTCGCCGCCGCGGCTTGACAACTTAAAGTCGTGTGGTGTCTGCGCAGACGCGGCATCGCACACACCATCCCAGAGAAGACGGACCAGCAGAGGCACCGTCACAACCGCGAAAGCCGCGGCGGGCGGCCGCCAGGGTTCGACCGGGAGGCATACCACCGACGCAACACCGTCGAACGCTGTTCCAACCGCCTCAAGGGCTTCCGCGGCATCGCCACAAGATACGAAAAGACCGCCACCTCCTACGAAGCGGGCGGTCACACTCGCATCACTCCTGCTCTGGGCAAGATCCGTGTGAAGACGGACCGTAGCGGGTACCCCGACGGGGACCCGGTGCGGCGGGGTTTCCCCCGTCGCCCGGTGCGGGCGGGGAGCTGTGGGGGGCTCGTGTCACCCCGCCAGGGAGGGGAAGGGAGAGCCTCCCCCTGCCCCCGGTGCCGCGGGCGTCTTCCGGAGCCCCGGCCCGGCCCGGACGGGGCTCCGGGGGCCGCCGGGCGTCGCGAACCGTCGTCCGGCCTCGGCTCCCCGCACTCGGTCTCCCGCTTCGTCTACTTCGTCACCTTGATCCCCTCGAACGCGGTGGACTTCGGCGCCAGGCAGACGAACCAGTCGTAGGGCGAGTGCTTGGGGCTGTGGATGACCGGAACGGCGGCGTTCGCCTCGGTGGCCGCGGACGCACGGCCGACCTTGGTAGACGTGCCGTCCTTCCAGGTGCAGGTGACCTCCCGGGCGGTCTTGGCGACCTGGCCAGTCACCAGGCGCGGGGCCGTGCCGTTCCCGGGGAGCAGCGGGAGCGAGACGGTCCCGTACTCGCCGCCGGACAGGACGTCGTCCTCAGGTAGCGCCATGTCCGCGATCTGGGTGGTCCTCGCCTCTTTACCGGTGACCCGGTGCACGAAGTGCGCGACCTTGCCCACCAGTTCGGAGGCCGTGGAGACGTCCTCCGGGTGCTCGCCAAACTTCGCCATCGCCGCCAGGGTGGCCTGGGCCTCCGCCGTGTCCGCCGGAGCCTTCCACACGTCGATGTACACCCTCCACGGCACTCCCGCGTCGGTGCCGCTCGCCAGGGTCGTCCGCATGTGCGGCTCGGACGCCTCCGCGCTGGCGACCGGCCGGCTCGCCGGCGACACCCCCCGGTCCCCGTCACCGGACAGCCCCGTCAGCGCCAGAGCCCCCGTGGAGCCGGCCACGACCAGGGTGGTGGTCGCCACGACCGCCCAGCGACGGGCCTTGCGGCGGCGACCGCCGCGAATCAGCGCCTGGGCGGGGGCTATGCCGATCTTCACCTCGTCGGCCGCGTCGGCCAGCAGGAGTGCGATGTCGTGCTGTGTCATGTTGTGGCTCGTCTCCCAGTCCGCGCTTTTCACTTTCGTCCTCCCTGCGTCACTGTCTCCGCCAGTCCCGATATGGCGCGCAGCTTCGCGATCCCCTTGGCTGCGTTGCTCTTCACCGTGCCGACCGAACAGCCCATCGCCTCGGCCGTCTGTGTCTCGGTGAGGTCCTCCCAGTAGCGCAGGACCACTGCTTCCCGCTGCCGTGTCGGCAGTTCGGCCAGCTCCTTCAGCAGCGTGTGGCGGTCGTCGGCCTGGGCGATCCGGTCACCGGTGTCGGCCACCTCGTGTGTCAGGCCCGCGTCCTCGCTCCTGGGCACCAGGAACTCCCGCAGTTTCCTGCGGTATCTGCGGGCATGCGCGTTGATCATCACTCGTCGTACATACGCCTCTGGGTCGTCGGCCGAGGCGACCCTGTGCCAGGCCACATAGACCTGTTCCAGCGTCGACTGGACCAGATCCTCCGCGGCGTGCTGCTCCCCCGTGAGCAGGAATGCCGTGCGCATCAGCCGCGGCCAGCGGCCGACGACGAAGGCCTGGAACTCTCTGTCCCCGGCCTGTTTTCGAACCCCCATGAGCACCTCCTAGATGTTCAAAAGAGGCCATGAGAGGCCGAGACCGTTGCCTCACCGCGGAATCTTTTTCCGCGTTCTCGTCGGAGCGGGGGGTGCCTGTTGAGTCGGCACGGAGCGCGGTGCCGGTGTTGCCGCCGGTCCGTTCCTCCGTGCCGCTCGCCGAACGCGGCGTACCCGTCTCCGAGTACCGGGCTCTCCACGGACTCTGCCGTTCGCGCGGGGTTGGGGGGCCAGGGGTTCGAGGTCGCGTTGCCTCTGTAACGGTAGCGGGTGACCGTCACCGCTTGGACGTCGAACAGTTCGATCCCGTCTGCCGAGGGCTTTTGCCACCGACCGGTGTGGTCGGTGAACCGTCGGCGGACGTCCTTCCACTTCCAGGTGAGGGCCGCCATCCTTCTGTGTGGCGCCCTGCCCAGCACTCGAACCTGCGGCCAACGGCCGCGCTGATTCATAGGTGCAGCGTCGACTCGATAGTGAGGCGTGATCCCAGCGACCACCACGCGCCGCCATTCCCATCTGTCTGGTGCCCCGCCGGGGACTCGACCCTGCGGCCAAGCCCCGTGCCACCCGCCCGATGTCCCCGTAACGCAGCCCCCGTCACGCGCCCGCGCGGGCCCATGACCGGCGTTCCGCCGCGGGACGGCGCTAGCCGCCACCGAACCCCCGCCCCCGTCCCCCCTGGCGACAGAAACCGCAGCCGGGCACCCCCACACCCGGCTGACGTCTTCGCCGGCTCCATCCAGCACGGATCCAGCAGTGGTACAGATAACCAGGGATGACGACAGATGACGATGCGTCAGGTAATCCAGCACGGATCCAGCAACGGATACGGCAACGGGGTCGGCCTCGCATGGGGCCGACCCCGTTTGACCTGCGCGTTTGCTAGATCGCCACGTCGATGCCAAGACCGCCACTAAACGTTGAAGCGGAACTCCACCACGTCCCCGTCCTGCATCACGTAGTCCTTGCCCTCCATACGGGCCTTGCCCGCCGAGCGGGCCTCGGCTACCGAGCCGGTGCCGACGAGGTCCTGGTAGGAGATGACCTCGGCCTTGATGAAGCCCTTCTGGAAGTCGGTGTGGATCACACCGGCCGCCTCGGGGGCCGTGGCGCCCTTCTTGATGGTCCAGGCGCGGGATTCCTTGGGGCCGGCGGTGAGGTAGGTCTGCAGGCCCAGGGTGTCGAAGCCGACGTGGGCGAGGGTGGCGAGGCCGGGTTCTTCCTGGCCTACGGACTGGAGGAGCTCGAGGGCCTCGGCCTCGTCCAGCTCGGCGAGGTCGGCCTCCAGCTTGGCGTTGAGGAAGATCGCCTCGGCGGGGGCGACGAGGGCGCGCTGCTCGGCCTTGAAGGACTCGTCGGTGAGCTCGTCCTCGTCGACGTTGAAGACGTAGAGGAAGGGCTTGGTGGTGAGCAGGTGCAGCTCGTGGAGGAGGGCGGCGCGCTCGCTGCCCTGGACGATGCCGGCGGAGAAGAGGGTGCGGCCCTCGTCGAGAATGGCCTTGGCCTCCTCGACGGCCTTGACCTGGGGCTGCTTGTCCTTCTTGATCCGGGACTCCTTGACCAGGCGCGGCAGCACCTTCTCGATGGTCTGGAGGTCGGCGAGGATCAGCTCGGTGTTGATCGTCTCGATGTCGCTCTTCGGCGAGATCTTGCCGTCGACGTGGACGACGTTCTCGTCCTTGAAGGCGCGGATGACCTGGCAGATGGCGTCGGACTCACGGATGTTCGCCAGGAACTTGTTGCCCAGTCCCTCGCCCTCCGAGGCGCCCTTGACGATGCCCGCGATATCGACGAAGTCGACGGTGGCGGGGAGCTTGCGGGCCGAGCCGAAGATCTCGGCGAGCTTGTCCAGGCGGGGGTCGGGGACGCCGACCACGCCGACGTTGGGCTCGATGGTGGCGAACGGGTAGTTGGCCGCCAGCACGTCGTTCTTGGTCAGGGCGTTGAAAAGGGTCGACTTGCCGACATTCGGCAGACCGACGATTCCGATCGTGAGCGACACGTTGGCGACTTCCCGTAACTTCCCGTGGTCGGGATGTGAGGACAGAGGACGGACCCCGGCGGGGCCGGTCCACCAGTCTACGGGGCCGCCCCCGATCGCCCGGCCGATCACCCGGCCGGGCTGACAATCGGTCGAACACACTGCCAAGGTCCTGCGAAGGGCGTGTCCAAGACCGGATTCCCGCCCTCCGGCCGCCTACGTTGGTCGGGTGGAGCAATACAGCACGCGTACGCCGCGCCGCGCGGCGGCCCCGCCGCCCCGCCCGGCCGCGGACGACACGTATTCCGGCCGGAGCCGAGGCGCGGGTCAGGGCCGTGGGCGGCCCGGCGGCCCGGTCCGGGATGCCCGGCCGCCCGCGCGCCGGACGGGGCCGTCCGGTCCGGCCGCGGCGCTGCCCGCCGCGCTGCGGCGGGCCCGGGGGCTGTCCTTCCCGGACCCCCGGCTGACCGGGCTGGGCGCGGGGCTGCTGACCGCGCTCACGATGCTGGGCATCGGCTGCCTGGACGCGCTGCTGTTCTCCAGCTCACCCACCGTGTACAGCGTGCTCTTCCTGCCTGCCTGCGCGGCCTGCGGGCTGTGGGTGCGCCCCGCCGATCTGCTGGCGGCGCCGGTGACGGCGCCGCTGGCCTATACGGTCGGGCTGCTGCCGATCAACGACGGTTCAGCCGGGTTCAGCGGACAGGCGGTGGGGGTGTTCACCGCGCTGTCGCTGCAGGCCGGCTGGCTCTACGCGGGGACGCTGCTGACCGTGGTGATCGTGCTCGTACGGCGGGCCGTGCTGGTCACCCGGCGTCGTCGGCAGCAGCGGCCGCGGCCATCGCGGCACCCACGATCCCCGCATTATTCTGCAGCTGCGCAGGCACGATCTCGGCCCTGACGCCCTCGATCAGCGGCAGGAACTTGTCCGCCTTACGGCTCACTCCGCCGCCCAGCACGAAGAGCTCCGGTGAGAAAAGCATCTCCAGGTGATGGAGGTACTTCTGCACCCGGCGCGCCCAGTGCGACCAGCTGAGTTCGTGATCGTCCTTGACCTTGGTCGAGGCCCGCTTCTCCGCCTCGTGACCGTCCAGCTCCAGATGGCCCAGCTCGGTGTTGGTGAGCAGATGGCCGTCGGTGAAGAGCGCGCTGCCGATGCCGGTGCCGAGGGTGAGCACGATCACGGTGCCCTTGACGCCGCGGGCGGCGCCGAAGGCCACCTCCGCGACCCCGGCCGCGTCCGCGTCGTTCAGCACTGTGACGGGGCAGTCCAGCCGCTCGCCGAGCTGTGACGCCAGATCGGTGCCGATCCAGCTCTTGTCGACATTCGCGGCGGTAAGGGTGACACCGTTCTTCACCACGCCCGGGAAGGTCACCCCGACCGGCCGCCCGGAGAAGTCGAAATGCCGGACGACCTCCACCACACCGTCCAGGACCGCCTCGGGCGTGGACGGCTGCGGGGTGAGCACCTTATGGCGCTCCTCCGCGAGCTCACCCCGGTCCAGGTCCACCGGGGCGCCCTTGATGCCCGAACCGCCGATGTCGATGCCGAACACCTTCGCCGCGGATGCCCCCGTGGCCCCCTGGTCCTGCGTCACCGCTGGGATCCCTCCGCCTCAGCGGCGACCGCCGCGGCCTCCGGCTCACCGGCGGACGTCGCGGCCTCCGGCGCACCAACGGACGTCGCGGCCGCTGCCGCCTCCGCCCGCAGATCCCGGCGCAGTTCCTTGGGGAGCGAGAAGGTCAGGGACTCCTGCATCGGCTGGACGACCTCGACATCGCCGAAGCCGCGCTCGGCCAGCCACTCCAGGACGCCCTCGACGAGCACGTCCGGCACGGAGGCGCCCGAGGTCACGCCGACCGTGGTGACGCCCTCCAGCCATGCCTCGTCGATCTCGCTCGCGTAGTCGACCAGATGGCCGTCCTTGGCGCCCGCGCCGATGGCGACCTCCACCAGCCGCACCGAGTTGGAGGAGTTCTTGGAGCCGACCACGATGACCAGGTCGGACTCGGCGGCCACCTGCTTGATGGCGATCTGGCGGTTCTGGGTGGCGTAGCAGATGTCGTCGCTGGGCGGGCTGATGAGCTGCGGGAAGCGCTCCTTGAGCGCGTCCACGGTCTCCATGGTCTCGTCGACCGAGAGGGTGGTCTGGGAGAGCCAGACGACCTTGGACTCGTCGCGCACGTCGACGTTCTTCACATCGTCGGGGCCGTCGACCAGGGTGATGTGGTCCGGGGCCTCACCGCTGGTGCCGATGACCTCCTCATGGCCCTCATGACCGATCAGGAGGATGTCGTAGTCCTCCTTGGCGAACCGGACTGCTTCCTTGTGGACCTTGGTCACCAGGGGACAGGTGGCGTCGATGGTGGCCAGCTTGCGCTCGGCGGCCTCCTCGTGGACCACCGGCGCGACACCGTGCGCCGAGAAGATCACGATGGAGCCCTCGGGCACCTCCTCCGTCTCGTCGACGAAGATGGCGCCCTTTTTCTCCAGGGTCCGGACGACGTACTTGTTGTGGACGATCTCCTTGCGCACATAGATCGGCGCGCCGTACTGCTCCAGGGCCTTCTCGACGGCGATCACGGCACGGTCGACACCGGCACAGTAGCCACGGGGGGCCGCGAGCAGGACCCGGCGGGCGGAGGTTGCAGTCATGTCCCCCATGGTAGGGGCGATGACCCCGGGGTCTGTCGGTGGTGACCGATACCCTCGCGGTCATGGCTGTCAACACGTCCGCGGAGGCGCCGATCCCGGTCGGCGAGGTGTCCCGGCTGATCGGGAGCTGGATCGACCGGCTCGGCGCGGTGTGGGTCGAGGGGCAGATCACCCAACTGTCCCGGCGCCCGGGCGCCGGTGTGGTGTTTCTGACCCTGCGCGACCCCAGTTACGACATCTCGCTGACCGTCACCTGCTTCCGCGCCGTCTTCGACAGAATCGCGGACACGGTCACCGAGGGCGCGCGGGTCGTGGTGCACGCCAAGCCGGAGTGGTACGCGCCGCGGGGCCAGCTCTCCCTGCGGGCCGCCGAGATCCGCCCGGTGGGGGTCGGCGAACTGCTCGCGCGGCTCGAGCAGTTGAAGAAGGCACTGGCGGCGGAGGGGCTGTTCGCGGCCGACCGTAAGAAGCCGCTGCCCTTTCTGCCGCAGCTGATAGGGCTGGTCTGCGGGCGCGCCTCGGCCGCCGAGCGCGATGTGCTGGAGAACGCACGGCTGCGCTGGCCCGCCGTCCGCTTCGAGGTGCGCAATGTGGCCGTGCAGGGGGTGCACGCGGTGCCGCAGGTGATCGAGGCGGTCAAGGAGCTCGACGCGCTGCCGGAAGTGGATGTGATCGTGGTGGCGCGCGGCGGCGGCAGTGTGGAGGATCTGCTGCCGTTCTCCGATGAGCAGCTGGTGCGGGCGGTGGCCGCGTGCCGTACGCCGGTGGTCTCCGCGATCGGCCATGAGCCGGACTCACCGCTGCTCGACCTGGTCGCCGATCTGCGCGCCTCCACGCCCACCGACGCGGCGAAGAAGATCGTGCCGGATGTGGGCGAGGAGCTGATGCGCGTCCAGCAGCTTCGGGAGCGCGCGCTGCGCGGTGTGCACGGGCTGCTGGACCGGGAGGAGCGGGGGCTGGCCGCCGCGCTGGCCCGGCCGTGCATGCGGGAGCCGCACCGCATGGTGGACGAGCGCGCGGAGCGGATCACGGCGGTGCTGGAGCGCGCCCGCCGCTGCCTGGGCCATCTGCTGGACCGGGCCGACTCCGAGCTGGCCCACACCCAGGCGCGGGTGGTGGCCCTCTCCCCCGCCGCGACGCTGCGGCGAGGCTATGCGGTGCTGCAGCACCCCGACGGCTCGGTGGTGCGGGCGGCCGACGAGGTCACGGAGGGCGAGGAGCTGCGGGCGCGGGTCGCCGAGGGCGAGTTCCGGGCGCGCGTCGCTGTCGGTCCGGCTGAATAGGGTGAGGGGCATGGCGAAGACGGACGAGCAGGCCCAGCAGGCCGAGCAGAGCGCACCGCGGGCGGAGACCACGCTCGGCTATGAGCAGGCGCGGGACGAGCTGGTCGAGGTGGTCCGCCGCCTGGAGGCGGGCGGCACCAGTCTGGAGGAGTCGCTCGCGCTGTGGGAGCGGGGCGAGGAGCTGGCGAAGGTCTGCCGCCGCTGGCTGGAGGGCGCACGGGCGCGGCTGGACGCGGCGCTGGCGGACGAGACGGACGCAGACGGGGACGACGACGGGGGCGCGGAGGGCGACGGGGGCGCGGGCGCCACGGAGGGCTGACCGGCGGGCCGGCCGTCGGTCGACCGCCGTCGACCAGCCGCCGTCCGCCGGGGGTCGTCGATCACCCGCCGCCGACCGCCGCCCTCGATCAGCCGCCCTCGTCGGCCGCCGTCCACCGGCGGTTGTCGATCACCCGCCGTCGACCGCCCACCGGACGCCGTCGATCGGCTGCACGCGATCCCCCACTCTCGACCGGCCGCGCCGGTCTTGGCGCACTGCGCACTGTGTGATTCAGAGCACCTTCCGCACACTGCGCCAACTTTTTAGTTGAACATTAATCTAAGCGCCGTACAGTAGAAGCCGTCAGCGATATCCCCGCTTATGCAGAGGTTTCTTCCATGGCACTCGTACTCGACCCCGCCGCTCAGGACCTTCTCTTCCGTGAGGCCCGCACCGCGAACACCTTCACCGACGAGCCGGTGACCGAGGAGCAGGTGCAGGCGATCTACGACCTGATCAAGTACGCGCCGACCGCGTTCAACCAGTCGCCGCTGCGCGTCGTGCTGGTCCGTTCCCCCGAGGCCCGTGAGCGCCTGGTCCAGCACATGGCCGAAGGCAACCAGGCCAAGACCTCCACCGCCCCGCTGGTGGCGATCCTCGCCGCGGACAACGAGTTCCACGAGGAGCTGCCCGCGCTCTTCCCGCACTTCCCGCAGGCCAAGGACGTCTTCTTCTCCGAGCGCGCCGCCCGTGAGCAGGCCGCCGGGCTGAACGCCTCGCTGCAGGCCGGTTACTTCATCCTGGGCATCCGCGCCGCCGGTCTCGCCGCCGGCCCGATGACCGGTTTCGACGCCGCCGGGATCCAGAAGGAGTTCCTGGACGAGGACCACACCCCGCTGGTGGTCATCAACATCGGCAAGCCGGGCGAGGACGCCTGGTTCCCCCGTGGCCCGCGCCTGGACTACGACCAGGTCATCACCACGGTCTGATCGGCCACAGGCCGCAGACACAGAGCACAGACCACAGAGCACAAGCCACAAACCGAAGGGCGTGGTCCGGACCGCTGGTCCGGGCCACGCCCTTCGGCCGTCGCGCTCAGCCCTTCTTCTCGGTGAGCGCGGCGGCCATCTTCGTCAGTTGCCCGTACGACGCCGTCCCGGTGACCACCGTGGTCACGCCCGGCTCCTGGCGCACCAGCGCGTCGTACTTGTCGCCCTCGTAGCGGACCCACTCCTCGCCGTCGATCCGCTGTGTGCGCTTCGTCTCCCGCGCCTGCTGTGTGACCTCTTCCACGAACGGCACGGGCTTGCCGTCGCTCTGCTCGACCGCGACGTATTCCTCGTCCTGGTCGAGGAAGCCGAGGTGCCAGAGCGCGCCGTCCGGCTCGGCGGCCGGGCGGTAGGTCACCGACGTCGCGCGCCAGCCCTTGGGCAGGCTCCCGGGCTCGGGGGCGGCCACCGGGTAGGGGGCGGCGCGGCGGGCCGTGTCCAGCTCCACGCGGTAGTCCACCGTCTTCACCCCGGAGCCCTTGGCGCCCTCGTCGTGCGGGATGCCGAAGAGGTAGATGGCCGCCGCGACGACGCCGATCGCCGCCAGCGACAGCACCATGTCCCGGACCGTCTCTTTGCCACGCATACCTGCCACGCCACCTATCGTCCCTCATCCGGTCGCCGCGCCTTGCAACAGGGCCGTGCTCATGCGTGGGGCTGTCTGCTCACTTAGCCAATCAGCGGATAAGGTCATGAACACCCTCACCCTCCTAGCCCCCTGCGGGAAGGAGGGACCTCCGGTCCGTCGCCGTACAGAAAGGTGCGCTCCGATGACCGAGCATCATCTCCCCTCCCAGCTCGAGGTCAGCCCCGAGGCTCCCGATCGCAACCTCGCCCTGGAACTCGTCCGGGTCACCGAGGCGGGTGCCATGGCCTCCGGCCGCTGGGTGGGCCGCGGCGACAAGAACGGCGCCGACGGCGCCGCCGTGAAGGCCATGCGCTCCCTCGTGCACACCGTCTCGATGAACGGCGTCGTCGTCATCGGAGAGGGGGAGAAGGACGAGGCGCCGATGCTCTTCAACGGTGAGCGCGTGGGCGATGGCACCGGCCCGGAGTGCGATGTGGCCGTGGACCCCGTGGACGGCACCACGCTCACCGCGAAGGGCATGGCCAACGCCGTCTCCGTGCTCGCGGTCGCCGAGCGCGGCACCATGTTCGACCCGTCGGCCGTCTTCTACATGGACAAGCTGGTCACCGGCCCCGAAGCCGCCGAGTTCGTCGACATCACGGCGCCCCCCGGCGTGAACATCCGCCGGATCGCCAAGGCCAAGAAGTCCAGCCCCGAGGACGTCACCGTCGTGGTCCTCGACCGGCCCCGCCACGAGGGCATCGTCAAGGAGATCCGGGAGGCGGGCGCCCGGATCAAGTTCATCTCCGACGGCGATGTGGCCGGCGCGATCATGGCCGCGCGCGAGAGCACCGGTGTGGACCTCCTGCTGGGCGTGGGCGGTACGCCGGAGGGCATCATCGCGGCCTGCGCGATCAAGTGCCTCGGCGGCACCATCCAGGCCAAGCTGTGGCCCAAGGACGACGAGGAGCGGCAGCGCGCCCTCGACGCGGGGCACGACCTCGACCAGGTTCTCGAGACCAACGACCTGGTCAGCGGCGACAATGTGTTCTTCGTCGCGACCGGCATCACGGACGGGGATCTGCTGCGCGGGGTGCGGTACCGCGCGGAGACCGCCACCACCCAGTCGCTGGTCATGCGGTCCAAGTCGGGGACCATCCGGCAGATCGACTCCACCCACCGGCTGGCCAAGCTGCGCGCCTACGCCGCCGTCGACTTCGAACGGCCCAGCTGAGCGCGCGACGGCACGTAACGCAGACGGCACGTAACGCGGACGGCGCCCGACGCGGACGGCACATAGCGCAGACGGCACATGACAAGGGCCGGGTCCCGCCTCCCGGCGGGGCCCGGCCCAGGTCCCGAAGAGTTCAGCCCGCGGCGGCGACCTGCACCGCGCGCTGCAGCTCCGCCTCCCGGCGCCGGCGGCGGGCCAGCACGACCCGGCGCTCGGCCGCGGTCAGCCCGCCCCACACGCCGTACGGCTCGGGCTGCAGCAGTGCGTGCTCCCGGCACTCGACCATGACCGGGCAGCGCGCACAGACGCGCTTGGCGGCCTCTTCCCGCGACAGCCTGGCAGCCGTGGGCTCCTTGGAAGGGGCGAAGAACAGCCCGGCCTCGTCCCGTCGGCACACCGCCTCCGAGTGCCAGGGGCCGGCCTGATCGCGCGCGGGGACGCGCTGCGGGGGCACGGCGGCTTCCAGCAGGGGCTGATGCGGTTGCAGCACGGTCTACTCCTGACGACGGCTCCGGTGGTCACCCTTGCCCGCCTCGAGGTGTACGGCCCCGTGAGCACCCCCATCAGCCGTACGAGAGACGATGCACCAAGCCTTACCCGCTGTGCGCGCGCTTATGCACACCGTTGTCCCGCCCGGAACTTCCCCCGCGCATGCTCGTTCTTCAGGGCTTATGCCCGCAGGTTCTTCAGCCGCTTTCCTCGCTTGGGCTTGGCCTCGACACCGCCGAAGACCGCGAACCCGGTGACGTGGATCACCGGTGCGTCGGGGTCCTGTGCCTCGTACGTCCTGACGTCGAAGCCGCCGAGGATGCCCGCGCCCGAGCCGCGCAGCGAGACGTTCTCCGGGACCTTGATGTCCACCCCGCCGAAGGCGGCCACGACATTGATGACGATCTCCCGGTGCTCGAACACCGCCTCGGTCAGATCGATTTCGACGCCGCCGAAGACCGCCAGGACGTTCGTACGGCGCCTGACCCGCCAGCGGCCCTTGCGCGTCGAACCGCCGAAGACCGCCACCAGGTTCTCCGACTCGGGCACGGAGCGCGCCCAGTCCGTCTCCGCATCGGGCGCCGGCGCCGAGCCGGCGCCGCGGGCCGGGGCGACGGGCAGATCGCGCACCAGGGGCTCCAGCTCGCCGAGGGTCTTGGCGCGATAGACCGCGTCGATCCGCTCGGCGTGCTCCTCGGGCTGGAGCCGCCCCTCGGCGAGGGCCTCCCGCAGGATGTCCGCGATCCGGTCGCGGTCCGCGTCGGACGCGCGAAGCTCCGCCTCCGCGACGGGCGCGGACGCCGGAGCCGGGGCCGGCGCCGAGGCGGGTGCGGGGGCCGCCGGGGCGGGTGCGGGGGCGGATTTGGTCAGGGGCACGGGCTGCTGCTCATCCACGGACTCAGCGTATCCAGTCGCGATAGATCGCGACTAGGGGACGATCCCTGACGTCTCCCTGATCCTTCCCCTACCGGTCCTCGCGTCTGCTACTGAGCCTTACCTCACAGGTTCCGTTCCGCTGCCCCGTTCTACGCTTATGAACGCGCTGTCGACGAAGTCAGCCGAAGCCCTGTCGAGTGAGGAACGGCCGCGATGCCAGAGTTTGCCTATTCGGACCTGCTGCCCTTGGGAGCCGACACCACGCCGTACCGCCTGGTGACCTCCGAGGGCGTGAGCACCTTCGAGGCCGATGGGCGCACCTTCCTGAAGGTCGAGCCGGAGGCGCTGCGCAGGCTCGCGGCCGAGGCGATGCACGACATCTCGCACTATCTGCGCCCCGCCCATCTCGCCCAGCTGCGCCGCATCCTCGACGACCCGGAGGCCAGCGGCAACGACCGCTTCGTGGCGCTGGACCTGCTGAAGAACGCCAACATCGCGGCGGCCGGGGTGCTCCCGATGTGCCAGGACACCGGCACCGCGATCGTCATGGGCAAGCGCGGGCAGCACGTGCTGACCGAAGGCGGCGACGAGGAGGCCCTGTCGCGGGGCGTCTTCGACGCGTACACCAAGCTCAATCTGCGTTACTCCCAGATGGCCCCGCTGACCATGTGGGACGAGAAGAACACCGGCTCCAACCTGCCCGCGCAGATCGAGCTGTACGCGACCGACGGCGGCGCCTACAAGTTCCTCTTCATGGCCAAGGGCGGCGGCTCGGCCAACAAGTCCTTCCTCTACCAGGAGACGAAGGCGGTGCTGAACGAGGCATCGATGATGAAGTTCCTGGAGGAGAAGATCCGCTCGCTGGGCACGGCCGCCTGCCCGCCGTACCACCTGGCGATCGTGGTCGGCGGCACCAGCGCCGAGTACGCGCTCAAGACCGCCAAGTACGCCTCCGCGCACTACCTGGACGAGCTGCCCGCCGAGGGCTCCCCGACCGGCCACGGCTTCCGCGACAAGGAGCTGGAGGAGAAGGTCTTCGAGCTGACGCAGAAGATCGGGATCGGCGCGCAGTTCGGCGGCAAGTACTTCTGCCATGACGTCCGGGTGGTCCGGCTGCCGCGCCACGGCGCCTCCTGCCCGGTCGCGATCGCGGTCTCGTGCTCCGCCGACCGCCAGGCACTCGCCAAGATCACGCCGGAGGGCGTCTTCCTGGAGCAGTTGGAGACCGACCCGGCGCGCTTCCTGCCGGAGACGACGGACGAGGAGCTGACCAAGGGCGCGGGCCCGGACCTGGACGCGGTCGGCATCGACCTCAACCGGCCGATGGACGACGTCCTGGCCGAGCTGACCAGGCACCCGGTCAAGACCCGGCTCTCGCTCACCGGCACGCTGGTCGTCGCCCGGGACATCGCGCACGCGAAGATCAAGGAGCGGCTGGACGCGGGCGAGGAGATGCCCGAGTACCTGAAGAACCACCCGGTCTACTACGCGGGCCCGGCCAAGACCCCCGAGGGCTACGCCTCCGGTTCGTTCGGCCCGACGACGGCGGGCCGGATGGACGCGTACGTCGAGCAGTTCCAGGCGGCGGGCGGCTCGAAGGTCATGCTGGCCAAGGGCAACCGCTCGAAGCAGGTCACCGACGCGTGTGCCGCGCACGGCGGCTTCTACCTGGGCTCGATCGGCGGTCCGGCGGCGCGGCTGGCCCAGGACTGCATCAAGAAGGTCGAGGTCCTGGAGTACGAGGAGCTGGGCATGGAGGCGGTCTGGAGGATCGAGGTCGAGGACTTCCCCGCGTTCATCGTGGTGGACGACAAGGGGAACGACTTCTTCCAGGACCCGGCGCCGCAGCCGACGTTCACGAGTATTCCGGTGCGGGGGCCGGGAGTGGCGTAACGCCTACGGGGCGGCGGGGGCGTGGATGCGCCCCCGCCGCCCTTACCCGTCCCATCCCAGGGTCTCGGCCCCTGGCCCCCGCCCGGCCCGGGACCGAGCCTGTCCTCAAACGCCGGACGGGCTGGATTGGCGGCTCCGCCCCCGGACCCCCGTCCGGCCAGGACTGGCCTTGTCCTCAAACGCCGGACGGGCTGGATTAGCCGGGCCTGGGCTGGATTTGCCGGGCCTGGGCTGGATTTGCCGGGCCTGGGCTGGGATAGGGGCCTGGGCGGGGCTTGTCCTCAAAGGCCCGTTCAGCCCCTCAGTGCCGCCTCGAAGGCGCCGGGGCGCTGGATGACACCGCTGCAGCGGGTGTTCGGGACGACGTTCTCGGCCGTCTCGGGGCCCGCGGCACCGGCCGTGGGGGTGGCGGGGGTGGCGGACTGGGTCATTTCCGGGGTGCACGGCTGATCACGTTCCGCGGACCACATCGACAGCCGTCCGATCCCCATGTCCGCGGCGAACCGCGCCAGCCCGGACGCGTCCTCCAGTGTGAAGGTCTCGCCGGTGACGTCGTTGACCCCGATCATCGGTGTCACGGCGAGCACCTTCCAGGCGGCGGCGTCGGACATGCCGAGCACCTCGCGGATCCGGGCCTGCGCGGCGGTGGCCGCCTGGACGGCATAGTCGCCCATGTCGCCCGTATGGTCCCCGCTGTAGTTCATCGCCATGATGTTGACGGTCGAGAGGATGACCCCCTCCTGTTTGGCGGCCTCCAACTGGGCGACACTCTCGGCGGTCAGCCCGTCGGGCATGGCGGGCAGGGTGAAGGAGATGTTCAGGCCCTCGTGGGTGCGCTGGATCAGCGCGAGCGCCTGGGCGCGGCGGGCCGCCGCCTCGGCGTTGGCGAGCGCCTCGCCCTCGAGGTCGAAGTCGATCCGGTGCGCCTGGTATCGCTCGATCACCTCGGCGTAGGCGGAGGCGAGTTCGGGGACGTCCGTGCAGACGGTGGCGAGCTCGGTGCCCTCGGCGCCGCCGAAGGAGATCCGTACGTCGCCGCCCGCCCGGCGGACGCCCTCGACCCGGGCCTCCAGCCCCTGGTCGTCGAGCGAGGTGCCGCCGTCCCACGCCGGGGTGCAGCCGTCGCCCGCGACGACGAAGCCCAGGGTGAACTCCTTGACTCCGCGCGCGGCCGCGGCGGCCATGTCGTACGCCGAGTCCGACCAGGCGTTGACGTACGGCACGAACTCGGCGGGTGGCCGTGCCGCGGGGGGCTGCGACACCTGCGGCTGTGAGGGCGCGGCGTGCGGCTCGGGCGACTGCTCGTGGTGTCCCGCCCATACGGCGATGGTGGCGCAGACCACCGCGCCGGCCACGGCGATTCCGCTCATGCGGGGACTGGCCCTCATGGCTCTGGCTCCTTCTTGCGGTCCGGTACGAGGCGCCGGGGGCTGCGCCGCCCGTGCCGTTCTCCTCGCCAAACCTCGCATATTCGGTGAAGCCTACTGAACTATGACACACCGCATGTTTGACTTATATGTCGCATGTCGTATTTTCTGCATTAGCCTCTTCCGTATGGATCCTCAGTCAGATGTGGCCGAGCGCGCGCCTTCGCGTCCCCTCCGCGCTGACGTGGCCCGGAAGGGGCCCGTGTTCGTGGACCTCTCCGGGCGCCGTGGCCGACTCGTACGACATGTGGGCGTAGTCGCGGGGGCCGCCTGCCTCGGCTATTCGGCGGTCCTGGGGTTGGGCTACGCGGGCGGTACGCCGTTCGCGCCGCAGACGCTGATCCCCGGGCATCCCGTCGCCACCGAGGCGTTCGGCCGGGAACCGAAGCACACCCCGGAGGGGCGTTCGGGGCCCTCCGGATCGCATGAGCGGCGCGACGACGAGTACGAGTACGCGCCGACCCACCGTCAGCACCAGCGCCACCGGCACGACTCCGAGCGCCCGGAGCCCCAGTCCGCCCGGGAGCCCGTCGCCCTTCCCCCCGTCACCACCCGGCCGCGGCCCGCGCCCCCGCAGCCCGCCCCGCCCAAGGCCCACCGCGCGGCGCCGCGGCATTCCTCCGCGCACCCCCGCCCCGGCGCCCGCGAGTCCGCCGAAGGACACCGGGCCGCGGGGCACCGCAAGCACGCCCACGCGCCCTCGCATCCGGCCGCCCACCCGCCCGCCAAGCACCCCGCGGACGCGTCGCACACCCCGCCGAAGAAGCACTCCGACGCCGCCAAGCCACCGGCCAAGGGATCCGGCCACCCGCAGGCTCCCGGCCGCACCACGAAGCCCGGCCACGCCAAGTCCCCCCAGAAGCCCCAGACCCAGAAGCCCCCGCAGGCCAACCCGCCCAAGCCCCCGAAGGGCCCCCAGGGGCCCGCCGGAGGCGGCGCCCCGGCCGATGGGCCGGGCGCCCCCGAGGCCGACGGCGAGGAGTCATGAGCGGCGGCAGACCGCCGAGGCTGCCCCGGCCGCGCCGCCGACCCCCCGCGCCCCGTCAGGACGGCGCGCCCCGCACGGTGTTCCGGCTGACCGGCTCCGGGCGCCGCGCCGCGAGGCTCACGGGCAGGCTCCGGGTCATGGGCAGGCTCCGGCTCACGGGCAGGCTCCGCACCCCCAAGCTGTCCAAAGCCGACGGCCACGCTCCCAAGCTCCGTACCGTCAAGCTGCGAAGGCTCCGCACCCGCACCCGGATGGTGCTCGCCCTCGCGACCCTGCTCGCGCTGGTGTGCACCCTGCTGCTGGACGGCTATCTGCACGCCGAGGTCGGCAACGACGCCCGGGTGTACCGCTCACACGCCTCGCGCACCGTCCCCGACCGGCTGCGCAAGGGCGGGCCGGTGATCACCTTCGACCGGAAGGGGAAGGCCACCGAGCACGCCATTCCGTCCAAGACCATCGCGCTGACCTTCGACGACGGCCCGGACCCCCGCTGGACCCCGGAGATCCTCGACGTACTGCGCCGCCACAAGGTGCGGGGCACCTTCTTCGTGCTGGGCCAGATGGTGATCCGCCATCCGGAGCTGGTCCGCCGGATGCGGGCCGCGGGCCATGAGGTCGGGGTGCACACCTTCTCCCATGTCGACCTGTCGTACCAGGACAAGGGGCGCATGGACCGCGAACTGGCTCAGTCCCAACTCGCCCTGGCCGGTGCGGCGGGCATCACCAGCTCGCTCTTCCGGGCGCCGTACGCCTCCAAGGTCCGCGCGCTGGACGACCGCACCTGGCCGGTGCAGCAGCACATCGGGTCCAAGGGCTACATCAGCGCGTTCGTGGACACCGACAGCGAGGACTGGCAGCGGCCCCCGGTCAAGGAGATCGTCCAGAACGCCACTCCCGAGGGCAAAAAGGGCGCGTCCGTGCTCTTCCACGACGCGGGCGGCAACCGCGCGCGGACCGTGACGGCCCTGGGGCTGTACATCGAGCGGATGCAGAAGAAGGGCTACTCCTTCACCACCGTCACCGGCGCGCTCGGCGCCCACAGCGCCAACCACCCGGCCCACGCCCTGCCGGTCTGGGAGGGCCGGGCGCTGATCTGGGCCGCCGCGTTCACCCACAGCGCGCTGCCCGCGCTGATGGCGCTGCTGGGGCTGGTGGGCTTCTCGGTGATCGGGCGGCTGCTGCTGATGGTGGTCCTCGCCTGGTGGCACCGGCGCTCGCGGGAGCGGCGTCGCTGGAGCCGGGTGCAGGAGGTGACCGATCCGGTGAGCGTGATCGTGCCCGCGTACAACGAGAAGGAGTGCATCGCCAACACCCTGAGGTCGCTGTCCGCCTCCACCCACCCGATCGAGATCCTGGTCGTGGACGACGGCTCCACCGACGGCACGGCCGATATCGCCGAGGCGATGGGGCTGCCCAACGTACGGGTGCTGCGTCAGGTCAACGCGGGCAAGCCCGCCGCGCTCAACCGGGGCATCGCCCACGCCAGCCACGAGCTGATCGTGATGATGGACGGCGACACCGTCTTCGAGCCCACCACCATCCGTGAGCTGGTCCGCCCGTTCGCCGACTCGCGGGTGGGCGCGGTCGCGGGCAACGCCAAGGTCGGCAACCGGGGCAAGCTGATCGGCGCCTGGCAGCACATCGAGTATGTGATGGGCTTCAACCTCGACCGGCGGATGTACGACCTGCTGCGCTGCATGCCCACCATCCCCGGCGCGATCGGGGCCTTCCGCCGCCGGGCGCTGCTGGAGGCCGGGGGCATGAGCGCGGACACCCTGGCCGAGGACACCGACATCACCATCGCCCTGCACCGGGCCGGGTGGCAGGTGGTCTACCAGGAGCACGCCCGCGCCTGGACCGAGGCGCCCAGCTCCCTCGGCCAGTTGTGGAAGCAGCGCTACCGCTGGAGTTACGGCACCATGCAGGCGCTGTGGAAGCACCGCCGCTCGCTGATCGACCGGGGGCCCTCGGGGCGGTTCGGCCGGGTGGGGATGCCGCTGGTGGTGCTCTTCCAGATCCTCACCCCGCTGTGCGCGCCGCTGATCGACCTCTTCACCCTCTACGGGGTGATCTTCCTGGACCCGGTGCGCTCGCTGCTGGCCTGGGGCGCGCTGCTGCTGGTGCAGCTGCTGGGCGCGGCGTACGCGTTCCGGCTGGACCGGGAGGGCTACCGGGCACTGGCCGTACTGCCGCTGCAGCAGATCGCCTACCGCCAGTTGATGTATCTGGTGCTGCTGCACTCCTGTGTCACCGCGGCGACCGGCGCCCTGCTGCCGTGGCAGAAGCTCAAGCGCACCGGCGAGGTGGACACTCCGCGGGCGCCGGAGGCCGTACGGTGACCGGGCTCACTTGTTCGGGCGGGCGGGCGCGGGAACACGGGGTGGCGTGATGACGCTGTGCTGGACGGAGGTGTCCCCATGACCGACGAGAGCCACCGCGACGACAGCCCCCAGGAGGGCTACCGCATCGAGCACGACTCGATGGGAGAGGTCAGGGTCCCGGCGCACGCCAAGTGGCGCGCCCAGACCCAGCGGGCGGTGGAGAACTTTCCCGTCAGCGGGCAGCGGCTGGAGCGGGCGCATATCGAGGCGCTGGCCCGGATCAAGGGCGCGGCCGCGCTGGTCAACGCGGATCTGGGCGTGGTGGACAAGGACATCGCGGGGGCGATCGCTCAGGTGGCGGCCCAGGTCGCCGAGGGTCGCTGGGACGATCACTTCCCGGTGGACGTCTTCCAGACCGGCTCCGGCACCTCGTCCAATATGAACACCAATGAGGTGCTGGCCACCCTGGCGAGCGAGCGCCTGGGCCGCCCGGTGCACCCCAACGACCATGTCAACGCCAGCCAGTCCTCCAACGACGTCTTCCCCTCGTCGATCCACATCGCGGCCACCGCGGCCGTCACCCGCGATCTGATCCCGGCCCTGGCCCATCTGGCGGAGGCGCTGGAGCACAAGGCGGCCGAGTTCGCGGAGGTGGTCAAGGCGGGGCGCACCCATCTGATGGACGCCACTCCGGTGACCCTTGGTCAGGAGTTCGGCGGCTACGCGGCCCAGGTGCGGTACGGGATCGAGCGGCTGCGCGCCGCGCTCCCCCGGCTGGCCGAGCTGCCGCTGGGCGGTACGGCGGTGGGCACCGGGATCAACACCCCGCCCGGGTTCGCCGCCGCCGTCATCGCCGAGCTGGCCCGCGCCACCGGGCTGCCGCTGACCGAGGCCCGGGATCACTTCGAGGCGCAGGGCGCGCGGGACGGGCTGGTCGAGACGTCCGGGCAGCTGCGGACGATCGCGGTCGGCCTCACCAAGATCTCCAACGATCTGCGCTGGATGGCGTCGGGCCCCCGCACCGGGCTCGCCGAGATCGCGCTGCCCGATCTGCAGCCCGGCTCCTCGATCATGCCGGGCAAGGTCAACCCGGTGATCCCCGAGGCCACGCTGATGGTCGCGGCGCAGGTCACCGGCAATGACACCACCGTCGCCATGGCCGGGGCGGCCGGGAACTTCGAGCTCAATGTGATGCTTCCGGTGATCGCCAAGAATCTGCTGGAGTCGATCCGGCTGCTGACCAATGTCTCCCGGCTGCTCGCGGACCGCACGATCGACGGGATCACCGCCAACGCCGAGCGGGCCCGGGAGTACGCGGAGTCCTCGCCGTCCGTCGTCACCCCGCTCAACCGCTACCTCGGCTACGAGGAGGCGGCGAAGGTGGCCAAGCGGTCGCTGGCCGAGCGCAAGACCATCCGGGCGGTGGTGCTGGAGTCCGGCTATGTGGAGCGCGGGCTGCTGACCGTGGAGCAGCTCGACGAGGCGCTCGACGTGCTGCGCATGACGCATCCTTAGCCGGGCGTTGGCCACCGGTTGCGGCATAGGTCACGGCATCGCGGCCCCGGCGCACCTAAGATCTGCTCATGACAGCGGACATCGCGGAGACGACGGGGACGGCGGACATCACCCGGTGGGCACCGGGTGACCATATCCTGTGGCGCTATCGGGCCAACGCCTCCGAGCTCATCCACATCTGCCGTCCCGTGACCGTCGTCGAGGACACCGCCGAGCTGCTCGCCGTCTGGCTCGCCCCCGGCACCGCCTGCGTCAAACCGCAGCTCACCGACGGCACCTCGGTGCACCATGAGCCGCTGTCCACCCGTTACACCAAGCCGCGGACCACCGCGCTGTCCCAGTGGTTCGGCACCGGGGTGCTGAAGCTGGCCCGGCCCGGTGAGCCGTGGTCGGTGTGGCTGTTCTGGGACCAGGGCTGGCAGTTCAAGAACTGGTACGTGAACCTGGAGGAGCCGCTGGTCCGCCGGGCCCGCGGGGTGGACTCCGAGGACCACTTCCTGGACATCGCGGTCTACCCCGACCACAGCTGGGAATGGAAGGACGAGGACGAGTTCGCGCAGGCGCAGCGGGCCGGGCTGATGGGCCCCGAGCAGGCGGAGCGGGTCCGGACCGCGGGCCGGGCGGCCGTGGCGGCCATCGAGTCCTGGGGAGCGCCGTTCCGGGACGGGTGGGAGGACTGGCGGCCCGACCCCGCATGGTCCGTGCCCGCCCTTCCGGCGGACTGGGGCCGTACGGACAAGAAGCACACCTCGGCACACTCGAGGTCATGAACCTCTTGTCGTGTCCCAGTGTTTCAAACGTAGGATCGTCGTCCGGAACACTGCCCATGCGGGACACCAGATGCCGGCGCAAGTCACGGGCGATGCGCAAGATCTGACGTATTGTCACAGGAGGGGGCGGAGTCGTGAGCGGTGAGGACGCGTGCAGGGACGGTTACGAGGGCTACGAGGACTTCGACCGCCTCGCACTGGACCGCAGCGGTCAGGCGGACGCCTTCGACACCATCGGCGACCGCTATGACGAGGCCTTTCCGTACAAAGAGGGCCAGATCGCGGCCGGTCAGTGGCTGGCCGAATCGCTGCCGCCCGGCTCCCGGGTGCTCGACGTCGGCTGCGGTACGGGCCTGCCCACGGCCCGTCAGCTGGTGGACGCGGGGCACGAGGTGGTCGGCATCGACATCTCCGCGGGGATGCTCAAGCTGGCCCGGGACAATGTGCCGGAGGCCACCTTCCACCAGGTGGACATCGTCGACCTGCGGGTGGGCGGCCGGTACGGCCCGGGAGGCCCCCGGGAGCTCGGCCCCTTCGACGGCATCGCCGGCTACTTCACGCTGCTGCTGCTGCCCCGCCCGGAGATCCCGTACGCCCTGCGGACCCTGCACGCGGTGCTCAGACCCGAGGGGCTGCTGGGGCTGGGCATGGTGGAGGCGGACATCGACGACTTCCCCATCCCGTTCCTCGGCAACTCGGTCCGGGTATCCGGTTATCTGCGGGACGAGCTGCGCCAGGTCGTACGCGAAGCGGGCTTCGAGATCGCCGGGGAGGACTCACACGCGTACGCCCCGGCCAGCACGGACGTACCACCCGAGATCCAGCTCTATCTGAACTGCCGACGACGTGCCTGACACTCGGTGCGCCCACGACCTGCGGGCGCACGGCCCCGGACGGATGGAAACCCACGCGTGACGGAGCACCCCACCTCCCACAACAGGCGGCAGGCGGCCACCTCTGCCGCCGCCCCGGGCGCGCCCGCGCCCGACGACGCGCACGGCGCGGTCCCGGACCCGCGGACCGCCGTGCGGCAGACGGCTGCCCCCGGCCAGGAGCCCGGCGGCGGCCGCCCGCGTCCTGCCGAGCCCCGTCCGGTCGGCGCCGGCCCCGCGGGCCCGGCGGCCCATGACGGACCCCCGGGCCCCGAAGGGGAGCCCGTGCCGCGCGCCAGAGAGCGCGGCGGCGCCCCCGAGCGCGGCGACGGCGCCGACCGGACGGGCCGCGGGCGCCGTGGCCGCGGCAGGAGCGGCGCCACCGGCACCGACAGCGCCGCTGGGCGGGGAGGCGCCGCCGCGGCGCGCGGTGGCGGAGGCAGGGAGCGCCGGAATACGGCGGAGAGCGAGCACCCGGCGCAGCCGGAGCACGGCACACCGGAGGGCGAGCCTGTGTGGGACGCGGATCGCAATGCCGCAAGAGGCGCGTCGGGCCGGCCCGGAGGGCCGAGCGGCGGCACCGGCCCCGATGAGCAGCCCCCAGCCGCCCAGAGCGGCGGCCGGGGCCGGGGAGCGGCGCGCCGGGGCGCCGGCGCGGGCGAGCACCCGGAGCGGGCCGGCGAGACCACCCACGCGGCGGCCGCCGCGGCGGGCGAGGTGGCGTACAGCGCGCCGGAGGGCGGAGTGCCCACGGTGCCGTCCGCGGGCGGCACCGCCGCCGCCGAGGCCGCCACGCGGGACCGGGGCGGCGACCGGCTGCGGTTCGTGGGGGCCGCGACCCGGCGGATCGCCCGCGGCATCGACCTCGACGAGATCGTGCTGGGCCTGTGCCGGGCCACCGTGCCCACCTTCGCCGACGCGATCCTGGTGTATCTGCGCGATCCGCTGCCGGTCGGCGACGAGCGCCCGGTCGGCCCGGTGGTGCTGCGGCTGCGCCGCACCGACCGGATCCCGCTGGACCCGGACACCGACAGCGGCCGGCTGTCGCTGCTGCCCTCCCAGCCGGATCTGTCGCCCGCCGTGGGCGGCGGCCCGGCCGCCGAGCTGTGCGAGGTGGAGGCGGGCGGTCCGCTGGCCGAGGTGCTGCGCGGGGTGCGGCCGGTGTTCGGCGACTCGCAGGCCGCCCGCGCCGCGCTGCCGGAACTGCTCGGCGAGGGCCCCTCGGTGGCGACCGGTCAGCGCACCGTGCTGGCGCCGCTGCGCGGGCGCCGCCGGGTGATCGGCGCGGCCGTGTTCGTACGCCGCCCGGACCGGCCGCCGTTCGAACCGGACGATCTGCTGGTGGCCGCGCAGCTCGCCACCCACACCGCGCTCGGCGTCGACAAGGCGGTGCTGTACGGGCGCGAGGTGTACATCGCGGACGAGCTGCAGCGCACCATGCTGCCCGACTCACTGCCGCAGCCCACCGGCGTCCGGCTGGCCAGCCGCTATCTGCCCGCGGCCGAGACCGCGCGGGTCGGCGGCGACTGGTACGACGCGATCCCGCTGCCGGGCAACCGGGTGGCGCTGGTGGTCGGCGATGTGATGGGCCATTCGATGACCTCCGCCGCGATCATGGGCCAGCTCCGCACCACCGCGCAGACCCTGGCCGGGCTCGATCTGCCGCCGCAGGAGGTGCTGCACCACCTCGACGAGCAGGCCCAGCGGCTGGGCACCGACCGCATGGCCACCTGCCTGTACGCGGTCTACGACCCGGTCGCGCACCGCATCGTGGTCGCCAACGCGGGCCATCCACCGCCCATTCTGCTGCACCGGGGCGGCCGCGCCGAGGTGCTGCGGGTGCCGCCGGGGGCGCCGATCGGGGTCGGCGGGGTCGACTTCGAGGCGGTCGAGCTGGACGCCCCGGCCGGGGCCACCCTGATGCTCTACACCGACGGGCTGGTCGAATCGCGGATGCGCGATGTGTGGACCGGGATCGAGCAGCTGCGGGAGCGGCTGACCGCCACCGCCCGGCTCACCGGCCCCAACCCGCCGCCGCTGGAGCCGCTGTGCGACGAGGTGCTGGACATGCTCGGCCCCGGCGACCGCGACGACGACGTGGCGCTGCTCGCTGCCCGCTTCGAGGGCATCGCGCCCAGCGATGTCGCCTACTGGTTCCTGGACCCGAAGGCGCAGACCGCCGGGCAGGCGCGCCGGCTGGCCCGCCGGGCACTGGCCCGCTGGGACCTGGACGATCTGACGGACGCGGTGGAGCTGCTGGTCAGCGAGGTGGTGACCAACGCGGTGCGGTACGCCGAGCGGCCGATCACGCTGCGGCTGCTGCGCACGGACGTCCTGCGCTGCGAGGTCGGGGACGACGTCCCCCAGCTACCGCGGCTGCGCCAGGCCCGGCCGTCCGACGAGGGCGGCCGCGGGCTGTATCTGGTGAACCGGATGGCGCGGCGCTGGGGCGCGACCCGGCTGTCCACGGGCAAGGTCGTCTGGTTCGAGCTCGCGATGCCGTGAGGCGCACGGTCGTGAGGCGTACGGTCCCGGGCCGCCCGGTGCGGGGCCGTACGGTTCAGGACCTCGCGCTGAGGTAGGCCACGACCATGTCGCCGAGCATCCGGCGGTAGTGGGCGCGGCGCTCCGGGTCCAGGGGGTCGCGGCCGAAGAGGGTGCCGAAGGTGTACTGGTTGGCCACCGGGAAGACGGCGAACGAGCTGATCATCATGTGGACGTCGACGGCGTCGGTGTCGGTGTCGTCGCGGAAGACGCCCTGCTCACGGCCGCGGGCGAGGATCCCGGAGATCAGGTCGATCACCGGGGTACCGGCCTTGGCCAGCGTCTCGGACTTGACCAGGTGCTCGGCCCGGTGGATGTTCTCGATCGACACCAGCCGGATGAAGTCGGCGTGTGCGGTGTGGTGGTCGAAGGTCAGCTCGGCCAGGTGCCGGATGGCCTCGGCGGGGTCCAGACCGGTGACGTCCACGGCCTGTTCGGCCTCGCGGATGCCGGTGTAGGCGCGCTCCAGGACCTTGATGTAGAGCTGCTCCTTGCCACCGAAGTAGTAGTAGATCATCCGCTTGGTGGTGCGGGTGAGTGCGGCTATCTCGTCGACGCGGGCCCCGGCGTAGCCGCGCTCGGCGAATTCCCGGGTCGCGACGTCCAGGATCTCGGCCTGGGTGCGGACGGCGTCGCGGAGGCGGCTGTTCTTCGGCGGCTGATCGCTCATGCTGGGCCCACTCTACGTGCAGGGGGTTCACAAGAAGGCGTCCTGGGGTTTTACTGTCCCAGCTACTAACGAACCAGTTCGTACATTAGCCGGGAACGCAGGAGGTCACCCGTATGCGGGGCAGTGCACACCAGTCGCGGGAGTCACCGGAGGGGCGGCAGGGCCGGGAGTCCTGTCTGGTGGGGCTGATCGGATCCGGCGTGGGCCCCTCGCTCTCCCCCGCCCTGCACCAGCGCGAGGCCGACCGCCACGGGCTGCGGTATCTCTACCGCACGATCGACATCGATCCGCTGGGGCTCGGCCCGGACGGGGTCGGCGAGTTGGTGCGGGCCGCCGCCCGGCTGGGCTTCGACGGGCTGAACATCACCCATCCCTGCAAGCAGACGGTCATCGGGCATCTCGACGGGCTGTCGGAGGACGCCGCGCTGCTCGGCGCGGTCAACACGGTGGTCTTCGGCGAGGACGGCCGGGCGATCGGCCACAACACCGACGGGTCCGGGTTCGCCCGCTCCTTCGCCCGCGGTCTGCCCGACGCGCCCACCGGCGAGATCGTGCTGCTCGGCGCGGGCGGGGCGGGCGCCGCCGTCGCCCATGCGCTGCTGACCGTCGGCGCCGACCGGCTGACGCTGGCCGACACCGATCCGGCGCGGGCCGCCGGGCTCGCCGGGACGCTGGCGACACGGTTCGGCGCCACCCGGGTCCGTACCGTGTCCGACGGCGGGCTCCCGGCGGCCGTCGAGGTCGCCGACGGGCTGGTGCACGCCACCCCCACCGGGATGGCCGCCCACCCCGGGCTGCCGCTGCCCGCCGGGCTGCTGCGGCCCGGGCTGTGGGTCGCCGAGGTGGTCTACCGCCCGCTGGTCACCCCGCTGCTGACCGCCGCCCGCGCGGCCGGCTGCCGCACTCTGGACGGCGGCGGCATGGCCGTCTTCCAGGCCGCCGACGCCTTCCGGCTCTTCACCGGCCGCGAACCCGACGCCGAGCGGATGCTCGCCGACCTCACCGACCTGCTCGAGCTCCCCGCCGGAGGCTGATCATGCGCAAGTCCATCGCCACCGTGTGTCTCAGCGGCACCCTCGAGGAAAAGCTCACCGCCATCGCCGCCGCCGGTTTCGACGGGGTCGAGATCTTCGAGAACGACCTGCTGGCCAGCCCCCTGTCCCCCGAGCGGGTCCGGGACCGCGCCGCCGAACTGGGCCTGGCCATCGACCTCTTCCAGCCCTTCCGCGACTTCGAGGCCGTCCCCGAGGACCTGCTGGCCCGCAATCTGCGCCGGGCCGAGAAGAAGTTCGCGGTCATGGAGCGGCTCGGGGCCGATCTGATGCTGGTGTGCTCCAGCGTCTCCCCCGCCGCCCTCGACGACGACGCCCTCGCCGCCGAACAGCTCCGGCTGCTCGCCGAACGGGCCGCCGCCCACGGCATCCGCATCGCCTACGAGGCGCTGGCCTGGGGGCGGCATGTGAACACCTACGACCACGCCTGGCGGATCGTCCGGCAGGCCGGCCACCCCGCGCTCGGCACCTGCCTGGACAGCTTCCACATCCTCTCGCGCGGCTCGGACCCCAAGGGCATCGAGGAGATCCCCGGCGAGAAGATCTTCTTCCTCCAGCTCGCCGACGCCCCACTGATGGCCATGGACGTCCTCCAGTGGAGCCGCCACTACCGCTGCTTCCCCGGGCAGGGCGGCTTCGACGTGGCGGGGCTGCTGGAGCACGTCCTCGCGGCGGGCTACGACGGGCCACTGTCCCTGGAGGTCTTCAACGACGTCTTCCGGCAGGGCGATACGGCCCGCACCGCCGTGGACGCGCTGCGCTCGCTGATCGCTCTGGAGGAGGCCGCGGGCCGCACCGATCTGCCCGCCCCCGTCGTCCCCACCGGCTTCGCCTTCGCCGAACTGGCCTCGGGCGGAGCCGAGTTGTCCGTGCTGCTGACCGGGCTCGGCTTCGCCCGCACCGGCCGCCACCACTCCAAGCCCGTGGAGCTGTGGGAGCAGGGCGAAGCCCGGATCGTCCTCAACTCCGGCCTCGACGCCGCCACCGGGCACCCCGAACCCGCGCTCGCCGCCATCGGCCTGGAGACCCCCGATCCGGCCGCGTCCGCGGGCCGGGCGCGGGCCCTGCTCTCCCCCGTCCTGCCCCGCCACCGGGCCGTGGCGGACGCCCCACTGGACGCGGTCGCCGCACCCGACTCCACCGAGCTCTTCTTCTGCCGCACCGAACACCCCGACCACCCGAGCTGGACCGGCGACTTCACCCCGCGCGCCCACGCGGCCTCCCCCGCCGGTATCACCCATATCGACCATGTGGCGCTCACCCAGCCCCGGCACCACTTCGACGAGGCGTCGCTGTTCTACCGCGCCGTCCTGGGGCTGCGGCCGCATGAGTCCCTTGAGCTGGCCGATCCGTACGGGCTGCTGCGCAGCCGGGCCGTGTCCAACGCCGAGGGCTCGGTGCGCCTCGCGCTCAACCTGGCCCAGGTCCGGCCGGGTTCGGGCCCCTCCGGCTCCCTGTGGCAGCACATCGCGCTGCACAGCCGGGACATCCTCGCCACCGCGCGCCGACTGCGGGAACTCGGCGCACCCCTGTTGCCCATCCCCGACAACTACTACGACGACCTCGAAGCGCGCCATGAGCTCGACCCCGGGCTCCATCGCACCCTGCGCGAGCTCGGCCTGCTCTACGACCAGGACGACAGCGGCACGTTCCTGCATCTGTACACGGCCACCGTCGGCCGGGTCTTCTTCGAGATCGTCCAGCGGATCGACGGCTACCAGGGCTACGGCGCGGCCAACGCCCCGGTGCGCCTGGCCGCCCAGCACGCCCGTACCGGCTTGAGCACCTGAGCACCTGAGCACCTGAGCACCTGAGCACCTGAGCACCGCCAACCCCCTTTCCCCGTCCCCGTAACGACCTCGCCGTCCCCCGAGGAGCCGCCATGTCGTCAGCGTCGTCGACACCGTCACCATCCACCCGGCGCCCGTCCCACCCGGCCGACGCGCCACCCGATCTGCTCGATCTGCCCGATCCACCGCCGCTGCGCACGATGGTCGGCCCGGGGGTCGTCGCCGTCGGGATCGGCATGGCGGCGGGCGAGATCATCCTGTGGCCGTATCTGACCTCGATCGGCGGGCTCGGGCTGCTGTGGCTCGCGGTGGTGACCCTGGTCGTCCAGACCGTGATCAATCTGGAGATCGAGCGCTACACCCTGGCCACCGGACAGACCGTGGTCGCCGGTTTCTCCCGCTGGTCCAAGGCGTGGGGCATCCTGATCTGCCTGGCCGGCGCGTTCCAGTACGTCTGGCCGGGCTGGGCCACCTCCGGCTCGACGGTGCTCACGTATCTGACCGGCGGCGGCGATGTCACCTGGATCACCGTGGGCTCGCTGGTGGGCTTCGGAGTGGTGCTGACCGTCTCACCGGTGGTCTACCGCACGATCGAGAAGGTCGAGGTGGTCAAGGTCGTGCTGACGCTGTTCTTCCTCGCCGTCGTCGCGGTCGCCGTCATCGGCTGGCACACCTGGAGCACGGCGGGCGAGAAGACCGTCACCGGCGTCGGCCGGATCCCGGACGGCATCACCTTCACCATGATCCTCAGCGCGATCGGCGCCGCCGGGGCGGGCGGAGTGCACAATCTGGTGCTCAGCAACTGGATCCGGGACAAGGGCTACGGCATGGGCGCCCACGTCCCCAAGCTGGTCTCCCCCATCACCGGCCAGTCGGAGGCGTCGGGCGCCGACCGCTACGCCTTTCCGCAGGACGAGGCGAATCTGGCCCGCTGGCGGGTGTGGTGGCGCCGGGCCAACACCGAGCACATCGTGTCGTTCTTCGTGGTCTGCCTGGTCACGATCGGGCTGATGAGCATGCTCGCGTACGAAACCCTCTTCGGACGCGACGACGTGGAGAACAGCCCAACCTTCCTGCGGATCCAGGGCGATCTGCTGGGGCAGCAGGTGGGCGACTGGCTCAAGATCGTGTTCTTCGCGGTGGCCACGGTCTCGCTCTGGGCCGCCTCGATCGGTCTGCTCGACGTCATCGGACGGGTGGTCAGCGACTTCGCCAAGCGCAACTACCTGCGAGAGTCGGCCTTCTGGACCGAGGGCCGGCTGTATTTCGCGGTCGTATGGGCCGAGGTGGGCATCGGCTCGGCGATCCTGCTGTCCGGGGTGAACCAGCCGATCGTGCTGCTGACCATCTCCACCTGCACCGCCTCCGTCGTCACCCTCGTCTACTCGGCGCTGCTGATCCGGCTCAACCGCCGCGATCTGCCCGCCGCCGTACGGCTGCGGGGGTCGCGGCTGGGCATGATGCTGCTGGCCATCGGCTTCTACGGCTTCTTCGCCCTCGCGATGCTCAAGAGCCAGATCGAGGCGAACTTCTGACCCTCGGGGCCTTCCAGCCATGCGGTCCGGTGCGGGCGTGCCAAGGGGCACGCCCGCACCGGGCCGTCACTATTGGTCTCTGCGGAGGAAGCCGCCCTCGGTCGAGGACGAGCTCGACGGGTCGGGCGCGCTCGGGGAGGTGTCGCCGGACGGCGACCCCGACGGGCTGGACGACGGCGACTCGCTTGTGGACTCGCTGGCCGACGGGCTGGACGACGGCGACTCGCTGGTGGACTCGCTCGCCGACGGGCTGGACGACGGCGACTCCGAGGTGTCACTCGAACTCGGCGACGGGGGCGGCTTGACCGCAGCCCCCATGTCGGTGTCCAGGTCGAACTTCGAGGCCTTCTTACCGTTCAGCGCGGTCTGGGTGTACGCGGCCCAGATCCGGGCCGGGAAGTCACCGCCGTTGACGCGGCCACCGCCCGCGGTGCCCTTGAGCGAGACCTGCTTCTTCTTCCCCTCGCCAAACATGCCGACGGAGGTCACCAGGTCGGGGGTGTAGCCGGAGAACCAGGCCGACTTGTTGTCGTCCGAGGTGCCGGTCTTGCCCGCGACCGCCTGGCCCTGCTGCCGCACCGCCTGCCCGGTGCCGTCGTCGACCACTCCGGTGAGGACGGAGGTGACGGAGTCGGCGGCGCCGCGGCTGATCGACTGGCCGTTGACCGGATCGGGCAACTCGGGCCGCTCATCGCCCTTCTCGGCGGACTTCACGATCGCCGGTTTGACCGTCTTGCCGTGGTTGTCGAGGGTCGCGTAGACCCCGGCCATCTCCTTGGGGCTGGCGCCCATCACGCCCAGCGACATCGCGGGGCGCACATCGAAGCCGCCCGCGTCCTTGTTCATGCCGAGGTCGATGGCGGTGTTCTTCACCTTGTCCAGGCCCACGTCCACCGCCATCTGCGCGAAGACGGAGTTGACGGAGTTGTTCATCGCCTTCTGGACGGAGATGGGCCCGTACGACTTGTCGTCCTCGTTGGGCGGGGCGAAGCCGGTGAGCGAGCCCTTGACCGGCCGCTTGCTGGTGCCGTCGTAGATGGTGCTCGCGGTGACCGAGGTGCCGTCCTGCGTGGCGGAGCCGTTCTCCAGCGCCGAGGCCAGAATGAGCGGCTTGAAGGTGGAGGCGGGCTGATAGTCCTCGCGGGTGGCATTGTTGAAGAAGTGGTCGGTGTAGCCCGTACCGCCGTACATCGCCACGATGCCGCCGGTCTCCGGGTCCACCGACGTTGCGCCGACTTGGGCGTAGCCGTCAACCTTGCGCTTCTTCGGGTCCAGCTTGTCGGTCAGCTCGGTGCTGACCGCCTTCTCCAACGCCTTCTGCTTCTTCTTGTCGATGTTGAGCGTGATCGTCCAGCCACCGGCCTCGATCTCGTTCTCCGAGACCCCAGCCTTGATCAGCTCCTTCTGGGCGGCGTCGATGAGGTAGCCGGCCTGGCCGTCGCGTCCGGGGATGGGGCGGGGCTCGATGGGCACGTCGAACTTCATGCCCTCGCGCTCGCTCTTCGGCAGCCAGTCCTTCTCGACCATGTTGTCGAGGACGTAGTTCCAGCGGGCCTTCACCAGCTTCTTGCCCTTGGGCCCCGCCGCCGACCAGTCGTACTGGCTGGGCGCCTGGAGCACCGACGCGAGATAGGCGCCCTGCTCGACGCTGAGGTCCTCGACGTCCTTGTCGTAGTACGCGCGGGCGGCGGCCTGGATGCCGTAGGCGCCGCGGCCGTAGTAGCTGGTGTTGATGTAGCCCGCGAGGATGTAGTCCTTGGACTTCTGCTGGTCGACCTTGAGCGAGATCACCAGCTCCTTCAGCTTGCGGCTGACGGTCTGTTCCTGGCTCAGGTAGTAGTTCTTGACGTACTGCTGGGTGATGGTCGAACCACCCTGCTTGCCCCGGCCCAGCGCGGTGTTGATGAGACCGCGGGCGGTGCCGGTGAACGAGACGCCGGAGTCGCTGAAGAAGTCCTTGTTCTCGGCGGCGACAAAGGTGTGCTGCACCTTCTTGGGGATCTTGGACAGCGGTACGGACTCACGGTTGACGTCGCCCGTCTTCGCCATGATCGAGCCGTCGCTGTACTTGTAGATGTTCGCCTCCGCCTTGGCCGCGGCGTTGGCAGGCGGAACATCGACCCACAGATAGAGGACGAAGAACGCCCCGACGAGCAACGCGCAGAACCCCAGGACGTAGCCGAGCACCCATTTCCAGGTGAAGAAGCGGCGTATGCCCCCCGACTTCGCCGCCCGCTTGGCTCGGCGAGCGCCCTTCTGCCGCGCGCGTCGCTCTTCCGCTCTACCCATCGCTCCCGCCGCTCCAGTCCATAAGCCCCCCAGGTCAGCTCATGAAGCTAACACCGCAACAACCCTCAAATGCTCATCGATCTAGCTTTTTCCGAAGGTGACAAAAAGCACCCACTCCAAGGGAACTGACGGCTTACGGGCGCCAAGGGTTGCGAGGAGCGCGTAATATGCTATCACTTTGCTAGAACGCAAGAACGCACCCGCAGCACCGAACGGAAACGGGGATCCACCCATGTCCGACGCCACCTCCACCGAGGGCATCACCGACCAGGCCGACATACCGGCCCTTCCGGAGCCGCAGGTCCGGGAGCGGCCCGCGCACAACGTCAGCGGCGGGCTGGCCCTGCTCGGGGGCCTGGCCGGACTCGCGGGCGGCGTCGGCCTGATCTTCGCGGGAGCCGCCGTCGCCTCCGACCACAAGGGCGCCGGGTCCACTCTGCTGATCGTCTCCGGCATCGTGGTGATCGTCGCCGCGATCCTCACCATGTGCGGCCTCAACACCATCGCCCCCGGTGAGGCGCGAGTGGTCCAGCTCTTCGGCCGCTACCGCGGCACCATCCGCACCGACGGGCTGCGCTGGGTGAACCCGCTCACCAGCCGCGAGAAGATCTCCACCCGGGTGCGCAACCACGAGACCGCGATCCTCAAGGTCAACGACGCCTACGGCAACCCGATCGAGCTCGCCGCGGTCGTCGTCTGGCGGGTCGAGGACACCGCCCAGGCGATGTTCGAGGTGGACGACTTCCTGGAGTTCGTCTCCACCCAGACCGAGGCCGCGGTGCGGCACATCGCCATCGAGTACCCGTACGACGCCCATGACGAAGACGCCCTCTCGCTGCGCGGCAACGCCGAGGAGATCACCGAGAAGCTCGCCATCGAACTGCACGCCCGGGTCGAGGCGGCCGGAGTCCGCATCATCGAATCGCGCTTCACCCACCTCGCCTACGCCCCGGAGATCGCCTCCGCGATGCTCCAGCGCCAGCAGGCGGGCGCGGTGGTGGCCGCCCGCCGGCAGATCGTGGACGGCGCGGTCGGCATGGTCGAGGCGGCGCTGGCCCGGATCACCGAGGAGGAGATCGTGGCACTGGACGAGGAGCGCAAGGCCGCGATGGTCAGCAATCTGATGGTGGTGCTCTGCGGAGACCGCTCCCCGCAGCCCGTTCTGAACACGGGCACGCTGTACCAGTGACGGACGAGAGCGGACCGAAGGGTCGACAGCCGCGGCAGCGCAAGCAGATGCTGCTGCGGCTCGATCCGGCCATCCATGACGCCCTCGCGCGCTGGGCCAACGACGAGCTGCGCAGCGCCAACGCGCAGATCGAGTTCCTGCTGCGCAAGGCGCTCGCGGACGCGGGCCGGCTGCCCGGCGCGGTGCGCCCGATCCCGCGCCGGGGCCGCCCGCCGCGGCGGCCCGCCGAGGGCACCGAGGGCGGGGGCCCCTCCGAGGGCCCCGAGGGCCCCGGCCGAGCACCGAACCAGCCCTGACCCCGCCCGCACCT